>JAAYDW010000059.1 GCA_012729055.1 Deltaproteobacteria bacterium
CCGAGCATCTGCCGGATTTGCTGCACAAAGACGGTCGGGTCCTCCGTTGCGAGCGCAATCCTCTCTCCCGGGCAGACGGCGCTTTTGTCCCGCGTCAGAATCCTGTCCACTACAGCGCCGGCAGTAAGCAAAATGCCGCGCCGGTCCAGGAATTCCACGGCCGGCGCGGACGCCACGCCGGTAACGATGTGGATGATCGCGCCGGAAAGGACCGCCAGGCGGGCGGCGGCAAGCCCCGTAACCCTGTCGTGCAGCGTGAGACCGGTAAGCCCCCGATGCTGCGCCAGCGCCTCGAAAAGCGGCCGCAAACCGCCCGCGGTGGAGCTGTGAATCCGCTTTTCGCCCCGGTAGAGCGCCAGCGAATAAAGCGTGAAATCCGGAACCGTCATGAGCATCCTTTCAGGAAAGCGCATTGATGAGCCGCCGCGTGATCCTGCCGCCCAGGGTTTCCCGGGAGCGCAGCGCGCCGTAGGGGCAGACCTCGATGCAGCAAAAGCAGCGGATACATTTTCCGTCGTCAAATTCAATTTTTTCCCGGTCGTCGGCAATCGCCTCCGCCGGACAGATTTCTCTGCACTTTCCGCACATCCGGCACAAAGCCGCATCGCACGCCGGTTCGGCCAGTGTGTGGCGGCGCAAAAAGTTCTGCATGCGCTGCGGACCGAAAACCAGGCGGCCGCCGGCGGGAAGCCGGAAATCGGCGACTGCGGGCAAAACGCCGTCGAGATCAAAGGAGGGAATCATTTGCCTGTCGGAGGCGACGTTGAGGATCGGAACGTTTTTATACGCGACGCCGACCATTTCGCACGCGACGCAGTCGAGCGCAAACGAATCGTCCGCGCCGATCAGAACGCCGATCTTCCGGGGACTGCCGCCTTTTCCCGGCCCGTCTCCCTCCAGAGCCAAAATGCCGTCCAGAATCGACACCGCGGGCTTCACCGCCTGATGAATCGCCACCAGCAGGCGCGCGAAAGCAAGCGTATCGACGCCCGCGCGCATGTGCCACTGCGACTTTTTGAAACCGACGATGCAGCCGAACATGTTTTTCACGGCCAGCGTCAGAAGCATCTGGCTGTGGGTTTTGAGTTTGGGCAGGTTGATGATGACGTCCGCCT
Source organism: Deltaproteobacteria bacterium (assembly GCA_012729055.1). Taxonomy (GTDB): domain Bacteria; phylum Desulfobacterota; class Syntrophia; order Syntrophales; family Smithellaceae; genus UBA8904. The sequence goes on from JAAYDW010000059.1 coordinate 1,116, forward strand.
CCACGGCATCGCGCGCAATATCGATGCGGCCGTAGGGTTTTCCGATATCCGCCGCCGCCGTTTCCCGAAAGGGCCGGCAGTCGACCGGAAGCCCCTGGAGCGCCTCGGCCGTGCCGTTTTGCCGGAGAATCGTTTCAAAGGAACCGATGGCCGGAGAATCGGACACCTGCGGCCTGGCCCCCTTTTCGAGAACGTATTCCACGGCGGCCCGGATGATGAGCGGATGGGTGAGGACGGCATCCCCGGGCCGCGCGGCCGAAAGCATGTTGGGCTTGATGAGAACGCGGCCGGCCGGTTTGATTTTGTCTTTCGCCAGCGTTTCGAGCAGATGAAACACCAGCGGCCGAATCCGGGTGTATTCGTAGTCGGCCCTGCGGACAATCACCTGCGCCATGCTTTGGCCCCGCCGATTTTCTTCATGCTGTTTCGCCCCTTTCGCTCCCTTCCTTCGGACTTATAACACGACCTCCCGCCACGGCACAAGCAGGGCGCATTTTCCGGACACGGGGAACCATTCCGCATTTGACACCCGGCGTCATCGCCCTTATACTGCTCTTCAAAGGCGCGGCGTGTTTTTTTTAACCCCTGAAAATGGTGAGGAACGGTCGCCATGAAAGAACCCCAAAAATTCAACCGCCGGGAGGTCCTCGGCAAAGGCCTGTCGCTGGGATTGCTCGTAGGCGGCGCCGTCATCCTCGGCAAAACGGATTTTCTTCTCGGGCAGGGGCCGTCCGCCTCCCTTCCCGATCTGGTGGCTGTGAAAAACGGCGAGCCGGATGCCCTGTTCAAAAAAGCCATCGACCTCTTGGGCGGCATGCGCCGGTTTGTTAAAAAAGGCCAGACGGTCGTCGTCAAGCCCAACATCGGGTTTCCGCGCGTGCCGGAAGTCGGCGCCACCACCCATCCGCTGCTGGTCAAAACCATCATTGAATCCTGCTATGCGGCGGGGGCCGGAAAGGTTTACGTTTTCGACAACGTCGTGACGCCCACCGCCGGCAACGCGCGCAACTGCTACAGACTCTCCGGCATCGACGAGGCGGCCCGTGCGGCCCGCGGCATTGTCGTGCCCGTGGATGACTTCAGCTATCGCGAGGTCCGGATTCCCGGCGGCAAAAAACTGAAAACGGCGGACGTACACGGGCTTATTCTCGACTGCGACGTGTTCATCAACGTACCGGTGCTCAAGCATCACTCCTCCGCGCATCTGTCCATCGCCATGAAAAATCTCATGGGCATCGTCAAGAACCGCATGGAATATCATCTGGTCGGCCTCGATCAGTGCATCGCGGACTTCTGCCTGTACCGCAAGCCGGACCTCAACGTGGTGGACGCCTACCGCGTGCTGATGAGCCAGGGCCCGGCGGGGCCTTCCAATCCGCACTTCGCCGACGTCCAGATCAAAAAGACGCTCCTCGTGTCGCAGGACATCGTCGCGGTGGACGCGGCGGCGGCCCGGATTTTCGGCAAGGACCCGGAAGACATCGGTTACATCAAAATCGGACATGCGCAGAAATCCGGCAATATGAATCTCAAAGACCTGAAAATCGTCACCTACGCCATGTAAGAGGCCAAATCCTTGACGCTCATTACCTTTCGCAAAGTCCTGTCCGGTCTTTTCTTCCTGCTGTTTCTTATGCTGTTTGCGGGAGGGGAGCGCCTCTCCGCCATCCTTTCCGGCATCCTGCCGCCTTTCCAGTTCGTCCCCGCGCTTTTGCGGACGCTGGCCCAGCCCGCGGCGCTCTTTGCAGCCGGCCTCATCGGCATTGTCGTTCTCACGCTGATCTTCGGACGGGTCTACTGCTCCTTTTTGTGCCCGCTGGGCGCGCTGCAGGATCTGCTCATCGCTGCTTCCCGGAAAATCGGCCTGAGACCCCGTCATGCGTACCGGCCGCCGAACAATCTATTGCGCTACGCCATTCTGGCGGTCGCGGCGGGCGCCCTTGTGGCGGGTTTTCAGTCCGCGGTCAGTCTGCTGGATCCCTTTGCCTGGTGGGGACGGCTCGTCACGGACTTTGTTTTGCCCCTCTTGACCGGCTCCTACAATCTTGCCATTCTGGCCGGAAAGCCTTTCGATCTTTACCTGCATCCGCGGCAAACGCCTTTCATTACGCCGCCCGCACTGGCGCTCTCGGCGGCTTTCCTGGCGCTGATCGTTTATCTGGCGCTCACCCGCGGCAGGCTTTACTGCAATACCGTCTGCCCGGTGGGCGCCTTTCTGGGGCTTTTGGCGCGCTTTTCACTTTTCCGCTTTGCCGCGGAAAAAAACGCCTGCACCGAATGCGCCCGCTGCGCCGAGGTCTGCAAGGCCGGCTGCATCGACCCGCAAAATGCCGCCATTGACATGTCCCGCTGCGTGGCCTGTTTCAACTGCCTGGACGCCTGCGCGCGCACGACAATCCGCTACCGGCCGCAAATTCCGGCCGTCCGTTTTGAAGACTGGTCGCCCGCCCGCCGCCGGGTCGTTCTGGGCGGCTTTGCAGGCGGACTCGCGCTTACGCTCGCTTCTTTTGCCGGTCTGCGGCAGATGCTCCGCATTCCGTCGGCAAAGGCGCAAACGCCCGTCACGCCGCCCGGTTCGGGCAATCTGGCGCGCTTCACCAGCCGCTGCTGCGCCTGCTCACTGTGCGTGGCCGCCTGTCCGACGGCCGTCCTGGCTCCGTCTTTTGCCGATTACGGCACCGGCGCTCTCCTGCAGCCGAAACTGAACTATGAACAAAGCTACTGCGACTACGAGTGCAATGTCTGCGGCCGGGTTTGCCCGACCGGAGCGATTGCGGATCTGGCGCTCGCAGAAAAGAAGCTCATTGCCATCGGCGAGGCGAAACTGCTGGAGGACATCTGTGTCGTCTACGTAAATAAGACCAACTGCGGCGCGTGCGGCGAGGTGTGCCCCACGCACGCGATGCGTTTTGAAGATCGGGAAAATATTCTGTATCCGGAGGTCGACCAGCGCTACTGCATCGGCTGCGGCGCCTGCCAGCTCGCCTGTCCGACCACGCCCCGGTCGATTGTCGTTGAACCGCACAAGACGCACAAGCGGGCGGAAAAATACCCGGAACCGGCCCGCAGGCCCGCGCCGCCTCCGACGGCGTCCGGCGACGACTTCCCGTTTTAGGCGTCGAGGCCTTCAATAAACGCAAGGACGTTTTTGCCGAGGACGGAATGATTGTATCCGCCTTCCAGAATGCCGAAGCAGCCGCCCGCGTTTCGTCTAGCCGCTTCCCGGACCCCTTTTCCCATCGTGGTGTAGTCCTCGGTTTTGAGCAGGCCGCCCCAGTCCGCCTCGTGATTGTCGAAACCGGCGGAAACGGCAATCATGTCGGCGTCCGTTTTTTCGAGAGCTTTCAAAACGGTTTTCAGATAGGCGTTGCGGTCCTGGCCGCCGGGATTGAGAATCGTCACAAATCCTTTCGGCTCCAGAATGTTGATGTTGCCGTCGCCCACGTGCAGGTCGAAATCGAGAATAAACGCCTTGCGGATCCTGTCGCGCTTCTTGAGACGGCAAAGCGCGATGGCCATGTTGTTGAAGTAGCAAAATCCCCAGGCGCTGTCGGCGGAAGCGTGATGTCCGGGGGGGCGGATCACGGCAAAGCAGGGCTCGGAAAGACCGATTTCGGCGGCTTTGACGGCGCCGCCCGCGGCGAGCGCGGCAATGTCGTAGACGCCTTCGCGCTTCACATCGGCGATATGGCGCGGCGTGTGCACAGCCCCGATATCCTCTTCCGACGCCGGCGGGGGTAAAATGTAATCGACCTTCCCCGCCAGGGCAAACTCCACGGATTCGATTCTTCCCGGATTGGAGGCGGGATCATAGGAATACACCTGCTTGAACTCTTCGGAATAAACGACTTTCATGACATTCTCCTTTGCCGTTCAAGGGCGTTGCCAACGCCGTCAGTTCAGATATCCGACCGCCGCGAGCGCTCTGAGCGTATTTTGCGACACCGGATAATGCGCCAGTTCTTCCGGGGCAAACCAGCGTGCCTCGTCCGCATCGTCCGCGCCTCTGGGTTCTCCGGACACGTACAGGGCGGCGAAATCGACCACGACAAAGTGAAACAGGATCTTTCCCGCCTCGTCGCGTTCAATGAGGTCAAATACGTAAATGCATTCGCCCACCGCAATCGTGACGCCCGTTTCCTCGAGAATTTCCCTGGCCGCGCAGTCCTGCATCGTCTCGCCCAGTTTGAGCGTTCCTCCCGGAATCGCCCACAGGCCGCGGCCCGGGGCCACGCCTCTCTTCACGAGGAGAATCCGGCCCTCCGAGATGACGATGGCGCCTACGCCTACGCGGGGCAATGCGGGATAAGTGTTCGGACCGGCCGGATTCACGTTCCCTCCTTTCGGCGCAAAAATGAAAAGCGGCTCGTCATCCAGGGCTCGGCCCCGCCGTTGAACGTCTTTTCCACAAAGGTGATCCGGCCGTTTTTTCCGACAAGCAGAACCGTGGAAGAGCGCGTGCCGTAAACAGGGCTGGAAATAAACATCGGCGACAGAATTCTTTCCCAGTCGCGATTCACACCCGTGTCCGGCAGCCGGCTGTCGGGCGGCATGCGGCGGTCGGCAAGCAGCGCAAAGAGCGCTTCCTCGAGGACCTTGCCTTTTTCGGCCAGGGCGGCCTTCAGAAGTTTCTTGCCCCGCAGGACTTTCGGCCAGGGCGTATCGAGAAAGCGGTTGCTCAATCCGTAAACGCCGGGGGCGAGCTTTTGCGCCCGGTCCCGGTTGGAATAAACCCAGAGCGATTCGGCGTCTCCCGCGAGCAGATTGAAGCCGTTGTATTTTTTCGCCCGGGGCAGAAGTTTTTGCAGATAGGCCTCCGGACTCTCGGAACCGGTGAGGTAGCGCCGGACCAGACGGCCGCGCGACGGAGCGCCCTCCATCCAGGAAGCGGGATCGCGGTAATTGGTGACGGCCGCGAACCGCCCTGCTTTCGTGACGCCCAGCCAGGCGCCCTTTTCCTTCAAATCCAGTCCCGCGAGCACCTGCGGATGATCGGCCCAGAAATCGGCCGGCTTCGTGGGCCGGTCGTAAAATTCGTCGCGGTTGGCCGCCAGGACGAGGCGGTAGGACGGATGCGCGTTATAGGCAAAAAGGATCAGACACATAAAAATTTTCCACGCTGCCTTCCGAAGCCTACAGCGTTTTCAGCCTTTCTAAGATTTTTGTCAGCGTTTCGCCGGCCGCCGCGTCCATGCGGATGTCCGCCAGATGGTCCTGTTCGGTCGGCCCCCGGTTGATGATGACGAGCTTTGCGCCCGCCTGCTTGGCCTGCACCGGCACGTACGCCGCGGGATAGACCACGAGCGATGAGCCGATCACCAGCATCACGTCGCATTCGCCTGCTTCGCGCATGGCCTGCGCCAGCGTCTGCTGCGGCAGGGCCTCGCCGAAGAAAATCACATCGGGTTTGAGAATGCCCCGGCAGTATTCGCAGGCCGGCACCGCGTCGGAATCGGCGTAATGCTCGCGGACCAGCGAAATCGGATACCGCGTGCCGCAGTTGAGGCATACAAGCCTTTGCATGTTGCCGTGGAGCTCCCGGATGCGCTCTTCGGACGTGCCCGCCTTCTGGTGCAGATTGTCCACATTCTGCGTAACCAGGGAAAGCAGTTTCCCCATTTTTTCCAGTTCGACGATCGCGAAATGCGCGGCGTTGGGCTTTGCGTCTTCCATGAGCCCGCCCTCGCGCAGGCGCTGCCACATTTTTTTGCGCGTCGCGTGCGACCCCAGAAACTTGTCGATGGTAAAATCGTCCGGATCGTATTTCGTCCAGAGTCCGCCGGGGCCGCGGAAATCGGGAATGCCGGATTCCGTTGAAATGCCAGCTCCTGTGAAAACAACGACTGTTGCGGCTTTCGCGATCAGATCGGCGGCTTTGAAAATGCTCTGCTCCATGGCTCAGCGCGCTCCTTCCTTATCAATGCACGACGGCATTTAAGATACACGAACCGCTCCAAAAATCAAAAAGAAAAAAGACGGACGAATTGCCTCAAATAAAATGTTACCGAAGGTGAGGATACAGGAAATACGTTGACTCATAAACCGATGTTACCGAGAAGAGAATCGGAAACGGAGGTTTTTCTATGAGTCCCCAGGCCAAGGAAGA
>JAAYDW010000060.1 GCA_012729055.1 Deltaproteobacteria bacterium
CCAGAGGCTGTTTTGGAGATATTTTGATCATGCAACCGGATTTATCGGTTCGAGTATGAGCGAAGATCTCTACAAAATGACCCCAGCTCATGCTCTTTAGAAAAAATGACTTTTTCAGGGACGACTACTTATCTAAAGGAAGGTCAGAGTAATCGGGGCAGCCGGTTTCGGCATGATGAAAATCGGGTTCCTGATTATTGTTGATATACCGCACTTCATTGTCCATCCGGATAAACGTTCTGGTAAGATCATTCAGATTCTTTTTCTCCTCAAGAAATTGGAGGATGCTTAGAAAAGGTCTTTCGCCGTCGTCCAGGGTAATGAAGTCCAGATAATCAAAGATTGCCGGTTCCGACAAATCCCGAAGTTCCGTATTCACAAAACCGCCGCCGGCAACGATTTTAATGTGGGAAAAATGTTTTTTGATAAATTGAGCGCATTTTAATCCCGCATAGAGATTTCCGGGAAAGGGGACGGTGATTCCCACACCATCGGGATGATACCGTTCAATATGATCTTTAAGCAATCCCAGCAACCGGATATCAAGAATATTTTCCGGCTGTTGTAATGCTTTCTTAATCGGTGCAAAAGAATGCGCCGACATGCCCAGCTTTTCCGCATAACGGCTGAAACCGAACCAGGGCGTTACCGCGTCTTTGATGAGATCGCCAATATCCTCAATATAGAGCGTTGCCAGAAACCGGGCTTTGTCATTCATCCCGATGTTTCCAAATGACCACTCCAGATCAGGCAGGGAATCAAATCGGGAAGCCCGCGGCAAAAAGGTTTCATTGCAGATCAGTTGGGCCAGTGTATTGTCCCGGTACTGCAGGAAACTCATGACCGGATCGATGGTCTCAATATAATTTGCTTCATTCTTGAGAATGCGACGGGAATTTTTGGAAATCTTCTGGCTGGTCTGATGAATTGCGTCAAAGAGTTTTTGGAAACCTTCCCGGGAAAAAATGGCATTAATCAATTCAATGCCGAGATCGGCCTGAAACACATCATAGCCCTGCGATTTCAAAAAGCCCTTTAAATAAGGCGATGCCGGATATGGCGTATTGAGCTGGGTAAAGGGCGGCGTGACAAGCAGTACTTTTATCGGCATAGTTGACGGTTCCCCTGGCTTTCGACAACAAAGTTATTTTTTTCCAACGCAAACGGCGGGAAATGGAACATCGGCAAGCTTTTCCTATGCAATCATTTTATCCCTTTGATGTCAAAGGGACATTGTTTTTTGATCAATGTCGCTTCCCCATCAAATTTCTCGCTTTCCCTTTTATCGCTTTTTTGCACAATGTTGGCCAGCCGCAGCATCTCAAAGGAAACCTGCACCGCTTTGAAGGCAGTGGCTTTTTTGCCGATTCGAAAGATCTGAATGATTCTGATAGTATCGCCCTGCCGGACCGCATTGACAACATCCTATCCTTCAATCACGTGACCGAAGACCGTATGCTTGCCGTCCAGCCAGGGTGTCCTGGTATGTGTAATGAAAAACTGAGATTCGTTGGTGTCCGAACCGGCATTGGCCATGGATAATACTGTTACCTTTCCTTATCGGATATCTCCGTGGGCTTGCGGGGAGAGTCTCCGTCGTCTGAAACGTTTTGCTTGAAGTTGTGAATTCCTTTGCCCAAAGCGGACCCGATTTGCGGCAGCTTTCCCACACCGAAGATAATCAGAATGATGACCAGGATAATGAGTAGTTCCGGTACGCCTATTCCAAACATAAGATTGCCTCCCTCAGCGCAGTTTTTGTAGCATCTTTACAGATAGATAATAGAAACTGATTTTCCGCTTACAGCGCGTGACAGAACTGGCATTCCAGCTTTGTCTTCCCTGCCGGAGGAACAATGTGCCCGTTTGCCTAAAACTGTGCCGGTTCGTTCTTTGTCGGGGTGTAAGCATGAAAAGTCAAACAAGCGACACCTTTGCCTACATCCAAGTGCTTTTGAGGCATCAGTGTCTTGTAGACTTGATGGCATGCGCCACATCAAGTATCCTTCAACGGCGTTCCGCCATCCTAGACGATAACTGCGAAGATCACACACATCAACACAATTCAGCAGATAGAGATGATTTCGGTCTTCCATTTGGATATCTTATCATACTCTTTTAGCAGTGCCTATTTTAATAATTCTTGCGTTTACCACCAAGCACGGGACAGCGGGACAAGCATGTCCCTGGCCACGGTATTTTCTTTAAGAGCCTCTGCTTCAGCGTTGTGTGTAGTCCTAGAAGGTCAGCGTCAGTTTGTTGATTACCAGATAATTGTTATTTACCTCGTTAGCTGCGCCGGCACCTTTGTAATAGTCACCGGTGACGAAGTACCCACCGCCCAGCATGTAAGACAGGCTGGGCGTTATTTTGTAGGTTGCCGTCAAATCCATCTCGTAACCATATTCCCGGCTGACCCAAACAGCGGCCGGTGTTTTATCCGCGGTCGCGTAGGATATTGACGCCATAATGTCGAGTTTGTCAATCGGCCGTACACCGGCTCGAAACTGAGCAAAATAAGCGTTGTTCATGGGAGCGCCATTAGCCGTGGCATTATAACCGGGCTGCGCACCTGCCCAGTAGGCCAGATCATTGTTGAACATGATCAGACAAGGATTCCAGTCCCTGCCGCCGCTGGTAATCGGGCTCCCTTCCAGTTTGTCCCTTGTCGCTTGGTCATCGCCAGACATGTAGGCGAGCGATCCTCCAATGTAGGCGATCCCAAAATCGGCCGTCGCATCAATCCAGGCATTGAGCGCTGAAATGTCGGCATCCTGGCCTCCTGCTGCCGCCGGGTTTCCTTCCCATTTCTGCTTGCCAAATACGTAACCGATTTCACTTTGCACAAATACCGGGCCGAGCCGAACTTTAGCGTAAGGAGCGACGATGAAATTGTCTGTCTTAAAGCCTGTGTCGGGTACGATTGCGCCATAAAGATTCCTTGTCGTTGCGTTGCGAATATACTTGCCCAGCATGCAAACTTCACCGGTCTTCCAGTTGTATCGGACAAAGGCGGTATACAGGCTGCTGTCTTTATCAACATCCGTGACAGGATTCGTTGCGGTGCGACTGCGTTCGCCATCGGCCTGAATTCCGGTCTGCAAGACAAACGTGAATTGTTCATGTTTGAATGCATAACCCACTTTACCCGCGATTACGGAACTGTCGCCGAATATCGTACCGTAAACGCCGTCGAGCATGTAGCCGACCGTAAAAATGCCAATCGGCGACTCATAACGCGCGTATAGCAAGTCAAAGGCGATATTTTCGTTTTCGGCCCGGGTGCCGGCCGACATGGTGTCAAGCGCATTAAAACCGCCAACGCCTGGATTTGATCTCGCTGTGCCCCAGGCCCTTTCCATGACATCTGCACGGGTAGTCAAGGAAAGACCGGAAGCGACAACAAATGTGGTTGTCAGTCGTAGTCTCTGAAAATAAAAGGCAGTACTCCCACCGGCAGGCTGATACACCGGAGGTGGTCCGGGTGTGATCTGATACGTATTTTTATTTAAAGTTGTTTTATCCAAGTATAGCCCTGCTGCGTAATACTCACCGCTGAACCTTACATCCACAGCCATTGCCTGCGAACAAAATAATGTTAGCAGACCAATGCCGGCAAATAGTAACCAATATTTTCTCATTTTCTGGCTCCGTATCAAACGTTTGGGAGTAGACAATCCATCCGGAATGAAAGCAGGGGAGTCTTTTCGGTTTAGATCTCCCCTGCTTTCGGTAACAGGAGGCGATTAATCTTAAGCTTTTTTGGGTTTTAATCCTCTATCTGTGGCTGCCTTTCTCAATTCTGCATAGATCTTTAAATGGTCGATCTCATCTGCCGGGCACGCCTTATTGCACTTGCCGCACATGATGCACTCGAAAAGCCCGTTTTGAACTGCCTCGGTTACCCGATCCCCCTCATCGTACGGATCGTAATAACGCAGCGCCGTGGAAACAATGCCGGCGGGACCGATAAATTTTTCCTGATCTTTCTTTTCATTAATGACAGGACAGGCTGCCACGCAGGACAGGCACCGGCAGCACCATTCGATGGCGCCGATTTTTTTTGCCAGCGCCGGATCGATCGGGGCCAGAATCTTTTCCCGGTCGGTAATCGGTTTTTCGATGATTCGATTCAATATTCGGCCCATCGCATCGTGGGTCTTGCTCTTGTCTACAATGAAATCGCGGATCACCGGAAATCCTCTGAGCGGTTCCAGTAAATTAGCCCGGTTCATGATGTGTGTAAAACAGGCCATTGCCGGTTCGCCGTTGACCATCATGGAGCATCGGCCGCAGACCCTGCCGCGGCAACTGTAATCAAAACCCACCGGTTCGTGATTCTCATGAATATACGTAATCGCTTCGAGCACCGTCATGTGCTTTTTCCAGGGAACCTCATAGGTTTTGTTATAAGGCTCGGCGTCTTTCGTCGGATCGTATTTTTTGATAGTAACTTGCATGATCTAATCACCTCCTTCTATTTAAGACCCTTTTCCAGCAGTTCTTTGACTTTGGCCGGCGGGTATTCCGACCAGACGATCGGCCTTTTTTCCACAGTCATCTTGTCATTGACCTTTTTGACCGCAACGTTACAGAGCCACTTGTCGTTATCCATTTTGGGGAAGTCCGTCCGAAAATGTGTGCCTCTGGATTCTTCTCTGAAGAGCGACGATTTGCAATTGGCCAGGGACATATCCATCATGAAATAATTTTCAATGGCCTGCTGCCATTCGATATTGTATTGTTTGGTGTCATTACGCAACGCCATCCGGGGCAGGTCGTACTTCTTGATCCGCTCAAGTTCTTTGATGGCGTCCGCAATCGCTTTGCCGTATTTCATCGGGCCTAACGCTTTGAAACAGGCTCTTTGCATCGCATGTCTGACTTCGTGAGGTGCCAGCGGTTTGGAAACTTTCTTTGTGCGCAGCGCATGAATCCGATTAAATTCATCATGCACCGGTTTCCAGTTGATCTTTTTGACCTTGGGAGCATTTTCGGCATATTTGACGGCATTTCTTGCGGCTATGATCGCGCCGTTTATCGTCCCGCCGCTCGTTGACGGAAAGCGAGCGCCTCTGGTGCCTCCACCGACGCCGAAATAAAGCCCCGGGATTTCCGTGGCGCAATTTTCGTCGATGACGGGATGCCCTTCAGATTCATACTGCTCAAGAGCCACTTCCATCATCATTCCTTTTACATCAATGTCAAATCTCTCTTTGTAAGGTTTGATATTTCGGGAATAGACCTCCCTTTCGAAGAGGCTCTGATAGGCTTTGGGATCCCGCAAATCGAGGTACACACCGCCGTTGGGACTGCCTTTGCCCTCCAGGACTCTCTTGGCAATTTCCTGAGAAAACCGTCCCCGGTTCATTTCACTCATGGGAATGTCTCGCAGCCAGTAGACGCCGTCCTTATCGCATAAATATCGGTACTCCAGGGCGTCGGCAGCAAAACCGCCGTTGCAGGTCGCCGCCAGGCCTTCCGGATAGATATTCATGGCGTCGTTTTCCACAAATTCCATGTCGATCAGCTTGCAGCCGTGGTTAAGGGCGATAGCATCCAGATCGCCGGTATTATCGGGGCTGTTGATGCTGACCGGCGCCACGGAGATCCAGCCGTAATTCCAGGGGGCGGGACCGCCGCACCCAATAACGGCTTTTGCCCGGAAAACACGGAACGTGCCTGTGGTGATATTGAGGCCCATGGCGCCGATGCACTTGCCATCCTGAATAAACAGATCGGTGATCATGGTCCGGTCGACAACTTTGATTCCCTTTTTGACGATTTCATCCTGATCGTGGCGGCAGTAATAATTGTAAAGCACTTTCGCCCCACCCTTGGGTTTTTCCGGCATGTACATGGTGCCATCGGGATTCCGGAAAAAGGTGGTCATGCCATTGTTAACCAAATGTTGTTCCATTTTAAGGTCGTTCCAAGTGTCGACGATCTTTCTGCACAGTTTTTGATTAATCATTCCATAGGATGCGTTGATGGCAAAGTCATAGTAGATTTGCGGATTAGTTATGAATCGGACGATGATACCCCAGTTCATGCCGCCGCCGCCGCTGGCTTTAAACGGCCCTTTGTCCGCAATTAATACGTTCGCCCCTTCCGCAAATGATGTCAGGGCCGCATTGATCCCGGCAAGGCCGCTGCCGATTACGAGCACATCCGTGTCATAAACTTCGAAGGTCGGTTCACACGCAGATGTTTTCGACGTTGGCTTGGCGAATGCTTCAGTGGCCAGAGGGGGCAGGGTCGTGCTTAAAGCCGCACCTCCCGCAATCAGACCCGCGCCTTTTAATAGATTTCTACGGGAAATCTGTTTTTTTTCTTTTTCGTCCATACTCATTCTCCTTTGTTTTGTTTTATCCATTTCTCCCAATTACCGTTGATCTCTGTGCAATACGATTTGGAACGATTCTTGTGCGCTCCGTCGATGCAGAACGGTTCCTTCGGACAACTTTGAAACCGGCTCCTCTCCGCCAATCCTCTCCAAGGGTAGCGCACATTGGGGCTCTGCCAGAGATGCGCGGGCGTTTGCTTTTGCGATTCAATGCGACGGTTGTTCCGTAAGTTCAGGTGAAACGCTCAAGAATTTTTTTGCTCTCCAAAACCTATCTCCTTTCCCACGCCTTTCGCGTGAATTTGATAAATATTTGTATCTTTCGTTATTTATCTGTCTCTGTCTTGTGCAAGGGCAAGGGATGTGCCAGTTGTTTGAAAATAAAATAGTAAGCAATATCAGTTTGATACGTATTGGTGCGGTGAAACAGCTTTGGCAACTGTTTCATTTTGTGCTATATGTTGCCTGCAAAGAGAAACAAAATGGGACAACCGAATGGTTAAGTTTGGTCTAAAAGAAGAGCTAAGCGTATTGGAAGTAATCGACAGCATGCCATGGTCGGTGACGATTTATGATGCGCAGGGAAAGGTGCTTTTCGTCAATCGCAAACTTTGTGAAAACATAAATGCCAATCTGGAGGACTTTGTTGGAAAATCCGCCGATCAACTGGTTGAAGGTGGTTACATTGATAAAGTCATTGTTACACAGGCAATTCAAAAAAGGAAAACTGTTTACGGCATTACCCGTTCAAGAACAGGCGTGGAAGGGTTATCCGTATGTCAGCCTGTCGTCAATGACCAGGGTGTCATAAAGTTTTTCGTCGTTTCATCCCCTCTGATGAAGGATTTTCAAGATATCCGGGCCACTATAGAAGACCAACAGGCCCGTGAGAAAATTTACATTCGGGAAATCGAATACTTGAGAAATCTGCTGTTCTTGGATCAGGAGGATGTTTTCGAAAGTTCCAGCATGAAAACCATCCTGCAGACCGTATATAAGATATCGCACATGGACTGCACCGTGCTGATTACGGGTGAATCCGGCACCGGCAAAGAAGTTGTCGCCAAGATCATCCATAAAAACAGCAATCGTAAAGACGGACCGTTTATCCCTGTCAATATTTCGGCCATTCCGGAAACACTCCTGGAGTCGGAGCTTTACGGGTATAAAGAAGGTGCCTTCACTGGAGCACTCAGAGGTGGGAAAGCCGGCCTCTTTGAAGTAGCTGAGGGTGGGACCTTGTTTGTGGATGAAGTGGGCGACATCCCAATAGGTATACAGGTTAAAATCTTACGAGCGATTGACAGCGGAGAAATTACCCGGGTCGGCGATACACGTGCCAGGAAAATGAATGTTCGAATCATTGCCGCGACCAACCGCAATCTCGAAGAGGACATCAAAAATGGTAGATTCCGTGACGATTTGTACTACAGACTAAATGTCGTTCCTATCAAGATCAGCCCCCTGCGGGAAAGACCGGAGGACATCTGGCTGCTTGCCTTGCACTTTCTCAAGGGCATTAATGAAAAGTACAAGATGAATAAAAGCTTTTCTCCTGAAATTCTGGCCGCTCTCAAAACGTATCACTGGCCCGGCAACATTCGCGAGCTACGCAATGTTATCGAACGGCTGGCCATTTTGTCGAATAAAGATGAAATATTCCCGGATGATTTCAACAATCTCATCGGCATTCCTTCCGCGATCAATCAGCCCTCCGCCACCGCACTCCATGAGTATGACGCGTATGAGCAATCGCGTATTCTGTCGGCTCTGAAAGAAGCGAACGGCAATAAGAGCAAAGCGGCGAAAATTTTGAGCATGCCAAGATCAACACTGTATCGCAAACTGCACCGCTAGAGGCCCAGGCATTGCGGATCCGTGGCACTGATTAACATGTCGGCATATCTGATTTGGGGGCAACTCCTCTCCCAGATTAAAGAAAGAGGGGCCCCTTTCTGGTTACAGTTATCCCGGAAGCTATTGGGCGCCATTCGATCGTTGTTAACTGAAAAAGAAAAACCGTTGACTCACAAATCATAACATTATTAATAGTTTTCAACTGTATCGCACTTCTCTTCAATTTCAATTTAAAAATATCGCGTGTGTCAATTTTACATTCCATTCCATTCTAGGGCTGTTTTTGGAATAATTTGATTTCCCGCCCGCTGAATTTACCTTGACAATAGAACGTGCGTTCTATATAGAAAAACCATGGAAAAAAGAAGAGACGTAGTTGTTGCGAAGGCTTTCGGGCTGCTTATGTGTGCTGGGGAAAGGGAGCTTCCCGGCGGTTTGCAGATGATTGAACTTGTCGGTGTGTTATGGGGAAAGCGATTTGATTCGACAACAGAAATTCCGGCGCATAACCTGGCCGCGCGTAATGAATGCACAGGACCGGAAGACCCGTTGTCTGTTCCAGCCCTCTGCCGGGTAGTGGGATTGATGATCAACGGGGAGGTTTGCGCCGGGTTTCCGTCGCCGGCGGAAGAAGAGCTGCGCGACGTCATTTCCTTCGACGAATATCTGGTGGCGCATCCGGAGACATCTTTTTTGCTGTCGGTGACAGGCGATTCCATGGCCGGCGCAGGGATTATGGAGAAGGACCTGGTTATTGTGGAGCGGGGGCGCCAGCCGAAAAACGGCGACATTATCCTGGCGGAGGTGGACGGCAACTGGACGATGAAATATTTCCGCAAAAAAGGAAAAACGATTACACTGGAGGCGGCCAACCCCAAATACCCGCCGATTATTCCGCGGGAGGAACTGAGGATTGCGGGGGTCATCACGGCGCTGGTGAGAAAGTACCATAAATAAAGGTTCAAGGTACAAGGATGAAGGAACAAGGACAAAGAATACAGGCTCTGAGGAGAAAACATCGATACGATTTGAAGACCTTGATGTGTGGAAACGATCAATGGAGCTCAGTAATAAAGACAAAGGGAAAAAATGGCTGCAAGAAGTCAATGAAATATCAGCAATGCTCAACGGTTTAATCAAGACACGGCGCAAGTTCACATGAATTCCTGCGCCTTGCACCTTGTCCCTTGAACCTTGTCTTTTGTTATGACTGATCTGATCTTCTCCCTTCATTCCTGGCCGCGCGCTATCGTTCACATCGACGGCGATGCGTTTTTTACGTCCTGCGAGGAGGCGATTCATCCGGAGCTTCGGGGAAAGCCGCTCATCACCGGGGGCGAGCGCGGGATTGTGGCCTGCGCAAGCTACGCCGCCAAACGCTTGGGCGTCAAGCGCGGCGTGTCGCTTGTCGATGCGCGCAAGATGTGCCCCGGTCTCATCATCCTGCCTTCGGATTACGAAACCTACAGCCTGTTTTCCCGGCGGCTGTTTGCGGTGATGCGCCGCTTTACGCCCGACGTGGAAGAGTATTCCATCGACGAAGCGTTTGCCGATCTCACCGGCATGCGCCGGGCGCTGAAAGCGTCTTATGAAGACATTGCCCTGCGGATGAAAAAAGAAATCGAGCGGGAGTTGGCCATTACCGTGTCGGTGGGATTGAGCATCACCAAAGTGCTGGCCAAGGCGGCCTCCAAGCATCAGAAGCCTTCGGGGTTGACGGTCATCCGGGGGCGGGAGATTGCGCCGTACCTGAACGATCTGCCGGTGGAGAAAGTCTGGGGGATCGGGCCGGCCACCGCGAACTATCTGGCCAAGATGGGAATCCGCACCGCGCTTGCGTTTGCGCAGATGTCCGAAGACACCGTGCGGCGGAAATTCACCAAGCCGGGCGTGGAAATCTGGCGGGAGCTGCGCGGCGAATCGGTTTATCCGGTGACGTCCGAAGAAAAAAGCAGTTACGCCTCCATCAGCAAGACCAAGACATTTGCGCCGCCGACCTCCGATGCCGACTATCTTTTCGCGCAGCTTGCGCGCAACGTGGAATCGGCCTGTATCAAGGCCAGGCGTTATTCTCTGGCGCCGAAAAAAATTTTGGTATTTCTGAAAAAACAGAATTTCGATTCCGCGGGAAGCGAGGTGGCGTTGTCCAGGCCCTGCGCCTGTCCGCTGGAATTGTCCGGAATTGTCCGCGAGCTTTTCGCTGCCTGCTACCGGCCGCGGGAACTCTACCGGGCGACGGGCGTGATCCTTGCGGATCTCGTTGCCGACGAGAGCGTTCAGTATTCGCTCTTCGACGACCCGGTGCAGGCGGAAAGAGTCCGGGACGTTTACGACGCGGCCGATGAACTCGCCCGGAAGTTCGGCAAACACACGGTGCATCTTGGCTCTTCGCACCTGATCGAGAAAATCGGCAAGGGCCGGAGGGGCAGCCCCACCGTGCGCGAGCAGACGCGCCTCAGGGGCGAAACCGCCCGCCGCCATTTGGCGCTGCCGCTCATCCATGTGAAGACGTAGTCCGGCCGTCCGGTTTTCCGAACGGCGCGGTTTGCGGCTACTCTTTTCCGCCGGATATTTCTGCGGTCTTGCGGGAAGCCTCGCCGGTGTCTGAAACGGTTTTCTTGAAATTGTGGATGCCTTTGCCCAGAGCCGATCCGATTTGCGGCAGCTTTCCCGCGCCGAAGATAACCAGGATGATGACCAGGATGATCAGCAATTCCGGTACGCCTATTCCAAACATAAATTCTCCTTGCTCTTATGGCGGGGGCGGCAAACCGCCCGCCCCGCCGAACCCTTATTGTCAATCTCCTCAAGGCCGCAGACGCCGTACGGGGGTAACCTGGTCCGCTGGCGCCTTGAGGAGACCGACCTTTTCACCGCATTTTGTAATCAAAGTTGTGGCACTGGCCGCACTGGTTTTCCGATGCTTTGTGGACGTGATGGCAATCCGTGCAATCCGGATAATCCATATGGGCGTTGTGCGGATTGGGCAAGTCCTCCCGGATCTTCTCGGTTTTTGCCACATTCGGATGACAGCCGGCGCAGATTCCCGCGGCAACCGGCGCCGCCGGTTTTTCTCCGTGGCACCGGGAGCAGGCTATGCCGGCTGTCTTATGGCGTTCGCCGAGAAAAGGTCCCGAACTATCCGCCGCCTTTTGTGACCAGGCGGCCGGAGAGGCGGCAAGAAGAAAAAACAGGATTACCGCCGCCCGGAGGATTTTTGCAAGGCGCCCTGTTCGTGAAAGCGGGGCGTCGGGCATCCTGCGGATCCTTGCCGCCGGAAGGCGCGCATTCGTTCCCGTTTTGAAGCCGTCTGCCGGTTGATGCGCCATAACCGATCACCCTTTCAGGGCGGCGACTTTTTCGCCGGCCAGCCAGCCGAAGGTATACGCCCGCCCGTGGCTGATCCCCGTAGCGGTAATGGGGTAGTCGTTGCAGAAAAAATCACCTGAGGCGTTGCCGGCGGCATAGAGCCCGTCAATAGGTTTGCTTTCGGCGTCGAGCACCTGCAGATCCGTGTTGATCCGCAGCCCGTCCATGGTGACCAGCAGCCCGGCGCCGGTTTTGCAGGCGCCGAAAGGCGGTTTGACGATCGCGGTGAGTTTTGCCGGATCTTTTCCAAAATCCTCGTCTGCGCCTTTTTGCACCAGTTCGTTGTAACGTTTCACCGTAGCGACGAAAGCGGCCCGGGGAACCTGCATTTTGTCGGCCAGCGCCTCGAGCGTGTCGGCCTCAACAATGACGCCTTTGCCTTTGAAATGATCATAGGCTTTGTTGTTCCACAGCGGCGTTTTGACCATTTTTTCGCAGACGGTGCCGTGCATTTTGTCTTTATCCTTATCCCAGTTGGCATCCCAGACGGTCCATTTCCAGGCGCCCGGCTGCGCGATGTCCTGATTGGCGGTGTACCCGAAAGGCGCGTCTTCGTTCGCGTAGCGTTCGCCCAGCAGGTTCACGTACAGGAAAGGCTGGCGCGCGAGATTCACGACGCGGTTTCTGAAGCCGCCCGGAATTGCGGTAAAGCCGTCCCAGAGCATGGGGCAGTCCGTCTCCTGTTTTATGCCGCCGACCCACATTCCCATGAGAATGCCGTCTCCCGTGTTGCTGCCTTCCGGATAGCCGTCGCCGGCGATCTTGAGGCAGCGGGGCGAGTATTTTTCAAACATTTCCCTGTTGTTGACGTAGCCTCCCGTGCAGAGGATAACGCCCCTGGCGGTATTTACCTGGATGTAGCCGTCGCTTCCTTTGGCCACAAGGCCGGTTACCTTGCCTTTGTTGTTTTTCCGGATCAGCTGGACGGCCGGTGTTTCATAGAGGATTTCGACGCCCTTTGCCTTGACGTATTTTTCCAGCATGCCGCACAGGGTGAAATTCCAGCCGGGCAGGAACTGAATGGCGGTGGGAAATTCCGTGTAGGGCCAGTAGGACTTGTTGTCGGTATCCACAAAATACTTGACGCCGGCGGCATCGGCCATGTCGAGGATTTTATCCATGACGCGTCCGCACTCGTCCAGGTAGAGTTTGATGAGCCGGGCGTTGGACTGATAGGCGCTGAAACGCATCACCTCGGCCATGATCTTGTCTTTCGGGATGTGAATTTTTTGCGCCTTGTGCAGGCGGTCGTCCACCGATGCATTCCAACCTCCGTGAAAAGTAAAGGTCTTTCGTTTTTCCAGAAGAACGACTTTGGCCCCTTTCTCGGCGGCGGCGTAAGCGGCGCACAGGCCGGCCAGCCCCGCGCCCAGAACGGCGACGTCAACGGATTTTTTTGTTTTGATCTGGCTTGCGGCAATGGGCGCCGGCGGCGTGTCGAAAGAGAATTTTTTGCAGTTGGGGGACGCCACACTCTCGGCCGTGGTCGTGGCTAGCGCCATTTTCGGAATGCCGCCGGCAAAGCCGGCCAGCAATCCCGCGGCTCCGACCGTCAAAGAGCCTTTCAGAAAATTACGTCGTCCCTCGTCGAATGCTTTGCGAGGTGTTGCGTTGTGCTTTTTATTGCGGGTCTTTTCATTTTCAGTCATAAAAAACTCCTTTCTTATTGGTTGTTTTCCGTCACGATGCATGGGGAGAGTTGCTTCGTGGATGATCAATATCTACTTTGCGACAACTGTGCCATAATGATGTAGTTAATAAATTCAAACAGATGTGATGGTTATGTCCTGCCGAATATCATATGTGGTAGATATTCAATGCGATATATGATACTTTCCTCCCGGTCTATCATATGCCGTACTTTAATGGCTGCTGGAGGCGGGATGGAAACTCACGAACTGGATTTCTTCAACCAGGCGGCGCTGCGCATTTGCAGCAGCCTGGATATCGGCGAGGTGGCCCAGGCCTGCCTGGATTACCTGAAGCATTATATTCCGCTCGACGGCGTCATGATGAGTTACTACGATGAAAAAAACAACGCTTTCGTCATCATGGCCGTGAAGTCGGCCATTCCTCTGGATACCCGGAACAAAACGATTTCCATGCCTCCGGAAACGCCGAAACTGCTGAAAAGAGTCAAGAACACCGTCCGGATTTTCAACAAAACCGAGGAGTATCTGATCCCCTTCACCATCTGGAAAACTCTGGGGCAGGTCGAGAAGTCAAGCCTGGTGCTGTTTGCGGGCTTCAAGGAGCAGCGGTTGGGACAGATCGATTTCTTCGTGCGCGGGCGCGATCGTTACACGGAGGAGCATGCCCATCTCATCGATCTTCTCTACAGTCCTTTCTGCATCGCCATGGCCAACAGTCTTCAGTACCAGGAAATCGTGAACATCAAGGACCTGTTTGATCACGATATCCGGCGGCTGCGCCGTGAGCTGAAACAGACGTCCGATACGGAAATTATCGGGTCGGGGAGCGGCCTGCGGCCGATTATGGAAACCGTGTCCCATGTCGCTTTGCTGACCACGCCGGTCCTTCTCCTGGGTGAAACCGGGGTCGGCAAGGAGATCATCGCCAATCGGATCCACTATTCCTCACCGCGGAAAGACGGCCCGCTTGTTAAAATCAACTGCGGCGCTATTCCTGATGGGCTCATCGACAGCGAACTGTTCGGCCACGAAAAGGGCGCTTTTACCGGGGCGGTTGCCCGCCAGTACGGCCGCTTCGAGCGCGCCCACCAGGGCACCATCTTTCTGGATGAAGTGGGCGATCTGCCGACGTCCGTCCAGTCCCGGCTCCTGCGGGTGCTGCAGGAAAAGGAAATCGACCGGGTCGGCGGAAACAAGCCGGTCCGGGTGGATGTGCGAGTGATTGCCGCCACGCACCGGAATCTGGAGGAACTGGTCCGCGACGGCGTTTTCAGGGAAGACCTCTGGTTTCGCCTCAACGTCTTTCCTATCCATATTCCGCCGCTTCGCGAAAGGAAAACCGACATTCCCATGCTCGTCCATCACTTCATCATGAACAAATCCGAGGAACTGAATCTGCGCATCAATCCGGAACTGGCGCCGGGAGCCATGGAGCGCCTGATGGCTTACGACTGGCCGGGAAACGTGCGCGAATTGCAAAACGTCGTGGAACGGGCGCTGATCCGGATGCGCATTACCGATCCGTCGCGGCCGATTGATTTCGATGAAATCGCACCGCTTCCGGACGTGCGGCAAGGGCATCGCCTGCCGGAGACGGGGAAATCCTTTCTTTCTCTTGACGAGGCCACAAGGCAGCATATCGAGGCGGCGCTCGACAGAACCGGGGGGAGAATTCAGGGGGAGGAGGGCGCGGCCCGGCTTTTGAAAATCAACGCCAACACGCTCCGGCACCGGATGCGCCTCCTGGGAATTCCGTATGGAAGACAGCGCAAAGGACCCTGATGCGGCAGGGTGGATTTTTCCCACGGCGCTAAGCGGCGCGGGTCGCCGGACGGGGCCCGTCAGCGCTGCAATGCGCCGTGTAAAAGAAAATTCCGGAAGATGAAAGTTTTTTCAGGCTTTATTTGACCAGGGTTTTCAGAATGTAGTTTTCCGTAAGCCGGATCAGCTCTTCGTAACGGTACCGGTCGCGCAGATTCCAGCCGCGCAGGGGATTCACGGACATTTGCAGTACGATCATGTTGGCCGCGTAAAAGGGATCTTCGACTTGAAAAACGCCCCGCTCGACTCCGCGGCGGATCATTTTTTCAAATTCGTGGACCAGTTCCCGTTCGTTCTCCATGGCGCTTTGGAGAGATTTCTCCGGCAGAAAACGCGATTCCAGGTACATCAGCTTGATTTCGTCCTGATACGGCTCGCAGCTTTGCAGCATGGCCCGGATGGCCCGGCGGATCTGCTCCTGCGGATCGTCAATATCGTAGATGCCGTTTTTTTCCAGGACCTTGACCCATGATTTGTGGTAGAGATCAAATACCAGGCACAGAACGTCTTCTTTCTTCTTGATATAGGAATACAGATTGCCCAGGGTGATTTTGGTGACGCGGGAAATGTCTCTCATGCTGGTGCCGGAGAACCCTTTTTTGATGAAAAGTTTTGTTGCCTTGGCCGCGATCAGCAAATGTTTCTTGCGCACCAGCTTGGGATTTTTGATCCGCGTCTCGACGGTTCCGCTGACATTTTTGGCGACGGCCATGGGCGGGGTCCTTTTGAGGAAAAGTGAATTTGACGATGGTTTATACATTAATTCACCCGGCAATACAACGCAATTATTTAAAAACAGGCGTATTTTCCGATTTTAGGTATAAAATCATAAACATTCAGGATAATTAAAAATATTTCTTGCTTTTCGTTGTTTATCTGCTAAGAAAAAATAACGAACGTTCGATATCACCCAATGAATGTTGGTCACAGATGTAACGGTTTTTTTTCAGCATCAGCAAAGCGCTCTGTACATTGAAGTGTTCAAGGAAGGGCAGGCATGAGGCATTCAAAATCGGCAATCTTATGGACGACAACCGGCATTCTCTTATCTTTTTTCCATCAGACGTCAGCGGATGAATTCGCGGCCGGAAACCGCCGCCGCGGCCTGCGTTGCGGCCATCGACACGGAAGCAGGAGGGAAGCCATTTAAGGTCTTCGGGTACTCGTCCCTTGTTCACCAGGGACTAAAAAACATTTTTTTTGAAGGAGGAAATATGTCGTTAAATCAGTTAATCGATTCGCGTGATGTCCGTTTTACCCTGTTTGAGATGCTGGAAGTAGAGAAGTTGAACCGGTTCGAGGCATTTCAGGATTTTGACCGGAGCGTATACGAGGATACGCTTGAACTGGCAGAGAAGATTGCCATTCAGCAGTTTTATCCGACCAACGCCGAAGGGGACAAGACGGGCCTGAAGTTCGATCCCAAAACGGGCGAGGTCAAGGTTCCCGAGTCGTTCAAAAAGGGATTCAATGCCTATATCGAGTCCGGATTCCATTCCCTGGCCCTGCCCCAGCAAATGGGCGGAATGGGTCTTCCCTCCAGCATTTCGATGGCCTGCGCAGAGTATTTCAATGCCGGGAACACGGCGCTCACGATGTATTGCGGCTCGATCACCGGAGCGCTCGCCATCATCGCCCCCTTCGCCAATAAGGAATTGTACGACATGGTCGTTCCCAAGCTGCTGGAAGGAAAGTGGGGCGGCACCATGTGTCTGACGGAGCCGGGCGCCGGATCGGATGTCGGCGCTCTGAAAACAAAAGCGGTCAAGCAGGCCGACGGCACCTATCTGATCACCGGCACAAAGATCTTCATCTCCAACGGCGAGCACGACATGACCGACAACATCATTCACCCGGTCCTCGCGCGGATCGAAGGCGATCCGGAAGGGACCAAGGGAATATCCATCTTCGTCGTTCCCAAATTCCACATCAACAAGGACGGCTCCTTAGGCGAGCGCAACGACATGATCTGCGCCGGCATCGAGCATAAAATGGGGCTCAAGGGAAATGCGACCTCCATGCTGACCTTCGGCGACAACGGCAAGTGCGTAGGCTACCTCTTGGGCAAGGAACGCCAGGGAATGCAGATCATGTTCCATCTCATGAACGCAGCCCGTATCCACACGGGCGTCCAGGCTCTGGGTTGCTCCAGCGCCGCTTACCTGCACGCTGTGACGTACGCCCGCAACCGGGTGCAGAGCGCGCTCATCACGAATCCCAAGGGCGGCCCCGTGACCATTATCAATCACCCTGACGTGAAGCGGATGCTCCTTTACATGAAGAGCAACGTTGAAGGGATGAGCATGCTGTGCCTGTTCCTCGCTCTTCACGAGGATATCATGCATGCGTCGAAGGATCCCGAAGAAGTGAAAAAGGCGACCGGCATCGTCGAAATCCTGACCCCGATCGTGAAGGCCGGCATCTCCGACGCCTCCTGGCTCGTTACCGCCGAAGCGATGCAGGTTTATGGCGGTTACGGCTTCTGCCAGGAATACCCGGTTGAACAGTACGCCCGCGACACCAAGGTATTCTCGATCTATGAGGGAACCAACGCCATCCAGTCGCTCGACCTGGTCATGCGCAAGATTCTCATGAATCCCGAGATGTACAACTACTCTCAGCTTCGGGAATGGATGAACGGCACGATTGCCAAGGCCAAAGGCGTCGTTGACGACAAGTATGTCAATCCGGTTGTCGAAGGGCTGGCCAAACTCGACGAAATGATCGAGATGATGAAGAAGCAGTTGGGCGAAATGAAGATTCTCCTTCTGCTCAACAATGCCACCCCCTTCCAGCAGGCCATGTTCCCCCTGATTGTGGCCTGGCTGCATCTGTGGAGCCTCACCCTCACCACACCCAAAGCCAAAGCGCTTTTGGGCGACGCCAAGGGACCGGAACGCGCGAAGATTATCGCGGAAAACCCGGAAGCCGCCTATTACAGCGGCCGCGTGTTGTCGTCGCAGTTTTACATCGGCGCGGAATTTCCGAAATTCTTCGGCCGCATCGCAGCCATCGTGAACAATGAAGGCGCGGCGCTGAAGGTCGAAGCGGATAATTTCACCGGAGCGCTGAAAGAATAGGTACAAGGTACACCGATCAAGGTTCAAGGTTCAAGGTTCAAGAATCAAGGTCAAGGTACAAGGTACAAGGTGGAAGGATGAAGTTTTAAGATTTCTGATAAGAGTCGGCGGTTGCTGAACGGTGCAATCGCCGACTCACTTTTTGAGATGGGGGAAAAATGAGAACCAAGCAGGATTATATTAACGGCCTGTCCAAAATGAAGCGCAATGTTTATTTTGACGGCCAACTGATCGACCGCACCGACGAACTGCAGATGGATTGTCTCAACACGATCGGTCTCACTTACGACGAAGCCGAAAAACCCGAGAATGCGGATTTGATGACGGCCGTTTCCCATCTGACCGGGGAGCGCATCAACCGGTTCACGCACATTCACCAGAGCACGGACGATCTGCACAAGAAGCAGGACATGACGCGGATGCTCTGCCAGAAGGTAGGCGGCTGCATTCAGCGCTGCATGGGCATTGACGCTTCCAATGCCATCTATAACGTTTCTTACGAGGCCGACAAAATCAAGCCGGGCGAAACCAGCTATCATGAAAACTTCAAAAAGTGGCTGATTCGCTTCCAAAAGGAAGATCTGATCGGCTGCTGCGCCCAGACGGACGTGAAAGGCGACCGGATGCTTCGTCCTTTCCAGCAGCCCAATCCCGGCTCCTATCTGCGCATCAAGGAAAGACTCAAAGACGGCATTGTGGTCGAAGGCTGCAAGGTTCACATTTCCGAAGCCTCCGTGGCCGACGAAGTCCTGGTCACGCCCACGCGGGCCCTGCTCAAGGACGACAAGGACTGGGCGGTATCGTTTGCCGTTCCCGGCGATTGGGAAGGCCTCAAGCAGGTGGTCACGATCCACAATCTGCGTCCGCGGGAGCATTTCAAACGCGGCGTCACGCAGGGCGCCACGGATTCCTACATGATCTTCGAGAACTGTTTTGTTCCCTGGGAGAGGGTCTTCCTGGCGGGCGAAACGATGCTGGGCGGCGCGATGGCGCTTTTGTTTGCGCTGTTTCATCGTCATTCCTATTCGGGCTGCAAGCCGGCAATCGGGGATCTGATTCTGGGAACGGCCGCTTTAGCAGCGGAAGCGAACAACATTCACAAGGCGGAGCACGTCCGGGCGAAGCTGGCCGAACTCATCATGACCACCGAGCTGGGCTACGCAGCGGGCTATACAGCTTCCGATCTGGGCAAGCCGGAGCTATACATTCCCGGGCACGGATTCGTTCCCTTCGGACCGGGGTCTTTCATTCCCCACTCCATTTACTGCAACGTCGGCCGCTGCCTCACCGGCGAGGCGGTCTGGCGGGAAGCCGAAATCGTCTGCGATATCGCAGGCGGCGTTCCGGCCACTTTTCCGCATGAAAAAGATTTTCTCAACCCCGATACGGGCGAACAGCTTCTCAAGTACACCAAACGCAGTCCGAAAATGTCGGCTGAAGATCAGGCCCAGCTGTGGCGCATGATCGGCGACAGTCTCTGCTCCGCTTCGGGCGGCATCGCCAAGGTGGGCGGCTACCACGGCGGCGGCTCACCGATCATGGAACAGATCGCCATCACCACGCAGTACGACATCGAGTCGCGCAAAAAGCTGGTGCGTTACATCGCCGGCATGAGCGGCGGCGACCGCGAGGCGCTAAGCCGGAATATTCCGGCGAAGAAATAAGCCGGACCGGCGTCTTGCCCTGCGACACGGCAATAACGGGGAATAACACTTAACCAACACTACTTAAGGAGGTTCCTGTTTATGACGATGAGACCCTGGCAAAAATTCTACGACTACTACGTTCCCCAGACCATCCGCTATCCCCAGTATCCGGCGCAGAGAATTTTTCAGCTGACCGCGGGGCAGTGCCCGAACAAGGTCTGTACCAGCTTCTACGGATCCGAGCTGACCTTCTGGCAGATCCGCGAGCAGGTCTTAAGGCTTGCCAACGCCCTGGCCGCCCAGGGCGTGAAAAAAGGCGACCGCGTCGGCATCCAGCTGCCCAACTGTCCGCAATTTGTCGTATCCTATCTGGCCGTCCTGCATCTGGGCGGCATTGTCGTCAATGTCAATCCGCTGTACACGCCGACGGAGCTCAAGTTCATCTTCGAAAACACATCGATGGAAACGCTCATCACGTTCGACATGGTGCTGCCCAACGTAAGGCCCCTGGTCAAGGAAACGGGTTTGAAGCGTGTGGTCGTCACCAAGGTTACCGATTACATCAACGGTTTCGGCGTGAGCACGGCCAAGGGTCTTGAACTGGAAGAAGGCTGGCTGCACTTTTCGGAGCTGATCGAAAACTGCAAGGACACCCGGCCGCCGCGGGTGCTGATCGTTCCGGATGATCCGGCGATGATCCAGTTCACCGGCGGAACAACCGGCTTTCCCAAGGGCGCGCTTTTGACCCACGGCAACCTGGTGGCCGCCACGTTCCAGTGCGGCATGTGGGCATCGCCGGGCGCCTATTCTCCTCTGTCCCAGCCGCAGCAGGAGCGCAGCGCCCTGTGCGTCCTGCCGTACTTCCATGTGTACGGCAACATCACGGCGATGAACTGGGCGTTTTTCGGCTGCGCCACGCAGGTTCTCGTGCCGCGGTTCGACATTGACGAAATACTCGACACCATCGTCAAATCCGGCCACATCACCTACTTCCCGGCGGTACCGACCATGATCACCGCCATCGTCAATCATCCCAAAGCGGCGAGCCTCGATCTGGGCAAATATCTGGGCCTCCTCAACTCCGGCGGCGCGCCGATGCCCGTGGAACTGATCGAGCGCGTGATCGATCTGGGCATCACGTTCAGCGAGGGCTACGGCTTGAGCGAAACGAGCTCGATTACGATCGCCAATCCGCTGTCCTTCAACAAGGTCGGTTCCATCGGCATTCCGATGGCGGACAACGACTTCCGCCTCGTGGACGTGGAAAACGGCGTGGAAGACGTCAAGCCGGGAACGCCGGGAGAGCTGATTGTCAAGGGGCCGACCGTGATGAAAGGCTACTGGAACAATCCGGAGGAAACCAAGAACCAGCTGCGCGACGGCTGGCTCCATACCGGCGATATCGCGCAGGTGGACGAGGACGGTTACATCTTCATCGTCGACCGCAAGAAAGACATGATCATCGCCAGCGGCTTCAACATCTATCCCCGTGAAATCGAGGAATCGCTTTACGAGCATCCGAAAGTGGCTGAAGCCGTGGCCGTCGGTATTCCGCACGATTACCGGGGCGAAACGGTCAAAGTCTTCATTGTCCTGCAGCCGGGCGCGCAGGCCACCGAGGAGGAAATCATCGAATACTGCAAGCAGAAAATGACCGCCTACAAGGTGCCCAAGGTCGTTGAATTCCGCGACGCCGTGCCCAAGTCGGCCGTCGGCAAGATTCTGCGCAAGGTTCTGCGGGATGAAGAAGTCGCCAAACTGAAAAAGTAAATTCAAGGGACAGGGAAGGGGCTGAGCGCCCTGGCGGGAACAAAGCCCTTCCCTGCTTTTATTATCCATTTAAGAAAAGGAGAATAAAATGAAAGCAGAAGACGTCAAGACCATTGCCATGATCGGCGCGGGAGACATGGGACACGGCATCGCCGCCAGCTGTCTGATGGGCGGCTACAAGGTGATCCTGAGAGATATCGAACAGCGTTTTGTGGACAAGGGCATGGCCGGCATCAAGGCCAGCTTCGACAAGTTTAAGGAAAAAGGCAAGATGACGCCGGAAGCCTACGACGACGCTTTTAAGCGCCTGGTTCCCATGGTAGACATCAAAGAAGCCGTCAAGGACGCGGACTTCATCATCGAAGCCGTTCCCGAGAAGGTTGAGCTTAAAAAGAGTGTGTTTGCCGATCTGGACAAATACGCCCCGCGGCATGCCATTCTGGCGTCCAACACCTCGAACATCAGCATCACCGAGATTGCGTCCGCCACCCAGCGTCCCGACAAGGTAATCGGTTATCACTTCTTCAATCCGGCCATCCTGATGAAACTGGTGGAAGTGATCAAAGGCAACAAGACCTCTGACGAGGCCATTCAGGTGGGCTACGAGATCGCCAAAAAGATCAAGAAGGTTCCGGTCATCGTGAAGAAGGATTCCCCCGGTTTCATCTTCAACCGGGTCAACGAACCCTCGCTGGTGCTGCTGTCCAAGATCGTGGAAGCGGGTCATCCCACACCCGAAGAATTCGACGCGGCGCTTAAACCGCTCATGCCCATGGCGCCTTTCGAGCTGACGGACTACGTCGGCATCGACGTCGCCCTGCACGGCCTGGAATATTTTGCCCAGGTGCTTTCTCCCGACTATAAGCCGTCCGATGCGATTCTGGCCTATCTGAAATCAGGCAACCTCGGCAAGAAGACCGGCAAAGGATTCTATGACTGGTCCAAGGGAAGGCCGACGATCGATCTGGCCAAGGCGACCAAGGAATACGACATCAGCCACCTCATCGCCCTGCAGGTCAACGAGGCGACCAAGCTCCTGGAAGAAGGCGTGGCGGATGATCCGAAGCAGATCGATCTGGCCATGGCCAACGGCGGCGGTTCGCCTTTCGGTCCGTTCGCGCTGGCGCAGGGCATCGGCTACCCGGTGCTCCTGGGAAAACTCGATGAAATCTACAAGAAGTTCCCCCTCGAGATTTTCAAAGCCACCAAGACCTTGAAGGAAGGCAACATTAAAGTCTGATAGAAACCGTCAGACAACGGCACATCCGACAATCCCGGTCCGCGCACTGCGGGCCGGGACTGTCCTAAACAGCAGAAACGGCAGTACCGGAAGCTTTGTCCGGGACGACGAAAAGAACTCGGGCTGCGTCCCGGATCGGTCGGAGGCCGCTCCGAAGCGAAACAACACAACGGTTGAAGTCATGTGCGGACGATTTGTATTGATCACGGCTTTGTCGGCCATCGCGCGGGATTTCAATATCTCCGAAATTTCCATTTCTTTTGATCGCAGCCGCAACGTCGCGCCGGGACGGCCGATTCCCGCCGTCGTCGGCGCCGGCGGGGGCAATCTGCTGAAATCTTTTTTTTGGGGGCTCGTTCCTTTTTGGGCCAAGGATCCGTCCGTCGGCGCCCGGCTCATCAACGCCCGCGCGGAAACCGTCGCGCAGAAACCGAGCTTTAAGCACGCTTTTGCTAAGCGGCGATGTCTCATCCCCGCTGACGGATTTTATGAATGGAAAAAGGAAGGCGGCAAAAAAATTCCGTATTGCTTCGGTCTGAAATCCGGCGCCCCTTTTTATTTTGCCGGCCTTTACGAAAAGTGGACGGCCCCCGACCAAAAACCGCTGGAAAGCTGCACGATCATTACCACGCAGGCCAACGAAACCGTCGCGCCCGTCCATGACCGCATGCCCGTCATCGTTCCCGCTGCCGCACACGCGTTGTGGCTCAATCCCGCGCTTCAGGATCCCGGCCGGTTGCTCGATATTTTAAAACCGTACCCGGCCGAAGAAATGGAACGCTCACAGGGACCGGCAACATTCGGCGCCTGAAAATTACACTTTTTTGCGGGCGGTAAGACCGCGGGAGCGCCGGTTTTGAATGGATTGATATTTTGAAACGCGTTTGCAGCTTGCGGCGTCATAAAGTTGCGCGTTGCACACGTTGCGTCAGTCGGATTGCTCATCACATTGGAAGCCATCTGCGGCATGGCAGAGTTTCGGGATGCCTTTTGTTTCTTCGTTCCGGCAAACAGCATATCCAGCGGGCTTTGCGGGGCGTGCGACATGTCGCGCAAGATCATCGTCGTCTCCACATTCTTGTGTCCTAAAAAGTTCCTGCACCATATTTATTATGTATTTGCTGATAATAAAGACCTGTTGTGTAAGTACGAATAAATTGTTGTTTGATTTTCAATAGTTATTTTTTCGGAACAAAGCAGCTAAACGTTGAAGCGGCATAAAATGCCGGATTGTGTACATTATGAATGTTAATTGTTACCCGTAAAAATAGGGCATAAAGCTTGACTACATTATTCATTGGCAGTACAATTAAAAGCACAACTGGAGGTACAACCAATGCCAAATGCACCAAAAATTATACCCATTTCCGATCTTAGACAAAATGCCAGCGATGTAGTGAAGAGTCTTTCATCTTCAAGAGAACCGGTTTTTATTACACAGCGCGGAAGAGCGGCTGCGGTAATGGTAAGCATGGAAGTCTATAAAAATGCACAGCACGAAATGGATATTTTACACTTGCTCGCCAGAGGCGAGAAAGAAATAGCGGCGGGAACTGGTTATGAACTCGACGAAGTGCTGAGAGAGGCCGACCGTTATCTTGAGGCGGCAAAACGGTGAGAATATTATTCACGCCCACAGGCCGCCGCCAATTTCTTGATGCCATTGCGTATATACACCGAGACAGGCCTTCTGCTGCATTATCTTTTCGTCAAAAAACAGAGAAAGCTCTATCCCGTCTCAAGAAGTTTCCCGAGTCGGGAAGGCCGCTTCCAGAGTTTCCTGAACTTCCTTTTCGTGAAGTCATTGTAAAGCCCTGTCGCTTTTTCTATAAGGTTAAGGACAATGATGTATGGGTGGTGGCGGTTTGCCATGCTGCGCAGCTACCTGGTGAACCAGAAAATTAATGGGTATAAAAAGCAAGACAGCCGATCGCTACGCTCCGCCTGAGCTTTTCGTTATCAAAAAATATCTTGAAATATCTGCATATAATATGCATATTATTGCATCACATTTGTATGAGGTAAAAATATGAGAACAACACTGAATATTGAAGATAATTTAATTGATAAAGCATCAAAAATTACCGGAATTAAAGAGAAAACAACACTGGTTAAGCTGGGCTTGGAAGCGCTTATTGCCAGAGAAAGCGCACGGAGGCTTGCAAAGTTAGGTGGAACTCAAAAACAGCTTCAGGAAATACCGAGAAGAAAAGGAGCATGATCAATCATGGTTCTTGTGGACACCTCCGTTTGGGTCTCACATTTACGGGATGGAAATACTGAATTGGCAAATTTGCTCAATAACGGAACTGTATTATGTCACCCCTTGATCGTCGGCGAACTGGCGTGCGGAAATCTCAAAGACAGAGCGGTAATTTTTTCTTTTCTCAAACTGTTGCCCATGAGCATTGAAGCAGAGTATGAAGAAGTATTATCCTTTATTGAAAATAACCGATTGATGGGAAAAGGTATCGGTTATGCTGATGCTCAGCTTGCCGCGTCCGCTGTATTGACGGGCGTTCCAATTTGGACACTTGATAAGAAACTGGCACAAGTGGCAGAAGAACTGCATATAAAATACAAAAATGGATAACCCGTCGCCCAAGCCGATCGCAGCGCCTGCGGCGCGGCTCCGGCTTAGCATTTCGTTGTGTGCAAACAGACGAAAAGGTGTGGGCCAAATGATAATTGACATAAATTATAATTTTTACTCGGATTCGAATGGTGGCGACCCTGACAGTGCCAGCCCAACACTCCGTAGATATCATAAGATATTATGGAGCAAACTATTACCAAATCGCGAATTCTTTGAATTAAGTGATACTAAAACTGGTACCTACCTATATCACAGATCAGAATTAGGAGAATTCTTCTTGGGTAGCGATGCCATAACACACTCGTATAAAAATCATAAGCGAAAGTTTTGGCTTACAGAACAAATTCCCGACGAGGTCAAGGAGCTTTTTGATACAGGTTCTACTATTGGAGCCTATATCATTTTTCCAAATAACAGAATTGACGGAAAGTATACAATCAATCAAGCTCGCGGAGTAAATAGTTTAATTGATGACAGGTTTGATTTAACCTTAGAATGTATCCGTCTCTTTTATTCTGGGGGAAAAAGTCCACTTTATGACACCTTATTGAGATATGGGAATTATTTCGATTTGTTTGATGATTTCATGGGATACATCCATTTTTTCTTCTTGGATGATCTGATAGATGAAAACAATAAGATTAAATTTTATTTGTCTTTTGATGGTTTCAAAACTCGTCCGTCATTTTCCGATGTCAACCAATATCTATTATACAAAAGAAAGGTGGTTGGCTTCATAAAATCAAGAAACAAACGAATAGAAAATTACATAAATAAAGTGAAGGGAAATGAGTATAACCCCGGCACATAACAACCGCATTAAATCGGGCTGGCAATTCCGCTGCGCTCCATTGTCAGCCGGCTTAGCGTTTCGTTCTGCCCTTAAGCAATCCATCGAAAAGGAGGACATATGTATAGAGGTCTTGTTATCGTTGATTTGCAGAATGATTATTTTCCCGGCGGGAAAATGGAACTTTTCGGTATAGAAGCTGCCGCCGATAATGCCCGAATTCTCTTGGCTGAATTTAGGAAGTCAAAGTCACCTATCATACATATACAGCACATTTCACTTCCCCCTAATGCATTCTTTTTCTTGCCTGACACAGAAGGCGCACAATTGAATGAAAGGGTTTCGCCCAGGGATGGTGAAACGGTGATAGTCAAGAATTATCCGAACAGCTTTCGTAATACATCTTTATCGGAAACCATAAGGAGTATGCGTATCGACAATCTCGTCATTTGTGGCGCCATGACCCATATGTGCATTGACGCCACAACCCGCGCTGCTTTTGATTTGGGCTTCAATTGCACTGTTGCGGAGGATGCATGCGCAACTATGGATTTAGTCTTTAACAAGAAGATCATAAAGGCACCGGAGGTTCATGCATCCTTTATGGCTGCATTATCGCATCCGTATGCCAAGGTAATATCAACAGGTGATATTTTGAAGGATATGGCATAGCAAAGCCGCTATAGCCGATCGCTGCGCTTCAGGTGATTATTTCGTTATGCATAGGAAAAATTGAAGGACAAAACATGAACTTTACTAAGAAAGTTGCATTGATAACCGGAGCGGGAACCGGAATTGGCGAGACAATTGCGGAAAGGCTTTATGATGGCGGCGCAGCTGTAGTATTGGTCGGTCGGCACTTGGAACCTGTCCGGAGTGTGTGTTCACGGATTGATCCTAAAGGGAAGCGTACGCTGCCTATTGAGGCAAATGTATGTGATCCGATTCAAATAGAAAGGGCTGTGAAAAAAGCGGTTGATCGATTTGGGCAGCTCGATATGGCAGTGAACAACGCAGGAATTACCGGTCCCGCGGGCATTCCTGTACAAGATGTCGACATCGATGTGTGGCGTGAAGTGATTGATACCGATATTTCAGGCGTTTTTTACTGCATGAAGTATGAAATACCCGTCATGCTTTCAAGCGGTGGTGGCGCTATTGTTAATATGTCTTCTGCCAATGGTTTGGTTGGTCTGCCGGGAATGACCGCATATACCACAGCAAAGCATGCCATCCTTGGTCTAACCAAGTCGGCAGCCCTGGAGCTGGCGGAGTCAAATGTAAGGGTAAATGCCGTTGCGCCTGGCTATGTAGCAACCCCCAGGATCTTGGAGTCTGGCAAGGAGGTTACTGACCGGATGGCGAGTGTCCACCCAATGAAAAGGCTTGCGACGCGGGAAGAAGTTGCACAGCTGGTTGCCTATCTGCTCAGTGACGCCGCTTCGTTTATTACCGGCAGTGTTCATTCTATCGATGGTGGGTATGTCGCGCAATAGACACGGCGGCATAACCTCGGCGCTGCAGCCGATCACCGCTGCGCGGCTTTGGCTGAGCTTATCGTTTTGGTTCAATTATGACGCAATGGAACGTCATAATTCTGAAGAGCGCAAATCAATGACAACATTCAAATGCAATTATTGGAAAGTGATTATTTGTATTATCGTTGGGGTGTTCGCGGATGTGATTCTGCATATTCTTTTTGTCCCGCGTGTATACTACAATTTCCCGCCCAGTATTTTAGCCGAAAAAGGTTTGATCTTGCCTGCAGCTACGGCAATGCTCATCGTTTTATTTACAACCGTCGCCATAGTGTTTGTTCTGATACAAAAATATTTGCCTGGAACAAAGGTCGTAAAGGGATGGCGTTTCGGTCTTTCATTCGGCATCCTGACTTTTTTGGCAATCATCGAAATGAATCTTGTCTTTGACTCTCGACTGCTGAATGAACTTCGCGGAGGCGCCGCTGATGGGGCATCTTTAGTGTTGTTGGCATTAATGCTGTCGTTGATGACGGGTACCGGCAATCTCAACGTCAAAGAGCAGCATAGATTGAGCTGGAAGCCCTTTGTCCTCGTTCCGCTGTTTTTTCTGGCAGGACGATATTGCAGTTACGCCCTGGTTCTTATTTTATCGGCCTATACGCAAAAGCCATGGGAAACCTTTTTCTGGACGCTGGGTATCGGAATATGGCTGAGTGTAATGTACCGGCTTTTAAGGGAAGAGAGAAATGACGTTACTGCCATAGTACGCGCCTTGCGATTTGGATGTTTAACTTTCGGGAGCTATTGGCTGATTTATAATTTGTTTGTACTGGTATACTTGGAAATGTCTGTTGTGGAGTTATTCTTGCGAATCCTTGTTGATATTGTATTCGTTACAGCCGGTATATGGATAGTTGAAGTAATGGAACGCAGAACAGTATTAAGCAGAAAAACAGCCTGACAAAAAAACCGGCCGGTTGCTTTGCTCCAGCTGATTGCATCGTGTAAGAAAGAATGTGAAACCATGAAGAAAGCTATCGTGATAGGAGCCAGCTCCGGGATGGGACGTGAGTTGGCCAGGATATTGTCTCAAAACGGCTATGCAGTTGGTGTCATGGCGAGAAGAAAACATCTGTTGGAAGAGCTTCGCAAAGAAATCCGAGGCGAAATATTCATCCGGGAAATTGATATTGCTGATGCAGAAGCTGCCATGGGTATATTTTCAGAATTCATAAACGAACTGGGTGAAACAGACCTTGTCGTGATAAGCGCGGGTACAGGGGAAATCAATAACGATCTCAACTGGCA
This sequence comes from Deltaproteobacteria bacterium, assembly GCA_012729055.1. Taxonomy (GTDB): domain Bacteria; phylum Desulfobacterota; class Syntrophia; order Syntrophales; family Smithellaceae; genus UBA8904. The sequence goes on from JAAYDW010000060.1 coordinate 28,957, forward strand.
AGTAGAAAATGAAACCATCCGGACGAATGTGATCGGTTTTTCCGCTCTTGCCAATGTTGCCGTTCATCACTTCATAGAGAAGGGTTCTGGGCATCTTGTAGGCATTTCGTCAATGGCTGCTCTGCGCGGAGGGAGAGAATCTCCTGCCTATAATGCATCCAAGGCTTTTGCATCCAACCACATGGAAGGCCTTAGGCAAAAAATCAGGAACCTGCAATTACCTATAATTGTGACTGACGTTAAACCTGGATTCGTTAAAACAGCCATGGCCAAAGGAGAAGGCATCTTTTGGGCTTCCCCAGCGGATAAAGCAGCGAAGCAAATATATGATGCAATAAAAAGAAAAGCGTCGAATGTGTATATTACTCGCAAGTGGAGATTAATCGCCTGGATGCTAAAAGCGATGCCCGATCGTATTTATGATAAGCTGTGAATTCTTATCCGGCAAATGCAGCCGATCGCAAGGCAAGACTTTCGCCTTGCTCCGGTTGATCCGCACGTTACCGATGGATTCTGAAAGATATTCCAATTGATAATTTAAGATTCAAGGCAGAACAATTTTGTAATCGATCGCGCGCAATAGAACAAATATGCTTCCCGACGCCCGGGGGCTGATTCCATAACTCCCCGTGTTTCGTGACAAATCGATGCTGGCAGGAATATTGCTCCTTTCGCTGCTCAATATATCAACGATAAGGAGTATATATCCATGAACGCGCAAATCAGCACCGGCGATACCGCCTGGATCTTAGTCTGTTGCTCTTTGGTGCTTTTGATGACGCCGGCACTGGCCTTTTTCTACGGCGGAATGGTGAGGCGAAAAAATGTTCTCTCGACGCTGACGTTGAGCTATATCTTCATGTCGCTGATCGGTGTGCAGTGGGTGATTTACGGCTACTCGCTGGCTTTCGGTCCGGACATCGGCGGATTAATCGGCGGACTCGATTATCTCGGGTTTACGGGAGTCGGCGCCCAGCCCAACGCGGTGTACGCGAAAAATATTCCTCATCAGCTTTTTGCCGCCTTCCAGATGATGTTTGCCGTCATTACGCCCGCTCTGATCACAGGCGCTTTCGTGGAACGGGTGAAGTTCAAGAGCTTTCTGCTTTTCAGTCTGCTCTGGGCGACGCTGGTCTATGATCCGCTTTGCCACTGGGTCTGGGGGCAGGGCGGATGGCTCAGGGAAATGGGCGTGCTGGATTTTGCGGGCGGAACCGTTGTCCACATTGCCGCCGGCTTTTCCGCTTTGGCCTTTGCGCTGGTCATCGGTCCGCGCAAGGGACACGGCAGTTTTCCGATGGAGCCCAACAATATTCCGCTGACTGTTTTGGGAACCGGGTTGCTGTGGGTCGGCTGGTTCGGCTTCAACGCCGGCAGCGCCCTGGGCGCCAACGGCGTGGCGGTAAACGCCCTGGTGACCACCAACACGTCGGCGGCCACCGCAGGCCTTGTCTGGATGCTGCTTTCCTGGCTCGACGGCCGGCCCAGCACGCTGGGGATTGCAACCGGCATGGTGGTCGGTCTGGCGGCGGTGACGCCGGCATGCGGTTATGTGACGCCCTTGGCGGCCATGGTTATCGGCGCTGTTGCGGCCCCGCTCGCCTACTATGCGATACGCTTCCGGGAACGAAGAAAGCTCGATGAATCCCTGGATGTGTGGGCGTGTCACGGGATGGCCAGCACCTGGGGAACCCTGGCCACGGGGTTGTTCGCGACCGTGGCCGTCAACGCCGATGCGGCCAACGGCTTGTTTTTCGGCAATCCCTCCCAGTTTGCCGTTCAACTGATTGCCGTCATCGTCACGATTGTTTTTGCCTTCGGTATGACCTATGTGCTGGCCAAAGCGCTTCATGTGAGCATTGGGCTGCGCGTGAGCCCGATAGAAGAAGAGGTGGGGCTGGACATCAGCTCGCACGGAGAACGATCTTACTTATAAGCCGCAGTTTTAAAACGAATGTTAAAAGCATTCATCAGGATCAGAGATCGGAGAGGTTACGATGCTGAAAAAAATAGAAGCGATTATCCGCGAAGATAAAGTGAACGACGTTATGGACGGCCTCAGTGCGATAGGCATTGTGGGGCTTAGTCTGTTTGAAGTCCGGGGGCACGGCCGGCAGGGAGGCGTTCAACTGGTCGGACGGGCCGGAACCTATCAGGTCAATCTCCTGCCCAAAATTCAGATCAACATTGTTTTGAACGAACGCAACCTTGAAGCCGCCATTGAGGCGATTCTTCAATCCGCCTATACGGGCGAGCCGGGCGACGGCATCATTTTTGTGACGCCCGTGGAGGATGTCATCCGCATCCGGACGCGCGAACGCGGTACGGAGGCCATGAATTATCCGGGAGACATCGACGAGCGCAAGAAGAAGTGATGGCCCGATGTTAGACGAGGTAAGAAAGGATGTTTCCCATACAATCATTAATGGCCTGATATTGCTTGCGCCCGGCGGACAGAATTTCTCTTTCGTTTTGGACTGAGGGCGATGAAACCAGCTCTTCCCGGCAATGCGCGACAATGTCCCGCGCGGCTTCGGGCGTCGTTTCCAGGTGAAACTGCAAGCCGATGACCGACCGGCCCCACTGAAACGCCTGGTTTTCGCAGTGGTCGCTTTTCGCGATGCGGATTGCTTCCCGCGGCAGATCAAATGTTTCTCCGTGCCAGTGGAACACCTGAAGCGAGGGCGGGAAGCGAAAGATGGACTCGTCGCCGGAGTAAACGCCGTAAACGGGAAACCAGCCGATCTCCTTGACGGCGTTCGGATAAACCTTTGCGCCCAGCGCCCAGGCGATGAGCTGCGCGCCCAGACATATCCCGAGAACCGGTTTCCCGGATGAGATGACGTCCCGGATGAATTTTTTTTCAACCGCAAGCCAGGGATACCGGTCTTCGTCGTGGACGCTCATCGGGCCGCCCAGGATAACCAGCAGATCGATTTGATCGGGCCGGGGCAGGGTTGCCGATTCAAAAAAAGGCGTGCGGGTGATCGCATAGCCTGCCGCCAGAAGCCACGAACGGATGCTGCCCAGATCTTCAAAGGGAACGTGCTGGAAATAATGGGCGTTCATCGGGTCGCTTCCTTTCCGGGCCGGATTATCCGATGGCCATCCGTCCGGATTCGCCGGTGCGAATGCGGATGCACTCCTCCAGGGGAACAATAAAAATTTTGCCGTCGCCGATAAGGCCGGTGCGCGCGCCTTTGATAATGGCTTCCACCGTGGGCTTCACATAGTCGTCATTGACGGCAATTTCAAATCGAACCCTTCCCATGAGTTCGCCTCCGGTCGGGTTTCCCCCGTCATCTTCGATTTTGCCGGCCTGAGCCCCGCAGCCGATCACGTGCGTGACGGTGATCTTGCCCACTTTGACCTCCAGCAAGGCGTCCTTTACGTTTTTGAGTTTATCGGACGGAACAACCGCGACGATAACTTTCATAATGCGTTACCTCCCTGGTTTTTACTTACAAGAACAATGCCAGAGAGGAAAACGCATCATCGATCTTGACATCATTGCAGATGAACATATTCGGTCTGTTATCAAAAAGAACATTTCTGTATGGCGGGCCCTTAAAAGGATTAAGCATCTCAGGGTTCTCAGCGATTTTGCCTGTTACGCGGGAGAAAGGGCAAAGAAAAATGATGATAACTTCTTCAGGGGGTACCCTGTATTTTAAAGGATTTGACGGGCGGGGGTTTTGCGCAACAACGCGGTCAAAAGCCAGCTGGCCGCCAGAGCCGTTAAGAAAACCGCCACAAATTTTATCCAAGGCGGAAAAGGCAGCCCCAGCAGCAGAAACTGCATCCAGATGACGAAGACGTAATGAAAGACGTAGACGCCGTAGGCGTTGGCAGTCAGGCTGTCCGCCGCGGGACGGGCGGTATGGAAAAAAGCGCGCGCAAGACCCAGGGCGGCCAGACTCGTGAAGGTGCAGCACAGACAAAAGAAAGTCGTCATGATGACGGTCAGAAGCCATGCCGGAATGATCGCCAGACCGGCTCCCTGATTTTCGATGTATCCATGGACCAGAAAGGTGACCGCGCCCAGGACCAGCCACAGCGGCCACGGCTTGAGATTCTTCCGCGAAAGGGAACGGTCCGGATCGGCGCTGCCCAGGGCAACGCCCAGCAAAAACCAGGCGAAGTACAAAAGGAATCGCCAGGCATGAAAATAGAAGGGCCCCGCGACATGCAGCCAGTAGCCGGGTTCGATGAACAGGCGCAGTGGAATCGTCGTCGCCAGGCTGGCCAGAAGAAAGGCCACGACCAGATTCCGGGGCGAGGCGGCCGTCCAGGATAACTTTTTCATGAGACCCGGAGCGAACCGGTACGCCAAGGCGACGACGGCGCCATAGGCCAGCAAGACCCAGATAAACCAGGCCGGCCCGCTTGCCCAGCCGTCGTTCGTGAAGAATCGCGGCAGGTAGCCGCCCTGGACGCTTTCGCTTGTTAAGAGCCATGACGGATAGTAGGCCAGCGGGGCCAGCAGAAAGGCGGAAACGATAAAGGGAATGCCGAGACGCTTGGCCCGGTCGGTCATGAAGCGGCCGGCGCCTTTCCGGTTCAGCGACGGGAGAATGAAGAGTCCGGATATCAGGAACATGAGACACATGAAGAACGTGTCGTTCCAGCCCACGAACAAGTCCAGCGGCCTCCAGCGAGCCATATCGACGACGGGGGTCGAAGATTTCATGTAATCGTTGGCGTCAAGGTAGCTGACGGTGTTGTAGGCCAGAGAGGCATGATGGGCGACCACCAGCAGGGTGACGACGCTGCGCAGGTAGTCGATGGCAATGTCGCGTTTCAAAAAGCTCCTCCGGACGGGCATGGATTATTCCGGTTGGCGATGATCGTCAAATGCCGGATCATCGGGCGGCGGCCGTCATGCCTTCAGCATCGTAATCGGTTTCGCGGTTGCCGGTTTTGACGGAAACGCAGTATAGGGAATTCGCGCCGGCCTGTCAATATCATTAATATGTTACGATTTCTTTCGGGCATGACTGCCTACCCAATATCACGGCCTTCGCCTTGTTGAACGGCGGATGGTGGGCGAGTAATTGAGGGGGCGCCTGAATGCCCCTGAAAAAAAAATGCCATCCAGCGGCGAGGAGCCTATACCCACTGAATGGCATTTTTCTTTGGATTGGCGCGACTAGTCTAGAACACAGACATATTTTGCTTTACTGGATAATGACTTTAATCCATCGGGATTTTCGACTAAAACAAATTTCTGCCGTCCAAACTTTATTGCCTGCTCGTGCGAGAGCATATAGATGTCGATGTTGCCACGATTCTTGGGGCTGGTTCGATCTTTGACGATGAAAGTTCCCATGCCGCTGATGGCGATTCGGGTTCCCAGTTTAAACCCTTTTCTTTCCAGGTCTCTTGATACAGCTACGATTCCGGGTCTTACCATCTCTCCGGAAGCGGTCTTGCCCTTATTGTGGTAACACTCCGTCAGTGTGTATGCCGTCACCGATACCGTTGTTTCTTCGGCCCGTAAAGTCCCGGGGGAAATACACAGAATACACACGCCTAAAAGCACAACTTTTGCTACTAATAGGTTTATTCTTGTCATAATGACCTCCTTGTGTTGAAAAGAGCGAAATGCGCTCTTTTGCACAGATAGGGTTATGGCTACCTTTGCCTACCCGTAGCTCCTCTATGTAGACACTCTTATGCAGAGTGGAATAAGCTACATCGTTCTTATTGTCTCGCGCTGATCAGTCAACGTGCAGTTTCATGATGAAACAGAGTATTGATAAGAACCGAACTGAATGTGCGTTGAATATATGCAAGTTGGCTTCTGATGTCAATCATTCTTTTTGGGATCAACAGCGACGTCGTGCGCACTTTCAGGTGCGCTTTATACACGTTTTAAATCCGCACTTCTTCAGGAGGGAATGGAATACGTGTTTTAAAATATCGAACCGTGAAAACGAAAGATTTGCCGATGGCCGCCGGGGGAAGACCGCCCCCGGTGGCCATGGATTGATTTACGAAAGTCTTTCCTCGGAAAGGTGCAGGTGGTCCGTTTCGATGTCCACCAGCGCTTCAAAAAGTTGTTTGATCCGCGGATGATCCGCTTCGGCGGCCGCCTTGCGGTAGAAGTCGATGGCCCGCGTTTCTCTTGCGTGAGATTCTTTGAGATTTTCGACATTCTGCGTGTGGCAGGCGTCGCTTCCCGGCGCAACGGCTTCCCGTTTGAGGATTTTTCTCCAGATGGAGGCATGCTCCGCCTCGATCTTGCCCAGCGCCTTGAACAGTATCTTCCCCTCGGGATTGTCGGTTTGACCGGCGGCGCACATGTAGAAGGCGGAATTGCTGATTTCCACCGCAAGCGCGTGTTCGGCTTTGGCCTGGTCTTTTGCGCTCAGAAGCACATCAAAGTTCACGACCGCTTCTCTGGCCTCCACTATATATTCTCCGTGAGCGCCGCAGAAAGGGCAGTTCGCCGGAGGGCTGGCGCCGATATAAGCGTCGCCGCAAATTATGCATCGGTATAATTTAACCATGGATTCTCCTTTTTATCGTGGTCCTGTTCCGGCTTACGCTTTCCACAGTCCGTGAAGATTGCAGTACTCTCTCGCCGTGATACTGGCTGCCTCAATGGGGAAAACCGCCTCAGGTGCCTGGCCCGGCGCCAAATACTGGCGATAGATTTTGCCGTCCGCGAGAATTTCAATCCATTCGATGTAATGCTTTTCTTCCATCGGATGCGCCACGCTGCCAACGGTTACTTTGAATCCGCCCGCCGTTTTTTCAATGACCGGAACATGCTTTTCCTTCGCGGCGTCCGTTGTGTTTTCCGTCATGAGTTTCATGGGCTGTTCACAACATACGAGCTTTCCTACACCCGCGTGAAGCACTTCCACGATATTGCCGCAGACATTGCATTTGTACACTTCATTTCTGGCTGTCATAATGAGTCTCCTTTTTTTATGTAAAACGATTAATCCACTTTTTTAAACATCTTTCCCTTGGCGCCGCAAACCGGGCAGGTTTCCGGCGCTTCTTTTTCCGCCGTATAGCCGCAGACCGGACAGACATAATAGCTGTAGGTTTCTTTCGCGCCATCGAGATTGTCCAGCATCTGCTGATAGAGTCCGGCGTGAATTTTTTCCACCTCGTTGGCGAAAATAAATGATCTTTCCGCTTCTTTATGGCCTTCGGCTTTGGCTGCTTCAATCATGGCCGGATACATGCTTTTAAACTCGTGCGTTTCTCCGGCGACCGCTTCCTGAAGGTTTTCCTTTGTGGAACGGATGCCTTTCATCGCCTTTAAGTGGGCGTGGGCATGGACAGTCTCCGCTTCCGCGGCCGCCCGAAACAGTTTTGCCGCCTGAGCAAATCCTTCCTGGTCGGCCTTGGCCGCAAAAGCCAGATATTTGCGGTTGGCCTGTGATTCTCCGGCAAAAGCTTCCTGCAATGCTTCTTCTGTTTTCGACATTTTAATCTCCTCCTTTTTTAAAAATATTTATTTGATTGGCGTAGCTTTATCACTCCCGCCTGACCTCCCCCACGTGTGCCCTTCAGGGTATCGAGGGGGAGGAATCTAAGTGGTGACGCGCTACGGGAAATTGCAAGCTCCTGTTACGCCGGGTCGAAGCGGTCCAGATTCATGACCTTGTTCCAGGCCGCCGTAAAGTCGCCCAGGAATTTTTCCTGCGAATCCACGCAGGCGTAAACTTCCGCCACGGCGCGAAGCTGCGCGTTCGACCCGAAAATCAGATCGACGCGTGTTCCGGTCCATTTGATCTCGCCGGTCCTGCGGTCGCGTCCTTCATACACGTCCGGGTCTTGCGGCGATGCCTTCCACTCGGTGCCCATGTCGAGCAGGTTCACGAAGAAGTCGTTGGTGAGCGCCCCCGGGCGCGAGGTGAAAACGCCGTGCGGAGAGCCGCCGAAGTTGGCGCCGAGCACGCGCAAGCCTCCGACGAGCACCGTCATCTCCGGCGCGGTGAGCGTGAGAAGCTGCGCCTTGTCCACCAATGTCTCCTCCGGCAATGCGGCGTATCTGGCCTTCGCATAGTTGCGGAAGCCGTCGGCCTTCGGTTCGAGCACGCCGAAAGAAGCCGCGTCGGTCTGCTTCTGCGAGGCGTCCATGCGACCCGGCGTAAAGGGAACCATAATTTTGTAACCGGCATTTTTCGCCGCCTGCTCGATGCCCGCACAGCCGCCCAGAACGATCAGGTCGGCCAGCGATACTTTTTTGTCGCTTGTCTGTTCTTTGTTGAAGGCTTTCCGGATGCGTTCGAGCGTTTTGAGCACTTTGGCCAGACGCTCCGGTTCGTTTACTTCCCAATCCTTCTGCGGCGCGAGGCGAATGCGGGCGCCGTTGGCGCCGCCGCGCTTGTCGGAACCGCGGAACGTGGAAGCGGACGCCCAGGCGGTCGAAACCAGTTCCGAAACGGACAGGCCCGAAGCCAGGATTTTGCTCTTGAGCGAGGCGGCGTCCGATTTGCTGATCAGCTTGTGATTGACGGTGGGAATGGGATCCTGCCAGATCAGCACTTCTTTCGGAACTTCCGGGCCGAGATAGCGCGAACGCGGGCCCATGTCGCGGTGTGTCAGCTTGAACCAGGCGCGGGCAAAGGCGTCGGCAAACTCCCTGGGATTGGCCAGATAGCGCCGGGCGATCGGCTCGTAAATCGGGTCGTAGCGCAGCGAAAGGTCGGCCGTGGTCATCATCGGGCGGCGCTTTTTCGACGGATCGTGCGCATCAACAACCATGTCTTCGTCTTCGACGTCCTTGGCCAGCCACTGATTGGCGCCCGCCGGACTTTTGACCAGTTCCCACTCGTATTTGAAGAGGACTTTCAGGTAGCCCATGTCCCAGGTTGTCGGATTCGGTTTCCAGGCGCCTTCGATGCCGCTCCCGATCGTATCGCCGCCCTTGCCGCTTTTATAGCTGCTTTTCCAGCCGAGGCCCTGCTGTTCGATGGGGGCTGCTTCCGGTTCCGGTCCTACATGGGTTGCGGGGCCCGCGCCGTGGCACTTGCCGAAGGTATGGCCGCCGGCGACCAGCGCGACGGTTTCTTCGTCGTTCATGGCCATGCGCGCGAAGGTTTCGCGCACGTCGCGGCCGGAGGCGACCGGATCGGGATTGCCGTCCGGGCCTTCAGGATTTACGTAAATCAATCCCATCTGCACGGCTGCGAGGGGATTTTCGAGATCGCGGTCGCCGGAGTAGCGGCTTTTGGGCTTGTCACTCGTGGCCAGCCATTCCTCTTCGCTGCCCCAGTAGACGTCTTCTTCCGGCTCCCAGACGTCCACGCGGCCGCCGGCAAAACCGAAGGTTTTAAATCCCATCGATTCCAGTGCGCAGTTGCCGGCCAGAATCATGAGATCGGCCCAGGAAATTTTCCTGCCGTATTTCTGTTTGATGGGCCACAAAAGCCTGCGCGCCTTGTCGAGGTTCACGTTGTCGGGCCAGGAGTTCAACGGCGCCAGCCGCTGGGAACCGGAGCCCGCGCCGCCGCGGCCGTCGCCCAGGCGATAGGTGCCGGCGCTGTGCCAGGCCATGCGGATAAAGAGCCCGCCGTAGTGACCCCAGTCGGCCGGCCACCAGTCCTGCGAATCGGTCATGAGCGCATAGAGATCTTTCTTCACGGCCTTGAGATCGAGTTTCCTGAATTCTTTGGCGTAGTCAAACCCTTCGCCCATGGGATTGCTTTTATGTGTATGCTGATGAAGGATCCTGATGTTCAATTGATTCGGCCACCAGTCCCGGCTCGATTTGCCGCCGCCGGAAATGGGTTTTTTCATTCTGCCCGTCACCGGGCATTTGCTTTCGTCAGTCATGGAATCTCCTCCTTTCCTGGAATGTTTCGTTAAAAAATGGTTGCCCCTTTTATGTCTTCCTCTTTTCTCTAATCTGGAATGATTCTGATATAAAATTAAAGCCACGCACCGCACTTTTTTATCATCCGTGAAATAGGCCGCGAGGCAGTGCGGCACAAGAAAGTTCAGTCGGGTCGCTTCAGGCAATCCCGGCAATACCCGTGAAATTCCAGTCGGGTGTCGGTCACGACAAAACCCGATTTCCGGGCAATATCTCTGGGTTCAAGCGATGCGGGAATGGAGTAGTCGAAAATCTTCCCGCAGCGGTTGCAGATGAGATTCACATGGTCGGAGAGATCCACGTCGTAGCGGTTCTCCATCCGGTCGAATTCCAGTTGGCGAATGAGACCGTTTTCAGAAAATTCCTTAAGCGTCGCGTAAACCGTTGAAAGACTTACGTGTTTGGCTTTTTTGCGGGCTTCGTTGAAGACGAGCGTCGCGCCGGGATGCTCGTAGCGGTTTTCCACCAGCGCGTCGACAATGGCCATGCGCTGCGGCGTGACCTTGAGGCCCTTTTCCCTCAACTGACTGATCAGGGTTTCTTTCGTCTTTTTCATTTCGGAATCATTCCAGTTTGTAAAACTTCTACCCCAGGGAGCATGTCTTGTCAAGCGGATTTTAATCTTTTCTCTTGACGGAAATTTCGCAGGATGTTTGAAGTTCTGCGAAGGGCTCGATCCCGCCAGCCGGGATTCCGGCCCGCTGCATGCTATCTAAAAACCATACCCGGCGGAAGAAATAGAGCGTCAACCGGCCGGGGGAATGATGCTCCATTGACGGAGGATGTGCCTGATGAATCCCTTTTGCAGAGTGCTCTTCATTATTCTTTTCGGCCTGCTGTTTCCGATATTGGCCTGTTCGCCTTCCCCCTTTCCGAACCCCGCGCCGCTCGCCGTTGTGGAGGGGGAATACAAACTGCCCGCCTCCATCGATCCCTCCGTGACGGATGTCATGGAGACCGAGCTGTGGGCGCATGTCTGGCGTCCGGCCGCCGGCGGGCCGTATCCGCTGATTGTTTTTCTCCACGGCAACCACGGGACGTGCGGACGATTCGATGCCGGTCTCGGCATCCGGATCGACGACCGGATAGACTACACCTTGCACGGGACCTGTCCCGATCGTTACGAAGTGACTCCCAACCATCGGGGGTACGACTATCTGGCAAGGCCTCTGGCCGGCTGGGGCTATGTGGTGCTATCGATCAACGCCAATCGGGGCGTCAATGCCGCGCCCGGCCAGCCGGGCGACGGCGGCTTGAATCTCCGGCGCGGCCGGCTCGTTCTGCGTCACCTCGAACAGCTGGCGCAATGGAATAAAGACGGCGGCGCTTTGCCATCCCTGGGTTTTGAGCTCACAGGGGCCATGGATTTTTCCCAGGTGGGATTGATGGGACATTCACGCGGCGGAGAAGGAATGCGCGCCGCCATGGCGCAGTATCATGATCCGGCGAGCCCGTGGCCGGCCCGGATCGGACCGGTTGTTTTCCGTTCGCTGTTTGAAATCGGACCCGTCGACGGCCAGACCGGCCGCATACTGGATGCGCCCGATGTTTTCTGGAATGTGCTCCTGCCGGCCTGCGACGGCGATGTGTCCGATTTGCAGGGAATCAAACCCTTCGACCGGATGCTGCAAAACACGGGAGAAGCCCGCTCGTATTCCAAATCGACGTTTCAGGTTTTCGGCGCCAATCATAACTTTTACAACACCGAGTGGCAGCAATCCGATGCGGAATCCTGCATCGGACAGGTGAGGCTTTTTCCCGATACGCTGGGCTCGCCCGAGCAGCGTGAAACATCCCTCCATACCCTGATCCCGTTCTTCCGCTCCCACACCGGCCTTATCCGCTATCCCGCGCTGGCGAGGCGCTTTGATCCCGGCCATGGGCTGCCGGCCGCCCTGACTGCGATTACAACCTATGCCCGGGGATATTCCCCCGCGCCCTCGGATCCCGAAAATTTTATTCTCGATGATTTCGACAAGCCCACCGGCATATCCAGCCGGGAAGCGGCCAACCAGTCTTCCGGCCTGACGCAGTACGAGCATGGCCGGGCCGGCAACAATCAGGATGATTCCCAGCGGGCCGCCGCCATCCGGTGGGACCGGGCCGGAGGCTTCCTCCAGGTGAATGCGGTCGATGCGGGAGGCGGAATGGATGTCCGGCGTTTTCGCACGCTGGAATTCCGGGTGATGCTGCGGTGCTTCGGTGATCTGTGCGGACAGCTGCCCGATCCCAGGGGGGATCTGGATTTTTCCATTGCGCTGGTCGGCGGAAACGCCGGTCTGTCGAAACGCATTTCTCTTGCGTCACGGGCGGCGGTCTGGCGGCCCTGCGGAGCGCATGACGCGTACTGGGGGGGACGTGTACAATGAAGTGTTCCAGACCGTGCGCATTCCCCTGTCCGCCTTTGCCGGCGTTCCTCTGGCGCATTTTCAGGGCGTGCGCTTTATTTTCGATCGCACGGAATCCTCCTCCATTTATCTCGGCAACGTGCGCCTGACCAGAGCGCCGGCGCCGCAGGCGGCCCTTGCGGACGCCGGGGCGATCCGGACACGGACCGCTGTTCAGGGCCAGTCTGAAGATCGAGCGTCCGACCGGACGGAGGTAAACGAAATAGCGTCCATCCGCATCATCGGCGCGGCCGTCAACGGCGGCCTCTCGGGCCGGAGGGGCGCAGCGGTCGAAATCGAAGTCGTCTCGACGCGGCCCTTTCCCGTCGCCGATGCTTTGCCCGAACTGCGCATCGGAAAAAAGACCTTTACGCTTTCGCGTTTTTCCTCCGGCGCCACAGACCGGCTGATCTTCACCACCGAGGCGTCGCAGTTTCGCGAGATGGCAGAAGGGGCTCCGGTGATCCTCCGGATCGGCGGCCGGCGTCCCTGGACGTTCGGGCCGCTGCGCAAGGGAATGGCCGGGCAATGACGGTCAGCGCCTCAGCTCCCCGATGGCGGTTTCCAGAGGAACGGTGAGAAATGTCCGGATTTTCCTTTCCACGGCCAGGACCTGCTTTCCGTTGCTGCAAATCGACTGCCGGATTTCCTCCGTGGCGCCGTAGCGCAGGATCAGATCCTGCATCCGCTGTGCGAGGCTGACGACGGAATCGTGCATCACCCTTTTATCGGCGTAGTTGACGATCTCGCGCTCCTCCAGCTTTCCTTCCGGATGGAAATCCGTCAGCGCGACGTGCTCTCGCACCACGTCTCCCACCCTTGCAAATCCCAGCGCCGCGAGCAGATCGCCGCCGGTTTGATCGTGTTTTTCCTTTGTCTGAAGCGCCCGGGTCTTGGTGATGTCGTGCAGGAGCGCCGCCGCCAGGACGAGATCCCGGTTGACGGACACGTCCTTTTTCAGGTGATCCGTAAGAGCCAGGGATACGCGCATGACCTGGCAGGAATGGGCGACGATGTTGGGCAGCATGGCGTGCTCGGCCATGAGCGCCTCGCATTCTTCCCGCGAGGGGATTCTGTCCGGAAGACCGCAGAAAGAGGGCATGGTTTTCATTTTATATTCCGGCCGCTGACCGTTTGCCGAATGCGCACGGCCGCGCACGGCCTCGAATGATTTTGTCTGGAATTTCATGTCTCTCAGGCGATCCGCGCCGGCTTGCGCCGCCCGGAAATGACCCGCCGGAGAACAAAATTCCCGCGACCTTATAAAAGCAGGCAGCGGGCGCTGTCAAGGAAAAACAAAAGATGTCCGGCGGGGAAGGGCCGGGATTTTATCGAAGGTCGACTCTGCCGTCCGTTTCCGGGCAGAGCTTTCCGTATCAGCCGGATTCCGGCATGGCGGACATTTATACGGGCGTGAAATGGACCTTTTACTCCGCGGAGGCGATCACGCTCGCCGCGTCGACCTATCTGAATTTTCCGACGGGCAGCCTAGCTTTCCGCAATCCGGGAATTCAGCCGACGCTGACGCTTACGGCCACGACCACGGCCGGCGCGTTGGATTTCTGTTTATCGGTCGGGACCACCTATGCGGCCGATGTGCGGGGAGAACCCTGCTACTTTGATCTCGAAACCGCCGTTTCGATCGATTACTCTTCCGACGGAAAAATTCCTTCGGAATTTTTGCTTACGGATATTCGCCGGACCGGCGCTGGGACGGCCAGTGGCGTCTTTCCGGCGGCGGGTCCTACACCCGGACCATCAGCGTCCGGCATTCGGCGGGCGTCACGTTTGAGAAAGGTCTGTCCGGCCGGGTCCTGGACTGGTCCATTACCCTCGGTTACGACTTTACCTTTTGATTGTCTTCTGCCGTCGGGAAAAAAGGAATAGAATTTGCCGGTAAATCCTGCTAAATTACGCGCCGAAAATACCGTTTCTCATTTTTCTTTGACTGTTCGCCGGTAAAAACAACCGCGGGGTGACGGCGCCCCATAATGGTTTGTGGTTTCAGCGCCGCACGACGGCTTATCATGGGGGAGATGCCTTAAGCTTTTTAATCGTTCCGGAACAGGAAGAACCGACGCTCCGAGGGAGGAGGGGAATCGTGTTTGCAAATAAGATTGTCGTCCATTATGCGGACGGGCGAACGAAAAAAGGCTCCACCAACAACTTTGATCCCGGTCGGGATATTTTCCATCTGACGCCACCGGACGCGCCGCCGGAGAGCCTGCCGCTGGAGATTCATCTCAGCGATCTGAAAGCCGTCTTTTTTGTCAGATCCTTCGAGGGCCATCCGAATTTTTACCCCCGTCACGACGGCGACGGCGCCAACAAGGCTATCGGGCGCCGGGTGACCGTGCGCTTCAAGGACGGCGAGACGATGAAGGGCGTCACCACCAACATCAATCCCGACCG
>JAAYDW010000061.1 GCA_012729055.1 Deltaproteobacteria bacterium
ACGGAGAAGTTCCGGCCGAACTGGCCGGGAAGTTTTCTTATCAGGTTGAAAGCCCGGCAGACCTTCCCTGTGTCGGAGACTGGGTGACGGCGCAATATTATAACAATGACACGGCGGCAATCATTCATGGCGTGTTTCCCCGAAAAACTTTTCTGCGCCGCAGGACCGCCGGTGAAAATATCGACTACCAGATGATTGCCGCCAACGTTGACGGCGCTTTCATTGTGCAGTCATGCCATTTTGACTTCAATCCGCGCCGAATGGATCGGTACCTGGTCATGGCGGCCGAGGGCCATGTTGAGCCGATTGTCATCCTGACCAAGACAGACTTGATCAGCCCCGATGAACTGGACCTGAAGCTCGCGATCGCCAAATCAACCGCTCTTACAGCCAGAGTCGTTGCGCTCAGCAACGTAAGCGGCGACGGGTTTGATGCGTTTAAAGAAATGCTCGTACCGGGGAAAACCTACTGCCTGCTTGGCTCATCGGGCGTCGGGAAGACGACGCTCATCAACCGCTTGATCGGTCAGGACGCTTTTAATACTAAAGCTGTAAGCGGAACCGGAGAAGGCACCCATACGACGACACGCAGGCAGCTCATCGTACTTGGTCAAGGCGCCATGCTGATTGATACTCCCGGAATGCGGGAGCTGGGCCTGCTTGGCACAGGCGATGGATTCAACCAGGGCTTTGAAGACATTGCCCTTCTTTCCGAAAGCTGTCGCTATGCGAATTGCACTCATGAACACGAATCCGGTTGTGCCGTCCGGGCGGCATTAAAAGACGGGAAATTGAATAAAGAGCGTTACGCCAGTTACCTGAAGCTCAGGAAGGAATCCGAATACTACGAGATGTCGTATCTGGACAAACGCAAGAAAGACAAAGCATTCGGGCGCTTCATAAAATCGGCCAAGAAACAAATGAAGGACTGAAAACGCATTACCGGACAAGTACAATGCAGCCGATCCGCTGCGCTCCGGTCCGGCTTTTCGTCAGTGCAGCAGAGAAGTCCATTCACAACCATAAGGAGATATTTCATCATGGACATTCCAAGGATCTTTAACATCACCGAAAGCGCTCATCGCATCCACAACCCGTTCACACCCGAAAAACTCGCCACTCTCGGCGCGGCACTGCGCCTGGAACCGGGGACCCGAGTGCTTGATCTCGGCAGCGGCTCGGGCGAGATGCTGTGCACCTGGGCGCGCGATTACGGCGTCACCGGCACCGGCATCGATATGAGCCAATTGTTCTCCGATCAGGCGAAGCGCCGCGCTCACGAACTCCGTGTTTCCGACCAGGTCGCGTTCATCCACGGCGACGCTGCCGGCTACGTCGCCGCCGAAAAGGTCGGTGTGGCAGCCTGTCTCGGAGCCACGTGGATCGGCGGGGGAGTCGTCGGCACCATCGAACTTCTGGCAAAAAGCCTCCGCACGGGAGGGATCATCCTCATCGGCGAACCTTATTGGTTGCAGTTGCCGCCGACAGAAGACGCTGCCCAGGGTTGCCATGCCGGTTCGATCGCCGACTTTCTCACACTTCCGGAACTCCTCGCATCTTTCGGCAAGCTCGGCTACGACGTCGTGGAAATGGTTCTGGCAGACCCAGAGGGCTGGGACAGGTACGAGGCAGCCAAGTGGCTCACCATGCGCCGCTGGCTCGAAGCCAATCCCGACGACGAGTTAGTCAAAGATGTTCGCGCCGAACTGACCGCGGAACCCGTGCGCTACGCCACGTACACGCGGCAATACCTGGGCTGGGGGGTGTTCGCACTGATGGCGCGGGAATGAAGAGATTGCCTGACGACCCGGAAAGTGGTGAAAACAATCATGCCTGACAAGCCGTCGCACCGTGCCGTTGAAAGCCTCGCGGACGCGGCACAGCCGCGCCGTCTGGGCTTTTCGTTCGACATATGACCAAGATGATTCTTAATCCAAATGCAATCCGAGGAAAATTCGGTGATGACTACCTTGCCGATGAGCGGACCTTTATCATGGGCATCGATCAGCGTATCACCAGACATTTCGCAGAACGATTTGCCGGCCTTAACGTTTTGGAAACCTGCACGGGAGCAGGATTTTCAACGATAGCGCTGGCAAGAACGGCCAGGCATGTAATCACCGTTGAAATTGACGAGTCTATCCGGAAAAAAGCGATCAGCAATGTGAAAAAAGCAGGACTTTCAGCAAAGGTAACCTTTTTACTCGGCAGTATCCTTGAAACGAAGACCATAGAGAAAATACCAAAGGTTGAAGCAGCTTTTATAGATCCTGATTGGGCCGTCACGGGGCCTGATCACATCTATCGCTTTCAACAATCCAACACCCAGCCGCCAGCGGATTTGGTTTTAAGGAATATGCTCAACATGACGGATAGTGTGGCTATTGTTTTGCCGCCATTTATACCGGTGGAAGAATTTGAAGGCCTCCCCGAACATGAGCTTGAAAAGATCTATCTGGGTGACAGCCATGAACTCTTTTGCCTTTATTTCGGCGACCTCATAAGATTCCCGGGGGAGACTGAGTTTTGTGTCGCAAAATGACGGCCTTGCCGAACAATCGCATCCTGTCGAAGTTCCTGCCTAGCGCGGCTGAAGACAAAGAAATAAAGGAGGTCGGCAAAAGGAGGGCCGAAGGGGGATCACGTCTGTCGTTGACTTAAGTTATCGAATTTGACGCGCCTGTTTTCGAGCGGACATCACCAGGCCGGACATGGAATTTATTCGTAGTGTGTCCACATTCTGATTATCTTAACCGTTTGGATATCCTGCAATACTTGATAAATCAGACGATGCTGTATGTTTATTCTTCGGGAGTAAGCTCCTGAGAGATCACCTAATAGTTTTTCATAGGGCGGCGGATTTTGGAATGGATCTTCTCTGAGGATATCCAATAGGCGGCTTGCCCTGGGTTTCAAACCGGCTTGTGATATCATCTTTGCGTCTTTTTGCGCTTGTTTGGTGAAGACCAATCGCCAACTCACCAGCCGGGCTCCTCCTTGCATTTTTCAACCGGCGTTTTTAAGCCCTTTTTGATGGATTCACGCATACCCGGAATAGACACAAGAGATAATGTTTCTTCTATGGCGCGCCAATCCTCTTCGGATATTAAAACAGCCGAATTCCTTTTCCCGACGATTTGAACCGGTATATGCGAATCTTTCACTTCGTCAACAAGAGCATAGAGGCGCTTTCTTGCTTCCGTTGCCGTTAATGTTGTCATTTTCCTCACCTCCATCACGTACGCTATATGGTACGCTATCACCCCATCTCTGTCAAACACTTTTATACCAGACTGGGGACACCCGACTGGGGCCACCGGTAAAATGATAAAATTCTCGATTGAGAAGAGCGAGGGTGCCGGATTCCCGCCTGCGCGGGAATGACGATGTTGCCATAGAATAATGCCGGAGGAACAACACCGTCTGCTGAATTAGTCGTCCCTGAAAAAGTCATTTTTTCTAAAGAGCATGAGCTGGGGTCATTTTGTAGAGATCTTCGCTCATACTCGAACCGATAAATCCGGTTGCATGATCAAAATATCTCCAAAACAGCCTCTGG
>JAAYDW010000062.1 GCA_012729055.1 Deltaproteobacteria bacterium
GAAACCAAAGACCTGATTCACGAAGGGATTGCGACAGAGCGCACACAAGACCATTGCATGTCGTGTTGAACTCGGAAACCAAAGACCTGATTCACGAAGGGATTGCGACACTGCCCCGTCAGGCTCATTATCCGAGCCTTGATATGCAGGAAACCAAAGACCTGATTCACGAAGGGATTGCGACTGCGCGGCGTCGTGGCTCCAATGCCGACGCCCGCGCGTGAAACCAAAGACCTGATTCACGAAGGGATTGCGACGCGCGCATTTCGCGCGCCATTTCCAGCGCCAGCGTGCGCGGAAACCAAAGACCTGATTCACGAAGGGATTGCGACGCGAGATGGGATTTATGAAAAAAGAAAATATTCGTCGATTGATCGTAGGCATCGAAACGTTCAGCCTGGCAACGCTCTTTCTGTTGCATGTGAGCGACGGATGGAGCGTCATAGCCGTCGTCGCCTGTGTGGCAACCTTGATTGCAAAGAAGGCACAAGGAGAAAGATAACGATAATCATTCGGATCAAGAAAAAGCCAGCGGCACGAGAAAGATCTTTGTGCTGAATATGCGCGAAAAGGGTGGACCTTCAGTTCCGCTGATGGCGGGGCTGAAGCCCCGCCCTACATTGCACCGGACATTGAAGAAGGAAGAGCGGCGTTAAGGCGCCTTCGGGATTTCCTGCTTGCTTTCGGGGCGCGTTTTGCGCAAAATGACGGCCGGTGCGGTTCTTTGCCGACCAAACGGGATCTCCCGGCGATTGGCCGCGGGCCGCACCGGTAACAGAAGCAGTGGAACCATGGAAAAGGAAGTAAAACTGGAGTGCCTGCGCTGCGGGCGTTGTTGTCTGGCCGATTTTGCGGCTTATGTGACGGACGAAGATCTCCGGCGGTGGGAAAAAGAAAAGCGGCAGGATATTCTGGAGATGCTCGCCCGGGAACACGCATCCTGGGAAGGCGATCATCTGGTCTCGGCGGATTCCGGGCGGACGCTTCACGGCTGCCCGTTTTTCTTTTTTGACGGAACCCGTTTCGGCTGCGCCATTCACGAAACGCGGCCGGCCGCCTGCCGCAACTATGAGCCAGGCTCTTCCGGATTGTGTCCGCAATTTTTCAAGACGCACGCGTAGCGGCGCTTCGGAAGGAAAAAGCAAACCGGCCGGCGGCGCAAACGCCCGGCGCCGGCACATGATGGCTTGTTATCGACGTCTCTTTTCGCGTGTTGGGGAATCCCTGCGCTTTTTCCCGGCCCGGCACGCAAGCCCTGCCTCCGGCAGAAGCATTGGTGTTTTTCTCCCGCGAAAAACGCCGGCATTTTATCCTGCGGCGCGGCCGCTTCCCCGTTTAAGGCTCTCCTGCCGACGCGGGAAAACTGTCCGTCGTTTTGGTGCGGCCGCGCGGCGGACGGGCCGCCAGGGCCAGGGCGGCACAGAGGAAGACCAGCGCGGTTGTTCCGGCAAAGGGCAGAAAATAGCTTCCCGACCGGTCGTAGAGATACCCGGCCAGTACGGGACTGGCGGCGCTCGCGAGCGTCACGATCGGCGTGGTCCAGCCGACGATCCGCGAAAAGTTTTTGCGGCCGAAGTAGGCCCCCATCGTGTGCGGCAAAAGGACGATCATTCCGCCGAAGCCGATCCCGGCCAGAATCGAGTACAGGTAAACGAAAAAGACGTCCCGGGCGTTCAAAAGCGAAACGAGCCCCAGACCCAGGCAGGTCATGAAGACCGCCGCCAGATGCCTGCCCGTGAACCGCATCCCTAAAACGCCGCTCAGGATCCGCCCCAGAATGCTCATGCCCAGCATGAGCCCCAGGGCCGTAGCGGAGACCATCGGCGAATAGCGCAAATCCTGCAGGTAGGCGACCTGGTGGGTGGTGAGCATCATGGTGGTAAAGAGCAAAACGGAAAAGAGCGTAAGCAGAATCCACAGCGCCGGCGTGGCCAGCGCGTCGCGCACGCTCCAGTCCTCCTGCGTGGTGTAGACGTGGCCGGTCGCACTTTGGCGCGCCTCCTCAAACTGCTCTTGCGAGGCATGGCCGTCGGGAAACTGGCCTTCTTCCTCCGGCGTGTTGCGGATGAAAAGACCGGCGCCGACAACGCCCAGAAGCAGATGCAGGCCGGCCAGCGCCGCCCACGCCCAGCGCCAGTCCAGTCCGGAGATGAGCGCGCTGATGAGCGGGGGCAGTAAAAAGCCGCCCGCGCCGCCCGAGGCAAAAAGAAATCCCAAGGCCAGCGATCGCTTGCGGACAAACCAGTGATTGATCACGGTGGTGGCCGGCAGAAACTCCGCAAAGGCCAGCCCCAACCCGCACATTCCCCCGAAAAAAAGGTAAACCTGCCAGACGGCGCTGACCTGCGACATGCCCGCCAGGCCGATAACCGCGAGGAGGTTTGCCAGAATGAAGTTTCTCCGGGCGCCGAAACGGGCGATGGTGAACCCGGCCACGGGTCCCAGGAGTCCGCCGATCATGAGAAACAGCGTGTAGGGCCCGGACAGAACCGAACGGCTCCAGCCGTACGATTCGCTCATGGATGGGAGGAAGACGCCGAAGGCGTAAGTGATGTTGCCGCAAATGCTTCCGTAGGCCAGCATGACGCCCGCAAGGACAAGCGGGCCGGAAAAGCGGGGGGCTGTCGGAGTCGTCGGATGTGCCATGAATTCCTGGATTCACCTGCGGTATTTTGACGCCACTATACGGACGCGGCTCCGTCCTGTCAATGAATAAGTTATTAATATCGCTCCATTTATTTTAAATTCCCAAAGGCGGGAAAAAGCGCTAGAATATCGTTGTTAATTCCGGCGATTAGCCGGCAGACTCAGAAAGAAGGTGAAATACCTATGACAGGATCCGATGTTCTAGTGGTGGTGCCGCACAGCGGCATTTCGCTTGTGCCGGAAATCTCCTGGGAGGATCTGACCGAAGATTTTGCGGCGCTTCTGAAAAACGTGGACTGGTACACGCAGTGGCTGTACGATTTTCGCGACATCCTCGGCAACCGCCAGCTCGTCTTTCCTTACTGCAGCATTCTGCTCGACGCCAACCGCGATCCCGCCGACATCGATGAGTGCGTGCCGGTCCGGGACGTTTTCGGCCGCCCCATTTACCGCAGCGCCTACGAACCTTCTCCGTCCATGCGGGCGGCCTGGTCGGACAAGTATCTCAAACCGTTTCACCGCAGCATCGAAGAAAACATCTCGGCCGGAGCGGGGCTGATCTTTGACGGCCACTCGACGATTCCCGCGCGCGGCGTGGCCGACAACCAGATCGACCTCATGAATTTTCAGCATACCGAGCGCGATGAAAAGCCCCTGTACTACTGCCCGGACGTCATCGTCGAAACTTACGCCGCCGAGCTGCGCAAGCGCCTGCCCGACGTGCTCGTCACC
The DNA here is from genome assembly GCA_012729055.1 of Deltaproteobacteria bacterium. Lineage (GTDB taxonomy): Bacteria > Desulfobacterota > Syntrophia > Syntrophales > Smithellaceae > UBA8904. The sequence continues at coordinate 3,379 of JAAYDW010000062.1, forward strand.
GTGAACGCCTCGGAATACGTCGGGGTTCACGGCCACATCTGCGCCGCGCATTCGGTGAACGCCTTGAAACGGATCGGCGCCCGCGCCCCGGCGTTCATCCAGGAAACCAACGAGAGGCTCTTCAAGGACGAGCACGGCGCCCCCGACGTGGCGCAGATCAACCGGCTCCGGCGCGCTTTTGCCGACGCGCTTGCGCAGACGCTCCAGTCGCTGCAGGAATCGCAGAAAGTGTCGATGATCGATCTGCATATCGGCAAGCAGTATTTCGATTACGACTGCGGCGTGCAGGCGCTCCAGACCGTGATGAACTACTACGGCGTCGAGGTGGACCGCGACGAACTGATGCAGACGCTCGGCACGACCGAGGAAAGCGGCACGCCGCCCCGGGAGATGATCGCGGCGGCGGAGCATTACGGTTTCGAAGTCAAATCGGGAACGCAGTGGTCGCTCAACCAGGTCAAGCAGTACGTGGACGCGGGCACGCCGGTGATCGTGCTGTTGCAGGCCTGGGCGGACCGTTACATGACGGTCGATGACTGGCGGCGCGACTGGGACAACGGCCATTACGCCATCGTCATCGGCCTCAACAAGGATGTGCTGCTGTTCGAGGATCCGGCCACCATCCGGCGGACCTGGCTGCGCGAGCGGGAGTTTCTGGCCCGCTGGCACGACATGGACGCCGACACCGGCGAGAAATTCGAGCACTTCGGCATGGTGCTTTTGGGCCGGCAGCCGGCAAAGCTGTCTCTGGAACACATGGATTGATGATCGGGAGCGGCCGCGACCGTTCCCGAAAGAGAGGAATTTCAGGCGAAGTGCGGCTCGAGCGCGCTGAATTCGACCGAGCCGACATGCTTGACGTTGCGGTTGAACTGCTCGATGCCCCGGGTGACGTCCGGAAGGCGTTCCGAAGACGTCACCAGACAGACATTCACGGAGGCCAGCCGATCGACGTCGCGGGACAGATAATCGAAAAAACCGGTGATCATGGCTTCCAGAAGGCCGGCCGTCGTCAGAGACGAACGATTCTCGCCCGGCAGGTCGAACGCGAAGTCCCGCATTTTCAATTTGTCCGTCATGGCGGCGATGTCGTAGGCCGCGTCGTAAATGCGGTTGAGGGAAATTTCAGGGATCGGCCCCAGTCCGACAAGGCACAGGAAATCGGACGCAATGCGGCCGGGGTAGGGAATCAGCGCCTTTTCTCCCAAGGCGCCGGTCAGATGCCCCTCTTTGATTTCACGGGAAATCATTCCGTTGAGGCGCCAGTCCACCAGGCCGCAGGTTCCCCGCGGCGGCTTTTCGTCGCAGAAGAACCCCAGAACCAGGCATTTATGCCTTTGCCGGTCGGCCGGCTGCGTGGACAGGCTGATCTGCATGACCCTTGTTAATTTTCAAATGAATGGCATCGAGAATGCCGTTGATAAACGATCCTGAATTTTCCGATCCGAACGTCTTGCCCAGATCGACCGCTTCGTTGATGCTGACCTTGGGAGGAATATCGTCGCAGTAGAGAAACTCGAACACGGCCATGCGCAAAATGCTGATGTCGACCTTCGACATCCGCCCCAGCGACCAGTTGTCCGAACAACCGGCAATCAGGCCGTCCAGTTCCTCCCGGTGGCCCCAGGTGCCGGCGACAAGCGTGGCCGCAAACTCCTTCGCTGCTTTGGGCGCGACAAAATTGCCCCAGAAAAGCTCAAGGGCCTTATCCACATCCAGATCGACAAAATTCAAACTGTAAAGAACCTGTAAGGCGACTTCGCGCGCCTTTCTCCGCCCCTGCATGAAATCCTCAAATCGTTTGCACGCCTCTGGCGCCGTTGCTTGTTTTTAAGCGTTCATTTTCCTGAACAGATCGACCATCTCAATGGCCGCCAGCGCCGCGTCCGCGCCCTTGTTGCCCGACTTCGTACCCGCGCGCTCAATGGCCTGTTCGATGGTGTCTGTGGTCAGAACGCCGAAGACCACCGGAATTTCCGCATCGAGCCCCACGGCGGCGATGCCCTTCGACACTTCCGCGCTGACGTACTCAAAATGCGGCGTCGCGCCGCGGATGACCGCGCCCAGGCAGATTACCGCGTCGAAGCGGGCGCTCTTGGCCAGTTTCTTGGCCGCCAGCGGCAGTTCAAATGCGCCGGGAACCTTGTAAACGGCAATGTCCTTGTCGTCCGCGCCGGCCCGCACCAGCGTATCGACCGCGCCTTCGATGAGCCGGCCGCTGATGAAGTCGTTGAAGCGGCTGGCGGCGATCGCAAACTTCATCCCCTTGGCGACCAGTTTTCCTTCAATGATTTTCGGCATGATTTTCAACCATCCTTATAGGTAAATGTGTAAAATTGCGCGCCTGCTGCGCCTTTACGTAAAGTTAAAGCTCCAGGATATGCCCCATCTTCTTTTTCTTGGTGGTCATATACCGGATGTTGTTTTCGTTGGGCGGAATCTCGATCGCCACGCGGTTGGTCACCTCGATGCCGTAGCCTTCCAGCCCGACGATCTTCTTGGGATTGTTGGTCATGAGCCGCATCTTGTGCACGCCCAGGTCCGCGAGGATCTGCGCGCCGATGCCGTAGTCCCGAAGATCGGCCTTGAATCCCAGCGCGATGTTGGCCTCGACCGTATCGTGGCCGTCGTCCTGCAGCGCGTAGGCCTTGATCTTGTTGACCAGGCCGATGCCGCGCCCCTCCTGGCGCATATAGACGATGACGCCCTTGCCTTCCTCCTCGATCATCTCCATGGCGCGGTGGAGCTGATCGCCGCAGTCGCAGCGGGCCGAGGCGAAGATGTCGCCGGTGCAGCATTCCGAGTGCACGCGCACCAGGACGTCGTCCGTTTTCTGAATCTCGCCCTTCACGAGCGCTATGTGCTGCATGTCGTCCACGTCGTTTTCGTAAACGACGATCTTGAAATCGCCGCCGTACAGCGTCGGCAGCGAAGCTTCGGCGACACGGCGGATCAGCGATTCATGCTGCATGCGGTAGTCGATGAGGTCGGCGATCGTGACGATTTTGAGCTTGTACTCGCGGGCGAAGATTTCCAGATCCGGCATCCGCGCCATCGTGCCGTCGTCCTTCATGACTTCGCAGATCACGCCCGCCGGCGTCAATCCGGCCAGGCGGCAGAGATCGACCGAGCCTTCGGTCTGGCCGGTGCGCACCAGGACGCCGCCCTTGCGTGCGCGGATCGGGAACACGTGGCCGGGGCTCACAATGTCCTCCGCCTTGGCGGCGGGATTGACCGCGGCCAGAATTGTGGTGGCGCGGTCCGCCGCCGAAATGCCGGTGGTCACGCCGTGGCGCGCTTCAATCGAAATGGTAAACGCCGTACCGAAGCGCGCCTGGTTGTCCTTCACCATCAGGTTGAGATTCAACCGGTTGGCGATTTCCTCGGTCAGGGTGAGACAAATCAACCCGCGCCCCAGGCGGGCCATGAAGTTGATTGCTTCCGGCGTCACGAACTGCGCCGCCATGCAGAGGTCGCCTTCGTTTTCCCGGTCTTCGTCATCCACGAGAATCACCATCTTCCCGTTGCGGATGTCTTCTATTGCTTCCGAAATTTTACTGACTGCCATGATTTATCCTTCTTCTATTTAGTAAAGCCGTGCTCGGCAAGAAAGTCCTTATCGATTCCCCGCGGGCTTTGCAATAACTTTTCGACGTACTTTCCGAGAATATCCGTTTCGATATTCACCCAGTCACCCTCTTTTTTCCCGACCAGCGTCGTCTGCGCGGCGGTATGCGGAATGATATTAACATAAAACCGCCCTTTTTCAAGCTTGTTCACGGTCAGGCTGATGCCGTCCACCGCCACCGACCCCTTTTCGACGATATAGCGCGCCAGAGGTTCGGGCGCTTCAACGGCGAAGATGATCGATCCGGATTTCTGCGTTTTGGAAAGAATGCGTGCGGCGCCGTCCACGTGGCCCAGCACGAAATGGCCGCCCAGAAATCCGCCGATGCGCAGGGATTTTTCCAGATTGACCGGATGCCCGGCCTGGAGGCGCCGCAGCGTCGTCTTGGCGAGGGATTCGGCGGAGACGTCGGCGGTGAAGGTCCGGGCCGTTTTGGAGGTCACGGTCAGGCAGGCGCCGTTTACCGCAATGCTGTCCCCGAGGGACACTTCGCCAAGATCGATTCCCGCCTCGACTTCCAGAAGCGCATCCGCCCCTTTCATGGTCAGGCGGACCACCTTTCCCAGCCCTTCGATGATTCCGGTAAACATTTTATTTCTTCCCCTTGCTCAAGAGCTCTTTGAGTTCGGTCATGAACTCACCCACGTCGCGGAACTGCCGGTAAACCGACGCGAAGCGCACATAGGCCACGCCGTCGAGCATTTTCAGTTCATTCATGACCTTTTCGCCGATCACCGACGAGGGAATTTCCTCGCCCTGGAACTCCTGGCAGGCGGCTTCCACATTTTCCACCAGCTTCTCGATAGCTTCGGTGCTGATGGGACGCTTCTCGCAGGCGGTTCTGACGCCGTTGCGGATTTTCGTCCGGTCGAACGGCTCGCGCCGCCCGTCCTTCTTCACCACCATCGGCAGAATGTCTTCCACGTATTCGTACGTCGTGAAACGCCGGTTGCATCCCAGGCATTCCCGCCGGCGGCGGATGGCCTTGCCGTCCTTGCTGATCCGGGAATCGATCACCTTGTTTTCCGCGTCGCCGCAAAAAGGACATTTCATCGCATGCGCCACCGTTCCTTAAGTTTTCTCCAGCGTCTCCACGCTGATGCCCGCTTCTTTTAGCATATCCGCGGCCAGTTTGTCACTGTATCCGTCCCGGATGACGATGCGCTCGATGCCGGCGTTGATGATCATCTTGGCGCAGATGACGCAGGGGTGGTTGGTGCAGTACAGAGTGGCGCCCTTGGAACTGACGCCGTGGAGGGCGGCCTGAATGATGGCGTTCTGTTCGGCATGCAGACCCCGGCACAGTTCGTGGCGTTCGCCGGACGGCACCTGCAGCTGTTTGCGCAGGCAGCCGATGTCCAGGCAGTGCTGCAGCTTTGACGGAGCGCCGTTGTAACCGGTGGCAAGAATCCTCTTATCCCGGACCAGACCGGCGCCGACGGCGCGCCTCAGGCACGTGCTGCGGCGCGCCACCAATTCAACAATATCCAGAAAATAGCTGTCCCAGTCGGGGCGGTCCTGGACGGAATCTGCCTCCCGGCGCGACGGCGCGTTTTTTTCCGTCATGTCCTTACGCTTTCCGATGAGCCGCCGCCCCGCGCCGCTTCGCTAGCCTTTCAGCCGCTGCGCGTAAAGCGGAAAACGGTCGCACAGGATTTTTACTTTTTCAGCCACGGCTTTGATTGTCGGCTCATCATTGATATGATTGATCACGTCGGCGATCAGCGACGCGATTTCGCGCATTTCTTCTTCCTTCATGCCGCGGGTGGTGAGCGCCGGCGTGCCGATGCGGATGCCGCTGGTCACCATCGGCCCCAGCGTATCGAAGGGAATGCCGTTCTTGTTGACGGTGATGGCCGCCCGGTCGAGCGCCTCCTGCGCCTCCTTGCCGGTCACGCTCTTGGAGGTCAGGTCCACCAGCATCAGATGGTTGTCCGTGCCGCCGGAAACCAGGCGGAAGCCTTCGTCTACGAGCTGCGCCGCCATCGCCCTGGCGTTTTTCACGATCTGTTCCTGATAGACCTTGAATTCCGGCGACAGCGCTTCCTTGAGCGCCACGGCCTTGGCGGCGATGACGTGCATCAGCGGACCGCCCTGCATGCCGGGAAAGACGCGGCTGTTGAGGACTTTGATGTAGGGTTCCTTGCACATGACGAGTCCGCCGCGCGGGCCGCGCAGCGTCTTGTGCGTGGTGGTGGTGACGTATTCGCAGACGGGAACGGGCGAAGGATGGAGCCCGGTGGCCACCAGCCCCGCGATGTGGGCGATGTCCGCCATGATCACGGCGCCGACTTCATCGGCCACGGCGCGAAACTTCCCGAAATCGATCGTCCGCGGGTAGGCGCTGGCGCCGACCACGATCATTTTTGGTTTGTTTTCTCTGGCAATTTTGGCCAGTTCCTCGTAGTCGATCGTTTCCGTGTCGCGGTTCACACCGTAGGGAACGATTTTGTACAACTTCCCCGAAAAATTCGCAGGCGATCCGTGCGAGAGGTGTCCGCCGTGCGAGAGATTCATGCCGAGTACCGTGTCGCCGGGGGTGCAGGCGGCAAAGTAAACCGCCATGTTGGCCTGCGTGCCGGAATGGGGCTGGACGTTGGCGTCATCGCAGCCGAAAAGCTCTTTGCAGCGCTCGATGGCCAGACTTTCGGGAATATCCACGTATTCGCAGCCGCCGTAGTAGCGGCGACCGGGATATCCTTCGGCGTACTTGTTGGTCATGACCGAGCCCTGGGCTTCCAGGACCGCTTCGCTCACAAAATTTTCCGATGCGATGAGTTCGAGTTTTCCCGCCTGACGTCTGGTTTCCAGTTCAATGGCTTTGGCGACTTCCGGATCCACCTGAGATAAAAATGACATGTATGACTATTCCTCCAAAAAACAACTAGGGTGTGTATTGCTTCATGACCAGCACGGCGTTCACGCCGCCGAATCCGAAGCTATTGGACATGGCGGTGCGAATCGGCCGACGCCGCGCGATGTTCGGCACAAAATCCAGATCGCATTCCTCGTCCGGGTTTTCCAAATTGATGGTCGGCGGAATGACGCCTTCCTGAAGCGCTTTGACGCTGAAAATCGCCTCCACCGCGCCGGTGCCGCCCAGCATGTGTCCGGTCATCGACTTGGTGGAGCTGATCAGAAGCTTAGGGGCATAGTCGCCGAAGAGATTCTTGATCGCCTGCGCCTCGTAAAGATCGTTGAGCGGCGTGGACGTTCCGTGGGCGTTGATGTAATCGATGTCGGTCGTCTGCAGGCCGGAGTCCTGGATGGCCACTTTCATGCTGCGGCCCGCGCCTTCGTGTCCGGGAGGCGGGGCGGCCAGATGGAAGGCGTCCGACGTGCAACCGTAGCCCACGACTTCCGCGTAGATCTTCGCGCCGCGTTTTTGCGCGAAGGACAGTTCCTCCAGAATCAGGATGCCGCAGCCTTCGGCGATGACGAAGCCGTTGCGCCCCTTGTCAAAGGGCCGGCTGGCCTTTTCGGGTTCGTCGTTGCGGGTGGAGAGAGCGCGCATGGCGCAGAAACCGCCGACGCCCAAGGGCGTCACCGCCGATTCGACGCCGCCCGTGATCATGGCGTCCGCGTCGCCGTGCGCAATGATTTTGTAAGAATCGCCGATGGCCGTGGTACCCGACGCGCAGGCCGTGACGGAGCAGTTGATGGGTCCTTTGGCGCCGAAACGAATGGAGATGTGACCGGACCCGAGGTTGGCAATAATGGACGGTACGGCAAAGGGTGATATCTTGCGGGGGCCGGAGGTGTGCAGCACCTGGATTTCTTCTTCAAGCGTTCGGACGCCGCCCATTCCGGTTCCGACGATCACGCCGACGCGTTCGGCGATTTCCGGGCCGATGGTCAGCCCGGCGTCCGCCATCGCCATTTCGGCCGCGCCCAGCGCATAAATGGTAAAGTTATCGTTGCGGCGTACTTCTTTTTTATCGACATACTGCAAGGGATCAAAGTTTTTTATTTCCCCGGCGATCCGCGAGGCGAAAGCGGTCGCGTCAAACCGGGTAATGGGGCCGATACCGGATTTGCCGGCCACGGCGGCCTCCCAGGATTCCGCAACGGAGTTGCCAAGGGGGGTCACGGCGCCGAGTCCTGTTACAACGACACGCCTTTTCATGCACTCTGGTCCTGTAGTTTTAGGATTAGCTGATGCCTTTTTTCTGGAGAAAATCGATGACATCCTTGATGGTCCGGATTTTTTCCAGTTCTTCGTCGGCAATTTCCACACCGAACACTTCTTCCATTTCCATGATCAGTTCAACCAGATCCAGTGAATCGGCACCCAGATCGTCAATGAACGCCGCTTCCAGTTTGCACTGCTCCGGAGTCACATCCAGCTGCTCGCTCACGAGTTTAATCACTTTTTCTTCTAATGACATGAATTCCCTCCTCCCGTCCATATTTAGCTAAAAAATTAAAACAAGGTTTTTTCTAATACCTGTTTTTTAAAAAAAATTCCTTATTTTTTTCAGCGCGCTTCGATGATTTTTCCCCGGGCGCCCGGCCAACGGCTCTGTTTTGTCCCGCCGACGGACCGGCCGCTTTCCGGCCGGCAATTTCATGCTTCTTGACGCAAGCCGGAATAACTGCTCCGGCTCATCAAGCCGTCCCATGAAACGCGGCCCAAGACGTCCGGCGCCCCGGCGGGGCTTCGGACGTTCATCGTGTTTGACTAGGAAATCTTTTCGGCCGAAATGACTTCTCTGCCCTTGTACGTGCCGCAGTTCGGGCAGACCCGGTGAGGCATTTTCGGTTCATTGCACTGCGGGCAGACCGACATTGAAGGCTGTTTGAGGAAGTCGTGCGCCCTGCGGGTATTGCGTCTCGTCTTGGAATGTCTCTTGACTGGATTTGGCATGGTAAATCACCCTCTTCTTTAATGATTAATTCTTCACTCTAAAATTTTTCAGCGCCGCCAGGCGCTCATCAACGACATCCCGGCGGCAGTTACAGGAACCGGTATTCAAATTGACGCCGCAATTCGGGCACAACCCTTTGCATTGCTCGCTGCAGAGAATTTTCATCGGCACCTGCAAAACAATCTGCTCGCAGATCAAGGGCGCCAGATCGATGAAATCTCCGCGGTAATAACTCGTTTCCATCTCTTCGGCGGTCAGTTCCAACTCCTCGGCCGTTTCGGCTTTTTCCGGAACCAGCGTGTAGACGAAATCACCGCCGACGGCGACATCGGCCGCCTCCAGGCAACGGTCGCACGCCTGACGAATCTGCGCGGCAAGACGGCCCCGGATGTAAATCGTATCGCCGGAGCGCGAAATCAGGCAGTCGACATCCACCCCGGTCAGCGTAAAATCAGGCGGTTCTCCTTCGGAAAAACATTCCTTAAACCAAGCGGCATCCCTGGAAAAAGTCAGAGACAGCCCTTCATCGGGAAGGATCGTCAGGTTAATTTTCAAAGAATCGGACATGGTGCCTTTGCTGCCTTTTTTAAAAAATTAGCCCCGCGCTGAGCCGGTGAGTAAATGATAATTTCAGCCTGTTGTCAAGCATAATTTACTTAATTCAGGGCAAAAACGCTTGACAAATGCCGAACCGCAATCCTATAACAACGCAAAAATTCAGGGATACACCATGACTCACCCCATACGCACCCGCTTTGCTCCCTCCCCCACCGGCTATCTGCACATCGGGGGAGCGAGAACCGCTCTTTTTAACTGGCTATTTGCCCGCCACAACGGCGGGGAGTTTGTTTTGCGCATCGAAGACACGGACCAGCAGCGCTCCACGGAAGAATCCACCCGGGCGATTCTGGACGCCATGACCTGGATGGGCCTCAACTGGGACGAAGGCCCGCACTTCCAGGCCCAGCGCGTCGATTTGCACCGCAAAATGGTGCAGAAGCTCCTCGATGAAGGCAAGGCCTACGTCTGCACCTGTTCGCCTGAAGAGCTGGAAACCAAAAGGAAAGAGGCGCTCGCCTCCGGCCGCAAGCCCAAATACGACGGCACATGCCGCGACAAGAGGCTCGCAAAATCTCCCGGCAGCGTCGTGCGGTTCCGCGGCACGGAAACCGGCGTCACCGTCGTCGAAGATCTCATCAAGGGCAACATCGTCTTCAACAACGACGAACTGGACGATTTGATCATCGAGCGCGGCGACGGCTATCCCACGTATAATTTTGCGGTGGTCATCGACGACGCGCTCATGAACATCACCCATGTCATCCGCGGCGACGACCACGTCAACAACACGCCGCGGCAGATTCTTCTTTATCAGGCGCTGGAATTCGAGGTTCCCCATTTCGCCCACGTCCCCATGATCCTGGGGGCGGATAAGGCGCGACTCAGCAAACGCCACGGGGCCACCTCCGTCATGGCTTACAAGGAAATGGGCTACCTGCCGGAAGCGCTCGTGAACTACCTGGTGCGCCTGGGCTGGTCGCACGGCGATCAGGAGATCTTCTCCCAAAAGGAACTCGTTGAATTCTTTACCCTCGATGCGGTCGGCAAATCGCCCGCCGTTTTCAACCCGGAAAAACTGATCTGGCTCAATGCGCATTATATAAAGGAAGCAACCCCGGAGCGTCTTGCCGCCGAAATGAAGCCCCTGTGGGCCGCCGGCGCGGATGCGAGCGACGAATCCTTCGTCCGGAAAATCCTCGTCGACCTGCAGCCCCGGGCCAAGACACTGGTGGAGCTGGCCCAGGCGGCGAATTTCTACTTCGCAGGCGAAGTGACTTACGAAGAGCAGGCGGCCGCGAAGTTCCTGACATCCGATGTCGCCCCGCACCTCAAGGAGATGACCCGTGAGCTGCCGGCCGTATCGGATTACAGCAAGGCGGGGCTGGAAACCTTTCTCAAGGCCTTCACGGAAGCAAAAGGCATCAAATTCAAGGCCATCGCCCAGCCGCTGCGGGTGGCGCTCACCGGAAAGACGGTCAGCCCAGGCATCGACGACATCATGGTCACACTCGGTAAAGAGCGGGTGCTCAGGCGCATTGAAGCGGCCGTAGCCTTCATTGAAAAAAAGGCCTGAGCCCTCCGGCCCGCACTTTGCGCCGCCGGCCACTTTTGCCTTGACATTTTGTGCCGCATTGACTAGGTACGGTAGCTTATCCGTCGGAGGGATTTACAGCCGGGCCGGACACGGTTCAGGCAGGTTCCCCGTCTCCACGGTCCCATCGTCTAGCGGTTAGGACGCTGGCCTCTCACGCCGGTAACCGGGGTTCGAATCCCCGTGGGACTACCATTAAATCAAAACATTATGAAGGAACTCCTGGATGAAGCGATCACAGTTTCAGCCGCTTTCCGTTCTTTGTGCATGACGCACCCTTTCTTTTGCCATTGCATGCACGGAACTTTGGTTGGTATTTCGTACCTAAATAATTCAAGAAAGGAGAAAGAGCCGCCATAACCAAAGATGAGTAAATACAATGCGGACTTACGGCCTATCAAGACGCGCTGCGGTTTGCGCCGGATGCTCTCACGCGGGAGGACCGGGCCGGCCTGAAAGAAAGCTGCCGGATCGCTTTCAACAAGCTCAGGGAATCACCGCTTGCGGAACACCGTCTGATCTGCGCGGAATGCCTCGACGCGGTCGCGCGCCTTCTCGAGGCAGAGGGTCGCCGGCATTCCGCAACGAACACGTCCGCTACGACGGCGGCAGGAAGATCAACCGCGACGGCGTGCGGATATGGGTGGAAACCTACACCTGCCGCCTCTGCGGGATAAGACTCGACGTGAAGGAAGAGATCCTGGACTGGAAGGCGGCATGCGCATCCGGCGCGCTCTTTTCCATTGCGGCGTTTGTCGCAGGAGCAATCGAACCAGGATTTGGTGAAGGCGGATTGCTATCCTGAAGTACGTACAATTCTTTCCCCGGTTACTTAAGCTGGCTATCTTTGCTGCCGCGGCGATTAAAGAGTGTGAAAGTCGTCTGCTCTTTTTCGACTTCTGCCTGGCAACTGACGCAAAGGCGAACTCCGGGAATTGTTTTACGGCGCGCCTCCGGAATAAGAGCCCCGCATTCCTTACAATGGGTTGAGCTCTCGCCATTAGGCAAGCGACTCCTGGCCAGTTCCACTCCGTCTTCTATCGTGGCGTCTATTTGATCCTGCACGGCCCCATCACGGGACCAACCAACAGCCATAATATGCTCCCCCGGTTCTCAACCGATATCCTTCCTTTGAATCTCTCTTCGGAAATTCTCAGGGACATTTCCCGCGCTTTGCTCACGCTTCATAGGTGATCGACGACAGTGTGACGCCGCCGTCAACGGCGATGGTAATGCCGACTACATAATCACCGGCGCGAGACGCCAGATAAACCGCCACTCCGGCCATGTCTTCGTCACGCCCGATGCGTTTTGCGGGAACACGCGCCGCAACCATATCCGAATGATCGCGCGCCAGCTGGTTCATTTCCGACGCAAAAGCTCCGGGGGCGATTCCATTGACGAGGATATTGTCCTCGACCAGACGAAGCGCCATCCGGCGCGTCAGATGAATCAGGCCCGCTTTACTGGCCGCATAAGAGTACGTCTCCTGGGGATTCACGAAGATTCCGTCGATCGAGGCAACATTGATGATCTTTGCCGGCTGGATTCTGGCGGCATTGCGCAACGGCGCGATAAGGGCCTGACTCACAAAAAACGGCGATTTCAAATTCAAATCGACAACCTTGTCCCAGCCTTTTTCCGAAAACTTGTCAAAAGGCTCGAGCCATGCGGCGCCCGCATTATTCACGAGGATATCGAGTTTATCCTCCCGGGCGGCAAACGCTTTGGCCAGAGCCTTCGCGCCTTCAACGGATGATACATCCATCGGCAGGGAAAAGCAGGCCCCGAGGCCGGAGAGCTCTTCGGCCGTTTTCTCGCACACGTCGGCTTTTCGTGAAGCAATATAAACCCGCGCGCCCTGTTCGAGAAATCCGGCGGCGATCATGCGGCCGATTCCGCGGGAACCGCCTGTAACAAGAGCGGTGCGACCCTTTAGGGAAAACAAATCTTGCATCATGTCGAATTCTCCTCCATTTTGTTTTGTACAGGTCTATTCGAAACCGTCTTTCAAGTCAACACAACAGGCGCAGAAAAAAGAAGGGGCTTACGGCATAAGATGACGATCAGCATCCCGGAAAGGACGCTCGAAAGCAGGACGACCTTCAGCGTGTTCATACAGTCGTCTCCCCGGCAAACGCTTTTTCAAGCAGGTTCAGCGCCGCTTTGTAAATCTTCGGATCCTTGCCGGCCTTGGGGCCGGCCACGTTTAAAACCCGGACGTTGTTTTGGGTAACCCACGACGAAAGCCTTGCTGCGGCTTGTGCGGGGGAGACCTCCGCAAGATCGATATGGATCCAGTGCCTCCCGTGCCGCCTAGCGAATTCCCGCGTCAGGGCCGATCCTCCTGTCAGGACGCCGTGGGAAACGATCACGGTGCCGTCGGCATCAAGCACGTTCTGCTCGGTGCGGTGGGCGTAATTGCCCGTCGGCATCTCCCGGAGCTGATACTGCGGATCGAGCGGTCCGTCCTCGGTTTTCCTTCCTTTCGGCAGCCACCCGCCATAGGAAAGGCGATGCTTGATGGCAAAATCGAGCGCCGCCCGGTCCGCGCCCGTCTGCCCCCCGGAAATGATTTTAGGAATCATCGTCTTTCTCCAGCAGCCCGCGTATTCCCGGCTTTACGTACATTCCCTCGAGATTGAACCTTCTAAGCGCCCGCAGCGCGACCTGAACCTGCTCGTCGAGCGCCGCCCGGCTGTTGAGAATCAGGACATATTCCCCCTCGATGCGGCAAAGCCCGCCCGCGCCGGAAGCTTCTTCACCGGAAAGATTTTCATGCCGGACCGTTATGTCAAGCTGCCCGGCCAACTGTTCCAGGTGCAATAAAAGGATTTCATCGTCCACAACAGTCCCCGCCGCCGCTGGCTTCGCCATCCGGAAATCTTCCGCGCCGGAACATCCGTCGCGGCTCGCGGCTCTCAGCGGCCGCGCCGCGCGGTTTTCTTTTTTTTGGCAAGCGGACGACTCCGAAACAGCACATACGTCGCGCCGGCCCCGCCGTCGTAGGAAGGCGCGCTGGCATAGGCGATGACCCGCTTCAGCCAGTAGCTCTGTCCCAGCCATTCGCGCACCTTGTTTTTCAGGACCGCCTCGCCGGGAGAAGAAAGGCCGCGTCCGTGAATGATCAGCACCGCTCGTTTGCCGGCGTGCATCGATTCTTTCATGAACTGATCGAACGCCTCCCTGGCGGAGGCGACAGTCAGTCCGTGCAGATCGATGTGCCCCTGGATGGAAAAATCCCCCCGGTGCAGGCGCGCGGCAAACTCCGGGGGAACGCGGTATCCCGTTCCTTCCATATATTCCGGCGTGTCGGCCACGGCAAATCCTTCTCCCCGGCGGATCAGCCGGGTGAGCTGCGTGAGAGCGTCCTCCTCGACGGTCCGGCCGGAAGCATCGGACGCTTGCCCCGGCGCAATTTTCTTTGCGACGCGGTCCTGTTCGATGGGCCGCACTCCCGCCACAGCTTGGCGGAACAGTTCCTCTTCGGATCGCGCATCCGTCTTCTTCTCCGACTCCGCCGGTAAAGCGGATACGGGAGGCGGCGGAGTGTGCCGCTTCTCCATCCCCTTGAGAAGACCGAAGGGATTATGCGTCAGTGTAGACTGCGGCAAGTTGCCGGCGACCTTCTTTTTTTGCATCGCAACGACCATGATTCTTTGATCCGTCGGGCAAGCCAATATCGACCGGGTCGATCACCTTTGCCTTTTATATCCATAGCCTGAATAAAAATAATTTCAAATGGAATTTTGAAAGCAGAAAATGGAGCGTGAAAGTAAAGGCCAAAACCGTCCGACGGCACCGGGGCAAGCCGGCCATGGCGGCAGCCGGCTTGCCCCGGAACATCAAGGTTTTTTTAGATGTGATTTCTCCGGTCCTACCGCTACCCTTCGATGCGCGACCTGGCTTCGCGAAGCGCCTGATCCCTGTCGCGGGTAAACAGCCACCACTGGGGTTTTGCGGTGTGCGGCCCCTTGTCCTTTTCGCGTCCCCGGCTGTAATACCAGTTCCCGTAGCGCTCGACGGTGGCAAAGGGGTGATCGCCGGTACACAGGACGCTGCACGGCCGTATTTCTTTGAAGTAAAGCGTCTCGTCCGGCTCGTCTTCCCCGAGCAGGCGCGCCGGCACGACAATGCGGGAAACATCCACGCCCAGGGCTTCCTGGCTGTCCAACCACTGTGAAACTTTCATGGATAACTCTCTCCTTTTATCGAAGACCGGCGGCCGCGGAAGGATGCCGCTCCGCTCAGTCGTGATGGTGTTCCTGAATTTCCTTGCGAAAGAAAAGCGTACAGTCCGTCCCGGACGCATCGTAAACGTCCACGGCCGGCATGCGCGGGCTTTTAAATCCCATGGCGCTGCATCCGTAGGGAAGCCTCGCCTCATGGGTAATAAAAAAATGCTCGCAGAAAAAGCAATTCGTGAGCGTTCCACGATGGTCCTTTTTTCCGTTCATATCCGTGTTTCCCGCCTGACTGCAATGAAACGGTGTCGGCAAGCGCGACGCCAGCGCTCTACGTCTCCCCCAGTTTCTCCAGATGCAGCGGCTCATCCAGGCGGCGGTTGGCCTCCTCGAGTTTTTCCTGGGCTGAATAAACCGCCACGGCGCGGGCGCCCGCCGCGCGCCGGAAGTAGTCCGCCAGCGCCTGGCGCACCTGCTGCGGCGTCGCAGACAGGATGCGGTCCCGGAACGTCTGGCGCATCGCATCGGTCGCGCCGGCAAAATGCCGGATCATGGCCACATAGCCGCGCCCCCCCGGGTCCAGCGGCTTGTCCAGCGCGCCCAGGGCGCTGATGACGGCCTTTTCCATGTCGTCGGCGGCGAGATCATGATCGGAATAGTATTGCTGCGCGTCCTGGAAGATCCGCAGCGTTTCGACGATGTGCGGATCGCGGTAGGACAGAAACGCAAAAATGCCCGCCGTCATGTCGAGTGAGGACATACCGCCGTATGCGCCGCCCTGGACGCGGATGTGCTTGTACAGATAGCTGTTGGATAATTCGCGCGACGCCAGCATGAGCAGGGGCGCCGCGGGATCGGTGTACGCGGGGGCCGGAAGCGCGCGGGCGACATAGGACACCTGCGTGGGAACGGCGATGCCCGCGCAAACGGGGGCGAGCGCGGGTCCGGCGGACGGCAGGGCGTTTTCCCCCGCCGGCAGCTTGTCGGAGAGCCGGCCGATGTGCTCTTCCACCAGACCGAGGCCCCGGGCATCGGCGGTGATGTTCACGGTGAGAGCGCTTCTGGCGAGCACAAGGTTTTTCAGCGCCGAGAATGTTTCGCGTAGCGTTTGTCCTGACGCGGCGAAGTTTGCGGCCTGCTGTTGGACGAAACGCAGCTGCGTCCGGCCGTGCCATTGTTCGTCGCGCCAGGCCGGCAGCGACAGAGCCGCGGCCGCGGCGCGTTTGGCGAACAGATGCCCCGACGGAACCACGGACGACTGGAGATTGTTTTTCCGCTCCGCGATCAGATCGCGCATGCGGGCGCTGTTGTCCAGATCGCCGGCCGTCAGGATGTCGCAGACCGTATCGATCGCCTGGGGAACGTTGCGGTAAAGCGCCTTGAAGGAGACGATCATCTTCTGCCAGACATTCTCCTTGTCCACGGAAAAGCCGGCGGAAAGGTCGTAGCCAAAGCCGCCCATGTACAGTGCAATGCGCTTGGCCATCTCGTCGTAGGTGAGCCCCGCCGCGCCCATGCCGCTCAGCATTTTGCCCAAAAGCGGCAGATAGAGCTGCAAGTCTTCGGAAACGTGCGCCAGGTCGAACGCCAAGTCCACGTAAACGATGCCGTTGGTGAAAAGATCGTGCCGAAGCGTTTCGACCGTCCCCAGCATCCAGCGTTCGGTCGGAACTGTTTCCACCTGCCGGGGAATATCGGAAAGCCTGAGTTTGGGAAGCGTCGCCGCCGCCTCGGGCGTGTCGGCCTGCGACTGGTAGGCCCGCAGCCCGGCCGCCTGTTCGTCGATTTCTTTCAAGGCCGCTTCGGACAGGCCGGCCTTCACGGCGGCCATCTTCGCGCGGAACTGCTCTTCGTTTTTCCGTCCCAGATCGGGGTCCGGCTCCATCACGGCCAGCAGGCGGTGCGGATTGTCCGCGAGCCACCGGCCAGTCAGTTTCTGGAACACCTGGGGATCTTCCGCCCAGCGCCTGCGGATGTCTTCAATCGCGCGGGCGAAGTCCAGACCGATGAGCGGATCGCCGTCGTAGAGCCAGGTCTGGAAAACGTTGCCCATCAGCGTGATGCCGTACGGATAGGAGCCGCGGGAGATTTCCTTGCCGTGAAATTCGACCTGGTGCAGAATGCCCTCGATGAGTTCCCGGTCGAAGCCTTCGGCGACGATGGTTTTAAGCGTGTCGTCGATGAGCTTTTCAAACTTGGGCACGTCGGCGCTCTGGACGTTGCGCAGACCGGCGCAAAACATCAGTTGCTTGAGTTCGGACTCCATGCCGGAAACCGGCGTCATGTCCTCCCCCAGCCCCGAATCGATCAGCGCCCGGCGCAGCGGCGCGGCCGCGCTTCCCACCAGCAGACCGGACAGAATTTCCAGCATCAGCGACGTTTCGAAATCCCGGTTTTCGGAAAGCATCCACGCGACGTTGACCAGTGTCTTTTTCTCCCGGGGTTCGTCCGGATCCACGGGATAGAAGCCGTTAACACGCCGGGGCGAAGAAAAAAGCGGTTGGCTGGCAATCGACGAATCCACCGCCACCCGCTCGAATCCGTCGAGCATCTCCGCCAGAAAAGCCAGATGGTCGGCGGTCGGAATGTCGCCGTAGAAGAAGAAGCGCGCGTTGGTCGGCGAATAGTACCGCCGGTGAAAATCGCAAAACTGCTCGTAGGTCAGCTGCGGAATCACATCGGGATGGCCGCCGGAATCGAGCGCGTAAACCGTGTCGGGATAGAGGTTTTCCTGGATGTCCTTGTACATCAGCGAATCCGGCGAGGAGTAGGCGCCCTTCATTTCATTGTAAACGATCCCGGAAATGACAAGATCGCTTTGGATGTCGCCTTGCGTCGCAAATTCCAGATGGTGCCCTTCCTGCAGAAAGGTTTCCCGCAGCAGGCGGGGCCGCAGCACCAGGTCGGTATAGACGCGCGCCAGATTATAGAAGTCCGTTTTTATCTGGCTGGCCACCGGATACACGGTCTTGTCCGGATAGGTGAAGGCGTTGATGAAGGTCTGCATCGTGGAGCGCATCAACTCCTTGAAAGCATCCTTGAGCGGATACTTTTCCGAACCCGCCAGGACCGAATGCTCCAGAATGTGGGGCAGACCAGTGGAATCCTCGGGCGGCGTGCGGAAACCGACCGCGTAGAGGTTCTCCCGCTCGAAGGCATGCAGGTGCAGCACTTTCGCGCCGGTTTTCAGATGCTCGATTTCGTAGGCGACCAGCCGCATGGCCTCGATGACGGTGACGCGCAGCACGCGAAAACCGTGGAGAAGATCGCCCGCCTGCATCGTCGGCTGCGGAATGTCGGAAAATGTCATGATAGGAACTCCTTTGTTTAGAAATGATGTCGCCGGTCAGACCTCCGGGGGACGGACGTTCCGCCCACCGGAGGCGCTTTTGGAAATGACGGATGCGCCGACGCCTGCCCGACGGCAAAGACGGCGGCAGGCAACGCCGCACGGGACGGCCGATTGTCTCTTCCCCGCTACCGGCCTTTCGCGAGTTTTTCCCTGAGCGCCATGATTTCGGTTCGTGTAAAAACGGACTGCACCGGGGCGACCAGCGCGAGGATGTTTTCCCGGCCGCCTTCTTCCCGGTCGATCAAAGTGATGACCCGATCCACCGTCAGCCCCGCCCGGCGGACCTGTTCGATGGCGGCAATGGTGGAGCCGCCCGTGGTGATGACGTCATCGATAATCACCACCCTTTCGCCGGCCGCGACATTCCCTTCGACGGCGCTTTTCGTGCCGTGGTCCTTCACGTCCTTGCGGACGATAAACGATTTGATCGGCCGGCCTTTCTGCCAGGAAACCACGGCCAGCGCGTTGGCGATCGGGTCGGCCCCCAGCGTGAGCCCGCCCGCCGCCGTCACCGGCGCGTCCTTAAGCATGTCAAAAATAACTTCGCCGATCAGATTCATACCCTCCGGATCGAGCGTGGTGGGCTTGCAGTTGAAATAGTAGTTGCTCTGACGCCCCGACGCCAGGGTAAACGGCGGGTTGTCGCTGTATTTGAAGGACCGCTCAAGAATGATTTTACCCAGACGCTCCTTCTTTTCTCCAATGGACATAGGACACCTTCCTTCGAATAAAGAGATTTTTCAAGATTGAGAATGTTGTTCGTCGATCACGAATTTAATGGGCAGTTCGGCCCACGTGGCGCAGGGAACGCCCGACTTTTTGGCCGGCTCGAATTTCCAGCGCCGCACCGCCTTGAGCGCGGTCCGATCCAGAATGGCGTAGCCGGAGGACTTGCGGATCATCGTCCGGCCGACGCGCCCGTCCGTGAGAATTTCCGCCTGCACGTACACCACCCCCTGATAGCCCATCTGCCGGGCCACGGCCGGATAGGCGGGCGGCGGATTTTCCCGGTAGAGGGGATAGGCGTTGGCAAACGCGGGAACCGGGGCAACGGCCGGAGCCTGGGCACGGCCCGCGTCGGATGCGGTTCCCGGCAAACCGGCCGCCGCGAAGGCGACGATGCCGGAGCCGTCCCGGGCGGTCGTCGAACCGACTTCAGCTTTTTGGGCCGCGGGGGTGGCCGCCTGGATTTCAGGCCTTACCGTTTGCGCGGACGGTGTTTCCGCCGCGGCCAGAGCCGTCGTCGGCACGGACGCCGGCGGCGTTTTCACCGCCTTCCGGACGGCTGCAACCGTCCGGGGCGCCGCCGTCCGTGACGCGGCCGTTTGTGCGGCGGAAAGCGACACCCAGACCATTTCCAGCGGCCGGATATCGCGCGAAACCGACACCGCGCCGGACAGGCCCAAAAGCAGGACACCCGCCGCCAGCGCATGCAGTCCGAGCGACGCGCCGATGCCCAGCAATTTTTCCCGCCTGTCCTCCATCATGAAGCAACCGCCCGCCGGCCGATAATTTCCTCGACCATTTTCACGGCCGCCACGCCGTCTCCGGCAAAGGACGCGCCGATGGATTCCGCGTACGCCGCCGTAACCACCGCGCCGCCGATCAGGAAAGCCGTCTGCACCCCCCTGGCCCGGGCCAGCGAGATCACGTCCTTCATGTTGACCATTGTCGTGGTCATAAGCGCGGAAAGACCGATCACATCCGGTTTCTCCTTCAGGGCCGCCGCCACGATGGTTTCATCCGGCACGTCCTTGCCCAGGTCGATCACGCGGAAGCCGTAGTTGCGCAAGAGAAGCGCGACAATGTTCTTGCCGATATCGTGAATATCGCCCCGGACCGTGGCCAGAAGCACCGTTCCGCGCAGGACGGCCGACTCCTGCTTGAGCAGCGGATCGAGATGGGCCAGCGCTTTTTTCATCGCCTCCGCCGCCGCCATCAGCTGCGGCAGGAAGTACGTCTTCTTTTCGTAGAGATCCCCCACGCGGATAATGGCCGGAATGAGAATCTCGTCCACAATTTTTCCCGCCGGCCGGCCGGTTTTGATGACCGCGTCGACCGCCGCCGTCACCTGGTCCCGGTCGCCTTCCAGAATGGCCGCGGTTGCCCGCTCTTCGGGCGTCATCCGGGCCGCGGCGGCCGGACCGGTTTCCGCGGCGGGCTTCTCGGCAAAATGGTTGATGAAGCGCAGCGCGGCCTTTTCCCGCGCGGCCAGAAGATCGCCCGCCTTCTTCACATTCATGAACTCGACGCTCGCGGGATTGGCGATCGCCATCGTAAGGCCGCAGTACTGGGCCATGGCGAGGAATGCCGCGTTCAGCCACGGGCGGGCCGGCATGCCGAACGACACGTTGGAAAGCCCCAGCACCGTCCGGCATTTGAACGTCCGGGCGCACCAGCGCACCGTGGCGAGCGTTTCCTGCGCGGCCGCGGCGTCGGAAGCGACCGCCATCGTGAGGCCGTCCACCACGATATCCTCTTTGGTGAAGCCGAATTTCCGGGCCTTACGGAAAATTTCTTCGATCAGCGCCCGGCGCCGCACGGCCGTCTTCGGCAGGTTGCCGTCGGCAAGCGGCAGCAAAATGAACATCGCGCCGTATTTTGCGGCCAGCGGCAGAAGCCGCGCAAGCTTTTCCTTTTCGCCGGAAATGGAATTGATCAGCATCCGCCCCGGATACAGCCGGAGCGCCGCCTCGATCGTTTCCACCCGCGACGAATCGATCGCCAGCGGCAGAGCACTGGCCGTGGACAGAAGGCCGATCACTTTCCTGATGGTTTGCACCTCGTCAATGCCCGGCTGTCCGACGTTGACGTCCAGAAGCGACGCGCCCTGCGCCTCCTGCTCCTGCGCCATCTGGCGGATCAGGCCGAGTTTGCCCTCTATAAGCTCCTGCTGCAGGGCCTTTTTCCCGGTGGGATTGATTCTTTCGCCGATCACAAAAAGCGGTTCGCGGATATCGAGTTCAAGAAGCCGGCGCGCTGAACTGAGCGCCGCCACCGCCGCGCGGCGGGGCCGGGCCGGTTTTCTTTTTCCGACCGCGCGGGCCAGCGCGGATATATGGTCCGGCGTGGTGCCGCAGCAGCCGCCCAGGAGCGCCGCGCCCGCCGCCGCCAGCTTTTTGGCGAAAGCGGCAAACGTCGGAGCGTCCATATCGAACACGGTCCGGTCGCCCTCGAGGCGGGGCATCCCGGCGTTGGGCTTGGCCAGGAGCGGCACGGTCGCGTAAGGCCGCATCGCGGCGATGAAATCCACCATTTGTTCAGGGCCGGCGGAGCAGTTGCAGCCGACGGCATCCGCCCCCAGGCTTTGCAGCGTGACCAGCGCGGCCGCGGGCGGCGTGCCGCCCAGCGTGTGTCCGTCCGGTTCATAGGTCATGGAAACCAGCGTAAAGATGTCCGCCAGCTCCTTCACTGCGAAGAGCGCGGCGCGCGCCTCCTGAATGTCGATCATGGTTTCGATGACGATCATGTCGCAGCCGCCGTCGATCAGGCCGCGCGCCTGTTTCTTGAACGCCTCGACCGCTTCTTCAAAGGCCAGCGGCCCGAAAGGTTCGATAAAAAGGCCGGTGGGGCCGATGTCGCCCGCCACCAGGGCTTTTTTGCCGCAGGCTTTCCGCGCCAGAAGCGCAAGCTCGCGGTTCACCGAATAGACGTCTTTTTTCACGCCGAACTGTCCCAGTTTGAACCGGTTCGCGCCGAACGTGCAGGTATAGACGACCTGGGCGCCGGCTTGCACATAAGACGCGTGCACGTCCGAAAGAAGTGCCGGATTTTCCAGGCACCAGATTTCCGGACAGACGCCCGACGGCAGGCCTTTCTTTTGCAGCTCGGTTCCCGTGGCTCCGTCCAGAATCAACACCTGTTTTTGAAGAAGACTTTGAATTTTAATGCTTTTGGTCACAACATGCTCCCGCAAAAAGATTAATCTTTGAAAGTGAGTTCTTATACCATCTTTGCATGAAGAAGTGGATTTTTATTTTAACCTGCGAAAACCGCCAATTATTCTGAAACTTCAAGGAATTAACCTGGAACAACACGGAGGAAAACGCATGGCGGATGTTTCCGGAATCCGCCGGCCGCCGGGACCGTTTCAGGGGGTTCGGGACGTCCGTACAGCAGTCACGCGCCGCACCCGGGGCCTTCTGGCCGCCGTCTTCTTTTTATCGCCTTCCCGGACGAAGGCGCTCCGGCTGAAAACGGGATGGCGGCGGGCGGCCATGCGCACGATGCGGCTGCCCATCTGTCCGTAACTGATTCCGGCGACTTCCGCGGCGCAGGCCATGCTCGCTTCATGGCTGATATCGGCGTTGGGATTGACATCCAGAACGTAAAACACGCCGTCGCGCAGGCGGATGTCCATGCGGGCGTAGTCGCGGCAGCCGAGCGTCCGGTAAGCGTCGCAGCAGACCTTTTCCAGGGCCTGCCGCTCTTCGAAACCAAGCGGCGCGGGCAGGCGCGTTTCGATTTTTTCATAGTGCCGGGATCCGGGAATGAACTTGGAATCATACGTACACAGACGGTCCTTCACATCGCTGAAAAAGGAAAAGTCCATTTCCGCGGCCGGCAGCACGAAGAGCGAATCGTTCCCCCAGACCGACACGTGAAACTCGCGCCCGTCGATGAAATCCTCGACAATCGCGGGCTGCGCATAGACCTCGTGGATAAACGGCAGGCGGACGGCCAGTTGCGCCGCATCGAGCGCCACCGAATCCTGGGTGATCCCCGCCGAACAGTGTTCGTTCATCGGTTTTACGATCGCGGGGAACCGGTTCCACGTGAGGGATTCGCCCGGATGGTAGATGTGCCAGGCGGGTGTGGGAATACCGGCCTGGTCGAGCAGCAACTTGACCCGGAACTTGTCCTGGGCCAGCGCCAGCGCCTCCGAGTCCGCACCGGTGAACGTGAAGCCCAGCATCTCGAGGCGCTTGGCCACCAGCCATTCGCTGTGGCTTAAGCCCGGCAGGCTTTCGCACCAGTTGAAAACGATATATTCCGCAGGATCGAACGAATGGAGATGGCCGGCGACGTCGTCGTCGGCGAGAGGAACGAAAACGGTGGGGTGTCCGACTTCAATGAGGGTGTGACCAAGGTGCGTGGAAAGGCTGATGACTTCTTCCTTTTCAGCCTCTGTCCAGTCGGGATCGACGTTATACAACAAGACGACCGGAATTTTTTCAGGCGCAACGTCAACCGGCACCGGGACCCTCCCTGTTTTTTGTCTCAGATGATTCTGTTTTTCCTCTCCGCGCGGCAAACCGGCAGTAATGGCCCGGTGCGCCCGGTTCCACAGGCTTTTTCGGTGTTTGGCCAAGCCCGGAACCGTTTTTTTAATATACATATTTTTTCAGCAAAGCCAAGCGGGATTTGCGTTTTGCATGAAAAAAACCGCCGGAGCCGCTCACCGTTCATGGCCCATTGTTGAAGGCTGATGGGCAGACGATCCCCGGAGGCGCGGCATAAAAACGGATTGACAGCCGCTTTCTGAAAGATTAAGGTATTACGCTGCAAAAAAAATTTAACACACAAATACCCTCAGATGATTTCGGTTGTTGCGCTTTCTTCAGGCGATGACATTTCAGCGGCAACGGTGAAACGACATGACGACGTTTCTGTGCAATCAGCATCTGGTTTTCATGCCCGGCCTGGACGGCACGGGGCGCTCCTTTGATCCCCTTTTGTCCCTGCTGCCGCCCGATTCCCTGGCTACGATTGTCCGTTATCCCACGGATCGTCACCTGACCCTTGAAGAAACCGCCCAGTGCGCGGCCGAACAAATTCCCGCCGGCACATCTCCGGTTGTGATCGCGGAATCCTTTTCCGGCCCGGTGGCCGTCCGCATGGTCGCTTCCGGCCTGGTGCGGGCCCGGGCGCTGGTTTTATGCGCCACCTTCGCCCGTCCGCCGCGGCCGCTGGCCTGGCGCGTTTTACGCCTGCTCCGGATACCCGTCCGCCTGGGCCGGGACATACCCCGTCCCCTGCTGCGGTGGATCATGGTCGACAACCGTCATCTGACGACGCTTTTGCCGCTGTGGGAAAAAGTACACGCAGACGTGCCGCCGCAGACCATGCATTTCCGGCTGGAACTCATGAACCGCCTTGACGTCACGGGCGATCTGGAAAAGATCACCGTTCCCTGCCTGTACCTCCAGGCCGCGAACGACCGGGTGGCGCCCGGGAGCTGCCTTCGCGACTTCGAACAAAACATTCCGCATCTGCGGGTGAAAAAAATTCAGGGTCCGCATTTCATTTTGCAGGCCGCGCCGCAGGAGAGCCTGGAGGCCATCAACGAATTCCTCGGGGGAACCGTCGGCGCCGCCCGGTCCGACGCCGCCCGGCGGGCATCCGCGCCGAAGGACGGGGCCTTCTTCCGCGCCCTTGTGGAAAACGCCGCGGACGTGACGGTCGTCATAAACGCGAAAGCCGCCGTCACGTATGTTCATCCGTCCGTAAAGGACATCCTGGGCTATTTCTCCGAAGAACTTCTCGGCAAAAACGCCTTTGATTATGTCGCCCCCGGCGACAAGCCGCAGGCGCTTTTGGCCTTCGGCAAAGCCATCCCGATCCGGAACGCCCGGATTGCCGGCTCCGT
Source organism: Deltaproteobacteria bacterium (assembly GCA_012729055.1). Lineage (GTDB taxonomy): Bacteria > Desulfobacterota > Syntrophia > Syntrophales > Smithellaceae > UBA8904. The sequence goes on from JAAYDW010000062.1 coordinate 28,152, forward strand.
CGGCATCCGGCACAAGAACGGATCGATCCGGATTTTCGAAGGCGCCTGCGTCAATCTCCTTTACGATCCCGCCGTGCAGGGCTTTGTGCTCTGCGGCCGCGACGTCACCGAACGCCGCAGGGGAGAAGAGGAACTCGCCGCCTCCCATCGGCGTATCGAGGAGTTGATCGAAAAACGGACGGCGGACCTGTCGCTCGTGAACGACCGGCTGACGGAAGAACAGGTCCGGCGGCGGAAAGCGGAAAACGCTCTTGGCGAAAGCGAAGAAAAATTCCGCGATTTTCTCGATTATGTTCCCCTCGGCGTCTGCACGCTCGATCTTTCCGGGCGGATTTTATCCGTCAACCGCCGGATAGAGGATCTGATGGGCTGGTCGCTTCAAGACGTCATCGGCAAGGACGGCTTTGCGCTGGCGGCGTTTGACGATCAGACCCGGACCTTCCTGCAGGAAAAATTTCTGACGCGGATCAAGGGCCAGGCGCGCCAGGCCTTCGAAATCCCCGTCACCGTCAAAGACGGCGGCCGCATCTGGCTGCAGGCGATCACCACCCCCGTGAAGAAGGACGGGGCAACCGTGGGCGTTCAGGTGGTCTTCGTCAACCTCGAGGAGCGGAAGCGGGAAGAGGAGCGGCGCAAGGCATTGATGGAGCAGCTCCACCGCACGGAAAAGATGGAATCACTGGCAACGCTGGCCGGCGGCGTCGCGCACGAACTTAACAGCGTCCTGGGCGTACTCGTCGGCCATACCGAACTGATGATGATGAAGATGCCGGACGATCATCCCCTGAAAAAGAATCTCCACACCATCATGAAATTCAGCAAGGCGGCGGCGGCGATCATCCAGGACATGCAGATTCTGGCCGGGCGCGGCGTCACCGTGTCGTCGCCCCTGAACCTCAACCGCCTGATCAGAAACGCCCTCCAGACTCCGGAATTCCAGCGGCTCAAGGCGGGCTGTCCGCGCGTCGTCCTCAGCGACGACCTCGCGGAAAATCTGCTCAGCATCCAGGGATCGCCGGTCTATCTGGAAAAAACCGTGTACCATCTGATCGCGAACGCCTTTGACGCCATCGCGGAAAATGGTGAAATCACCATCCGCACCGCCAACAGCTACCTGGACAGACCCCTGCCCGGCTACATCGGCATCCGTGAAGGCGACTACGTCACGCTCACGGTCCACGACAACGGCAAGAGCCTCTCCGCCAACGACATCCGCCGGATTTTCGAACCCTTCTACACGAAAAAAATCCTCGGCAAAGGCGGCACGGGCCTGGGACTGGCCGTCGTGTGGGGAACCGTGCGGGAGCATCGCGGCTACATTTCCGTGCAGAGCGGAAAGGAAAAAGGAAATGCGTTCACCGTCTATCTGCCCGCCGCCCGGGAGGCGGCGAAAACGCCGGCGCCCGGACCGGCCCCGGAAGCCCCTGCGGGAAAGGGAGAAACGATTCTGCTGGTGGACGACCTGCGGGAGCAGCGGGAAATCGCCGCCAGCCTGCTTACCCGTCTGGGATACAGCGTCCGGACGGCGGCCGGCGGCGAGGAAGCGCTGGCGGCTTTGAAAAAACATCCCGCCGCGCTGGTGGTCCTGGATATGCTCATGGAGCCGGGTATCGACGGACTGGAAACGTACCGGCGGATGCTGGAGATCAACCCGCAGCAAAAGGCCATCATTGTCAGCGGCTACACGGAAACGGACCGCGTGCAACAGGCGCTGGCCATGGGCGCAAGCGCCTACGTCCGCAAACCCTACCTGCTTGACGACATCGGCGCGGCCATCCGCAAGGCGCTCGCCGGAAGTTGACCGTCACTTAGCCGCCACGGC
>JAAYDW010000063.1 GCA_012729055.1 Deltaproteobacteria bacterium
GGGAGGGTCCATGTCCCTCACGGATAAAGTCGCTTTCGGAAACGCGTCGACTTTCCAGGGCGGAGCGCTTCGCGCGATCTTCACCAGAGACGGAATGTCCAGATAGTCGCGGGCGATGGCGCCGGCCGTGTCGAGCGCCTCCTGGACACGGGCATGCTCCGCGGGAGGAATCAGGCCCAGGTGCCGCTGGACAAAGGGCAGATCCGGCAGACGCGGCACGATCCCGTAGACCGGAAGCCCGGTGGATTCTTCAACGGCCCTCCGGATCACGGACGCATGGCGGTTTCCGTTTACCCGGCTCAAAATCACGCCGCGGATATCAACCGCAGGATCGAGATGCAGACAACCCAGCACCATCGCCGCCGCCGTCCGGGTAATTTTGTCGCAGTCCACAATCAAAATCACCGGCGCGCGCAGCAGCTTGGCCAGTTCGGCGGTGCTGAATTCGCCGGCGGCGTTGACGCCGTCAAACAAACCGCGGTTTCCTTCGATGAGGGAAAAGGTTCCTTCCGCGGCATGACGCGAAAAAGACCGGACCACCTGCCTGGCTCCCATGAGATACGTGTCCAGATTATAGCAGGGACCGGATGCCGCCCGGCCAAGCCAGGCGGCATCTATATAATCCGGTCCCTTTTTGAAAGGGGTGACGATCAGGCCCTCTTTGCGCAAGGCGACCGTCACAGCCAAAGAAAGGGTGGTTTTTCCCGCGCCGCCCCGCAGGGCGGCTATTACGATGCGCGGGCTTGGCCGGTTCATCATCCGTCCTCGTCATTCCTTCGGAAAAAATTCAGTCAGGATGAGGTACGTCGAGCTGCCGCTCGACCAGTACTTCAGCACTTCCTCGTCGAGGAGTTCCTTCACGGCGTTTTGAATGGCGTGGCGGTCCTCGCCGGGCAGCCATTTGGTGACGTCCCGAATGTAAAACATTTTTTTGTCGCCTTTTGACTTTTCACGAAACAGCTCCGTAATTTTGGCCTTCAGATCCTCGCTCATACCTACCTCCATTTAAACTGGGCGGACGTCCGGAACGTCTCCGTCGCCATATCGAAATCGTCGATATGCTGATCCGTAAACGGAATGCCCGTCAGGCTGAAGAAGCGTTCCCAGCCGACCCGCTCGATCCATTCGCCGAGACGCTCGTGCTTTCGGGCGTGGCTCGCGTAAACCTCAAGGATATTTTTCACCGCATTCACCACTTCCGGCCAGCGCGGCGGATTGTTGGGCAGGAAGGGTATCGCCAGCTTGGAGAATTTGGGCGCGCTGCGGGCGTTGGACACCTTGCCGCCGACCCAGATGGATATGCCGTCGTTGTCCGGATCGGCAATCGGCATGGCGGGACAGACGGTGTAGCAGTTGCCGCAGTACATGCACTTCTCCTCATTGACGGTCAACGTCTTGTTTTTCATGTCGCCCCGAATGGCGCCCGTCGGACAGGAGGCCACCGTCGAGGGAATTTCGCAGACGTTCGGAACGCGCGTATTGTCGGTTTTGGGAACCGTTCGGTGAATGCCCAGAATGGCGATGTCCGAGCAGTGCACTGCGCCGCACATGTTCAGGCAGCAGGCCAGGGAAATCCGGACGTGGTTCGGCAGATTCATGGTGACGAAGTAGTCGTAAATTTCATCCATCAGGGCCTTGACCGGGCCAGACGCGTCTGTCGCCGGTGTGTGGCAGTGCACCCACCCCTGCGTGTGCACTACATTCGTCACGGCGTGCCCCGTGCCGCCCACGGGATAGCCGCGCTCCTTCAGTTCCGCGATCAGCGGTTCGACCCGGTCCTTGTCGTCGAGCAGAAACTCGATGTTGTGCCGGCTGGTGAAGCGCAGGTAGCCGTTACAGTACTTGTCCGCAATTTCGCAGATTTCACGGATGTGATCCGTGGAAACGAGGCGCGGCGACCCGGCGCGCACGCTGTAGAGCGCTTCTCCCGATCCGGAGACGTGCATCAGGACACCGGGCTTCAAAATCTCATGGTAGAGCCAGTTGCCGTAATTTCTTTCAATCACGGGAGGCAGCATCGTTTTATAATTCGGGGGGCCGATATCGGTTCTTGCCGCCATTTTACTTCACCTCCTTTTTCAGATCTTCGGGCCAGAAGAACACGTAGGGATTGGTTCTCGGCGCTTTGACCATCTGGGGCACGGCGGGAAGGTCCACGGCCTTCAGAAAGACGCGCATGCCCAGGCGCTGGATCAGTTCACCCAGCCGTTCGCGCGATTTCGCGTTCTCATCCCACCAGTCCTGAATCCGTTCGATCAGGCTCTTCAGTTCGTCGTAGGGCGGCTCAAGTTTCAGAAACGGCACGATCACCCAGGAAAGCAGGGCGCCCCGGACAATGGGCGCTTTGCCGCCGACCAGAATGGACGCGCCCTTTTCCTTCCCCGGCCGCAGGGCTTTCGGCATCAGGTTGATGCAGTGCATGCAGCGAGTGCAGTCTTCATCATATATTTTCAGTTCTTTTCCGTTCCATTCCATGCACCGGGTGGGGCACAGGTCGCAGACTTCCTTCTGAATGTTCATACCCGCCTCGGCGCAGGCAAGGACTTCTTTCTGGTCAATCCGAATGTCGTCTTTCCATGTTCCGATAATCGACAAATCGGAGCGGGCGATTGCCGCCACGCAGTCGTTGGCGCAGGCCGAAATCTTGATCTTGAATTTGTAGGGAAACATCGGCCGGTGCATCTGATCCTGATACGTCATGGTGAGATTATAGCAAAGATCCAGGCTGTCGATGCAGGCCCATTCGCAGCGCGCCGGTCCCACGCAGGCGCTGGGAGTGCGCAGCGCAGAGCCGGAGCCGCCCAGATCGAAACCGGCGTTGGACAAATCATCAAAGCAGCTCTGGAGGTGATCCGTTGTGGTGCCGAGCAAAATGGCGTCTCCCGTGGAGCCGTGCATGTTGGTGAGCCCGCTGCCGTGCTTGTCCCAGATGTCGCAGAGCTTCCGCAGCGTATCGGTTTTATAAAACCAGCCGGTCGGATGATTCACCCGCATGGTGTGAAACGCCTGAACGTTGGGAAACAGGTCCGGGCGGTCCGAATAGCGGCCGATCACTCCCGACCCGTAGCCCTTGACGCCGACAATGCCTCCGTGTTTCCAGTGGCCGATCTTGTCCTTGTAAGATAATTCCAGCTGGTGGAGCAGATCCTTGGCCATAGGATTTTTCTCAGCGGCCTGCTTCAAATCCTTCACAAAGCTTGGCCACTTCCCTTTTTCCAGCTCATCCAGCAGGGGGGTGTCTGTCTTTGCCATTTTATTCCTCCTTTTTTCAATATTCTAAGGCTTCAGGAGTGTTGACCCCTCTTGTTAGAATACTATTCACAACTTGAACACTACTCTTTTTATGAAATCTGTCAAGCTATATTTTGTCCGAACCGGGCAGCCGGTCATTCGGCCATATCGCTTAGGCAATGAAACGTTTTTTTGTTTTCTGCAAATTGCGGCGGCGCGCCTTCCGCGTCCTGAAAACAGGGTGTTTTGCGCGTTTTTGCCTGTCCGCGGAAGGCTCCACTTCCTGATGGATATGCCGTGAAAGGTTTACGCGACAACGACGCCGCGTCTGAGGCGGCGGCTTTCCTTTTTTTTGCGAAAGCCGCCGCCCGGCGGACGCCGCTTTAAGCTGCCGGCAGGCCGTTAGTGCCCGGCCGGGAAGAACGTGTAGCTCACCCACACCAGAACGACCAGCAGCACGACTCCCAGAATAAGGCTCCAGCCGATCAGCTTCTTTTCGATCGGCAGCAGGGGTTCATATTCCATTTTTTCCATTTCTTCTTTTATCTTTGTCTCTGTCATGATGCGCTCCTTATTCATGTTAAATTATTGAACCAGCGGCGGCACAACGCCCTGGAAGAAGATCCACGAAATGATCAACCCCACCCAGATGATGAAACCGAACAGCGCGATGATATACACCAGCATCAGCTTGCCGATGCCTTCCTCCCAGAGCTTCTTGAAATTGGACGCCAGCCCGATCGAGAAGAACGTCAGCGCGAAGAAGAGCTTCCGGAACACATCGCTTTCCGCGGCCGAAATTTTCAACTGCGACTTGATGTCCGGCCAGTTGAGTCCGACGATCAGCATGATCACAAACGTCACGAAATAGCCGATGACGAATTTGGGGAAGCGGTCCCATATTTCCCCGGCTTTGGCCTCTACGCCCTGTTTGGGATTGATCTTCGTCGTCCAGATCACGGCCAGAATAAACGCCCAGATGCCGATGAAGATGTCGATGAAGATTTTCACGGTCGTGGCGGCGCCGACCACCCATCCGGGCTGGTAATTGATGCCCTGCGCCGCGTTTCGCGCGTAGATCAGCGATTCGACGATCTGGCCGCTCGCCACCGCCGCGCCGTCCGTTTTCACCGCCAGGCCCATCCAGGCGCCGGCCACAAGCGGCTGATTGGAGAGAAATTCCGTCGCGACAAAGGGAAGAATGATAAGTTCGACCACCGCGAAGATGACGACCAGCGACGAGACCATGATCGGCACGATCGGCCGGGCGCGGATGGCGCCGCCCGTCGCAATGGAGGCGGAAACGCCGCAGATGGAAATGCCGGAGGCCAGCGGCGCCGACCATTCACGGCTGAACTTGAAGAATTTCCGGGCGATCAGATAAACCACGGCCCAGTAAATCAGGTAGGCTTCAATGATGGCGCAAAGCCCCCGGAACATCATCGATGTCGCGAGCCCCAGTTGCTCGGCGGACTTCACGCCGAGGCCGACGCCCATGATCACGATGGCCGTTTTGATGAACCATTCCGGCCGGGCCGCTTCCTTGAGCGAATCGGCGAACTTCGGCATGAAGTTGCCGATGAAAAGGCCGACCAACAGCGCCAGAATCAGCCCCGCCTCGCCGGTCAGTTTCAGCGACCACTCCAGTCCGAATTTTTTCATTTCCGCGGGCGTCTGCGCGGCGATGACGGCATAATGTCCGATAATCGTACAGATGTAGGTCAGCCAGAAAATAATCGTAAAGCCGTAGATAAATTTCTTCAGATTGTACCCCAGGGCCTTGGCGCCGACCAGCAGAACCGCCATCACGGCCAGATAGGTTAAGATGATGGATATCAAAGGATGGAGCCCCGCGTAGGCCTTGGATGCGGGCGCTATCGATTTGGAAAACTCCATCCACACATTGGGCTTGACGGCCCACCCCAGAAGATCCAGCCCCGCGAGCGACCCAAGTGAGAGGATAAAAATAAACAATCCCAGCCACACCGACCACCAGTCTTCGGTCTTTAAAAGACCTTGATTGTTGCCCATAGCGACCTCCCTTTGTTAAGTCCGGTTAGAAATTACCAGATGATCGCGGGAAACCAGTTTCCCGCATCTGCGCCAACCAAACCACTCTGCTGAATTCAGTCTGAAATCCGTTATTCGTCTTGCGCGCGTTCCGTCGATCCTGCGTGAAGCGGAACCGATTTTTTATTCGGCCCCGCCAGCCGCGAGTCAACCGTGGCCGGCTTTGCTCCAGACCTTAACCTCCCGTTGATTAAGGAGTTGATGCGATGGACCTGAAGGACGGACCAGGAGATGTTTGAAGGTGTTTGGGAAGTCATGAGGGGAAAGCGAACAAAGAGATGCGGGAAAATACCGTCGAATTCTCCTTACGCTGTCTGGCGTCTCAAGAACCGTCATGGAGCCCTCCTGCCGGCGGGAAGTTCACAGATCAGTTTCTTTAAACGATGCATTCCAATGTCGCATGCTTCTATACCAGAGTCTGAATGCAATGTCAAAAAGGAACAGGGATTTGGCCGCCCGCGGCAGGCCCCCAAGCAAAAATTCTTGCAAAGCGCGCCTTGCTGATTTATCCCTGCATCTGAAAGGCAAAAAATACGACCGATGACCGGCAAAAGAAATCCCGACAAAACCTGCGCCCTATTCTGGGACGAATCCTTTCTCTGGGGTCTCATCGCCAGGCGGTCGCTGGCAGATGCCGGGCTGCCCTTCGATCTCATCCGGGCGGGGGATATCCGGGCGGGCCGGCTTTCCCGCTACCGGATGATCTTTGTTCCCGGCGGCTGGGCGCGGGAAAAGCTCGCTGCGCTGGGTGCGCCGGGCCGGGCCGCCGTCCGTTCGTTTGTGAATGAAGGCGGCGCCTATCTGGGCATTTGCGGCGGCGCGGGCCTGGCGACGGAAAAAGACATGGGCCTTGTCGGCATTCAGAGAAAACCCACTCCTGAAAGGGTCCCCAGCTTCAGCGGCCGCATCCGGCTTGCCCTGGCCGATTCCGAAATCTGGAACGGCGTCCCATCGCCCGTTTTTTCAGCCTGGTGGCCGTTGCAGTTTCATCTTCCCGAAGGCCACACCCTTCGCGTCCTGGCCTCCTACGCCGAGGCGCTGCCGGACGCGATGAGCGCCGACATCCCCGTCGGCAAGGGTCGGAAAAAAGGCTGGCCCGCGCTGGAGGAGCGCTACGGGATTTTACTTGACCCGCTGCGCCTGCAAAACGAGCCGGCCGTGGTGGAGGGAAGATTCGGACAAGGCAGGGTTTTGCTGTCGCTGGTGCATTTCGACACGCCCGGCGATGCCAACGGCGCGGCTGTTTTGCGCAATCTCTGGTCTTCCCTGATGCCCGGCCATCCTCACCCGGAAAAAGACGTTACACACTGCCGAAGCCGATATGCGACCGCCGGAAACGATCACGCCCTTGCCGACATCCGGCGCGCTCTCGAAGACCTCCTCGCCACGGGCCAAAAATATCAGTTGTGGCGCAGGCGCAATCCCTGGCTTCTGGAGTGGCGCCGCGGCGTGCGCGGCATGGAATACTCCACCCTGGCGGCCCTGACCGGCGAAATCGCGGCTCATTTTTGCCTTACCGCGCCGACGCAAAACGCCGGAAAAAAGATCTCCGGCGACCTCCGCGAAGACTTGCAGGCCATCAGGGACCTGGTTCTTCCTTTTCAGGAAAAAGCCAGACAGCTTCTCGAATATGAAAAAAGATTTCTGGAACAGAAGCCCGATCCGCCGGCGCTCCTCAGCGATGACCGGATCAGCCGGCTTCGGGAGGAACTCTTCGGAACCTCCATCCGGCACGGCGGTTCCTTCAGGACCCTGATCGCGGCCATGGACCGGCTGTTGTATAAGCTCTTCACACAGGAACAGAAGTCCTCTGTGCCGCCGGTGGCCGGCCGACGCAATATTTCACCTTGACTTTTTCTTTCCTGTCGATACATTCTTCAAGAGAAAACTTTGGACAGCCGATGATCGAAAATCTAATCAGCAATTTATCCGTATACTTGCAGGGATCCGTGTTTCTTGCCTTCGTGGCCGCTTACCTGGGCGGCGTGGTGATCAGCTTCACGCCCTGCACCTATCCGCTCATTCCCGTGACGGTGGGATTCATCGGCGCTCAGGGGACAACGTCGAAGCTGCGCGGATTTCTGCTGTCGCTGTTTTACGTTCTGGGATTGTCGGCAACGTACGCCGCGCTCGGCGCAGTTGCGGCTCTGTCGGGCCGGCTTTTCGGTCAGATGCAGACGACGCCGCTCATTTATTTCCTCATGGCCAATGTCTGCCTCGTCATGGGGCTCGCCATGCTGGATGTTTTTAAAATATCTCTGCCGCTTCCGCAAAAAATCCTGAGTTACACCGGCGGCGGTAAAAAAGGGTTCCTTCCCAGTTTTCTTTTGGGCGCCGCTTCCGGCTTCGTCATCGGTCCCTGCACCGCGCCGGCGCTCGGCGTGCTTCTGGGATTCGTCGCCCTCAAGACCCACGTGCTGATGGGCATCGGTTTGTTGTTTGTGTTCGCTTTCGGCATGGGAACGCTTTTGATCCTGGTCGGGACATTTGCCGGACTGATCGCTGCGCTGCCGCGTTCCGGCGCCTGGATGACGGTCATCACAAGGGTTTTCGGCGTTATTTTAATTGGCGCAGCCGAATATTTTCTGTATACTGCCGGCACGCTGGCGTTTTAATAAGGAGCATCATGCAAAAGATATATCGCGTTTTCGTGGCTTTGTTCTTAATTCTTAGCCTTTCCGCCATTCCGGCTGCCGGGCAGTTTATTCCCAATGCGCCGTTCAAACCGCAATATCCGCCCGCCCCGGATTTCACCCTGAAGGATCTGAAAGGGAAAATATTCCGTATGAGCGCACAGCGCGGAAAACCCGTTTTGATTTTTTTCGGAACCACCTGGTGCCCCGGCTGCCGGGAGGAGATTCCGAAATACAAAAAAGTTTATGAAACCTACGCGCCCCGGGGGCTGGAAGTGGTTTACATCAACATCATGGAGCCGGGCAGAAAAGTGGCGCGGTTCGCCCAGGCCAACGCACTGCCCTACCGGACGCTGCTCGATGAAGACGGCTCCGTCGGCGCCTTATACAACGCAGTCGGCGTGCCCATGATGATCCTGGTGGACAAAAACGGTTATGTCATAAAAGTCGGCTTCAGTTCCACGCAAATGCCGCTGGACAAAGTGACGCCGGTACAATAAAATAAAAACGCTTTTGGCGCGGCTTGCCGCCGGAAGCCGACAGCCTGACACAATGAACCCCTTAATGAAGGATGGACCCATGACAACAGAAAGCTGGTTTGCCGAATTTGCCAAGTCCGAAACCGATCGCTGGATCGGCGGCGTCTGCGGCGGACTGGGAGAGCATACGCCCGTCCCTTCCTGGGTCTGGCGGCTGTTGTTTGCCCTGCTGGTGCTGTGTTTCGGTACAGGATTTCTTCTCTACATTCTGCTTTGGATCTTTGTTCCTCGCCGGGGCCCGAGCCCGCCGGGATGACAACCGTAACATTGGCAAGAAGGATTTGTTGAAGATCAAAATTGACAATCTGGTCCTGGAGCATCTCCGGCCCGAAAAAATTCAGCATTCCTGTCCATTGCTTTTTATTCACGGCGCGGGAGGCACCAGCCGGTACTGGAAAAACTATCTGCCGTATTTCGCGGACGCCGGATGGAACGTTTTCGCCGTCAATCTGCGGGGCCATTTCCCGTCGGATCGGGAAGAAGGCCTGGCGAGGGTAACCGTGGAGGATTACCAGAATGATGTGGACAGCGTAATCCGTCGTCTGGATATTGTATCCTGCGCGCTCATCGGACACAGCATGGGCGGATTGATCGCCCAGAAAACGGCGGAAAACATCCCGACGATCCGCGCGCTTGTCACGCTGGCCAGCGCGCTTCCGTTCGGCATTGCGCCGGACGTAAGCGTAAACGCGAATCTGCCCTACTCCGGCGCGTTCTTGAAAACCGTCTGGGGCCTGATGAATATGAAGCCGGTCAAGCCGACCTTTTCGATGGCGGAACAGACCGTCCTCAACAATATCGATCCGGCGGAGCGGCGGGCGGTTTTTGACCTGTTTGTCGCCGAGTCGCCGGTGGTCGCCTACCAGGTGACGCAGGGGTACCCGGTTTATGCGTCGCAGATCCGGTGTCCCAAACTGGTCATCGGGTGCGCCAGGGACGTCCTGGCCCCGGCCTCCATGCAAAAGGGGCTGGCCGATTTTCTGAAGGCCGATTACCGGGAATACAGCGAATTCGCCCACCTGCCCATGCTGGAAAACGGCTGGGAGCGACCGGCGCGGGACATCGCGTCCTGGCTTGAAGAAAAGACGGACGGTGCGGCAGACGCGGTCGGCCGCGCCCGGACAACCGGGGAAAAAGAACGATTGCAGTAAATCTACAAAAAAGGGGAAAGGGTGTTCAATGAAGTACCGAGAAGACATTTACGTTTACGAATGGGCCAATTATTTCGACAACAACTGCAACAGCTACTACATCGGCGGCAATGTCAAGGCGCTCGTCGATCCGGGGCTCACGCGCTA
>JAAYDW010000064.1 GCA_012729055.1 Deltaproteobacteria bacterium
CGCGTCTTGAAAGTTCCGTACACTTTCTGATTGGCTTTGCTTAAGATAAATAAAATGACGTCCGAATAACTGATCACCCAGACACCCGCGCAATTATTTTGTATGCAAGATAAATAAGCGGCCGGACGAAGTCAAGGAAATTTTATGGCCGGTCAAAAAAGTCGTTTCCCGCGGCAAAACAGCTTATTTTTTCTTTTTTTTGGATTGGGGCCGGGGAAAGCAGGATTTTTGGTAAAGCGCTTCGCCGCCCGTGCCGGGAATAATCCGCTCCCAGCCTGCCGTCTCATACCGGCTCCGGTCCAGAACCTTTCCGCTGACATCGAAATCGATAATTTCCTCGATCCGGAACCGATGCTTGGCGCAGTCGATCTCCCACAAGACCGTTTCGTGATGAAAATTCTTGTATTTTAGAGATTTTTCAACATCATCGACGCGCACGGCCTCCATTCTTTGAGTCCGGGATTCGTCGGTGGCCGCCCGGTAGGTCCAGACAAGCAGAGTGTCCGGCGCCTTGGTGATGATTTTCTTGTTGTAGTAAAACGGGTGCCGCAACGGTTCCCAGATTTTGGGATTGGGCGCCTGCGCCGGGGCCAGGGCAGGGAGGGCAAGAACGATGACCGGCAGGAGCATCCGGAGAACTTTGCAGTTCATAATTTTTCCTTCAGAAGCGGCTCATGAAAAAAAGGGGGTTATGAGGACTTCATAACCCCCCGGTATTCTGGTGCGCCCAGCAAGATTCGAACTTGCGACATCCAGATTCGTAGTCTGGCGCTCTATCCAGCTGAGCCATGGGCGCGTCGCGTTTTCGCAGCGAGGGAGCCCTATAGCATATTATTAATCCCGGAGCAAAGTTAAAAATGCGAAAAAACGGCCGGGGCAAGGATGCTTCGCGTGAGGACGCCCCATCTTTGACTTGAAAGCCGTTTGGTAGTAATAAGGCATGTCATCCGGAAATTTACGGCATCGGTGAGAAAACGGCCCTCATGACTGCGGAAGAGCAGTCGCGCCTGGAGGCGATTTTCGGAAGCGTGAAGGATGCGATTCTCACCGTGGATCCGCGGTTTGTGGTAATCGACGCCCTGGCCAAAACCGGCTGGAACAAATCCAGGGCCGCGCGCCTTCTGGGCATCGGCCGCCGGTGAAACCTTCAGCCGGGGCGGGCGGGGAAGGCTTCCCGGCTTGCTCCGGGTGCAGAAGAAAGGAACGGGGAATCATGGACGAAATGTTGATGATGGGCCGGCAGGTGCTGGCCGATCAGCCGTTCAGCGTTTTGATCGGCGCGGAACTTTTGAAATTTTCCGTTGGATTTGCCGAACTGAAGGTGCCGGTGAAACGCGAGCTTCAGCAGCAGCACGGCTTTTTGCACGGCGGAGTGGTGAGCTACGCCGCGGACAACGCCCTTACTTACGTGGGCGGCAGTGTGCTCGGGCCGGGGGTTGTGACGTCGGAGTTCAAGATCAATTACGTCCGTCCGGCACTGGGCGATTTTATTGTCGCGCGGGCGCACGCGGTTTATGTCGGAAAAAACCAGGCGGTCTGCCGCTGCGACGTTTTTGCGGTGAAAGATGGGCAAGAAAGTCTCTGCGCGGTCGCCCAGGGCACGATCACGAAAATCGGCCGCTCCGAAAGCCGCGCCGACGGTTAACCGGCCGATCAGGGAAAAAAGCGATTCATGGAACAACCCTTCACAACGCACGATTTGAACCAGCCGGTCAGCCGCTGCGCGTCGGAGGACTTTATCGCCCTTCGGGCGCAGTCTTTCGCTTCCCCCGGCGCGGCCGATATCTGTGCCGTTGTCGCTTGTTTTCCCCGGCGGCAAAAATCTTCGCGCCTTAGTCGAAAATCTTCGAATAATCCGGTTTGCGCCGCTCGTAGAAAGCGGTAAAGGCTTCCTTGGCCGCCGGCTCCTGCAGCATGGCGCTGAAATGGCGGTTTTCCAGGGCGATCTGTTCGGTCACCGCATCGTAGCAGCGCGCTTTGAGCAGCTGCTTGGTGACGCGCAGAGACGTGGGCGGCAGGGCGGCGAGTTTGGCGGCCTGGGCCCGGGCGTAAGGTATCAGCTCCGCGGCCGGCAGCACTTTATTGACAAGCCCCATGTCGAACGCCTGCTCTGCCGTAAACGGCTCGCCGAAAAAGAGCAGTTCCGCGGCGCGCTGGTAGCCGACAATCTGCGGCAGCAGGCGGCTGGAGGCAAATTCCGGGCACAGCCCCAGTTTCGCAAACGGCATGGAGAATTTGGCGCCCTGGGCGGCGTAAATCTGATCGCAGTGCAGGAGCATCGTCACGCCGATGCCGATGGCCATTCCCGAAACCGCGGCGATCACCGGTTTGGTCGCGAGGCTTAAATGGCGGATGAACTGGGCCACGGGGCGTTCCGCGACGTCTTCCTTGACGTTCATGAAATCTTCCAGATCGTTGCCCGCGGAAAAAATTTCCGGATGGCCGCAAAACAGTAAAACACGCACGGCCCGGTCTTCTTCGCCGGTCCGGATCGCGTCCGCCATGCTCTGGTACATGGCGGCCGTAATGGAGTTTTTCTTTTCCGGCCGGTTGAAGGCAATGGTGAGAATTCCGTCTTTTTTCTGTGTGGTAATGTCCATATGTTTTCCCCTTATCAGTGGTTTTTAGTCTGTGGCGCGTCGTGCGCGCGGCCGTTTTGGCACAACAGCTCCCCGCCGTTGCAGGTGATGGATTCAAACTGCAGCGTCGGATGATCGATGTGAAAGCGGCGGGCCAGCACCGCGCGGACGCTGCCGGCCAGCTCGTCCACCCGGGAGAGCTGCTGGTCGGGCACGGTGATATGCACCGCCAGGGCGATGCTGTCGTTGGACGGGTTCCAGACGTGCAGGTCGTGGATCTGCGTCACGCCGTCGATCGCTTCGATGGCCTCCTTGATTTCCGTTAAATTGATTCCCGGCGGCGTCGCGTTCATCAGGATGAGAAAGCTGTCTTTGAGCAGGCTCCAGCCGCTTGCGAGAATCATGGCGACCACGAGCCAGGAAAAGAGCGGATCCAGCCGGTACCAGGGCCAAAACATCCACACGACGCCCAGAACCACGACGCCCAGCGATGTCGCCGCGTCGGCGACCATGTGCAAAAAGGCGCTTTTCATGTTCAGGTTGACTTTGGAGCCGGCGTGCAGCAGGACTGCGGAAAGGAGATTGCCCGCAAGCCCCAGAAGCGCGATCCAGACCACCAGCTTTCCGGCAATCGGCCGGGGAGTGATCCATCTGTCCCACGCCTCGATTGCAATGTAAAAGGCCGCGCCGTAGAGCAGCGCGACGCTCAGCACCGTCGCGAAGATCTCCACGCGCTTGAAGCCGAAGGTGTGCCGCGGCGTCGGCCGGCGCCGGCCGATGATGAGCGCCGCGTAGTTGATGACCAGGGCAAAAAAATCGCTTAAGTTGTGCAGCGCGTCGCTGAGGAGCGCCATGCTGCCGGAGACGATGCCGCCCCAGATCTGCGCCGCCGGAATGATCAGATTGAGCGCCATGGAGATAAGCAGGCTTCTGCCCCAGGCGTCTTCCTTATGCCGATGCGCGTGCGTCATTTTCACTTCCGTTGAGAATTGTCAGGGCCTGGTCGATCGCGCGGTGCGAGCCGAACAGGACCAGTTGATCCGCCGCCTGGAAAACAAATTCGCCGGGGGGATGGGTGATTGTCTCGTTGTCGCGGATGATGTTGATGATGAGCGCGCCCGACCGGGCCTTGAGGTTGACGTCGCGGATGCTCCGGCCGATGATCGGATTGCCGGCCGCGACGTAGTAGGTTTCGATGGTGCCCTGCGCCAGAATCTGGCTGATCTGGTCGAACGCTTCCTGCGTGTAGCGCACGTCCCGGAAGACGCCGTAGGAGCCGTTCCGGATGATGTTTCCCTGCGCCAGAATGATGCTGTTGGGAATGTGAAACATTTTGAGCACGCGGCTGAAGATCTGGATGGAGGTTTCAAATTCCTCGGGAATCACGTCGTTTGCCCCCAGCGTCAAAAGGCTTTCGATGTCTGCGACGTATTTGGTCCGGACGATCACGTGCAGCTGCGGGTTGAGTTTTTTGGCGTTGGAAAGGCACGTTTTGGTGAGCGTCCGGTCGGAGATGGCAATCACCATGGCGCGAGCCGCCTGCACGTTGGCGTGGCGCAGGATCTCCATGCTGGACGCGTCGCCCCAGATCGTATTCTGATCGCCCTTGCTTTTTGCTTTCTTGATCTTCGCAAAGTTGAGATCGATAATCGCGTAGCCGATGGCGGTGTCCTTGAGCACCCTGGCCAGATTGCGCCCGTTTAACCCCATCCCGCAGATGATCACGTGGTTTGCGACGTCGAGGCAGGACTCGCTTTTGGCCGTTGCATCCGCTTCGCCGCCGGCGCCGGCAAGCAGCCGGTAGATCCCCGCCGCTGCAAGCGGCGTGACGATGAACGTCAGAACGGACGCGCTGATGAAGGTCTGGTAGATGTCGCCGGAGATGATGTTGCTTTTGAAGCCCTGGGAGGCCAGCACGAACGAAAACTCGCCGATCTGCGACAGGAGAACGCCGGAGATGAGCGCGGCCCGCAGCGGGTAGCGCAACAGCAGGACCAGACTGAAGACAATCGCGGCCTTGACGAGGATGATGGCCGACGAGGCCAGCAGGATGTAAGCGGTGTTGGCCCGCAGAAAGTCCAGATTGAGGATCATGCCGAAGGAAACGAAAAACACGGACAGAAAGACATCGCGAAACGGATTCACGTCGCTGATGATCTGATGGGTGAAATCCGTGTCGGACAGGGCGAGTCCCGCCAGAAACGCGCCGATGGCCAGCGACAGGCCCAGCGCTTCCGTCATCCAGGCGATGCCCATCGTGATGACCACGGCGGCGATGACCAGGACGTCGCGCATGTTCATGGTGACCAGGCGCTCCAGGACAAACGGCACCGCGTAGCGCGCCGCCACGAGAATGAGGACGATGATCAGAATGGATTTGACCAGTTTCCAGGCGATAAGCCAGGCCGAAGGGCCGCTGTCGCCCGCCAGAAAGGGAACGAGCAGCATCATCGGCACGACCATGATGTCCTGAAAGACGATCATGCCGATGGAAATCCGACCCTGCGGCGAATCCTCGTCGTTGCGGTCTTTGAGAATTTTCAGGATGAGCGCCGAGGAGCTGTGCGCCAGGAGAAAGCCGATGAAAACGGACTGGGTCAGGCTCATCTGCATGGCGAGGCCCACGGCGACGCCCGCGGCAAAGGTGCCCAGGATCTGCAGACCGCCGGTGAGCAGAATGTCCGCCAGATACTTCAGAAAACGCGCAAGCTGAATTTCAATGCCGATGGTGAACAGCAGAAAAGCGACGCCGATTTCCGCCAGAAACTGAATGCCGGCCGTGTCGTCGATGAGCCGCAGGCCGAAAGGCCCGATGAGGATGCCGGTGATCAGAAACCCGATGATCGAGGGGAGACGGATCTTGTTGAAGACATAAATCACGGGAATGGAAAAACCGAGAATAATAATCAGTTGATGAAAAAATTTCAGTCCGTCCATTTTTGCCGTGTCCGATTTCAAGGGTCCGGTAGAGAGACGGGCGTGTTCCTGCCCGTCTCCACCCGTTTAGGTCTGCGTCTCCTTTCCTGTGCTTACCATTGATCGGTGAAATTGCCAAGAAAACATCTCCGATACCCGCGCCTCAGAAGGCGAAACTGACCGTGACGCCGCCGTAGAGATAGGTGCTGTCGCGGTCGGACGGCCGGGCCGTGCCGGCCAGACCGCGCGCCCGCATTTCGTATTTCGCGTCGTTTGTGAGCGGAAAAACATACGTCAGTGTCGGCGTCACCGTCAGGCGCCTGGTGACGGAGACCGGCAGGGACACGGCCAGCGCGGCGTCGTGAAAATTATTGAACGGATCGTTCGTCGCCAGGGAGTTGCCGTCGAATTTCGGATAGGTTGACGCATCCTCGCTTTTGAGATAGCTCACCGATCCCGCCAGTTTCAGGCCGACGCGCTCGTGCAGCGCAAACGTATGCGAGACGCTTAGAAGCGCGTACCATTGATGATAATGGTCGATTTCCTTGTAGAGCGTGAGCGTCGGCGAAAAAAGCGTGTTTACGCTGACGACGGCGAAGATTTCCTGGGAATCGAGCGGGTCTGCGCCGCCCGGCGTCAGGGAATTCAGCCCGTAATAAATGTAGCCGCCGCCCACCGACACGATGCCGAAGGCGCGCGTATAGGAGATCGTAGCGTCAACTTCCGTGAAGTTCGAGCTGCTCCCGTCTGTTCCCGCGCTGTAAGGCCGCGTGTCGAGGTTGCCCCAGAGATTGACCGAAAATCCCCGGTAGGAAACCGTCGCCGCAGGCTGAACGACCGGGCTAAACCTGCTTAGTTCCTGGCCGCGCCAGATGTAGGCGGAAAGAACGCTCACGGCCGCTTCGCCGGAAACCTTGTCTTCCTCCGCCGCACGCCCCTGGCCTGCTGCGCCCAAAAGCAGTATCAGCACCAGAACGCCTCCTGAAATTTTTAACTGGTTTTTCATCTTGAAATCTCCTCTCCTGAATTTTTTTTTCGAGCGGACCGCTTTTTGTTATTCGGGAAAAGGGAAGATCAAGAGCCGTGCCGCCCCGGGCGGTCCGTTGGAGATATTTTTTAACGGTTGGAAATTACGGAGAAATTTGCAAGTCGGCGGCCGGTTTTGACGGCGTATGATCGGGACATTCCTGTGCTTTTTTCAAACGGCCGGACATTATTGAGAAAACAATTAATTTTGATTGACAAAACGGCGGCGAGAAATTAACATGCGGGAAAATTTGTTATTTAATGGAACCGGTGCATGAACACCTCTCGAGCCATCATAATTAGCAGCATTATAATTTGCATCCCCAGAGGAGGCCTGGCCGTGGAGTAGCACCATCCATCCATCAAGCAACATCCGATCCGCTGCCAGGAAAGCCCGGCAGCGGATTTTTTTTTGAAAAGAGAGGAACCTATGACAAAAAATGCCGTTTTGATTTACGATACGACGCTGCGCGACGGGACGCAGGGGGAACAGGTCACTTTTTCCGCCGAGGAAAAACTGCGGATTGCGAGAAGGCTCGACGATATGCACTTCCACTATATTGAAGGCGGCTGGCCCGGCTCCAATCCGAAGGACATGCGCTTTTTTGAAATGGCCAAAACGGTCCGGTTCAAAAACGCCAAACTGACCGCGTTCAGTTCCACGCGCAAGCCGCACATCCGTCCCGAGGCCTGCCCGAACCTCAAGGCGCTGGTCCTGGCCGGGACGCCGGCCGTGGCCATCTTCGGCAAGGTCTGGGATCTGCACGTCACCGATATTTTGAAAATCGATCCGGAAGAAAATCTGTCCATGATCCGCGATTCGATTGCCTACATGAAGGCCAGGGGCAAGGAAGTCCTCTTCGATGCCGAGCATTTTTTCGACGGTTTCAAGGCGAATCCCCGCTATGCGACCCGGGTGGTGAAGACCGCCCTGGAAGCCGGCGCGGACCGGATCGTCTTTTGCGACACCAACGGCGGCTCCATGCCCCATGAAATAAGCGACATTCTCAAAAAAGTCGCTTCGTTCATTCCCGGCGACCAATCCGGCATTCACGTCCACAACGACTGCGGACTCGCGGTGGCCAATACGATCGCGGCCGTGCGCGAAGGCGTGAGCCTGGTGCAGGGCACCGTCAACGGCTACGGCGAGCGGTGCGGCAACGCGGATTTGATTTCGGTGATCGGCAATTTGCAGCTTAAGATGAAAATGACCTGCCTGCCCGCCGAATCCATCCGGCAGCTGGCGAACCTTTCTCTCTGTGTGAGCGATGTGGCCAATATTCCGCCCCTGAATGCGCGGCCTTTTGTGGGGCGCAGCGCCTTTGCCCACAAAGGCGGCGTGCACGTGAGCGCGGTGGCCAAGAATTCGGCGGCCTACGAGCACATGCAGCCGGAACTCGTCGGCAACAGCCGGCGCGTCCTGGTTTCCGATATGGCCGGCAAAAGCAACATTGCCTATAAAGCCAAAGCGCTGGGCATCGATCTGAACCGGAAGAACGCGCTCGGCAAAGTGGTCCATCAGGTCAAGCTGATGGAAGACAAGGGGTATCAGTTCGACGCCGCCGACGGCTCCCTGTCCGTGTTGATGAAAAAAGCGATCGGGGAGTTTGTGGAGCCTTTCACGCTTGAGTGCTTCAGCGTGGTGACGTCCCGGACGCTCGATAATCCCTGCCTTTCCCAGGCGACAATCAAGATTTCCGTCGGCGGCGAGGAAGAGCTGACGGCCGCCGAAGGCAACGGCCCGGTGAATGCGCTCGACCATGCCCTGCGCAAGGCGCTTACCAAATTCTACCCGCAAATCAAAGAGATGCATCTGGTTGACTTCAAGGTCCGCACGCTCGAAGGATCCGAAGGCACGGCGGCCGGCGTCCGGGTTCTGCTCGACTCCACCGACGGTTCGGAAGTCTGGAGCACCACCGGCGTATCGGAAAACATTATTGAAGCCAGCTGGCAGGCGCTGATTGACAGTATCGAGTACAAACTCAGCAAAGACAAGAAAAGGAATTGATTTTTCGAGCTTTTTTAAAGCTGTTGGAAGCCATTGCCAAATCTCCAAATTGCTGATATGGATGAGCCGATAAGAACGGGGGCTCCAACGGTGTTGTCGATTAACGGCCAGAATCCGCAAATGCGCCTTATCAAAAAAGCGACGGATGTGCTGAGAGACGGCGGTGTCATAATTTATCCGACGGACACCGTGTACGGCCTGGGTTGTGATTTGTCCAATAAAAGGGGCATTGAAAAAATATACGAGATTAAAAAAAGGAGCAAAAAACGGCCGCTTAGTTTTGTCTGCTCGGACCTGAAACATATCAGCCAGTACGCCCTGGTGACGGATTACGCGTATAAAACCATGAGACGGTTTTTGCCGGGGCCCTACACGTTTATTTTGGAAGCGTCGCGCCTGGTTCCGAAAATCATTTTGCCGAAAAGACCGACCACGGGCATCCGCGTACCGGACAACCAGATCTGCCTGGCGCTGATCCGCGAGCTCGGACAGCCGATCATCAGCACCAGCGTGCAGACCGCAGAGGGAGAAGACCTGGGCAATCCGGATCTCATCAACGAATCCTTCGGACGGATCGTCGATTTGATTATCGACGGCGGCCCCATCGTTCCCGAACCGTCGAGCGTCATCAGTCTGGTGGACGACGCGATCGAAATTTTGAGAATCGGCAAAGGCGACGTGAGCGCCTTTATGTAAAAATATATCTGGCTGTGTCGCGCAGGTTGCGTGTCGGGCGGGAAATCCGATCCCGATGGCATGGCGCCGGACGCGGCCGAGAAGGACAGTTATGAAACATATCATGCTCGTTAACGCTGTGCACAAAGAACAGATGCGCATGGCAACGGTTGACGAAAAGGGCAAGCTCATTGAGTTCAACATTCAGATGGCTGTGCGCGAACCGATCACCGGCAATATTTACAAAGGCAAGGTGCTGAAGGTCGAACGCGGCCTGCAGGCGGCTTTCGTCGATTACGGCGGCGTCAAGGACGGCTTTCTGCCGCTGCGCGACGTGAGCCCCATCTATCTCAAAGAACAGGAAAACGGTTCCGGAAGCGGACGGCCGGTTCTCAAATCCGGCCAGGAAATCATCGTCCAGGTGGTCCGGGAGGTTATCGGCAACAAAGGCGCGCTTTTGACCTCGTACACTTCGCTGCCCGGACGGTACCTCGTCCTGCTTCCCAACAAACTCTGCGGCGGCATTTCCCGCAAGATCGAAAGCGAGGAAGACCGAAAGAAAATCAAGTCGCTCATGGAGCAGATCAAAGTTCCGGAAGACATGGGATTCATTGTCCGGACGGCCGGCATCAATCGCACCAAGCAGGAAATCCAGCGCGACTACCAGTTCCTGATGCGTTTATGGAAAGACATTAAAAAGAAGGCCGACAGCGTTTCGGCGCCTTATTTTCTCTATCAGGAAACGGATTTCGGCGTGCGGTCGCTGCGCGACTACCTCACGCAGGAAATCGAAGAGATCCTGGTGGACGACGTCGAAACCTTCCGCAAAATGCGCGCCTATCTCAAGGCGGTCGCTCCCCGTCATTTGCGGATTCTGAAACAGTACAAGGAAAAGGTTCCGATTTTCGACCGCTTCGAACTGGAGGAGCAGATCCGGGAAATTTATCAGGAGCGCGTGGAGCTCAAATCCGGCGGCTACATCATTATCAATCCCACCGAGGCCATGATTACGATCGACGTCAATTCGGGCCGCGGCTCCAACAAACGCAACATTGAGGAAACCGCGTTCAAGACCAACCTCGATGCGTGCGAGGAAATCGCCAGGCAGCTTCGGCTGCGCGACCTGGGCGGCCTGATCGTCATCGACTTCATCGACATGATCGACAAGAAGCATGTGGCCGAGGTGGAAAAAGCCTTCAAAAAAGCGCTCAGCATGGACCGGTCCCGCATTCAGCTTTCCCGCATTTCCAAGTTCGGCCTGCTGGAGCTTTCCCGCCAGAAAAAACAGTCCACGATTCAGGAAATCAGCTACATCACCTGCCCGTACTGCAAGGGCAGCGGGCTTCGGCCTTCCCTGGAATACGCGTCTCTGGGCGCCTTCCGCACCATTGAATCGGAGGCGGTCAAAGGCATCTATTCGGAGCTCAAGGTCAGTCTGCCGCATGAAATCGCCCAGTATATTCTGAACAACAAACGCGCCGAGCTTTTCAAACTGGAGTCGAGTTTCGGCGTCGCCCTGTATATTGAAGGCCGGTCGGACATGGTATGGGACAAGCTGGAAATTCAGCAGTCGGTGAAGGAACAGCCGGTGGAAGTGAGCGCCATGCAGGAAGTTCCGCTCCTGCAGCTCGCGGAGGAGACGGAGCCGGATGCGGAACCGGAGGTGCGGCCCGACGCGGAAATCCCCGTTGCCGGGGAGCCGCCGCGCAAAAAGAGCCGCCGGCGGCCCAGGCATCGCAAGAAAAAGAATCCGATGGGCAGCATCGAAATTTCGATGCCGCCGGACGACCTTCTCGGCGAAACCCTGTCTTTCACGCAGCCGCCTCCTTTGTCGCGCGTTCAGACGCCCTTAATTCCCGTAAAGCCGATGAAAATCATGAAGGCGCTGCCGGATGAATTTTACCCGGTGGAGCCGGGCGGGGATCTGTTTGCACCGGAGCCGGAGCCGGAAGAAACGGGAGACGATCCGGACAATCTTTAATTCACCGGCCGAAGCGCGGCCGAAGAGGATGCGCCGGAAGAACCGGCCGGAAAGGATGCAAAATGGCGGAGGAGCTTCTCGCGGGGCTTTACCGGATTGTCGTGCCGCTGCCCAACAGTCCTCTAAAGGATCTCAATTCCTATGTGATCAAGGGAAAAGACCGCAATCTGATCATCGATACCGGTTTCAACCGCACGGTTTGCCACGAGGCGATGTCGAAGGGCCTTGCTGAACTGGAGATCGATCCGGACCGGACCGACTTCATGCTGACCCACATGCACGCCGACCACACGGGGCTCGTGACGCGTCTGGCGTCGGAGAAAAGCCGGATTTTCTTCAGCCGGATCGACGCGCGTGTGTTCGATCCTGACAACAGCTGGCAGCCGCTCGTCGATTTTGCCGAAATCAACGGATTTCCGGCCGACGAACTGCAAAAAGCGCTTAACAGCCATCCCGGCTTCAAGTACAGCCCCGAAAAAAAACCGGTCTTTACGCTCATCGACGACGGAGACGTCATCGCGTGCGGCGACTATCGTCTCAAATGCATCGCGACGCCGGGCCACACGCAGGGACACATCTGCCTGTATGAAGCGGACCGGAAACTCTTTTTTTCCGGCGACCACATTTTGTTCGACATTACGCCGCACATCGAATCCTGGGCCTACGCCACGAACTCGCTGGCGGACTATCTGGCAAGCCTCGACAAGGTTTATTCTCTCGGCGTCGATTGGGTTTTGCCCGGCCACCGCAGTTTTGAGGGCGATTTACAAACCCGCATCGACGAGCTCAAAAAGCATCACCGCGAGCGCGCCGAAGAAGTGATAGACGTTCTGAGCGGAAAAACGATGAACGCCTATCAGATCGCCGCGGGCATGACCTGGGACATCGACTGCGAAACCTGGGAGGAATTTCCCATCGCCCAGAAGTGGTTCGCCACCGGCGAGGCCATTGCCCATCTGCGCTTTCTGGAAGGAGAAGGACGGGTGACGCGCGACGCCGGGGCGCCGATCGTGACCTTCCGCGCCGCCTGATCGGTTTTTGTGAATTTTTTAAAAAAGCGGCGAACTGCAAAAACAGTTCGCCGCTTTTTTGCGTATTTGCCGCCGAACATTTCCGTCGGCGTTGTCCTAGAAGAAGATCATTCCCAGCGCATCGGCGATGCAGGCCGGTTTGTCCTGACCTTCAATTTCAATGGTATGCGTCTGCGTGACGAGCAGTCGGTTTCCCGGCTTTTGCTCCAGGGCTTTCAGAACAATGCGGTCGCGGATTTTCGATCCCGAGGGGACGGGATTGAGAAAACGGACCTTGTCCAGGCCGTAGTTGATGGACATCTTCGCCCCTTCCGCTTTCAAGGGAATCTGGTAGCTGAAAAAGGGCAGATGCGACAGCGTCAGGAATCCGTGCGCGATCGTGGTTCCGAAAGGGCCTTTTGCGGCCTTTTCCTTGTCCACGTGAATCCACTGGTGATCCATCGTGCTTTCCGCAAATTGATTGATTTGATCCTGAGTGACCTGGGTCCAGTCGGAAACAAAAATTTCCTTCCCGATATGCTTTTCCATGTTTGCTGCTGTTGCTTCGATAGACATAAACCTTGCTCCCTTCGTTTAATGAAGTTCATCATAACCCTTTTGGCGCGTTTGGGCAATGCCGGATTACGCCGGATTACGCGAGCGCCGCGTCGGCTTTCGCCTGTGCGGCTTTGGCTTCCTTAACGATGCGCTCGAAGAGTTCGGCGACCGTCGGCTGATCGTGGATCAGACCCTGCACCTGACCTACCGGCAACACGCCGGTTTGGGAATCTCCGTTTTCGGTGGCGACGCGGATGGCTTTGAAGGCGTTGGCCATGTAGGCCAGCTGCCTGGCGTTTCCATAACCGGACAGCAGCACGCCGATGAAAAGTTTGAAATACGGCACGCCCATCTGCCGGGCGATATCCTGGGAATTGAAAAAGGCCGCGGGCCAGCTCAATCCTTTCTTGACGGCCTTTTTCGCCGCGTCCGTTTTCATGACCCGGCACAGGATGCCGTCGAAACGCTTGGAAAACAGCGTATCGTACACGTCCTTTTCCTGCGCCAGTTTTTTATAGTTACCATGCAGCGGGCTTTCTTTGGTCGTCATCAGCCGCGTGCCCATCGCGACGCCGTCCGCTCCCAGCGCCAGCGCCGCCGCCAGCCCCCGGCCGTCGGCGAAGCCGCCCGCGCCGATGACGGGAATCTGCAGGTTTTCTGCCAGATGCGGAATAAGCACCAGCGACGTGACGTCCTCGCCGTGTGCCGCCGCTTCCTGGCCGGTGGCGATGACCGCGTCCGTGCCGAAATCCTGCGCGCGTTTGGCGTGCTTGAGATTCACGACCGTGGCGAACACCTTGCCGCCGTATTTATGCGCTTCGCGGACGATCCAGTCGCCCTTGCCCAGCGCGAAGTTGATCACCGGCACCTGCTCCTTCAAGAGAACCTTGGCGTTTTCCGCCGCGCCGGGAAACATCAGCGACGCGTTGGCGCCGAACGGCTTGTCGGTGAGTTTGCGGATTTCGCGGATGGCTTCCCGGGTCTGGGAACTGTTGAGCGGGCCCGTGGCCAGAATGCCCAGGCCGCCTGCGTTGGAGACGGCCGCAACCATTTTCGGCGTGCTGATCCAGCTCATGCCGGAGAGCACAATCGGAACTTTGATGCCGACCATTTCAGTCAATCGAGTTTTCATGGGGACTCCTTCTTCTGATCATATTTTGGAAATTCAGTTTCCGCAAAATTTTGCCGCCTGAGCCGAAATCTCTTTTGCTTCGGCCGCCATCCGCCGGAGAAGTTCCGCGCAGGTGGGAACGTCGGAAATCAGGCCGATCGACTGGCCGACCATCAGGGGCGCGTAATCGACGTCGCCCGTTTCCCAGGCCTCCTTGACTTTCTGTCCGGCGAGCAGGGGAATCAGCTCTTCAAAGCCGCCCTTGCGCTCTTCGATGGCGAGGACTTCCGCGATCACGCGGGATTTGAGGCCGCGGCCCTGCAGGCCGATCGACTTGCCGTAAATGACCGTGTCGAATTCCTGGCGGCGGATGAGCTCCTGCTTGATGTTGTCATGAACATCGCACTCCCTGGTGGCGATGAAGCGGCTGGCCATCATCACGCCCTGGGCGCCCAGCGCCAGCGCCGCGGCCATCGTCCGGCCGTTGGCGATGCCGCCGACCGTGACGACGGGAATGGTGAGCGATTCGACCATGCGCGGGGTGAGAATCATGGTGGTCACATCGTCGTTGAGCGGATGGCCGCCTTCCTCGATGCCCGCTGCGTAAACGCCGTCAAAGCCGATTTTTTCCGCGTGCAGGGCGTGGCGGACCGCGCCCACCTTGTGAAACAGCTTTACGCCCGCCTTCTTCAGAAGATCGACGGCTTCCATGCCCGCCACCTTGTCGAGCGGCGTGCCGGAAAATTCGATGCCGGCCACCTTTTCTTCGGCAGAGACCCTCACGTACATCCGGTGGTGCTCGGCCGTGATCCGAATCGACGGCAGCAGCGTGATGCCGACGAAGAAAGGCTTGTCGGTGAGACGGCGCGTCTCCCGGATGGCCGCGCGGAAGTCCTCTTCCGTTTCGTAGTTGGCCGCCGTCAGATTGCCGATGCCGCCTGCGTTGGACACGGCCGCGCACAGCGACGGTTTGCAAAGCCACATCATGGCGCCGCAGATAATGGGATATTGAACCCCGAACATTTCCGTTATTGCTGTTTTGATCATGGAAGCCTCCTTATTTTCCTTTTTTGCCGCCCGTTGCGGCGGATTTTTTAAGACTCATCTGGATGTTTTGCTCCACCTGCTTCTGGAAAAGGCGCCTGAGAATGTACTCGCGGTAGAAATTGCCGACCCGCGTGAGTTCGGCGGTGACGGCGATATTGTCCCGGGTGGATTTTCCGGCGACGATCTTGCGCCGCAGGGCCATTTCCCGGGCGACGATCTTCCCCCCCAGCTCTGTCCAGAAGGACAGGTCCTCCAGTTTCATTCCCAGTGCGATAAGCTTTTTGATGCCGTCCCGGCCGATGCGGACGTCTTCCTGATCGTAGAGGGGTTTGCCGCCCTGCTCGGTGCAGGGCATCAGAATGCCCAGACGCTCGGCTTCCCGCAGTTCGCGGTCCGACAGGCCGGTGGCGGCCAGAAATGCGGCCTGGCTCAACAGGCCGTTGCCCATCCGGCCGGGGGCGCCGAAGACTTCGTTTTCAATCGTTTCCGCTTCGGTCAGATTCAAGCCTTCATCCATGCGGCGCAGGATGTTTTTAATGAGGTAAAGCGGAAAAAAGCGTTTTTCCTTGAGCTCCTGGATGGCGCGCAGGCGGTCGATGCAGGCTTCGTCATAATAGGCCATCTTTTCGTTGGTTTTTTCGGGCCGGGGCAGCAGGCCCTCCGCCACATAATAGCGAATCGTGGATGGGCGGACGCCGCTCCGTTTTGCGATTTCCCCGATTTTGAGTTTCATGGCCCTCCGGCGAACATTAAAGTTGAGCTTTAATGTTATAGGGCGGAAGCGGTCCGGTTGTCAAGCAAATAATCCGCGGGCCGAAACGACTTGAATATCAATGGACAAAACGATTGACAAGCATCCGGAAGCTTCCTATACTTCCGGCCGCACAAAAAACTTTTCACCGCAGGAGAACGGTTGATGAAAAAAAATCGCTGGCTTATCGCGGCGCTCGCCGCATTTTTGGCAATCGGATGGGGAGCGGCGGGCCCCGGCGCCCGGGCCGCCTATCCGGAAAGACCTCTCACGCTTCTGGTCGGATTTGTTCCCGGCGGCAGCATGGACCTGAGCGCGCGGGCGCTGGCAAAAGCCGCGGAAAAGATCCTGGGGCAGCCGATCATGGTCGAAAACAAACCCGGCGGAACGGGAACGGTGGCGCTGGCCGCCCTGCTTTCCCAGAATCACGACGGCTACACGCTTTGCGGGACGCCCAGTTCGGTGCTGATCCGGGTGAGCCAGCAGCAGCCGGTGCCCTTCAAGCCTTTTACCAGCTTCCGCGCCGTGATCGGGTTTACCGAACCGCAGTTGGGCATCGTCGTGAAGAGCGACGCGCCCTGGAAAACGCTTGGCGAGCTGTCCGCTTACGCGGCGAAAAATTCCGGCCGGGTGAAGTACGCCACCACCGGCGTCGGCAGTACGACGCACGCCGCCGTCGAAGCTTTTGCCAAGCGCGACCGGCTGCAGCTAATCCACGTGCCGTACAAGGGCAGCATGGAGGCGCTTACCGCGCTTCTGGGCGGTCATGTCGAGTTTGCGGCCCTGACGTCGGAGCTGGTTCCCGCCGTGAAGGCCGGGCAAGCCAGGCTGCTTTCCGTCATGAGTGAGAAGCGGTCGCCCAAATATCCGTCCGTTCCCACGCTCAAGGAGCAGGGCTATGACTTTGCCAACGACGCCGTCTTTGCCGTCGTGGCGCCCGCGGATATCGACCCGGCCGTCGCCGGAAAACTGGAAGAGGCGTTTGCCGCCGCGGCCAAAAACAAGGAATATCTGGAAACGCTCGACCGGATCAATATGATTCCCGTCTATTACAACGGCAAAGCGTTCGACGCCTTTTTGCGCTACCACTGGAAGGTCATCAACAAGAACCTGAAAGCCTCCGGCGCAATCAGCGAAGCGGCGACAAAGCCGGAATAGGGGCAAGATGAATCAGCGCGATCTGGCAGGCAGTCTTTTTTTTCTGGCGCTGGCCTCGATTGTTCTTGTCCTGTCCGTTTTGCAGGGGATCGGCACGCTCGGCCATCCCGGGGCATGGTTCGTGCCGTCAGTAACCTGCGTTTTAATGATTTTTTTTGCGCTGGCGGGGCTGGTTTCGGCCGTCCGCGGCCGGTCCGGCGCGGCTTGCGTTGCCGAGGCGTGGCGGCCGGTCCGCTGGAGGAAAAATGCGGCGGTGCTGGCTGCGCTCGCCGTTTATGTCGCCTTGCTTCCTTACGCGGGTTTTCTCGCGGCTACGTTTTTGCTGATGAGCGTTTTGTTCCGGCTCAATGCCCTGACCGTGAAGGCGGCGCTGCTTGCCGCCTGCCTTTCGTCAGGCCTCGCCTACGGCCTTTTTTATTTGCTCCTCAAAACGCCTCTGCCCCGGGGAATTTGGGGATTTTAATGTAATGGAACATTTCTTTTGGATGCCATAAACGGATTACTGTACGGCCTGTCCGTCGCCTGCGACGCCTCCAACCTGCTGCTTCTGCTGGGCGGCTGTCTTTTGGGGACGCTGGTCGGCGTTTTGCCGGGGCTCGGCCCGGTGGGCGCTATTTCCATTTTGCTCCCGCTCACCTTTCAGCTGCCGCCCGCGGGCGCGATCATCATGCTCGCCGGCATTTACAACGGGGCCATGTACGGCGGATCGACCACTTCCATTCTGATCAATGTGCCGGGGGAGGCGGCCTCCGTCGTCACCTGCCTCGACGGCTACCGGATGGCCAAAAAAGGCCGGGCGGGGCAGGCGCTGGGCATCGCCGTTTTCGGCTCCTTCATTGCCGGAACGCTGGGGCTTGTGGGGCTGCAGCTGGTCGCCGGGCCCCTTTCCACGCTGGCCCTTAAATTCGGCCCCCCGGAATACTTTGCCGTCATCTTCCTGGGATTTGCCTTTATCGTGTATCTGGCCCAGCGGTCGATGATCAAGGCGGTGCTGATGACGCTGTCGGGCGTTCTGCTGAGTCTCATCGGCCTTGATCCCATCACCGCCGAACAGCGCATGACCTTCGGCGCTCTTCATCTGTTCGAAGGCCTGAACGTCGTGCCGCTGGCCATCGGCCTTTTCGGCCTGGCCGAAGTGTTCGGCAATCTGGAAAAAACCGCGTCGGCCAAGATCCTCCGCGTGAAGATCCGCAATCTGTTTCCCAGCCGGCGTCAGTGGCTCGCCGCGAAATGGGCGATTGTCCGCGGTTCCGTCATCGGCTTCTTCCTGGGCATCCTGCCCGGCGGCGGACCGGTGCTTTCCACCTTTATCGCCTACGGTGTGGAAAAGAGGCTTTCCCGGCATCCGGAAACGTTCGGCCAGGGCGCGATTGAAGGCGTTGCCGCGCCGGAAGCCGCCAACAACGCTGCCGCCTCGACCTCCTTTATTCCGCTGCTCACGCTGGGCATTCCGCCCAACGTCGTACTGGCCGTTTTGTTCGGCGCGTTTCTGATCCACGGCGTGACGCCGGGGCCGCTCTTGATGACGCAGCACCCGGAAATTTTCTGGGGCGTGATCGCGAGCATGTACCTGGGCAACGTTATATTGCTGATTCTCAATTTGCCGTTTATTCCGCTCTGGGTGCAGGTGCTGCGGATTCCCGACCGGATCCTCTATCCGCTGATTATCCTGTTTTGCCTGGTGGGCGCCTACAGCATCAACAACAGCGTCTTCGATATCGGCGTGATGGTCCTTTTCGGCGTCATCGGCTATTTTCTGAAAAAATTCGACTACGAGGCGGCGCCGCTCATTCTGGGATTCGTGCTGGGGCCCATGTTCGAAGTGAACCTCCGGCGGTCGCTCCTGATGTCCCAGGGAAGCTTCGGCATTTTCCTGGAACGGCCGATTGCGCTTATCGCCTTTGCCGTCTGTGCGATTTTAATCCTGCTGCCCGTTGTCAAAATTATCAGGACAGGGCGGGGCGGACGTTCCCCGCGTTAAGCCAGCGCCGCCTTGATTTCCCGGATGTAGCGGGAGACTACAAAAAGCAGGTCCGGATGATTGTGGTGTTCGTCAATGAGCTTCACCACCGCGCTTCCGATGACGACGCCGTCGGCGATGGCGCCGATTGCTTCAGCCTGCGCGGCGTTCGTGATGCCGAACCCTACGGCAATCGGTATTTTCGAAAGTTTGCGGATTTTGCCGACGTCGCGGGCGATGTCTTCGATCTTCGGCGCGGCGGTGCCGGTTACGCCCGTGATGGAAATGTAGTAGAGAAATCCCGTTGCCTTCTGGAGGATGGTTTTCAGGCGGTCCCTGCCCGTTGTCGGAGCGACGAGCGAGATGAAGTCCATCCCCGCTGCGTCCGTGTGGACGCGCAGCTCGGCCGCTTCTTCGGGCGGCAGATCGACCACCAGAAGGCCGTCCACGCCCGCCTCCCTCGCCGCCGCGGCGAATTTTTCCGGTCCGCAGGCGAAGATCGGATTGTAGTAGCCGAAAAGCAAAACGGGGATTGCGGAGACTCTGCGCAACTCGGCAATCATCGCCAGGACGCCCGCGAGGGTCGCGCCGTTTTTCAGCGCCCGCTGCGCGGCGGCCTGGATGACCGGACCGTCGGCCGTCGGGTCCGAAAAAGGCACGCCGATTTCGATCATGTCCGCTCCCGCTTTTTCCAGCTCCAAAATAAGCTCCAGGGTTTTGGCCAGCGACGGATCGCCCGCCGTCAAATAGACGATCAGCGCCTTTTCGTTGCGGGCCTGCAACGCGATAAATTTTTCAGATATTCGTCCCATCATGTTCCTCATTTGTTTAGGGAACGCTCGCGAGCGTTCCCTAAAGGGTTTCCATAATCGTCTGGGCGTCCTTGTCGCCGCGGCCGGACAGACAAATCACGATAATTTCGTTTTTGTTCATCGACGGCGCGATCTTCAGAGCATGGGCAATCGCGTGCGCGCTTTCCAGCGCCGGAATGATGCCTTCCAGGCGCGACAAAAACAAAAACGCCTCGACCGCTTCCTTGTCCGTTACCGCGACGTAAGAAACGCGCCCGGCGGCGGCAAAGTAGGCGTGCTCCGGCCCCACGCCGGGATAGTCGAGGCCGGCGGCGATGGAATACGCGTCGCGCACCTGGCCGTGTTCGTCCTGCAGGAGATAGGTTTTGTTGCCGTGCAGGACGCCGATCTTCCCGCCGCTGATGCTGGCGGAATGCTCGGACGTGGCAAGGCCGCGGCCTGCCGCTTCAACGCCGAACATTTTTACGGCCGGATCGTTGCGGAAGGGATAAAACGTGCCCATGGCGTTGGAGCCGCCGCCCACGCAGGCCACCAGCGCATCCGGCCCCCGTCCTTCCCGGCGCGCGAGCTGCCGCTTGATTTCCCGGCCGATGACCGACTGGAAATTGCGCACCATCATGGGATAGGGGTGCGGCCCGGCGGTCGTGCCGATGATGTAGAACGTGTCGCGGACGCTGCCCACCCAGTAGCGCATGGCTTCGTTCATGGCGTCTTTGAGCGTGGCCGTTCCGCTTTTCACCGGCACCACTTCCGCGCCCAGAATTTTCATGCGGAAGACGTTGGGCGCCTGGCGCCGGATGTCTTCCTCGCCCATGAAGATTTTGCACTCCATGCCGAAGAGCGCCGCGACAGTGGCGGTGGCGACGCCGTGCTGCCCCGCGCCCGTTTCGGCGATGACCTTTTTCTTGCCCATCCGCCTGGCCAGAAGCGCCTGCCCCAGCGTGTTGTTGATCTTGTGCGAACCGGTGTGGTTCAAATCCTCGCGCTTGAGGTAAATCTTTGCTCCTCCCAGAGTCCGGGTCATCCTCTGCGCCGGGTAAAGCGGCGTCGGCCGGCCCGCGTAGTCGCGGCGGTTCGCGGCGAATTCCTTCTCGAACGATTTGTCCCTGCGGGCGCCGGCGTAGGCCTCTTCCAGCTCCAGAAGCGCCGGCATCAATGTCTCTGCGGCGTAGCGGCCGCCAAAAATGTCAAAATGCCCTTTTTTGTCCGGTAGTGTTTTCATTGCTGTTCCCTTCGCACAAATATTTGCGGCGACGCATCGCCGGCTGTCGCCTGCTGAATGATCTGCATCATACGCGCAATCTTGCCGGCGTTCTTTTTGCCGGGCCTTTCTTCCGCGCCGCTGTTGATGTCGAGCGCCGCGGGCTTGACTTTCCGCAATCCGTCAAGGACGTTGTCTTCGGTGAGGCCCCCCGAGAGGATCACCGGCCGGGACATCCGGCAGGCGAGTTCCCAGTTGGCGGTCCTGCCCGTTCCTCCGTAAAGCCCGGCATGGCGGGCATCGACCAGGATGGCGGCGGCGTCGAAAGCGGCGGCCCGGTCCGGATCTCCGTCGCCCTGGAGCTCCAGCGCCTTGATGATTCGGCGGCCCGGAAATTGCCGGCAGAACGCGGGCGATTCATCGCCGTGGAGCTGCAGCATGTCCAGACGGCAATCTTCAAAGATCCGGTCGATCACGTCTTTTTTTTCATTGACGAAGACGCCGACTTTGACCAGATGCGCAGGCAGGCCTGCGACGATGTCTCTTGCCTTTTGCGGCGCGACAAAGCGCGGCGAGGGAGCATAAAAAATAAATCCCAGCGCCGCCGCGCCGTATTGGGCCGCGAAGAGCGCATCTTCCAGATTGGTGATGCCGCAAATTTTCACCTGCATTGGCCGTTGCTCCCCAGAAAAGACCGCAGCTTGCAACCGATGTCCGGCGCGGTCACCAGTCCTTCCCCGATCAGAAACGCCTTGATGCCTTCGTTCATCAGATAGTCGATGTCGGCCCGGTCCTTAATCGCGCTTTCCGCCACGACGGTTTTGTCTTCCGGAATGCTCTTTTTCAAATCGCGGCTGGTCGTGATGTCCGTGACAAACGTATCGAGGTTGCGGTTGTTGATGCCGATGATTTCGGCTCCGGCCCCAAGCGCCAGGCGCAGGTCTTCTTCCGTGTGCACCTCCACCAGCGGGCTTAATCCCAGCGTGCGGGCAAGATCGATGAACGCGGAAAGCATCGGTCCCAGCACGCGGACGATCAGCAAAACGGCGTCCGCGCCGATCGCCCGCGTTTCATAAATCTGCAGCGGATCGATGATGAAATCCTTGCGCAAAACCGGTATGTGGACCGCGCGCCGAATTTGCGCCAGATGGTCTTTATGGCCCAGAAAATATTTTTCGTCCGTCAAAACGGAAATCGCCGCCGCGCCGTTTTGCGCGTAGATTGTCGCGAGGGCGAGGGGATCGAAATGCTCCACCAGCCTCCCGCGCGACGGAGAGGCGCATTTGACTTCGGCAATGACGGCGCAGCGCCGGCCGCCGACGGCGCCGCGGAAATCCCGGCAGGGCGGCCGGCCGGCGATTTCGTCCCGCAGACGTTCGACGGTCGTCGTCTTTTTCAATACGGCCACTTCTTCTTTTTTGGTTTCGATAATTTTGTCTAAAATCATTTTATCCTCAACCGCTTCTTTCCTGAAAAATATTTTTTCCCTGCTCCGGCGGCGGGGAGGGGATCAGGCGTTGCTCATTTCAATGAGCGCCTGCAATTTTTTAACCGCCGCGCCGCTGTCGATGCACTCGGCCGCCACCCGAAGGCCTTCCCGGATATCCGCCGCTTTCTCCCCCGCCACAATCGCCAGCGCCGCGTTCAGGAGGACGACATCCCGGCAGGCGCCCGGTTTCCCGGAGAGCACGCCGCCGAGGATCCGGGCGTTTTCGGCCGGATCGCCGCCCCGGAGGTCGCGAAGCGGATAGGTTTTGCCGATATAGTCTTTCGGATGGATATTGTAGGTCCGGACGATGCCGTCGTTTAATTCCGCCACGCGGGTTTCGCCGGTGACGGTGACTTCATCGAGCCCGTCCGATCCGTGAACGACAAAGGCGCGTTTCGTTCCCATGTTTTTCAAAACATCGGCGAACATTTCGGTGAGCTTCGGATCGTAGACGCCCAGAAGCTGCGCGGTGGCGCCGGCGGGATTGGTGAGCGGCCCCAGCATGTTGAAGATGGTGCGGATGCCGATTTCGCGCCGCGGACCGATGGCGTATTTCATCGCGCCGTGCAGTTTCGGCGCGAAGAGAAAGCCGATGCCGATCTGCTGGAGGCATTCCTCGACGATTTCCTGATCGACGCTGATGTTGACGCCCAGGGCTTCGAGAACGTCGGCGCTGCCGCAGCCGCTGGAGACGGCGCGGTTGCCGTGCTTGGCGACGACGATGCCCGCCGCCGCCACGACAAACGCCGTCGCCGTGGAAATGTTGAACGTGCCCAGTTTGTCTCCGCCGGTGCCGCAGGTATCGACGACGGTTCTCGCGCAGGCGTTGACGCGCGCGGCTTTCTGGCGCATGATGCGCGCCGCGCCGGTCACTTCCTCGACCGTCTCCCCTTTCATTCTGAGCGCGGTGATGAGCGAACCGATCTGCGCCGGCGTGGCGTCGCCGTTCATGATTTCTTCCATCGCCGCCATCATTTCTTCCTCCGGAAGATCGACTCTTCCGACGGCCTGGTCAATGGCTTCCCTGATCATATATGCTGCTCCTTTCTCCGGATGTTTTTTAAAAAGTTACGCAAAATGCGCTTGCCCTGCGGCGTCAGCACGGATTCGGGGTGGAACTGAACGCCTTCCACGGGGTAGCGCTTGTGCCGAAGCCCCATGATTTCGCCTTCGGCCGTCCGGGCGCTCACCTCCAGACAGTCGGGCAGGGATCCGGGCCGCACCACCAGCGAGTGGTACCGGCCGGCGGTAAAGGGATTGGGCAGGCCTGCGAAAACGGTTTTGCCGTCGTGCTCGACGGGCGACACTTTGCCGTGCATGATGCGGTCCGCGCGGACGACTTCGCCGCCGAAGGCAAATCCGATGGACTGGTGCCCCAGGCAGATGCCCAAAAGCGGCACACAGGCGGAAAATTCGCGGATCACATCGACGGTGACGCCCGCTTCCCGGGGCGAACAGGGGCCGGGCGAGAGCACAATCGCCTCCGGCTTCAGCCGGCGGACGCCGTCGCAGGTGATTTTGTCGTTGCGGTACACCCGGACCTCTTCGCCCATCTGCTCCAGGTACTGAACGAGGTTGAAGGTAAAGGAATCGTAATTGTCGATCATCAGAATCATCGGCCCCTCCTACTTTCCGTTTTCCAGAACAAATCCGCCGGCCGCAAGCGCCGCCGCCTGCTCAATCGCGCGCGCTTTGGAGAGCGTTTCCCGGTGCTCGGCGTCGGGCCGGGAATCGTAAACGATGCCGGCCCCGGCCTGAACGAAAATCCGGCCGCCGCGGATGACCATGGTGCGGATCGTAATGCACAGATCCATGTTTCCGGTGAAGCTCACGTAGCCCACCGCTCCGCCGTACGCGCCGCGGCGCACGGGTTCCAGTTCGTCAATGATCTGCATGGCGCGGACCTTGGGCGCGCCGGAAAGCGTGCCGGCCGGGAAGGTGGCCGCCAGCACGTCGAAGGCGTCCTTGCCTTTGGCCAGCTGCGCGCGCACGTTGGAAACCAGGTGCATCACGTGCGAATATTTTTCCACGACCATGTACTGGTTTACCTGGACCGTGCCGGCGGCGGCGATGCGTCCCAGGTCGTTTCTGCCCAGGTCCACGAGCATGACGTGCTCGGCGCGCTCCTTTTCGTCGGAAAGCAGTTCGTCGGAAAGCATCCGGTCCTCCTGTTCGGTCTGGCCCCGCCGGCGGGTGCCGGCGATGGGCCGCAGCTCCACGTCGTTTTGCTCAAGGCGCACCATGACTTCCGGAGACGAGCCGATCAGCGTGAGGTCGTCGAGCTTGAGAAAAAACAGGTAGGGCGACGGATTGACGTAGCGCAGCGCCCGGTAAAGATCGACCGGGTCGGCGTTGCAGGGAGCGGAAAACCGCTGGGAGAGAACCACCTGAATCACGTCTCCCGCGGCAATATAGTCCCTGGCCTTTTCCACCATGGCGCGGTAGCGCTCCGGCGTCATGTTGGATTCGAAAGCCGCTTGGCCGTTATGCGGCGCGGTCGGGTGGGAGGCAGCGGGCGCCGCGAGCAGGGCGATCATTTCGTCGATCCGGGCGCAGGCGTCGCGGTAGGCGTCTTCCGGAGCGTCTGTGTCTTCCATATAGGCGCAGGCCACCACTTTG
Source organism: Deltaproteobacteria bacterium (assembly GCA_012729055.1). Taxonomy (GTDB): domain Bacteria; phylum Desulfobacterota; class Syntrophia; order Syntrophales; family Smithellaceae; genus UBA8904. Next base: position 24,902 of record JAAYDW010000064.1, read on the forward strand.
ATGGTGTGGCGGATGTTGTCGAAAATCACGAGCGAGTCGCTCACGACGAAAACGGCTTCGTCGAGATTCAGATCGTCGGGCGGCGCGGCGGGAAGGCTTTCAAAGTAGCGCGCCATGTCGTAGCCCAGGTAGCCGACGGCGCCGCCGAAAAAGCGGGGAAGCCCCGGTACGGCGACCGGCGAATAACGCCCCAGCAGGTCGCGCATGGCGGCAAGCGGATCGCCCTGGTGCTCCCGCTCGGAGATCCGGCCTTTTTCCTCGATCACGACTTTGGCGCCGCGGACCCGGAAAATCACGCCGGCGTCCGTGCCGATGAAGGAATAGCGCCCCCATTTCTCGCCGCCTTCCACGCTTTCCAGAAGATAGACGTGATTTTTGTGCCGCAGTTTTCTGAGGACGGAAACGGGCGTTTCCACGTCGGCGAGTATTTCCCGGTAAACGGGAATCAGGTTCCCCCGCCCGGCGAAGGCCTCAAAATCGGTAAAATTCGGAAAGTACATAAAGTCGCCTTCAAATGAAAAAAAAGGCCGTGAAAAAAAATTTCTTTCACGGCCTTTTGTCCTGTTTAAAAACAAAAAAGCCGTGGAGTCCCGAGAGGGTCTCCACGGCCTGGACTTTTTATGCAAAAAGATCAGCGGCGGACGCACCTCCCGGCGAGGCTCCACCACCACCAGTTATTCAAATTCAGGGTTACAGATATGTTTTTCATTTCTCTCTCCAAAGAACGGCTGCCTTATAGCAAGGCCGGCGGTTCGTGTCAACAATTTTTCTTTCACGGTCCGGGGGCTTTCTTCTCCCCGTCCGGCGGCGGAGGATTATCTTCTTCGGCGCCTGTTTTGTCTGCCGGCGGTTCGGCCGGCTCCGGGGAGGCTTGCGCCAGATCGGCCAGCCACAAGCCATGGCGGTGTTGCGCATAGTCCAGACGGACTTTTCCCGTGAAGATGCCGCGGACCATCGGCCAGTTGGGTCGAAGCGCAATAGCCCCCATGTGAGCCAGAAAGGCGAGGAAAAACAGCACAAAGCCGATGTTGTGCGCCCAGGTGGCCCACAGCAATACCGTGTGGGAGAGATCCGGCGCATAAATGTTTTTATACGTTTTGACAAGCCCCGAGACGATGAGGAGCAAAATGATGAACGCCATGCCCGCATACGCCAGACGCTGCTCCGGCAGATACTTGTGCATGGGCGGCTCCTTGCCCAGGCCGATGAAACTTTTAAGAACGGCAACCGACGCCCGGAAATCGCCCTTTTGCGGCAGCAGTCCCTTTTCGCCGCCAAGACCGTGATAGACCAGATGAAACAGCGCCGCCGCGGTGAACACAAAGGCAGCCGCATAATGCAGGTAAAGGGACGTGATGAAGTCGGCCGTCCAGCCCAGCCCCGGAAGGGTGATGATGTAGTAGCGTTTGGCGACCGGCAGCTCGAAAATGCCGGTCAAAAGTAAAACAAGGCCAGACAGCGCAATGGCCCAGTGCTCAATCAATTCGATTGTACCGTGGCGGACGACGCGGTTTTCTGCGGCAAGAATTTTTTCAGCCATTGTCTTCGCCCTCCTTTTTCACCTGCTCTTTGCGGCGGGAAATCCATCCCAGCGCGCCCGCGGCGACAGCGCCCAGGACCGGCGCGGCGAGGACCGCGTTGCCCAGCGGATCAGTGGCGGCCATGCGTCTTTGCACATCCGGCTTCATGTCGGGACGTCCCGGTTTTTTCTCCATCGCCTGGGTGATCTTGGCAAAGGAGACGGGCGAGACGTAGAAGGTCGAGGTTCCGCCGTTTTCCGTTTTGCCGTAAAGATCGCCGTTTATCGCCCGGGCGCGCTCGAGGGCGTTCTTTTCAATTTCCCGGCGCGGACCGATGAGCATGGCCTGGCGGGGGCATGCTTCAATACAGCCGGGAAGTTTCCCTTCCTTCAGGCGCTCATTGCACAAATCGCATTTGTACATGACGCCGTTGCCCATGAAATCCGGCAGGACGTGCAGGTAGATGCCGACGCCGGACTGGCGCTGGGGAATTTCCCAGGGGCAGACGTCCCGGCATTTCGCTCCGCCGAAACACTGGTTTTGCTCGATGATCACCGCGCCGTTTTTCTCCTTGTGATTGGCCGAAAACGGACAGATGGTCGCGCAGGGGGGATTGTCGCAGTGCATGCAGCGGCGGGGAATGTAAAGTGTCTTTCCGTCGATCCGGACCTCCTGCACATAGATGAAATTATAGGGCGTCAGGCGGTTGAACACGTCTTTTTTCTTCGACCAGTCTTCGATGGTTTTGCGCGGCCAGGGTTCGGGAATGTTTTGGACAACCGGCGGAATCTTGTCCTTGTTGATGGCCTTGCAGATGTCGACACAGGCCGGTACCCTGCGGTCGACGCACCCGTCGCACAGGCTCAAGTCAATGAGCGTTGCCAGCCGTCCCTCATCGGCGGCGCCGGCCCGTTTCGGCCAGTGCACGCCGGTCAGGGCCGCC
>JAAYDW010000065.1 GCA_012729055.1 Deltaproteobacteria bacterium
CGAACCCTTTCCAAGGGGGACAGCCTCTTGTCCTCCGCCGGCGGAGGTGTCCTGACCTCACCTCAACAACGTAGGGCGGGGCTTTAGCCCCGCCGCCAGCGGACCTCACGGTCCGCCCTACATTTGCAAGCTTGGCGCTAGAGCTTCAGCGTGATCACCGCCTGCACGCTCCGGCCCTCACCCGGCGCGGGGAAGAGCCACTTTTTAACGGCATCCGCAAGGCACAGCCGCGTTGCGGCTTCCAGCGCGCCTCCGTCATCAATCGTCGCTTTTGCCACGGCGCCGTCCGCGCCGATGGTCAGGGATATTTTTACCTTCCCGGCGACATTCTTGCCGGCCAGACATTTTTCGATGTCGCCCACACCGGCCAGCACGACCTCCCGAACCGCATCTTCCGCAAGCCCTTTCCCGACCGTCAGGCGGTCAATGACGATGCGGTCTTTTTTCTGCGGGGCCGCAATTTCCCGCCTGTAGGATTTGTCGCTGAAAGCGTACTGCGTTGACTTGCCGCGCAGGCCCATGCCCTCCATAACGGCGGGTGCGGCGGCGGACATCGAATTGCCGACCGCATAGTCGGACACGCCCTCGGGCAGCGGCAGGGGCTGTTTGACGGTCGTGGGCCTGCCGTCGCGATTGCGCACTTCGCTGTCCACCGCGACAAACGAGGTGTAAGCCGTCAGCAGATTGTAAGCGAGCCCCAGGTCGGTCACTTCCTTCACCCGCTTTTCATCGCCCCGCAGTTTGTTGTAGTCCGACAGGATCATGATGCGATGCCTGGCCCAGAGATACTTCAGGGCGGCGTTCTCCGGCGCCGGCCGGTAATCTGCAACGTCAACCGTTTCCGAATACGCTCCGCCGCCGGCAATGCCGGTGAGGCGGATGGTTCCCTGCGGCTTGCCGCGCCACTTGCCGAAAACCAGGACGGGACGCTCGGCGAGCACGTCAGGCACGGAAACCGGTTCGATGTCGCAGGCGTCAAATCCCCGGAACTCCACCTGCACCTGCGTGAGCACCGGCGTCGCGATCATTTTGCGGAAGCGCTCGGCCTGGTTGGGCGCCTCGTCGGGTTTGGTCACAATGAACGGTTCGCCGCCGCCGACGTGCGCGAGGCCTTCCATGAGATGGCGGTTGACGCTCGATCCGATGCCGAAGGCAAACAGACTGGCGCTCGCCAGATGGGTGCGAATGAGATCGAACGCTTCCTCCTCCACGCTCACATAGCCGTCGGTGACAAGAATGATTGACCGGGCAACGCCCTCTACTCTTTTCAGCGTCAGCGCGCGCCGCAGCGCGGGCAGCAGCTCCGTTCCTCCACCGCCCCGCTGGCGGTCAATGACGGAGATCGCCCTCGCGATATTGCTCCTGGTCGCGGGCAGGGATTCCTCGGCCATCAGGGTGCTGCCGCCGGAAAAGAGCAGCACGTTGAAGGTGTCCGTCGGGCGCAGCCGGCCGATCAGATCGGCAAGCAGCTTCTTGGACACGGACAGGGGAAAGCCGTGCATGGAGCCGGAAACGTCCACGACAAAGATATACTCGCGGCCGGGAATTTGCGCATCCGTGACGCGCTTGGGCGGCTGCATCAAAAGCACGAAGAAATTTTCCTTTTCGCCCTGCGACAAAAGCAGGCCCGTCTGGATTTTATTGCCGTCCAGGCGGTAGCGCAGAATATAGTCGCGGTTGCCGCCGTGCGCCTCGCCTTTGGAAAGCGTTACGTTCGCCCCTGCGGCGCTTTCATAAGCGATGTTCACTTTATGCGTCGGGCAGGCCAGATCGCGGATGGGCATGCCGGCTTTTATCGCCACGCTGATGTCGAACGTCGTTGCGGACCGTTCGCCCTGGCGCAGGTAGGGATTTGCCACCCAGCGGTCGGCGGAAGCGCTTCCGCCCTCTTTCGCGCCGGCATAGCGCGGCCCCACCACGGTGGGATAAACAAATTCATAAATGCGATCGGTGGGCACGAGCAGTTCCGTATAGCGCAGCTCGACGAAAATCCTGTCGCCGGGCATAATATTGGCGACGTTCATCTGGAACACGTTGGGACGGTGCTGCTCCAAAAGCGAAGCGTTTTTGCCCGCGTCGCGCGCCTGTTCGTACTCCCGCCGCGCCTCGTCGCGCTTTTTGATTTTCGCCTCGATGACGCGCTTGCCGATCGTCATCTTCATGCCGTAAACCGCGGCGCGGGTCGAGGCCGGAAAAATGTAGATCGCTTCGAGCGGCTTCTTTCCGTCGTTTTTGTAAACCTGCGTTACCACCACATCGGCGAGGACGCCGGCGATCGTCACCCGGGCCGTCGTGGACTCAAGCGGCAGGCAATCCGTGTCCGGATCTCCGCCCGCCACAAAGAAATAAGGAGATTCGGTCCGATCCTCACGGTCGCCGGGCTGGGCGTCCGCCCGTCCGCCGGCAAACCCGACAAAAAGCGCCGCCACGAGCGCCATCCAACACAAGAACTTTTTCATAACAGACCTCCTTTGCGAAAATGTCTTTTTCTGACGTTTTGATCCTTAGACAAAGGAAGGGCCGAAAAGGTTCCCGGATTTTTCATTTTTTTATGTTTCGTTTAACGGTTTTAATGTTTCTTTGAAAAGGAAGGAGAAAAAACGCTCTGCGCCGGCTCCCACCGGTTGCGGCCATAAATTTATTTCATCGTTATTTCAATAATTTAAATGCTTGTTTCGGACGGCATGAAATTCTGGCACGGACTTTTCATTAATAGAAAAGCAACAAGACAAAAACACGGGCCACAGGCCCTTCGCCCCCAGGCGAGGACAAAAAAAACATTCCCGAGGAGGAGACAGATTATGAAAAAGACATTAGGAACCATCATCACGGCAGCGGCAATCGTTCTGGTCACGGCAACTTTCGGATTCGCGGAATACGCGGCGGCGGGCGCGGCCGGCTTCCCCTTCTTCCAGCTCGGCTGCCTGATTGTGGGCGGGTTGATTCTTGTGTCCCTGAAAAGAAAGTATGACAAAATGTACACGGCCGAAGTGGTCGGCGCCTTCGCGCTCTACGCCGTCCTGATGGCCCTCTTCACCAATCCGGTGATCGATGTTATGAAAAGCATCATGTCCTGATCATCCAACCGATAAGGCACCGCCTGAACATTTCCACAAGCCCCCTCGCAGCCGGATGC
>JAAYDW010000066.1 GCA_012729055.1 Deltaproteobacteria bacterium
GCCAAGACCGCTCACGAGCAAACCCTGATCCAACGCCGGATCGACGCCACTGACAAGCAAATAGACAAATTGGTTTACGACCTCTACGGCCTGACAGAGGATGAAATCAAAATCGTCGAGGGCAGGTCATCCGGCGCATTCGGGGAAGGCACCCGGCAAGACCCGGCGAATGAATAATCGCCGCCGTGGAAGGGAAACGCTGGGATCGGACCTTCAGGTCCGCAAAGCAAAGGCGGGGCTGAAGCCCCGCCCTACATTACTGATAGTTGAGGGTTTTGCCTGTGCAGGGCGAAGCTTCAGCTTCGCCAAATCCGGCGGGTTTGAAAACCCGCCCTACGGTGCATGAACTTCAGCGGATGATTATTTTTTGCGGCGGGTCTGAAGCCCCGCCCTACATCCACGAGCTATGAGCCATCCCCTATCCACCATCCACCATTCACTATCCACCATTCACTATTCACTATCCACCATCCCCCATCCACCATCCCCTATTTCAAATCCGCAAAGCATTTCAAACCGCCCATAGATGAAGTGTTCCGAACGGCGTTCACCACGGCGCGCTCCATGACGCGAGCGGCCAGGAGGCCGACGGTGCTTAAATCCGCTTCCACAAGGCCGGTGGCAAGGGTGAAGATCGTATCGCCGTCCACCATCGAATGCGCGGGCCGCATCGTCCGGGCATAGCCGTTGTGCGCCATGGAGGCCAGCTTCGCCGCTTGCGCTTTCTCAAGCGCCGCGTTGGTGGCGACCACGCCGATGGTTGTATTGCCGGCAAAGAGGTTCTTCTTTTCGGCGTAGGCGGCAATCATCACTTCTTCCGTGTCGGCCGGCGTCCGGCCGTCTTCGGCCAGAAGTCCGGCCAGTTTTTCTCCGGTTTGCGGATCGATCACGTCGCCCAGGCAGTTCACCGCGACGAGCGCGCCCACCTGCAGGCGATCGACCTCAAGGGCATACATGCCCAAGCCGCTTTTCATGGCGCGGTTCATGACCAGAATCTTGCCCACCGTGGCGCCCGTTCCGGCGCCGACATTGCCCTGCGGGCAGTGCCGGCTTGCGTTTCGGCAGGCCTCATAGCCCATCGCCTTGTCCGGCCGGATTCGCCAATCGCCGAACGTCAAATCGAAAAGCACCGCGCCGGAAACAATCGGCACGCGCGTCACGCCGACATCAAAACCGATTGCCCGCTCTTCCAGATACTGCATGACGCCCGCCGCCGCGTCGAGGCCGAAGGCGCTCCCGCCCGCGAGCATCACCGCAAATATTTTCTGCACCAGATTCACCGGATTGAGGAGGTCCGTCTCGCGCGTTCCCGGCGCGCCGCCGCGCACGTCCACGCCGGCCGTCGCTCCTTCGCGGCAAATCACCACTGTGCAGCCGGTGGCGGCGGTCAGGTTTTCGGCATGTCCCACTTCAATGCCGTCAATGGCGGCAAAGTCGATTTCCCGCATTTATTCTTCCTCTCATTTTACGTATTCGATGATCTGGATCAGGACGCCGTCCGGATCCCGGATGAAGGTGGTAAGCCGGTCCGGCCGGGGAGCAAACGGCTCCATGAGCACTTCCGCGCCCCGGGCGCGCGCGCCTTTCACGAGCGCGGCAATGTCGTCCACGACCACGCTGAAGTGATTGAGTCCCGTCATGGCGGACGGATCCGCCTGCGTGTCGGTCGGACTGGCCTGTTCGATTTCAATTTGAATGGTGTCGTTGCCGACGAAGGTGAAAACCTTGCCCCAGATCTCCACCTCATCCACGATGGAAAGCCCCAGGACGTCGCAGTAAAACCGGATCGACGCCCGGCTGTCTTTCGCCTTGATGCCCAGATGATACCATTTCATGTCAGCCTCCGATCTTTTCCCGGGTGAGCCGGAAGCACAAAGCCGCGACGTCGAGCGTTTTGGCGATGTCTTCCTTCTGCATGGCCGCGCAGACAAACCAGTTATGGTGCGGATGGAAGAAGATGCCCCTTCGTGCCGCCTCGCCGCAGAAAAACCGGTTGGTTTCAAAAAGCGGATCATCGGCAAACGTCATGTACGGCATGGCCGGCGGGCCGGTGACGCTGACCCGGAGGCCCGCCGCGGCCGCCGCGTCGCTGAGGCCTTTCATGAGCATCGTTCCCATCTCGCGGATATGGTCGATCGCCCCGCCGGTTTGGATTTCGTCGATGCAGGCCAGGGCGGCGGCAAAGGGAACGCCGGAAAAGAAGTGCGTGCCGGTAAAGAAGATGGTTTTGGCCGCCTCGAGCAGTTCGCGGCGGGCGCCGGCGACGGAAATGGCGTAGCCGTTGGCCATGGCCTTGCCGAAGCACTGGATGTCGGCCTTCCAGCCGTAATGCTTCGCGCTTCCCGCGAGATCCAGGCGGAAACCGCAGCGGATGTCGTCCATGATGATCATAAAGCCGTCCTGCGCCGCCAGGGTGTTGACCGCCTCCACAAACGCGGGCGACGGCAGTTCCTGGTCGCGCATGGCGTCGTGCCGGTGCGGCGTGAGCACCACGCCGGCAACGCTTCCCCGATGCTCGGCCCAGACACGTTTGAAGTCCTCCGCGTCGTTGTATTCAAAATAATGCACGTGGGTTTTCCACTCCTCGGGCACGCCCTGGCCGTGCGGCTGGCACCAGAAGTGCGATCCGTGATAGGACCCCTTCGCGAGCAGGATGTCCATTTTTCCGGTGTACACCCGGGCCAGGGTGATGGCGTAGGAGGTCACGTCGGAGCCGTTTTTTCCGAACACGCACCAGTCCAGGCCGTCGATCGTCTCCGCCATCTTTTTGGCCAGGGGCAGCCACAAATCCGAGGGCAGCGTAAAGCAGTCGGCGTTTTCCCACTGCTTCTTCGCCTCCGCGTCCACGCGCGGATGCTTGAGCCCCAGCAGATTCGTCCCGAAGGAGCACATGTAATCGATGAACTCGTTTCCGTCCACGTCCCAGATCCGGCAGCCTTCGCCGCGCTTGATAAAGGCCGGGTACGATCCGAAGGTGAGAAAGCTGGGCGTCCGGGGCCCGTAGATGCCGTTGGGCAGATATTTCTGCGCTTCCTCAAACAGTTGGTACGACCGGGTAAATTCATAGAGCTTCATCAGTGTCCTCCTTAATAATGATGATCAATGTTTTTTTGCGGCTACGCGCTTGCCCAGCGCAGGATATACGCCATGGCGATTCCCAGATAGGTTCCCACGACCCAGCCGATGATTCCGGTGATCACGCCCGAAAGCACCAGTTCCCTGTTGTGCAGCGCCGAGGCAACCAGCGGAACCAGCGGCGGCGAGCAGATTCCCGCCACGGAGGTAATGATGACCGTGTCGGCGTCGATTCGGAAGATCCGCGCCAGCGCCACGTGCAACAGCAGGCACGCCACGACCGTGAACGCCACATAGGCGAGCATGACCGGCGCCGTGGCAACCAGGCGGTTGAAGTCCGCCATGGAACTCACCACCAGACAGAAAATCAAAATGAAGTAGTTGCCCAGCTGGTAGGTCATCCGGATATTGCGGACGGCGGGAATAAAGGAAAATAAAATGCCCAGTGTGGAAATGGCGAGAATCGCGACGACAAAAGCCGCATCCTCCGAAAAGGCGAGAAAGGCAAGACCGCCGGCGGCAAAAATCAGGACGGCCAGCCCCAGCGCCTTCGCGAGCCCAACCATCGTCTGCCCGGCGAAGATGCCCGCATAGGAATTGAAGTCCTGCTCCTTAGCCGCCGGCGAGGTTCCGGCGGCCGTAAAAGACGGCAGAAAGAGCTCCAGTGCTTTTCGCCCGACAGTCATCAGGAAAAGCAGATACAAGCTGGAAACCAGAACGTCGGAGGTATGCGCGGCAAGATACAGCGTCTGGTCGGCGCGCAGCGCCGTGGCGATCGCCCCCAGGTTGACGGTGCCGCCGGTGTAGACGCCCACGAACATGCCGGCCATCTTCCAGGATTCACCGCCCACGGCGGCGCGGAAGATAAAAAATCCCGCCGCCGCCACAATTAAAATGGACAGGATCTGCACTCCGAAGGACAAAAGCGATTTTCCGGCAAGCCGGCTCCAGCGGCGTACATCGATGGAAAAAAACATCAGCGGCAGCGCAAGGCCGATCGTGATCAGCATCAGCAGATTTTGCAGGGTTGCCAGACCGGCCGGAATCATGCCGAGGTTGCCGACGATCAGCCCGGCAATGTAGCAGATGACGACGGCGCCGAGTTTGTTGAAGACGGAGTATCTCCCGGCCAGATAAACGGCGGCGGCCGGAAAAAACAGATAGAAAAGGACGAGGGCCACAGTTGTCACAGCATTCCTCCTGACAGGGCAGATCCATCGGCCGCGCGGGATGGCGCCGTAGTACAAGCCTCGCCGCAGCCAGCGGCGGAAATACTTTTTTCTTGCGGCAGTATAGGCAAAATGACGATCCGTGTCAAAGGGGATTTGGAC
>JAAYDW010000012.1 GCA_012729055.1 Deltaproteobacteria bacterium
CGGTCTTCATCCTGGCGATGCTGGCCCTCGATCTGGGTGTCTTCAACCGGAAAACGCATGTCATTACCATGAAGGAAGCCATGCTCTGGACGGCTTTCTGGGTCGGCCTGGCGCTGGCGTTCGGCGCGGGGGTGTACTTTTTTTACGGCCACGGCAAGGCCATGGAATTTTTTGCCGGCTACCTCATTGAGTATTCGCTGAGCATCGACAACCTGTTCGTGTTCATGCTGATTTTCCGCTTTTTCAATGTTCCGCAGGCTTATGAACACAAGGCGCTCTTCTGGGGGATTTTAATGGCGCTGGTGACGCGGGCGGTCTTCATCTTCGCGGGCGTCGCGCTCATCACCACGTTTGACTGGGTCATGTACATTTTCGGAGCGTTCCTGGTGTTTACGGGCGTTAAAATGGCGCTCAACAAGCAAACAGAGGTGCACCCCGAGAAAAACGTTGCGATCAAACTGCTGCGCTTTTTCATTCCGGTCACGCGGAGATTTTCGGGCGCAAAATTTTTTGTCGTCCGGCGCGGCGTTCGCTATGCCACGCCGATGCTGGCCGTGCTTCTGGCCCTGGAAACCACCGACATCCTCTTTGCCATCGACTCGATTCCGGCCGTGCTGGCGATTTCCAAAGACCCCTTCATCGTCTACACGTCCAACGTCTTCGCGATTCTGGGGCTGCGCTCGCTCTTTTTCGCCATTTCCGGGCTCATGAAGCTGTTTCATCTGCTCCACTATGGCCTGGCGGCCATCCTCACGTTTGTCGGCGTCAAAATGCTCATTGAAGACTTTTACCACGTGCCGGTCGGGGTGTCGCTTTTGGTGATCGCCTCGATGCTGGCCGTCTCGATCGTCTCGTCGGTCATCTGGCCGGAAAAAGAGGGGGACGTTCCTCCGGCCGGCGCGAAGGAGTGAATGGATGTCTATGGACAGTGATCATCCCCGGGCATCGCAAAACCGAATCAAACGCTGGACGCGGTTGCTGGAGGCCAAATTCCGTCGCGAAGACGGCCTGTTTCTGGCTGAAGGCGTGAAAGTGGTTGAAGAGCTTCTCGGAAGCGACTGGCAGACGGAGGCGCTTCTGGTCCTGCCGGAAAAGAACCTCCGCTGGGAAGGAGTGGTCGCGCCGGTTGCGGACCAAACGCCCGTTTATTCGCTTTCCCGGCCGGAATTTAAAAAACTGAGCCAGGACAAGGAGCCGGACGGAGTGATTGCCGTGGTCCGGAAGAAAGAGCCGCCGGACGTTTCGTCCTGGCTGGCGGAGGCCGCCGGACCGCTCCTCGTCGCGCATGAAATCACCAATCCCCAGAACCTGGGCGCGCTCATCCGTAGCGCCTGCTGGTTCGGATTTGCGGGAGTGATTTTGAGCGCGAATTCCGTGGACTGGACGCATCCCAAGGTCATCCGTTCCTCGATGGGCGGTGTTTTTAAAATGACTGTTCTGACCGGCGTGGACCTTCTTGCCCTGCTCGCGGATTTGCGCGGGAAATTCCTGCTTGTCGGCTCGGATGTGCGCAAAGGCGTCGCGCCGCATCCGGTCGCGAAAAAAGCGGCCCTGCTGGTCGGCAGTGAAAGCCACGGCCTGCCCGCATCTCTGCTGGAATGCGCCGCCGTCCGCTGGCGCATTCCCGGCGGGACCGGGGCCGAGTCTCTGAGCCTGCCCCAGGCGGCGGCGATCATGATGTACGAGATGAGCCGGGGGCGGATGGTGAATGGTGAATAGTTAATGGTGAATGGTGAATAGCGGATAGTGGATGGTGGATGGTGAAGGGAAGGAAATGGTATGGAATTTATTCAGGTGATGACGACGACGGGAACGAGGGAGGAAGCGCAGGCCATTGCGCGGGATCTCGTGGGAAAGGCGTTGGCGGGCTGCGTTCAGATCGTGGGCCCCATCGAAAGCACCTATCGCTGGCGGGGGGCCGTGGAGACCTCCGCGGAACATCTGTGCCTGATCAAAACCCGCCGGGACCTTTTCCCCCGCGTGGAATCCGCCATTCGGGAACGCCATTCCTATGAAACCCCCGAAATTACTGCCGTGCCCATCACGCAGGGCGGGACCGGCTATCTGGCATGGCTGGCCGAGGCCCTGTCTTCGCCCGCGTGAAATCGCCATTGACTTATGAAAAGCAATCGTTGTTTAATAACGCCGAAAAATCGGCGGCGGAGACAGCGGTAAATTTATCGTGCAATATTTGAATCTTTGGTCTAAGTGAAACATCTTTTTTATTTCCCGAAGGAGTTCATATGTCGGACAAAAACGAGTTGGAAAGACAATGCATTGATACCATCAGGTTTCTGGCGGCGGACGCCATTGAAAAAGCCAAATCCGGGCATCCGGGCATGCCCCTGGGCGCGGCGGCGGCGGCCTATACGCTGTGGACCCGCCACCTCAAATATAATCCGAAAAATCCCGCATGGCCCAACCGCGACCGGTTTATCCTGTCTTCCGGGCACGCGTCGATGCTGCTCTACGCGCTTTTGCATCTGACCGGTTACGACCTGTCCCTCGACGACATCAAAAATTTCCGCCAGTGGGGCAGCCGGACGCCGGGGCATCCCGAGTACAAGCATGTCCCCGGCGTGGAAGCGACGACCGGCCCGCTGGGGCAGGGACTGGCCAACGCCGTCGGCATGGCCGTCGCAGAGGCGCATCTGGCGGCGCGCTTCAACCGGGACAGGCTGCCCGTAGTTGATCACTGCACGTACGTCATGGCCGGCGACGGCGACCTGATGGAAGGGGTGGCCGCGGAAGCCTCTGCGCTCGCCGGACATCTGCGCCTGGGGAAGCTGATCGTCCTCTACGACGACAATCACGTCTCCCTGGCCGGCTCCACGGAGCTGGCCTTTACGGAAGACATTGAAGGGCGCTTCAAGGCCGCCGGCTGGCAGGTGCAGAAGGTGGCGGATGGAAACGATGTTGACGCCATCGACCGGGCCATCAAGAAAGCCAGAAAAGAAGCGAACAAACCGTCGCTGATCTCTATCCGGAGCACAATCGGCTACGGCGCGCCCGGCAAGCAGGGAACCTGCGACGCGCACGGTTCACCGCTGGGCGAAAAAGAATTGCAAGGCGCGAAAGACAGCTGCGCCTGGACGGTGGAGGAGCCGTTCCATGTTCCCGACGCCGTCGGGGCTTTTTTTCGGAAGGCGGCCGCACGCGGCAGGAAAAGCGAACAGGCGTGGAATGCCGTGTTGGCCGATTATCGGGAAAAGGACGCGGCGCTGGCCTCCGAGCTGGAAAGAACGCTTTCGGGCGAGCTTCCCGCCGGGTGGGAAACGGCGCCGGCCGAGTTTTCCGCCGACGGAAAGGATATCGCCACGCGCAAAGCTTCGGAAATCGTCATGCAGGCGATTGCGGCCCGGGTGCCGGAACTGGCCGGCGGTTCGGCCGATCTCAACCCTTCGACCTTCACCTGGCTCAAAGGAATGGGCGATTTCCAGCATCCGGCTGCGTCCCGCGCCGGGCTGCACGGCATGGTGGGCGGGGCCTGGGACTATACGGGGCGCAACATCCACTTCGGCGTGCGCGAGCATGCGATGGGCGCGATTGCGACGGGGATGGCCCTGCACGGCGGCGTGATCCCCTACACGGCGACGTTTCTGGCGTTTGCCGATTACATGCGGCCGCCCATGCGGCTTTCCGCCATGATGGGTCTGCGCGTGATTTTTGTCTTTACGCATGACAGCATCGGTGTGGGCGAAGACGGACCGACGCACCAGCCCGTCGAGCAGATCATGAATCTGCGGCAGATTCCCAACATGACGGTCCTGCGTCCGGCGGACGCCAACGAAACCCGCGAAGCCTGGCTTCTGGCGCTGGCCAACACGCTTGGCCCCACAACACTCATCTTCAGCCGCCAGAATCTGCCCGTTCTGGACCGCACTGTTTGCGCTTCCGCCGCCGGCGTGCGCCGGGGCGGTTATACGCTGTGGGAGTCGTCCGTCCTGGAGCCCCATGTGATTCTCCTGGCCACCGGTTCGGAAGTCGCCATGACGCTCGAGGCCGGCCGCAAGCTGGCGCAGGAAGGCATCCGGGTTCGCGTCGTATCTCTGCCCAGCTGGGGAATCTTCGACCGCCAGCCCGTGGAATACCGCAACCAGGTCCTGCCGCCGAAAATTTCGGCGCGCCTGGCCGTGGAAGCCGGCATCCGCCTGGGCTGGGAGCATTACGTCGGACTGTCGGGAAAGATCATCGGCATGGACACCTTCGGCGCCTCCGCGCCCGGAACCGTGCTTTATGAAAAATTCGGCTTCACGCCCGCCAACATTGTTGCGACGGCCAAAGAGATGCTGGCCGGCCGTTAACGGAGAAGCGCATCATGCAGACTACCGGTATTTCCTTCCTCCTGGGAGCCTACCAGGGCGCCGTCACCAACGCGCTCGAAAAAATGCGGCGCGCCAACATCGCGGCGCGCATCTGGGCCAACGATTACCGCGTCTGGAAGTCCTCGCCCGCAGAGATTTCCAACCGTCTGGGCTGGCTGCACGCGCCCGTGGAGACGGCTTCCAATGCCGGCCGCATCCGGGCCTCCCTGGAGACCTTTACCAGCGGCGCCATTGACGATGTTGTCCTTTTGGGAATGGGCGGATCGAGCCTGTCGGCGGAAGTGTTCAACGCGATGCTCGGCAGCGCGCCGGGATTTCCCCGCCTGCAGATTCTCGATACCACCGACCCCGCCGTTATCGGCCGCACGGCCCGAATGCTCAATTTGGAAAAAACGCTTTTTATCGTGTCTTCCAAATCGGGAAAGACGCTCGAAATCCTCTCGCTCTTTTTGTATTTTTACAATCTTGCCGACGCGGCGCCGGGCGTGGCGGCCAACGAGCATTTCATGTTCATCACGGACGAAGGTTCGCCGATGCTGGCGCAGGCGTGGCAGCTGCAGCTGCCCTATGTGTTTTCCAACAATCCCAACATCGGCGGCCGTTATTCCGCTCTGTCGCTGGTCGGCATGATTCCGGCGGCGCTCATGGGCATTTCCATCGAGACGCTGCTGCAAAACGCCATGGCCGTCGCCGGCCGGGAAAAGACGGATTTCTTTTCCGGCAAGGGCGACTCCACCGGCCTGCTTCTGGGCGCCGCGCTGGGCACCCTGGCGCAGTACGGCCGCGACAAGCTCACGCTGGTTTTTCCTCCGGCCTGGCGGCCTTTCGGAGACTGGCTCGAACAGCTCATCGCGGAGAGCCTGGGAAAGGAAGGCAAGGGCATCGTCCCGGTGTTGAACGAGCCGCCGCTGGAGACGCAGGTGTACGGCAAAGACCGGATCTTTGTCTTTTTTGAGGACGATCCAGGCCGCTGGGATGATTCACGCAAGACCGAGCTGGCAACCGCCGGGCATCCCCTGTTGATTCTGCCGGTCGGCGATGCCTACGATCTGGGCGGACAGATGTTTTTATGGGAAATGGCCACGGCCGTTGCGGGCCACCTCCTGGGCGTGAATCCATTCGATCAGCCGGATGTCGAAGCGACCAAGGAACACACCAGCCGGATGATCGCCGGGTACAGGAAAACCCGCGTCTGGCCCCTTGCAGAGCCGGCCCTTGCCGTCGCCGGCGGCGAGGTTTACGGCGATGTTTCCGGATCCGACATAGCCCATGCGCTTGCGAATTTTCTGGCGCAGGCGCAGGACGGCGCCTATGTCGGCCTGCAGGTTTATCTCAGCCCCTCGAGCGAGATCGACGCCGCGCTGGCGCGGCTGCGGGCGGCTCTTACCCGCCGCTGCAAGCTGGCCGTTACGGTGGGCTATGGCCCCCGCTATCTGCATTCGACCGGCCAGCTGCACAAGGGAGACGCGGGCCGCGGTTTGTTTCTTCAGTTGACCGGCGATGGCGCCGCGGATCTGCCCATTCCCGACGAACTGGGAGAGGCAGCCTCCACGCTGACGTTCGGCGAGCTCAAGGCGGCGCAGGCCGAAGCGGACCGGCAGGCGCTCTTGGACCAGGGGCGCAAGGTGCTCCGCATCCATTGGAAACAGGATCCGCCGGCCGGTCTCAACGCGCTTGCGGACAGTCTCCAGCCTTAATTTTTTTCAGAAATCCCCACCCGAGGGCATCATCGCGCTTCGGCGATCACACGGAGGATTTGCGGCGTGCGGCGTTCGGAAGGCGCAGGGACGCTCCGGGGATAGCCCAGGATAATCGGCGCGATGATCCGCTGCTCGGCGGACAGGTTGAGCTCGCCCAGCAGCTGCGAATCACGGATGTGTGCGCCCAGCCCCACCCAGCAGGTGCCCAGGCCGCGCGCCGCCGCCGAAAACATGATGTAGCTTGCCGCGAGCGCCGCGTCCACGTCCAGCGAGCGCACCGCCTTCGCGCCGGTGACGTAAATGACGCAGGGCGCGTTGTAGAAAACGTTGAAGGCTTCGTTTTTCAGCATGGCGATATAATCGGCGTTGAGCTGTATCCGGCCCTCTCCCGCGTCCCGCAGGAGATTGGCCTTGCTTTCGTCTGAGAGCGCCTGAATCGTTTTGCGGCACTGCACCACGACAAAACGGCAGGGCTGGTTGTTGCTGGCCGAGGGCGCAAGCGCCGCGTCCTTCAGAATGTCTTCAATGACGTTCCAGGGCACCGCCTTGTCCTCGAAATCCCGGATCGCCCGTCTTTTTTGTAAAAGCTCGGAAAATGTCATCATAATCTTTCCTCCTTTTTTATGCACTTTTTTCAGGAAGGCAAAAAAATCGATATGAACGTGATGATGCCGTACCGGAACGCATCGATGACCGGATTGAGCGCGCCCAACAGGAGCAGTCCCAGCACAATGAAAAAACCGAACGGCTCGATCTGAACGAGCACGCGGTTTACCGACTCCGGCGTGAAGCCCATCAGAATCTTTGATCCGTCCAGCGGCGGAATCGGAATCAGGTTGAAAGCAGCCAGGAGGATGTTGATGGAGGCCAGAAGATAGAGCACGTTGTAGATCAGGCCGCCCGGCTGGGGCGCGAGCAGCCGCCACAGCAGGAGCGCCGCAAACGCGATAAGAATATTGGCCGTCACGCCCGCCGCCGATACCAGGATCAGCCCCTTGCGTCTTTGCGCCGCCGGGATGTTTTCCAGATTCACCGGCACCGGTTTGGCCCAGCCGAATCCGATAATCAGGAGCATCAGCGAGCCGATGGGATCCAGATGCCGCAGCGGATTGAGCGTCAGCCGGCCCAGCCATTTGGCCGTCGGGTCGCCCATCCGAAAGGCCACCCAACCGTGGGCCAGCTCGTGCAGAATCACGGAATACAGCAGCAATACGGCCAGAAGCACAAAGGCGGCCGGATCGGCCAAGAGCAGTTTTATTAACCCCATATCCATCCTCGGTCGTTTTTTTGAGAAATCCGCGTTTCGCCGTCTTTCCCGGGAAGCAAGTATTTCATAAATTTCCGCGAAACTCAAATGAACAAAGCCTTGGTCGCCCGCCTTTCTTCGCATATGTCCTTGACAGGGGCAAGACACCTCCCTATACTGGCGCCCAATCATTCTTGTTGCGCCGTGGTGAGACATGAAGTCCGATCAGCCGATTACCGCCGACAATGTGTACGAGCGCTCACGGAAAAATTCTCTTTTCGAAGGGTTGAATAAAGAGCAGATTGCGGCGCTTTTTTCCATCAGCCGGGAAACAACGTTGGAGAAGGACTGCTTTTTGATGCGCGAAGGCGACCCGGCCGAAGAGATTTACCTGATTCTCGAAGGCGAGCTGGAAATCAGCCGCTGCGACGCCAAACACAGACAAAATCACATCATCGCCACGCTGAAGGCGGGGGACACGGTGGGAGAGGTGTCGCTGCTCGACAGCGGGCTTCGTTCCGCGTCGGTCTGCGCCCGGTCCTTCTGCCGTCTGCGCGGCATTTCGTTCCGGGAACTTCAGACGCTGGCAGAGCGCGACCACTCGCTGTACAGCATTTTTTACCATCTATCCAAAAACGTGGGAAGGCGGCTGCGCCATTCCAACGACGTCGCCCTTAAGGCCATGGAGCGGCAGCTTGACGAATTCAAGACCCGCGTGACGCTCGGGAATTTTTTCGTTTACATCGTCATCATGATGTCGCTTTTCACCTTCAGCCTTGACGGCCTGAAGTACGTGATGAACGTCGGCAAAAACAGCAGCTACATCACGCTGCCGCTCACGCTGGCGTTTTTCATTTTCTTCGTCCTGTTTATGAAAACTTCGAGCTTCCCTTTGGCGACGTTCGGTCTGACGCTGAAAAACTGGGAAAGGGCCCTTTGGGAAGGCGTGGTCTTCACGCTTCCCTTTGCGCTGCTCATCGTCGGCGTGAAAGGATTTCTGATTGCCTTTGCGCCGGGCTACGAAGGAAGGCCGCTCATTGAAGGTCTGGCGGCGATGGACGCCGATCCGCAGACCTGGTGGACGTTTTTATTCATCTATATTCTGATCGTGGCCCCGCTGCAGGAGTTTCTGGCCCGGGGCGGGTTGCAGGGGCCGCTGGAGGAATTTTTGTCCTCGCGGCACAAAGTCGCTCTCGCGATTCTCGTTTCGAACCTGCTGTTCAGCACCATGCATCTGTTCATGTCCCTTGAAATCGCCCTGCTGACATTTATTCCGGGCGTGTATTTCGGCTGGCTGTATTCCCGCACCCATAACCTGCTGGGCGTCTGGATCGCGCACGCTCTGGTCGGCACGATCGGTCTTTCTATCGTCGGTTTCTGATCCCCAAAATTCCGCTTTTACAATGATCTGGAGGAGCGCCGGATTGCAGGAATGTGGCGCAAGTGAAAAGGGCGCGACAATCACCTTTCCGGTGAACTGTCGCGCCCCGTTTGTTGAAGAGAAATTATTTCTGCTTTTTGGCCTTGGAAAGGATATCGCCCAGCGTGCCCATGGTTTTGGGCGCCCGGGGCAGGTAGCTCTTGTAGTCGCCCCCTTCTTCCCTTCCGCTTTTTGTCTCTTCGCCGGTTTCTGCCAGGGTAAGAGATATTTTCTTGCTGTCGCGGTCGACTTTTTCGATTTTGACGTCGATTTCACGGTCCTTGGACAAGACGTCCTGGGCGTGCTTGATCTTTTTGCCCTTGCCCAGTTTGGAGATGTGCAAAAGTCCGTCCACGCCCGCTTCAAGCGTGATGAACGCGCCGAAATCCGTGAGCCTCGCGACCTTCCCCCGATGGATGCTGCCTTCCGGATAGTTACGGATCGCTTCATTCCAGGGATCGGGGAGCGTATCCTTGAAAGACAGGGTGATCCGGTCCTTTTCCCAGTCCAGGGCGATGATGACGGTTTCGACCACGTCGCCCGGTTTGTAGAGCGCCCTGGTATCTTCCACCCGGCCCCACGTCATTTCCGAAACGGGCAGGAGCGCCTGCACGCCGCCGATATCGACAAACGCGCCGAAATCGCGCACGGAAGTCACCACGCCTTTAATCGTCATGCCTTTTTGCAGCGATTCCCGAAGGACGGCTTTCTTTTCCTGTTCTATTTTTTCCAGAATCGGCCGGCGCGAGAGAATGATCTTGCGGCCGTTTTCACCGTACTCGATGACGATAAACTCGAATTTCTTGCCTACGTAATCCGCGGCGTTGTCGATCTTCCGGCGGTCCATCTGCGAAAAGGGGCAAAAACCGCTGGCGCCGGGACTGATTCTTACGGAAAAGCCGCCTTTGACTTCCTTTTCGACGGTGGCCTCCAGGGGAATGGCATTGGTGTAAGCGTTCACCAGAAATTCGTCCACGCTTTTGCGGGCCAGGAGTTTCGTGGTGAAAAGTTTCTCGCTGTGGCGCGAGGACAGAAAATAAGCGGTGACTGTGTCGCCTTCTTTGACGGTCAGTTCGCCCGCCTCGTCCAGGAATTCCTTCTTGTCGATGTAGCCTTCGCTTTTGGCGCCCAGGTCAACGAAAACCCATTCGGGGGAGATTTTGACAATGGTTGCCTCCACCTTTTCTCCCACGGAGAAATGTTTGGGAGTCGCGTAGGATTCCTCAAACATTTCGGCAAAAGTTTTTGTGTCGTCCATAATGTACGGTCCTTTGATGATAATCTCTTAAACGAATGAGACTTTCTGCAGCCTGAAGAATATTTAAGGATTGGCTTTCCTGTTCGGGGGCCTGCCTGAACTTCCGGGTATTATCCAGTCTCGCCCGCCTCATTAGCACGAAAAGGCTTTTTTGTCCTATACAAATTTTAGGGCGCCCGAATCCGGAGGATCTTAGAAAAAAATCTGGATAAATTGAAAAATATGTATTAAGGACTGGTCTATAAATACTCAAGGAGTTTGACAACTTATGCGTTTTGAAATATCGCGCGGCGGCAGCGGTCTAACGTACGAAATCCGCAATATCGTGATGATCGCCAAGAAAATGCAGGAATACGGGCTGAAAATCATCTGGGAAAACATCGGCGATCCGGTGCAGAAGGGGGAAAAAATTCCCGACTGGATGAAGGACGTTCTCATCGATATTCTCCGGGAAGACGCCTCCTACGGATACTCTCCCACCAAGGGGATCGACGCCACGCGCCAGTTCATCGCCTTGCGCACCAACGCGCGCGGCAAAGTGCAAATCACCCCCGAGGACGTGATCTTTTTCAATGGTCTGGGCGATGCCATTGCCCGCGCCTACAGTTCCATCCAGGTGGACGCCCGCATGATCATGCCGGAGCCGACCTATTCCACGCACCTGATGGCGGAAGTGCTGCATGCGTCCTTCCCGCCCAACACGTACCGGATGAATCCTTACAACAACTGGCATCCGGATCTGCGCGAGCTGGAGCAGAAAGTGCGCAGCCACCGGGCGATTGTCGGCATTCTGATTATCAATCCCGACAATCCGACCGGTTTTGTGTATCCCGTGGAAGCGCTGGAAAACGTCGTCCGGATCGCCCGGGAAAACGACCTGTTCGTGATTTCCGACGAAACCTACATCAACATCGTCTACAACGGAAAATCCACTGTGCCGATCGGCGACGTGATCGGCGACGTTCCGGGCATCGCCATGAAAGGCATTTCCAAGGAACTGCCCTGGCCCGGCGCCCGCTGCGGATGGATGGAAGTTTACAACGCGGAAAAGGATCCGATGTTTACCCGGTTCATCAACACCATCCTGCACCAGAAGATGTCGGAAGTCTGTTCGACAACGCTTCCGCAGTTGGCGATTCCCCGGATCATGCAGCATCCGGAATATAAAAATTATCTGCGCCAGCGCACGCAGCATTATGAAAAACTCTCCGCGATCGCCTACGGCGTTTTGAAGGATGTTCCTTTCGTCATCGCCAACAAAACCAACGGCGCCTTTTACATGACGGTCCTTTTCAACGAATCGGTGCTCAATGAGCGGCAGCACCTGCACATCGAGCACCCGGAGGTTCGCAGCTACGTCCAGGGGCTCACCAAGGGGGTCGAATACGACAAGCAGTTTGTTTACTATCTGCTGGCCTCCACCGGCATCTGCGTCGTTCCGCTGACGTCTTTCTTCACGCCGCTTCTGGGATTCCGGATGACGCTTCTGGACAAGGATGTCGATGAATTTGAATTCGTAGTCAAGACGCTCGCCGCAAAAGTTACCGAGTATATCCAGTCGAGCAAGTAAAGAAGGCCCAAACGCTTTTTCCGGTTCGGGCGAAACTCGTGTCCGGTTGGCTGCGCCATCCACTCAAGAAAAAGAACGGAGAATTTGTGAAACGGATATTCATTTATTTTGCATTGGTTCTTTGCGCAGCAGTTTGTTCTTTTACAGCTTCTGCCGCTTCCCTCGCCTGGCATGTGGACCGTTTGATCGAAAGCCAGACCCTTGATTCGGCCGAGGTTCAGGTGGTCGTCTCCGGGGATCGCTCCGTCGCAGTCTGGAGACAGACCACGGCGGGCGGCCAGCGCATCTTTGCCGCCTATTCGACCGACCGGGGAGCCAACTGGCAGATGACGGCCGAACCGGTCGACTACAACATATTCGATGCGGCCGAACCGAAAGTGGCCATGTCGGGAGAAAAAGTCGTTGTCGTTTTCAGGCAGCTCCTTCTGGGAACATGGCGGATTTTTGCGAACCATTCCGCCGATGGGGGCGCCACCTGGCAAGGCGCCGCGCTCATTGAGAACAACGTCGGCTTTGACGGATACGAGCCGCAGGTCGCCATGTCCGGCGACGCGGTCGTCGCTGTCTGGCGGCAGTGGGACGGATTCCGTGACCGCGTTTATGCCAACCGGTCCGCCGACGGCGGAGCAAACTGGGGGACGAGAGTCCTTCTCGACAACCGCAATGACGATGTCGCGACGCCGCAGGTCGCCATGTCCGGCGGCAACGTTGTTGCCGTCTGGCGCCAGCACAATGGCGTCGGCTTGCGCATCTGGGCCAACTATTCCACCAGCGGCGGGGCTGCCTGGGTGGCGCCGGCCGTCGTTGAGGATGAGGGAGTCTTCATCGGACACGATCCCCGTGTGGCCGTTTCCGGCAATCGGGTGATCGTGGCGTGGCTCGCGCGAAACGATCTACTGGGGATCTCCCACGTCTTTGCCAATTCCGCGGCGGTGACCGCGGGAGTGCTGGCCTGGACGACCGCTTTGGCGGCCCGCATCGACGACAGAAATTACGACGCCGGCGCGCTTGCGATCGCCATGTCCGGCGACAACGCCGTGGCGGTGTGGGAGCATTTCATGGCGTTGTCGGGCATCCGCCATCTTTACCTGGCGCGGACGACGAACGCGGGTGCCGGCTGGGAAAACGACCAACTTTTGGTTGCGAGCGATACGATCAGCGGCAACAGTCCCCAGGCGGCTTTTTCCGGGGAGAATGTCGTGGCGATCTGGTCGCAAAATGAAGGCGTAAACCGTCTTTACGCAAGGCATTCCTTTGACAGCGGCGAAACCTGGAGCGCTCCCGTTCGCATTGAAGATAACGCGGGGACCCACGGACACGGCGGCCGGGTGGCTTTTTCCGGCAATAATGTCATTGCCGTCTGGCTTCAGGCGGCCGGCGGCCACGATCATGTCTATGCCAACTTTGCGACCTATTCCGCCGCAACCGACGTGGATAGCGAAGGAGGTAAAAGCTGTTTTATCGCCACTGCGGCTTTCGGTTCGCCGTTGGCCGGCGAAGTGGATCTGCTGCGGCAGTTCCGGGACCGGTACCTGCTCACGGGCGCCGCCGGACGGAAATTTGTCGCCTGGTACTACGCAAACGGTCCCGCCGCCGCGGATTTCATCCGGAACAAACCGCTCGTCCGAGCGGCTGTTTGCGCGGCCCTGTATCCGCTCATCGGTTTTTCCTTCGTGCTGGTTAACGGCTGGCTGCCGGCCGTGGCGGCGGCATTTTTGTCGGCGGCATTCCTCTGCTTCTGTCGACAGCGGAAAAAGAGAGCCTGAAAAAACGGCTACAGTTCATTGCCGGGAAGAATATTCAACCGGACAGTTTAAAAAAAAGGGAACAGACAGGCAGCGCCTGTCTGTTCCCTTATCGAACCGGTAAGGATTTTCCTGCGGCTAGTAGCGGCCGCGATTGCCCGACCCGCCGCGATTGTCGCGCCGGAATCCGCCGCCGCGGGCTCCGCCGCCCTGGCCGAATTCCTTTTTCGGACGGGCTTCATTCACGGTGATGGTTTTGCCGTCGAGGACGCCGCCGTTGAATTTCTGAATGGCCTGAGTGGCGCCTTCTTCCGTTTTCATTTCCACGAAGCCGAATCCCTTGGATTGGCCGGTGAATTTGTCTTTGATCACGGAGGCGGAGGCGACTTCTCCCGCTTCTGCGAAATTCGCTCTTAAGTCTTCATCCGTGATCTTGAACGACAGGTTGCCGACATATAAATTCTTATTCATTTCTTCTCTCCCTTTCTCTCTTGTGCCGGCTTGCCGGCACATGCTAAACCTTCATTTCCCCGGAGGGATTAACAAAGCATCGTCATCATCCCCGCCTTGCTCCCGATTGAGAAGGAAGGTTGAAGGGAGGGCCTGCGTGCCTCACCTGGCCGGACCTGCCTGGTCCGACTGATCGCTTTTGCCTGCGGCTTCCGGAGACCGGTCGTGCGGGCGGTTAAACAAAAACCACCCAAACAAACAGTGCTTCAGGTGGTTGCGTCTCATCGTTTAAAAACAAGAAAGTCGATATTCTAAAAAATAACACGCTTTGTTGAAATGACTTGGTCACAATCGCAGGCGATAGTCAAGCGACATTTTTTCCTGCATGGCCGGGAATGGCCGGCGTCGGCGAAGTCACGTTCAGGATCACAACGCAGAAGCGGAACCGTGAATATCTGCGGATAAAGCCGGGCAAAAAATACGCGACTGCGAAGATGCAATTTATTAATATTATAAAGTTATTCAACGTTTACCGCCGATGGGAATGCAGGCGAGGCAACCGGCCCTCTCCTTTCTAAATATTTCTTGACAGGACTTGCATATTAAGGTAGGGAAACGCCAATGATGATTGACTTGCGGTCAAAGTCTGACCTCATGTTAATAAATTCAGTTAGATCAGGTACTTTAAGCGCTTTGCTGACAGAACGCCCCGCAAAACCGCGCATCAGGGGTAAGTTATTGATTCTTTAAGGATAAAGTGACGCAGGCGGTCATTTCCAGGCGCTTCGCGGCTTAAGGTAAATATAATTTTTGTGTCCACAAGTGGCGGTGCACATCCTTACTCCAGCGAGTGAAACGACTCGCTGCGCACCTTAAGCGTGCCGAAGGCGCTCGCCTGGCAAGTTTCATCCCGAAGTCCAAACCAATACGTTTTATGGCGAAACGTTAGGTAAACGTTGTTGTAACTACAAAACTTTAGATGAGGAGGAATTTTTAACATGGCGGATGCAAAAGTTCAGTTGAAGGAGATATACCCGATCCCGGAAGCGGCGAAGAAAAAAGCCTGGGTGAGCGGCCGAGAAGCATACGACAAAATGTGGAAGCGCTCGGTGGAAGAGCCGGAGAAATTCTGGGCGGAAGTGGCGGAAGAGCAGGTAACCTGGTTTAAGAAATGGGACAAAGTGATGGATTACAACTTTGACATTAAGAAAGGTCCCATCTCCGTGAAGTTTTTCGAAGGCGGAAAACTGAATGTTTCCTACAACTGTCTGGACAGGCACCTTGAAAAACGCGGCAATCAGGTTGCGCTGCAGTGGGAAGGCAACGAACCCGGCGAAGAAAAAGCGTTTACCTACAAGATGCTGCATGAAGAAGTCTGCAAGTTTGCCAATGTGCTGAAAGCCAACGGCGTCAAAAAGGGCGACCGCGTCTGCCTGTACATGCCGATGGTTCCCGAGTTGGGCATTGCAGCGCTGGCCTGCTCCCGCATCGGCGCCATTCACGGCATCGTGTTCGGCGGATTCAGCGCGGACGCGCTGCGCGACCGGATCGTCAACTCCGGCGCCAAAGTCCTGGTGGTTTGCGACGGCACGTTCCGCGGCAACAAGGCGGTTCCCCAGAAGGCCACCGCAGATGAAGCGCTGCCCTCCTGCCCCTCGATTGAAACCGTCATCGTCGTCAACCGCGTCGGCAACAAGATCAAATGCGCCATGACGCCCGGCCGCGACAAATGGTGGCATGACGAAATAGCCAAAGTCGACGCCAACTGCGAACCCGAATGGATGGACGCTGAAGATCCGCTGTTCATTCTGTACACCTCCGGTTCCACCGGACAGCCCAAGGGCGTGATGCACACCACGGGCGGCTATCTGGTTTACGGGTCCTATACCCACAAGATCGTTTTCGATTACCATGACGGCGACATTTACTGGTGCACCGCCGACCTGGGCTGGGTCACGGGTCATACCTACATTCTGTACGGGCCGCTGTGCAACGGCGCCACCTCGATCATGTTTGAAGGCGTTCCCAACTACCCGACCTACAGCCGTTTCTGGCAGGTCGTGGAAAAATACAAGGTCAATATTTTCTATACCGCTCCGACCGCCATCCGCGCCATCGCGAAGGAAGGCGACGAATTCGTTAAGCAGTGCGACATCTCAAGTCTGCAGACGCTGGGCACCGTCGGCGAGCCGATCAACCCCGAAGCCTGGAACTGGTATTACAACGTTATCGGCCGCGGCGAATGCCCGATCGTGGACACCTGGTGGCAGACGGAAACGGGCGGCATTCTGATCACGCCGCTGCCCGGCGCCGTTGACATCAAACCCGGCATGGCCACCATGCCCTTCTTCGGCGTTCAGCCCGTGCTGGTCGACGACGAAGGCAAGGAAATGACAGACACGGAAGCCAGCGGCGCGCTGTGCATCAAAGTTCCCTGGCCCGGTATCATGCGGGGCGTTTACGGCGATCCCAAGCGCTTCCAGGAAACCTATTTCGAACAGTTCCCCGGCTACTATGTCACCGGCGACGGCTGCCGCCGCGACAAGGACGGCTATTACCAGATCACCGGCCGCATCGACGACGTCATCAACGTGTCCGGCCACCGCATGGGCACCGCTGAAGTGGAAAGCGCGCTCGTTGCCCACAAGACCGTCGCGGAAGCCGCTGTGGTCGGCATGCCGCACGACATCAAGGGACAGGGCATTTACGCTTATGTCACGCTGAAAACCGGCGTTGAAAAGACCGACGCGTTAAAGAAAGAACTGGTCGCGCATGTCCGCACGGTGATCGGACCGATCGCCACGCCCGACAAGATTCAGTGGGCGGACGCGCTGCCCAAGACCCGCAGCGGCAAGATCATGCGAAGAATTTTAAAGAAGGTCGCCGCCAACGAACTGGGCAACCTGGGCGATACCAGCACGCTCGCCGATCCGTCGGTGGTTGACGACATCGTCAAGAACAGGCAGTAGTAAGAACGCCCGGTTCTCCGGAAAGGGAATCGGGCGTTTTTATAGATTTCGGAAGTAAGAAAATTTTAAATGCACGATCGTCCAAGCTGTGCGACGTGCAGGAGAAGGAGGTTTTTGACAGTGAATATTATTGCATGCGTGAAGCAAGTGCCCGACACCGAAGCACAGATCAAGGTCAAAGCTGACGGATCAGGCATCGAGGAAGGCCAGATCAAGTGGGTCATGAATCCCTATGATGAATTTGGCGTGGAAGAAGCACTGAAACTGAAAGAGAAGAACGGCGGCGATGTCACGATCGTCTGCGTCGGTCCGGCCCGTGCGATGGAAACCATCCGCACCGCCCTGGCCATGGGCGCGGACAAAGGCGTGCACATCTGCGATCCGGCCTTTGACAACGCGGACGCGTTTGTTACGGCCAACGCCCTGGCGGCCGCCATCAAGACCCTGCCGCATGACATTATCTTCTGCGGACAGCGGGCCATTGACGACGACTCCGGACAGGTCGGCGCCATGCTGGCGGAAGCCCTCGGTCTTCCGCAGTTGACGCTGGTGACCAAGCTTGAATTTGCCGGCGCGTCGGTCAAAGTGATCCGCCCGATCGAAGGCGCTCAGCTGTCGATTGAAACGGCCCTGCCGGCCGTCGTGACCTGCCAGAAGGGCCTCAATGAGCCGCGGTATGCATCTCTCCCCGGCATCATGAAAGCGAAAAAGAAACCGGTTGACGTGAAAGACGCCGCCGCCATCGGTGTTGCCACCGACGCGAAAGCCAGAGTAGCCAAAACCGTTCCACCTCCGGCCAGACCTCCCGGAAAGATCATCTGCGGAGATGACCCCGCGCAGAAAGCGGCGGAGCTGGGCAAGTTACTCAGAGAAGAAGCAAAAGCTATTTAATCAGAAAGCGGAGGAATTGAAAAATGGCAAAAGGAGTTATGATCGTAGCAGAACAGCGGGACGGCGCCCTCAGAAAGATCAGCTTTGAGCTGGCCTCAACGGCCCGCAAGCTGGCCGACCAGAGCGGCGACGAAGTCAGCGCCATTCTGCTTGGAGCAGGAATAGAAGGATTGGCCGCAGAACTCGGCAAATACGGTGTGGATAAAGTCTTCGTCGGCGACAACGCCGCGCTGGAACCCTACGTGACGGAAGCGCATGCCGCCGTGGCAGCGAAAATCATTAAAGACAACGATCCGGCGATCGTTCTGTTCGGCGCGTCGGTTCAGGGCAAGGACCTCTCCGCCCGCGTGGCGGCTAAACTGGCCGGCGGTCTGGCGACGGACTGCACGGACGTGAAGCTTGACGGCGGCAACCTGGTGGCCATTCGCCCGATGTACGCCGGCAAGTGCTTCGGCGAAGTGGTGTTCAACTCCGCTCCGGCCATGGCATCGCTTCGTCCCAATGTGTTTCCGGCGGCTGAAAACGCCAAAGCCGGCGCCGTGACCAAGGTCGATGTCGCCGTGGACGCTCCCAAGAGCAAAGTGCTGGAAGTGCAGAAAGACACGAGCGGCAAAGTCGACCTGACGGAAGCCAACGTGATCGTTTCCGGCGGCCGCGGCATGAAAGGTCCCGAAGGATACGCCATTCTGGAAGAGCTGGCGGAAGTGCTGAAAGGCACGGTCGGCGCGTCCCGCGCGGCGGTCGATGCCGGCTGGCGTCCCCAGAAGGATCAGGTCGGACAGACCGGCAAGGTCGTTTCCCCGAACCTGTACATCGCCTGCGGTATTTCCGGCGCGATTCAGCACCTGGCCGGCATGAGCTCGTCGAAGTGCATCGTCGCGATCAACAAGGATCCGGAAGCTCCCATCTTTACGAAAGCGGACTACGGCGTGGTGGATGACCTGTTTAAGGTTGTTCCCGAACTGACGGCCGTCTGCAAAAAGCTGGTTGCTTAAAAAACCATAAGGTCTTTGTCCCGGCGCGCCGGGGCAAAGACCTTATTTTCGGCGCTTGATATTGTGAAGAATCAGCCCTCAAGTTTTGTTGGAGGATCAATGAAAGAACATGAATTTTTTGTAGGTAGTGAAGGTCGCGAGGTTTTCTGGAACATCCCCCTGCCGGCGTTTGAGATCATCCTCTTCGCTCTCACGGCCGTTGCGCTCGCCATCTTTGCCTATGGTGTTTACCGCCGCTGGCAGATGTGGAAGGCGATGGGTAAACCGGAAATGCGTTTGGACAACATCAAGGAAAGAGTCAAGATCGTTCTCGCGGAAGTGTTTCTGCAGAAGAAGGTCTTGAAGGATCCCTATCCCGGCGTCATGCACGCCCTGATCTTTTTCGGCTTCTTTGTTTTGATTTTCGGCGCCGCGTTTGACGCAGGGCAGCATCACGTCACGGAACCGCTTTTTAGCTGGACTTTCCTCAAAGGCAATTTTTACTTAGTCTTTTCCTTCCTGATGGATCTTTTCGGGCTGTTCGTGCTGATCGGCGTGATCATCGCGCTCGACCGCCGCTTCGTTCAAAAGCCCGATCGTCTGGGATACCGCGGCACTCTGGACACGACGCCCGACGATGTGATCGTGCTGTTGCTGATCGGCGCCATCATTGTAACCGGATTCATCGCCGAAGCGCTGCGCATTTACGTCACCAATCCCTCCTGGGAAGTCTGGTCGTTTGTGGGCTGGCTTCTGTCGCGTACCTTTGCGGGCGTGGAACTCGATACCGCCCGGACGCTGCACCAGGTCATCTGGTGGGTGCATGCCGCACTGGGGCTGGGCTTCATTGCCTATATTCCCTATTCCAGACTGCTCCATATCATTACGACGCCGGCCAATCACTTCCTTACCACCTTCAAACCGACCGGTTATATTGAACCGATCCGCGACTTTGAAAACGCGGAAGCCTTCGGCGTCGGTCAGCTGGAGGAATTCACCTGGAAGCAGATTTTTGATTCCGACGCCTGCACC
Source organism: Deltaproteobacteria bacterium (assembly GCA_012729055.1). Taxonomy (GTDB): domain Bacteria; phylum Desulfobacterota; class Syntrophia; order Syntrophales; family Smithellaceae; genus UBA8904. Next base: position 19,581 of record JAAYDW010000012.1, read on the forward strand.
CGCTGCGGCCGCTGCCAGGACGGCTGTCCCGCGTATCTGACCGGCAAGCCCCTGTCTCCCAAGAAGCTGGTTCAGGATATCAAAACCTACTGGCTGGAAAAATGTCCGGATCCCCTGAAGGCGATGGTCGCCGCCAAACTGGCGGGCGCGCCGCCGGAAGGAGAAGCGCCGGCAGAAGAAGCTCCCGCAAAGGCGCTGGTCGGCGAAGTGATCGATCTGCACGAACTGTGGGCCTGCACCAACTGTATGTACTGCATGGAAAACTGTTCGTCCTCCATTGAGCATGTGCCGAAGATCATCGACATGCGCCGTTACAAAGTCTTGACGGAAGCGGATTTCTCCCCCGAGCTGCAACTCTCCTGCCGCAACATGGAAAACAACTCCAACCCGTGGGGCGTGGGCGCTCACCTGCGCGGCGACTGGGCCAAGGAACTGGGCGTCAAGACGCTCGCCGAAGATCCGAACGTCGAATACCTGTTCTACGTGGGCTGCTCCGGATCGTTTGACGACCGCGGCAAGAAAATATCCGTTGCCTTTGCGAAGATCCTCCAGAAAGCCGGCGTCAGCTTCGGTATTCTGGGAACGGAAGAAGGCTGCTGCGGCGATTCCGCGATGCGCTGCGGCAACGAATACCTCTTCCAGACGCTGGCCCAGGCCAATATCGACGTAATGAACGGCTATGGCGTGAAGAAGATCATCGCCATCTGCCCGCACGGCTACAACGCGCTGAAGAAGGATTACCCGAATTTCGGCGGCAATTTTGAAGTGTATCACCACACGGAGATCATCGCGAAGCTGATTGCCGAGCGCAAAATCAAACTCAGCGAGCCGCTCAAGGGCCGTTTCGTTTACCATGATTCCTGCTTCCTCGGCCGCTACAACAAGATTTACGACGCGCCGCGCCAGATTCTCAAAGCCATTCCCGGCATCGACGTCGTCGAGATGGAAAGAAAGCTCGAAAAGAGCTTCTGCTGCGGCGCCGGCGGCGCGCGGATGTGGATGGAAGAAGACATCGGAGAACGCATCAACAACGCACGCACGAAGCAGGCGATTGACGTCGGCGCGGACATGATCGCGGTCGGCTGTCCCTTCTGCCTGACCATGATGTCCGACGGCATCAAGGATCACCACAAGGAAGAATCGATGCAGGCCTGGGATCTGGCCGAGCTGGTCGTGAAGGCCATGGGAGAGGAAGAAGTCAAACCGCCCGTGGATGCCTGCGCCGTGTAGCAAAGCTGTAAACGGCATGAACTGATTATTTCAACCCAAGAGCCCGGTCTGCAAAGAACGGGCTCTTTTCCTTTGAGAAGGAGTTTGACCATGGACTATCAATACCTGCTGCTGGATATTCAGGAGGGCGTCGCCCGGATCACCTTCAACCGCCCCAAGGTTTTAAACGCCATGAGCTACGACGTGATGAGCGAACTGGCATGCGCGCTTTATGCCTGCGACCAGGATGAAGCCGTCAAGGCCCTCGTGCTGACGGGCGCGGGCGACAAGGCCTTTGTGGCGGGCGCGGACATTTCCCAGATGCAAAACGCCACGCCGGTGGAAATTACGAAAATGATGGAACTGGGGCAGAACACGCTTCGGTTTCTGGAAACGATGGGCAAGCCGTCCATCGCCGCCGTCAACGGCTTTGCGCTCGGCGGCGGAACGGAAATCGCGATGGCCTGCGATATCCGCATCGCGTCGGAAAAAGCCGTTTTCGGCCAGCCGGAAATTCTGATCGGCATTCTTCCCGGCTGGGGCGGAACACAGCGGCTGCCGCGCCTCGTCGGCATGGGCATCGCCAAGGAAATGATTCTGGCCGGCGGCCAGATCAACGCCCGGCGGGCCTTTGAAATCGGCCTGGTGAACAAAGTCGTTCCCCCTGAGCAGCTCCTGGAGGAGGCGGAAAAGATGGCGAAAAAGTTTGCCGCCCTCCCGGGATTTGCGCTCAAGATGGCGAAGAACGCCATGAATTACGGCTTCGACACGTCGATTGACAACGGCGTGAAAATCGAACTCGGCGCTGTCGCAGAATGCTTCAGCACGCAGGATCAGAAGGAAGGCATGAAAGCGTTTCTGGAAAAGAGAAAACCGAATTTTGTGGGGAAGTGAAACAGGTGCAAGGTGCAAGGAAAAAGGATCAAGGTGAAGGAGAATTTTAAATGCCGTTGAGTCTTAACAAACTACAATCGTTCAAGGGCCGGAAAGGGCCGCTTCTGCTGATCATCATGGACGGCATCGGCATCGGCAAGAAAGACGAGTCGAACGCCGTGTACCGGGCGAAAACGCCCACCCTGGATCAGCTGCTCAAATCCGAACTCTACACGGAGCTCAGGGCCCACGGCACGGCCGTGGGTTTGCCCTCGGACGACGATATGGGCAACAGTGAAGTGGGGCACAATGCCATCGGCGCCGGGCGGGTCTTCGACCAGGGCGCCCGCCTGGTCAACACAGCGCTCAAAACCGGCGCGATCTTTCAAACCGCGGTTTGGGACACGATCGCCGCGCGCGCACAAAAAGGGGGGACGGTCCATTTCATCGGCTTGCTTTCGGACGGCAACGTTCATTCCCATATCGAGCAGTTGTTTATTCTGATCGACCAGTGCGCCCGGCTGAACTTTCCGAAGGTCAGGATTCATCCCCTGCTGGACGGCAGAGACGTGGGAGAGCGGACGGCGCTGGACTATGTGATTCCGACGGAAGAAAAGCTGAAAAAAATATCCGAAGAAAAGGGCTTAGACTATGCCATCGCGTCGGGCGGCGGCCGGATGACGACCACCATGGACCGCTACAATTCCGACTGGAACATCGTGAAGCGGGGGTGGGAAGCCCACGTTTTTGGAAAGGGCCGGCCGTTTGCCTCTGCTTCCGAGGCGGTGAAGACCTTTTATGCGGAAGATCCGAAAGCCACGGATCAGTACCTGCCCGCCTTTGTAATTACCGATGCCGCAGGCGCGCCTGTCGGAAGGATCCAGGACGGAGACGCGGTGATCTTGTTCAATTTCCGGGGCGACCGCGCCATTGAGATTTCGCGGGCGTTCACCGAAAAGGATTTTTCCGAATTCGACCGGGGCCCCCTGCCGGATGTTTTTTATGCGGGCATGATGGAGTATGACGGGGACGCCCATATTCCCCCGAATTTTCTGGTGCAGCCGCCGGCCATCGACCGCGTCATGAGCGAGTACCTCTGCGCGGAGGGCGTGAAAATGTTTGCCGTCTCCGAAACCCAGAAGTTCGGCCACGTGACATATTTCTGGAACGGCAACCGCTCCGGCTACATTGACGCGGCCCTGGAAAAATATGTGGAGATTCCTTCGGACCGGATTGAATTCGATCGGGCGCCGCGAATGAAGGCCAAAGAGATTACCGACGCGACGATCGACCTGCTTGAGCGCGGCGACTTCCGGTTCGGCCGGCTGAATTATCCCAACGGCGACATGGTCGGCCACACGGGAAAAACGGAGGCGGCCATCGCGGCGGTGGAGGCGGTGGATGCGTGCGTCGGCCGTCTGCTGGCGGTAATCCGGGAGATCGGCGGCATCGCCGTGATTACCGCGGACCACGGCAACGCGGATGAAATGTTCACGATCGACAAGAAAGGCGCCAAATCGGTGAAGACCGCGCACAGTCTGAATCCCGTGCCCTTCATTATCTACGATCCCCTGTACGCGGGAGAATACCGGATGGCGGAACTGCCGGCCAAAGGCCTCTCCAATATTGCCGCGACGCTGCTCAATCTCCTGGGGTACGAAAAACCAGAGGAGTACGATCCGTCGCTGATCGAAAGCGTCGCGGCCGAAAAGACGTAAACAGGCGCGCCGGAGACGCCGGTCGCCGCCGGATCAGAGTGGTTCATCATGCTGATCGATGGACGGGTTTTTCAGGCGGCGTCACTCGACGGCATTCACGATAAGATCGTCGGTGAGATGAAGCGGATGCGGCGGGGAAGGGCACTGGACTTCCCCGCCGGCACCGGTTGTCTGTCCTGGATGCTGCACTGCGAACGATTTGCAGTGACAGCCGCCGGTATTGAAACAGATATCTTCTGCAATCCGGAAATTCCGGTCGTCCGCTGCAATTTGGACGGACCGTTTCCCTTTGCCGCAGGCTCTGAAACCGGCGGCTTCAGGCCAGGTCGTGCGGAAGATCGACCGCGAGCGAGGAAACGAACTCGACGTCCCGCGGCACCTTGTAGGGCGAAAGATGGACCTTGCAGTGCCGGATGATTTCCTTGTCGTCGACGGAGATTCCGCCGTGAAGAACAATCTGCGCTTTGACCAGCTCGCCGCGCATCAGGTCTTCCTTGCCGGTGACGTAGACGTCGCGCACCGCAGGATGCAGCCGGATGACGGTTTCCACTTCCCGCGGATAGACGTTGAAACCGCTGGTAATGATCATTCTCTTTTTTCTTCCCGTAAGGAAGATATAGTCTTCCTCATCCATCCGTCCCAGGTCGCCGGTGTGCAGCCAGCCGTCTTTGATGACGGAGGCGGTGGCCGCATCGTCCTTGTAGTACCCCTGCATGACGTTCTCACCCCGGACGATAAGTTCGCCGATTGTGCTGCGGGGCAGTTCCCGTCCTTCATCGTCGACGATTTTGGCGTCGATGCCGGTAAGGGCGGTGCCGATGGAGCCTGGCTTGGCGACCTTTTCGAGACGGTTGAAGGAACAGGCGGGCGCCGCCTCGGTGAGGCCGTAGCCTTCCAGAATGCGCACGCCGAACTTCTGCTCGAAAACGGGAATGAAATCGGCGGGCATCGCGGAGCCGCCGGTCACGCAGAGTTTAAGCGAGCTGACATCGAATTTCGACGCCTTTTCGTGGAAAATCATGCCGATGTACAGGCGGGGCACGGCGCAGATATAAGTGATCTTTTCCCGCTCGATGGCCGCGAAAAGCGTGTCCATCGTCAGGCGGTCCATCATGACCGTGGAGCAGCCGGCCTGAATCACATTGAGCATGTTGACGGTGGCGCCGAACGAATGAAACAGGGGGATCAGGCACAGGCCGATGTCGTCCGGCTCGCGGCGGAAAATGGGCTGGATCATGTTGAGCTGCGCGCAGAGGTTGCGATGGGTAAGAACGGCGCCCAGCGGTTTGCCGGTGAGACCCGCCGTATAGATGATTTCCGCCGGATCGTCCGGATCGATGTTGACCGTTTGCGCGCCGGCGGCCGTCGCCGGGACGGCTTCAAAGGCATTCTCCCCCGCCTCGACGGTATAAAGCCCGCGGCAGGTGGAAAGCTGATGTTCAATTTCGCGGTATCTTTTTTCGTAGGACGAAAGCGTGATGAGAATTTTAGCGTCGCTGTTGTTGAGCAGAAAGGAAAGCTCGGCCGGCGTGGAGGAAGTGTTAAGCAGGACGGCGACGGCGCCGCTTTGCACGATGGCGAAGTAGCAGTAGAAAAACTCCGGAATGTTGGGAAGCATCAACCCGACTTTATCGCCCTTCGTCATTCCCTTGCTTTGCAGGATTTGCGAAACGGCAAGGACGGCGGTGTGCAGTTGTTGGTATGTGATGCGACGATGATCCGCGACCAGGACGGGCCGGTCGGCGAACTTTTTAACCGATTCTTCGAGAAGCAGTCCCAGATTAATGGCGTGTCACCTCCAGATATGTCTGGCCGCACCTTTAACAAAGAAAGATGTTTTTTTCAAGCGTCCAGTGACGACAGACGCCACCCGGATGAGCTTCTTTTTTCCTGCCGACCTGCTGGTTTTGGAGGGGGCCCTGTGGACAGGGAAGGGAAGAGACACGGCGCAGCAGTCTGCCGCACGATCCGCAGAAGCACAGTAAAAGCTGACTTTTTTTGACGAATCATACTTGCCTCATCAATTTACAAATAGCGACATAGAATTTGCGCATAACAAGAATTTTTTTTACTCTTTAAAATTTAAGGAAGCATACCATGTGCAGGCTTAAGATACAAGATGCCGAGACTATGACGAAAAGGGCTCTTCAACAAGAGATCGGCGGATATGAAGGAGCGCGCTACGACAGCCGTCCGCATGTCGTGTTGCTGGTGTGCGCAGGCAAGTCCTGTTATGAAGTAGCGGGCTTTTGGGGACACAGTCTGCGCACCATTCAATATTGAGTCGAGTGTTTTGAGCAAGGCGGTTTTACCGGTTTGGATGACCAGGACAGGACTTTCGTCAATGCGCAGAAGCGACAGACGTAACATAATGTAGCCGATCCTGAAAAACTCATTTTCGCAACATTGCTGTGCTACATATAAGCTCTTTGACAACGAAAACTGTAATTCCAGCAATAAAACTCGCCGGAAAACAGCAGAAGGAATCGGCACAAAAAAGCGGCAGCGAAGCGCTGCAGCTTCCGGAAATTCATTCCGGCGGCACAAAGAATCGCATTGATCCGGTCGCCCTCAGTTCCTTAATTCCTAACGATCATTTTTTGCTCACTTCGTCACAACCGAGGACAATTAGCGCCAGTTCAATATTTTTTTGGTTAATCTATCTAATAATCCCGCTTCCAACTCGTCTCCCGGCAGGTATTGATATTCAACTATCATCTTTTGAATTTCAGCATGATTCACACCTTTTTTTTTCGCGAATACGCCAAGTGTGTCTATTCGTTCGACGACTTGTAGATATCTTAATAAGACATGGTATTGCGGTCTATTCCAAAAGTCATGAATGATTATTTTACAATAATCGGGGGTGTTTAATATCGAGTTCAGAGTGCAGGATACTCGAAATCGGCCATCGATCAATGCCAGGTCGTGCTTACTTTCCTGATGAAACACGCTTAGCGAATAATTGGGCCATAGGTGCCGCTTCAAAGAATTCATTGGACCGCCCCACAAATTAACCTCTCCAATGTCGATCATGTGAAATACTAATTTCTTTTGAACCAATGCCTTTATAATAATTTCTTGACGTTTTAAATGGTAGTGTAAGATCTTTTGTGTGAAATTCATAAGGGTATAGAAGAGGTAGAAAAAAAGGCGCTTTTCCTTTAGAAGGGTTTGTCCCCACAAACCACCACTGGAAGGAGAAAGCGCCATGAAACTGGA
>JAAYDW010000013.1 GCA_012729055.1 Deltaproteobacteria bacterium
GCCGCGCTTCAGAAGGGACAGATGGCCGCAACCCGCATCGCCCTGGAGTTGAAAAACACTGTCGCCATTTTGCCGGCCTCAAACGCAACCGGCGTTGTCTTTAATTCTTTCAAGGATAAAGTCGAAAAGACCCGCATCATCCGGTTAAACGGCGGCAACGTGGAGCTTTCGGAAGGAGACGGAAATTTCTTCATTCTTACCGATCAGGTTGTCCCCGGCGATGGATTGCGGTTTCAGTATTACGTCAATTACGAGGCTCCGGAAGAAGGACAATCCGCGCCGGCCAGCGCCAGAGTTCTTTCCGTTCGGCTTCGTCTGGTTGCCGCGGACGGAGTCGTCAAAACTTTTACACAGCGGATCGTCCCGAGAAACATTCAGCCGTGAGGAACAAAACCATGACAAAGACATCCACTTCCGGGGGATCCATCCTGATCAACCTGATTATCGGCGTCACTCTCGTGGCCATTCTAGGCGCCGGGCTCTTTTACTTCACGACAACGGCGACTTTCACTGAGCTCTTCGGCAATCAGCAGGCCAGGGCCTACTATCTGGCCGAGGCGGGCGGCCGCTGGGCGCAAAAGCTTCTGGCCGAAAATATCGCCGATCCGTCTTTCTACCCGGGCGGCAAAAAAAACGTCAATCCTCCGACCACTTTTACGCTCGCGAACGGCGATCGCTTCATCCTGACCAGCTACGATTTTATCGATAAAGACGGCAACGTGGATCCGACCCGCGTTGTCGTCGAATCCACCGGCGTGGTTCATGCCGGCGCCTGGATGGAGGCGAAGCGCAGGATCACGTTCGGCGGAACGACCGGCATCAGCCGCACCAGCCCGACGCCCAGCCAGGATACGGAAGAGTTCGTCGCGTTCGTCGAGGACAACAATGTCTTTGTTTACGGCAGTGGCTTGGTTTTAAACGGCAACATCGTTTACGGGCCGGGCGCAACCGTGGTCATCCGGGGGCCCCTGACAACCAATCAGCTCAACGGCGGAGCGTCCGTCGGCGCCACAACGATTTACGTGGACGGATATGTGGAGCTCAATGGCGGCAGCGCCAGCTTGGGTTCGTCAGAACAGCCCGGCAAGATCTACATCAACGGCAATTTAGCCCTCTTGAACGGCGGTAGAAACGTTTACGGCGACGTTTACGTCAACGGAAATCTGCGTCTCAAAGACGCGCACATCTATGGGAATATTTACGTCAACGGCAACGTGGAACTGGACTGGACGCCGACCCTTTCGGCCGGATCGAATATCTATTACACAGGCGCGCTGACCCATCCGGCAAACTACAATACCGGGATTCTCGCCAAATGCCATAAAATTCCCTACGGCAGCGTCCAGTCTTTTCCTTCCTTCACGATGCCGGCCTACGCCATTCCCGCTCCGCGGGAGGCAAGCTGGTTTGCCTCCAAAGGATACGTGTCGTCCGGCATATTGGTGAGCAATCTTAAGATATTCACCGAAGGAAACTACAGCTCCTCCTCCTGGCGCCCGACCGCCGAAAATGTCATCATCGTCAGCAAAGGAAATATCAGCATCACCGGACTCGGCGAAAGCGGTCTGACGGGCATTCTTTACGCCCCTTACGGGAAAGTCACTTTCAGCGGCGCCTTTTTTACCGGCATGGTGATTGCCCGCGACGGATTTGACGTGACGAGCGGCGGCACAAAGATCACCTTCCGGGAAATTGAAAATTACATCAGCGATCCGGCGGACTATCCCTTCAAGCCCGACGAGGTCATCATTCAGTATTAACCGCCTCCGGATTTGAAGAAGGTCCCTACCCCATCTCGATCAGGATTGTGCTGAGTTCCTTGATTTCGTCGCGCAGGGCGGCGGCTTTTTCAAACGCCAGGTCCTTGGCCGCCTGTTTCATTTCCGCCTTGAGTTTCTGAATCCGGGCAGGCAAATCTTCTTCCGCGAGCGGCAGCGTTCCGGCTTTGTCGTCCACCGGAATCGTGACGTAATCGGCTTCGTAGATGGAGCCCAGCACGTTGCTGATGGACTTTTTAATCGTCTCCGGCGTGATGTTGTGTTCCTCGTTGTATTTGTGCTGCAGGGCGCGGCGGCGGTGCGTTTCGTCCAGACAGGCCTGGATGGACCGCGTGATCCTGTCGGCGTACATGATGACTTTTCCGGAAACGTTGCGCGCGGCGCGCCCGCTCGTTTGAATGAGCGACCGCTCGGAGCGCAGAAATCCTTCCTTGTCCGCGTCCAGAATCGCCACCAGCGACACTTCGGGAATATCGAGCCCCTCGCGCAGGAGGTTCACGCCCACCAGCACGTCGAATTCTCCCAGGCGCAGATCGCGGATGATGCCGACGCGCTCCAGCGTGTGAATATCGGAATGCAGGTAGCGCACGCGGATGCCCAGACCGCTGTAATAATCGGTGAGGTTTTCCGCCATGCGCTTGGTCAGCGTCGTGACCAGCACGCGTTCGTCTTTTTTCACGCGGATGCGGATTTCCTCGAGCAGGTCGTCCACCTGCCGGGCGGCGGGCTTCACGACGATTTCCGGGTCCATCAGGCCGGTCGGGCGGATGATCTGCTCCACGCGCACGCCCTGGGCCCTGACCGTTTCATACTGGGCCGGCGTGGCGGAAATGTAAATCCGCTTGTGGGAAAGCGCCTCGTATTCCTCGAAGGTCAGGGGCCGGTTGTCCAGCGCGGAGGGCAGGCGAAAGCCGTATTTCACGAGCGTTTCCTTGCGGGAGCGGTCGCCCCGGAACATGCCCGCGAGCTGCGGCAGCGTGGCGTGGCTTTCGTCGATGATGATGAGGGCGTCCTCGGGCAGGTATTCCATCAGCGTCGGCGGCGGCTCGCCCGGCTTTCGTCCGGTGAGATGACGCGAGTAGTTTTCAATGCCCTGGCAGTAGCCCATCTCTTCCATCATCTCCAGGTCGAAGCGGGTCCGCTGCTCGAGGCGCTGCGCCTCGAGCAGCTTGTTTTCGGCCTTGTAGAGGGCCAGCACACAGGCCAGTTCGGCGCGGATATCGGCCACGGCGCGTTTCAGGTTGTCTTGCGACGTCACGAAGTGGCTTCCGGGATAGACGGCGATCCGGGATAGCGACCCGAGCTTTTTCCCGCGCAGCGGGTCGACCCAGTAGATGGCGTCGATCGTATCGCCGAAAAATTCCACGCGGAGCGCCCGTTCGCCTTCGTAGGGCGGAAAGATTTCCACCACGTCGCCCAGTACGCGAAACGCGCCGCGGTGAAAGTCAATGTCGTTGCGCTCATACTGGATTTCAATCAGGCGTTTCAATAGGCCTTCACGGGGGATTTCCCTGCCCACCTCCAACTCGACGATCATCCCCAGATACGCTTCGGGCGATCCCAGTCCGTAAATGCACGAGACGCTCGCCACGATGATGACGTCGCGCCGGGTCAAAAGCGCGTAAGTCGCCGCATGACGCAGTTTGTCGATCTCCTCGTTAATCGCCGAGTCTTTTTCAATGTAAGTGTCGGTGGCCGGCAGATAGGCTTCCGGCTGGTAGTAGTCGTAGTAGCTGACAAAGTATTCGACGGCGTTTTCGGGAAACAGGCTTTTGAATTCCTCGAACAGCTGCGCGGCCAGCGTCTTGTTGTGCGCGATGACCAGCGCGGGGCGGCCTACGCGCGCAATTACATTGGCGATGGTGAAGGTCTTGCCGGAGCCGGTGACGCCCAGGAGCACCTGGTGGTCTTTCCCGCGGGCCAGCCCTTCCGCCAGCCGGTCGATGGCCTGCGGCTGATCGCCCGACGGAATAAAGTCTGTGACTAATGAAAAGGTATCCATAACATCCGGACAGTCCTTAATGCGTGGCGTTTGAAAATGCAACACCTTCTTTGCTTCGTCGCGGCCGGCCGCGGACTTTCCCGGAAAGCGCTTTTTTAAGCGGTGTGCCGGCAAAAGATTCTTGAAACGCGCCCGCGTCTGTGGTAGCCGGAAGATCTTCCAAATCCCTTTGCAGGAGGCATCGTCATGTCCCGCAGCAGATTATCTTCAAAAAAAGTTCTTTCTTCCGTCGTTATGATCGTTTTTTTTGTTGTCGCCGCATCCGCCGTTCACGCTTACGACTGGACTGTTTATTTTCCGGCCGACGTGGAATACACCAAATGTGAAATTCTGGCCTACGGCAGCGGCGGCGCGCATAAAAATTTTCTTATCAACAGAGGCGAAGCCTTCTCCTCGCATTTCGACGGCAACATCAGCTACATTGATGGACGCTGCAATATGTCATCCTGGGGATCGACCTACTTCACCCGCATCCAGGGAAGGACCTGCGACGGCGTCGATTACCAGAGTTCGGTGGCGGGCGGCAAATCCTGCGCTCAAAACGTGAAGGTGAAAATCTGCAAAAAGGGCAGCGGCGTGGGCGAATGGTCGCACGGCTTCTGCCCGAATTAGCCGTCTCGGAATTGCTCGCTGTTTTCCTCGCAAGAGGAAGGCATTTATTTTCCTCCCGGCAGACGCCCGTGCGTCGCATCGGTTTCCTAATCGTCTAAAGCCCCACAGTCTGTTTCCGTGCAGTAAACGGTCGCGACCTCTGCGGAACGGTCGCGACCGTTCCCTACAGAAACAGGACCGGTTCGCGCAGGATCGCCTCCCGCGCGCGCTGCGCGCAGGCCGCCGCTTCCGGATGCGTGTCCCTGAGCGAAACGAGCTGGCGCAGATTATCCGCCGTGCGGAAAATCAGCGATGCCATGTCCCCTTCGGCGACGCCGGTAAGGCGGATGACCTCATCCCAGGCGCGCCCCCGCGCCCAGTCGTACATCGCCTGGCCGGCCGACGGAATAAGTTTCTCCGTGGCGAATCCCGCCTTTTCCAGCCGCCGCGCCATCGGCCGCACGGCCGCCAGCATTCTGCGCAGCGCGGCCGTAAGACTGTGCGACGGACGGGTCACACCCAGGGTGATGTCGTCTTCGCGGTCATAGGCAAAGACGGCCATCACCGCCGCCAGGAGCTTTTCATCCTCCACGGGAAAAGCGTCCGCCCTCAGACACTGGGCAACCAAAAGCGGGTAGTCCCGTCGCAGGTGCGCCGCCCAGCGCCCGTCGTCGGTCAGCCGGCCGTCCGCGTCCACAAATCCTTCCTGCTTGAGGAAATCCAGATGCAGGGTAAAATCCCGCCACAGGCGCTCTGCGGCGGAAAGGCCGCGACGGACGGTCCTGTTCTGCTGCCAGGCGGCAAACGATTTTTCAAATATTTCTTTGACGCCGGCGGGCGTCTGCGACAACAGCAGATTGAGCGCCATGCCAAAATCGTTTTTCAACCGGCTCGCGATGTCCTCCGGCTCGGCCCGGAGCATTTTTTTGACATGGGCCAGATCCATGAACCGCCCCGACACCGCCAGCATGAAGCCGATCTTGTCCTGGCCGCGTCGGCCGGCCCGCCCGGTCATCTGGCGGAATTCGGTGGCCGTGAGAGGCGCAAAATCGCGGCCGTTAAACTGATCGGAATTGAATAGCACGATGGTGCGCGCCGGAAAATTGACGCCCGCCGCGACGGTCGTGGTGGCAAAGATTCCCCGCAGGCGCCCCCGGTTCATCATTTCCTCGACGAGCATCTTCCATGCGGGCAACTGTCCGCCGTGATGGGCCGCCAGCCCCGCGGATTGCAGCGCCCTCATCTGCCGGTGGCTGCGCAAGCCGGGAAAGCGGTCGATCATGTCGCTAAGATCCCCGGCAAAAGCGTCGTCTTCCAGGAGGGGCGGCAGCCCCGCGCGGCAGGCGAGCGCCGCATCGCACTCGGCGCGGGATTTGAGAAAAAAAATCGCCGGCAAAAGGTTGAACCTCGCAAGGACGCGGATGATTCCCGCGTAATCCGGCGGCTTGCGGCTGCCCCGTCCGGATTTATGCAAAAATTCGGCAACGGCCGGGGCGGCTTTCTTTCCCTCCAGGAAAGGATGCAGACAACCCGCAGGATGCAGAAACAGAGGGTACAAAGGCACGGGCCGTTTTTCCTCGCGCACCACCGAACAGGGTTTGCCGCGGATGGAGGAAAGCCACGCGGCGATTTCGTCGCCGTTGCCGATCGTGGCGGAAAGCAAAAGCAAGTTGACCCGCGCCGGCAGGTAAATCATGATTTCTTCCCAGACTACGCCGCGGTCGGCGTCGCCCAAGAAGTGCGCTTCGTCGAGGATGACCAGATCGCAGGACAAATCCTCGCCGCGGTGCATCGCGTCGTACAGTTGGTTGCGCAGGATCTCCGTCGTGCCGACAATGATCGGCGCCTCAGTGTTCTCCTTGGTGTCGCCGGTGATGATGCCGACGTTTTCCGGATCGAAATGCAGGCCGAATTCCACCCACTTGGAATTGGAAAGCGCTTTGAGCGGCGAGGCATACCAGGCGCGTCCGCCTTTTTCCATCACCGACAAAATCGCCTCCCGCGCAATCCATGTCTTGCCGGAGCCGGTGGGGGCGATGACCAGGCAGTCGTTTTTCCGGATGGCGGCCAGCGCCTGCGCCTGAAAGGGATCCGGAACGAACGGTCGGGGCTCGGGTTTGCCGATGCCGGCCAGAACGTCTTTGAGCGCCGGCGCAATGTCGGGCTTCATAAATCGTCTTGCCGCCCCCCGCCCGGGCTCCGGGCCGGAAGCCGCGCGGCGCCGCCGTAAATGAATTTTTTCGCGAACCTTTATTTCTTTCGTCATGATAACTTCACTTCTAGCACAGAGGCGGGCAATGGTAAAGCCATCCGCCAAAGAGAAACGAAAACGCCGCCGGCGACGAAAGGCGGCTTTGCCCTGCTTCTGCCTTCCAGCCAATCGCGTATCTTTTTCATCCTCCTCGGCATACGCCGCGTGCTGAGACAGCCCGGATGCCAAACCGGTATTCGATGTTTTTTTTCGTTTTTTAAACGCCCGTTGAACGTTTCTTTCAATCAAACGAAATGTCGAACGATAGCGGTCAAAGCGCAGCAAACCGGCCGTTCACAACAAACATCCATATTATCAATGTCTTATAAAAACATCTCTCTCTTTTTCATTCTCTGGCATGGTTATTTCATATGTAGAGTTGCGAAAGCGGTAAACCATCTCACAACAACAAGGAGGATCAGGATCATGAAAAAAATTATGCAGACAGCTCTTTTAGTCGGCTTCATCGTTCTGACCACGGCGACGTTCAGCTTTGCTCAGTTCAGCGCCGGCGGCAATGCCGGATTCCCCTTTTTCCATTTCGGATGCCTCGTCATCGGCGGGTTGATTATTGTTTCGTTAAAACGCAAATATGAAAAACTCTATTTAAGTGAAGCGATTGGTTCTTTTGCTCTTTTCACCATCCTGGTCGCTCTGTTCACGGCGCCGGTCGCCGATGCGCTGAAGGCCATGATCAGTTGAACCCTTCCCTCTTTATATAGCTTCAGCAGTAAAAGCCCCCGTCCCACCCTGGCGGGGGTTTTTACATTGGCAAAGGAAAAAACACTTTACAGTGCCGTGCATTTCATTTATTAAACTCAACGCTTATTGCGCATACTTCTGCAAGGAAATTCTTTCTAAAGGAGATAAAAAATATGGCTAAACGTGTTTACACTTTCGGGAAGGGCATCAATGAAGGCACTGCCGGCATGAAGACTCTTCTCGGCGGCAAGGGCGCCAACCTGGCCGAAATGTCGAACCTGGGAATTCCCGTTCCTTCGGGATTCACGATCACCACCGATGTCTGCATTGAATTCTACAAAAACAACAAACAGCTCCCCGCCGTCCTCAGCAAAGAAGTGGAAGCCGCTCTCAAGAAAGTCGAAAAATCCATGGGCACAAGCTTCGGCGATCCGTCCAATCCTCTGCTCCTGTCCGTCCGCTCCGGCGCGCGCGTGTCCATGCCGGGCATGATGGACACGGTGCTCAATCTGGGCCTCAACGACGAAACCGTCGAAGGCATCATCCGCATCTCCGGCAACGAACGGTTCGGCTGGGATTCCTACCGCCGTTTCGTCCAGATGTACGGCGACGTCGTCATGGGTCTCAAACCGGAAGACAAGGACGCGCACGATCCGTTTGAGGAAGTGATGGACGGCCTCAAGGCGGAAAAAGGCATCAAGGCCGATCTGGACATGACCGTCGGGGATTTGAAAGAACTCGTCGCCCGCTACAAAAAGCTCATTGTGGAGAAACTGGGCAAGGAATTTCCCACCGATCCCAAGGAGCAGCTCTGGGGCGCCATCGGCGCCGTTTTCATGTCCTGGAACACGGCGCGCGCCGTCTTGTACCGCCAGATGAACGGCTTTGACGACAACTGGGGCACGGCCGTCAACGTGCAGGCCATGGTCTTCGGCAACCGCGGCGAAAGCTGCGCCACCGGCGTCGCCTTTACGCGCGACCCGGCCACCGGTGAAAACCTCTTCTACGGCGAATACCTGATCAACGCGCAGGGCGAGGACGTCGTCGCCGGCATCCGCACGCCGCAGCAGGTGACGCTGGAAGGCTCCCGCCGCTGGGCCAGGGACAACAACGTTTCCGAAGAGGAACGCGCGACAAAATATCCTTCGCTCGAGGAGTACATGCCCGCCGCCTACAAAGATCTGGTCAACGTTTACACCAAGCTCGAGCAGCACTACAAAGACATGCAGGATATCGAATTCACCATCCAGGACCAGAAGCTCTGGATGCTGCAGACCCGCACGGGGAAGCGCACCGCCGCCGCCGCGGTCAAAATCGCGGTGGACATGGTCAACGAAAAACTCATCGACAAGAAGACGGCGCTTTTGCGCATCGACCCCACATCGCTTGACCAGCTGCTCCATCCGACCTTCGATCCGGGCGCATCGCGCAACGTGGTCACCAAAGGGCTCCCCGCCTCCCCCGGCGCGGGAACCGGCCGCGTGGTCTTCAACGCGGATGACGCGGAAACCTGGAAAAAGCGCGGCGAAAAAGTCATTCTCGTGCGTATCGAAACCTCTCCGGAAGACCTCAAAGGCATGACGGCGGCGCAGGGCGTTCTGACCCAGCGCGGCGGCATGACCTCGCACGCGGCCGTTGTCGCCCGCGGCATGGGCAAGTGCTGCGTCTCGGGCTGTGGCGACATTGAAATCAGCTATGCCGGCAAGGAAATCAAATTTAAAAATGCCGTTGTCCGCGAAGGCGACTACATTTCGCTCGACGGCTCGACCGGCGAAGTCATGCTGGGCGAAGTAAAGACGGTACCGGCGGAACTGTCCGGCAACTTCGGCGTGATCATGCAGTGGGCCGACGAGATGAAAAAGCTCGGCATCCGCACGAACGCCGACACGCCGCACGACGCGGCCGTCGCCCGCAACTTCGGCGCGCAGGGCATCGGCCTGTGCCGCACCGAACACATGTTCTTCGAAGGCGACCGCATCAAGGCCGTGCGCGAGATGATTCTGGCCGACGACCTCGACGGCCGCAAGCGCGCCCTGGCCAAACTGCTCCCGATGCAGCGCGAGGACTTCTACGGCATTCTCAAAGCGATGGAAGGCTACGGCGTCACCATCCGTCTGCTCGATCCGCCGCTGCATGAATTCGTTCCGCATGAAGAGGAAAGCCAGCAGGAAATGGCCCGCGAAATAGGCATCTCCATCGAGGCCGTCAAAGCCAAAGTGGCGTCGCTCCACGAATTCAACCCGATGCTGGGCCACCGCGGCTGCCGTCTGGGCATATCCTTCCCGGAAATCACCGAAATGCAGGCCCGGGCCATCTTTGAAGCCGCCTGCCAGCTCGTGAAGGAAGGCGTGGACGCGAAACCCGAAGTCATGGTTCCGCTGGTCGGCACCGTGAAAGAGCTTGCCTCGCAGAAAGCCATCATCGTCGAGATCGCCCAAAAGGTGATGGAGGAAACAGGCGTGAAGGTCGCGTATTCCGTCGGCACGATGATCGAAGTGCCCCGGGCGGCCGTCACCGCCGACGAGATCGCCGCCGAGGCGGCCTTCTTCTCCTTCGGCACCAACGACCTCACACAGATGACCTTCGGCTACAGCCGCGACGACGCCGGCAAGTTCCTGCCGGAATATGTGGCCAAGAAAATCCTGCCGGTGGATCCGTTCCGCGTGCTGGACCGCGACGGCGTCGGCAAACTTGTCCGGATGGCCGTGGAAAAAGGCCGGAGCGTCAATCCGAAGCTGAAAGTCGGCATCTGCGGCGAACACGGCGGCGAGCCCAGCTCCATCGAATTCTGCCATCTGACCGGCCTCAACTACGTGAGCTGCTCTCCCTTCCGCGTGCCCATCGCAAGACTCGCCGCGGCACAGGCGGCGCTGAAAAATCCGCCCCCCGCAAAAAAAGCGACGGCCCAGGCGACAACGAAAGTGATGTCCAAAGCCAAGGAGATCGTGAAAACCGCTAAAGCGGTAAAGAAGGCTGTGGCGGCGGCGGTGAAGGCGGCGAAAGCCAAGCCGGCGGCCAAGAAAGCCGTTGTAAAGAAAGCGGCGGCGAAAAAAGCGCCGATCAAGAAGGCGGCCGTAAAGAAAGCGCCCGCCAAAAAAGCAGCGGTCAAAAAAGCGGCGGCGAAGAAAGCCGTAAAGAAGCAATAGTTCTCCCGCAAACGCCGGATAAAAACGGCCGGGGCGGCTGGCTGATGCCGCCCCGGCCGTTTTTTATGAAGACTTCTTTTCACCAGGGCCCGCAGGAGAGATTATCAAAAAGTTTGGACGCTACCCGACGTTGCGGACATCGGCCGGGCGGGCAGCGTAACGCTTTTTTTGTCTAAAAAACTGCTTTACAAAAAAGGCAGCCACTCCTTCTGTCGGACACGCCGGGGGACAACTCAAAAGCGCTCCGCCAGCTTGCAATCACTCCCACGAGGCCTCGGATGAAAAGAAGGTTGAAAGCTGATGGCCGTTCCCGGAAGCAACAAATCCTCCTTCCGGGAACAAACACCAAATCTTAGAAACTCAACGTCAGCTTGTTAAGGTCTCGTTCCACCTCCGCTCGGGTCTCTCCGACCGCTGCAAAGGACATGATCATTTACAGGTCTCGCTATTGCGTTTTGCGTGCCATAATAATTATTGCAGATAATTAAGTACTTAGCGTATGCCCTTCTCTTATCCGCACTATAGTGCGGAATATTGCTGGCAAATGCGACGGTTTGCTGATAATCTGCCGCATAGAACAGAAAAGGAAAAAGATTATGGCAATGGACGATCAAAGATTTTTTCATGAGATGACTTTAAGAATATGCGGCAGTCTTGATATTGACGCGGCTCTCTGGCAGTGCTTTCTCTTCCTTCGGAAAACCTTTCCGCTGGATACGATGTTTCTCAATATTTTCGATCTGGACCTGGGCATCGTCGAAACGATTGCGAGGGCGGATGCCACAGGGGGTCATGTCATCTCCGCAAAGACCATCTTACCGGAATCGGCGCGTTCTTTTTTCGCCGACGTGCTGACGCGCGCGGAAAAAGCCCCCTACCTGTACACGGTGGCCCGGATGCGCGACCACATCACCGGCCTCCACGTCTCAGCGACCCTGGGAATTCAGGATTCGGGCGCGCTGGTCATCTTTCCGAAGCTCACCCATCAGACGCTCGGAGCGGTCATCCTCACAAACCGCGCCGGGCGGCCCTACTCGGGGGAGCATGTCCGCCTTCTGGAACTGCTAAACGAGCCCTTCGGCATCGCCATCAGCAACTATTCCCGGTTCCGGGAAATTTCAAGGCTGAGAGACATTCTGGAGGAGGAAAACCGGTATTTAAGCGAAGACCTGCACAAGCAGATCGGCGAAGAGATCATCGGAGACAGTTTCGGTCTGAAAACCGTCATGGACATGGTGCGGCAGGTTGCGCCCCTGTCCAGCCCGGTTCTCCTGCTCGGCGAGACGGGAGTAGGAAAAGAAGTGGTCGCGAACGCCATCCACAAGTGGTCGCCCCGACGCGGCGGTCCGTTCATCAAGGTGAATTGCGGCGCCATCCCGGACACCCTGGTGGACAGTGAATTATTCGGTCATGAAAAGGGAGCCTTCACCGGCGCGGTCGCGCAAAAACGGGGACGGTTCGAACGGGCGCACCGCGGAACGATCTTTCTCGACGAGATCGGCGATCTTCCCACGGGAGCGCAAACCCGGCTCCTGCGGATTCTCCAGGAAAAGGAATTTGAAAGGGTCGGGGGATCGGAGACGCTCAAAGCCGACGTCCGGGTGATTGCCGCCACGCACCGGAACCTGGAGGCGATGATCGCCGACGGCAGATTCCGCGAAGACCTTTATTTTCGCATCCGGGTCTTTCCTATTTCCATTCCCCCGCTGCGCGACAGGATCTCGGACATTCCCGCCTTTATCCACTACTTCATTCACAAAAAGGCCAAAGAAATGTCTCTCGCGCATATTCCGCCCCTGGCGCCCGGCGCCCTGAATCTGCTCACCCGTTACAAGTGGCCCGGAAACGTCAGAGAACTGCAAAATGCAGTCGAGCGCGAATTGATTGTCCACGGCGGACAGCCTCTGTCCTTTTCGAATCTGATCAGCCCTGCTCCTCAGCAGGTCGCCTCCTCCCGGGAACCGCCATCCGCCCTGGATTCTTTGAACTCGGCAGTCTCCCGTCATATCGTGAAGGCCATGGAGACAACGGGTGGAAAAATCGAAGGTCCGAACGGCGCCGCCCGGCTGCTGGAGATCAATCCATCGACGCTGCGGAAAAAAATGAAAAAACTCGGCATCCCCTTCGGAAGAAACACCCCTTCGGCAAAAAAGACGCCGCACACGGAAACGAAAGAAAAGAACCGTCCCGGCGGTTGACGCCGCCGGGAGACGGTCCTGCCTGAAATCCGGAAGGCATGACGGGCGGCAATGTCCCTTGCAGGCTCCATGCGAAACCTGCCCGGAATTCTACCTCCTACCGATCCCCGAAGCGCATCGGCTATTGCAGGGGCATCCAGAGGCAGTTTTCCGGCTCTTTGGTTCTACTCATCTTCTTGTATTTCAGAAATTCCGTCCGGGTTTTCGGAAAGGACAGCGTGTAATAAACGGAGCTGAATTTACCGTTATTCACGCTCTGAATCACTCCCGGAGAGGAAATCACCCCGTTTTCCTCAATCCTGAACAGTTCGCTGGGATATTTGTCTCCCAGAACGGGAAGCGCCTTTCCCAATGCCGCCCGTATGGCGTGGGGATCGCTCACGGACCCGGCCAGCTTCATGGCCTGAACGATAATATGCAGGGTAATGTAATTGAGCGCCGATTCCCACGTGGCCTCTTTTTTGTACAGTTCCCGATATTTTCGGATGAAATCAGCCGTGGCCGGCAGCGGCAGATCCGCGATATTGGCAATGCCGATCGTGCCTTCCATCAACGGCATATTCTTCAGCACGCGGGCAATGTAATCCATACGGGCCTGATCGATCATGACGAATCCGCCCTTGAATCCCATGCTTCTGGCCTGTTCAACGGCCAGCGCGGTCGTGGCGGACGGACCGCCGATCAGCAGAAAATCCGGTTTGGTGACCAGGGCGGAGATCAACTGGGCGGTAAAATCTGTTTCCGTGTAGTAGTTGATCGGGCAGTCCGCCAGGATGCGGCCTCCTTTTTTCTCCCAGACAGAACGGAAATTTTTCCGCCAGGCGTCGCCGTAAGCGCCCAGCGTCACAACCATCGCTCCATTGCGGTACCCCTGCCGCCACGCGACGTCGGCCGCCATTTCCGCATAGGAAAGATAATCCGGCGTGGGGTTGATGAGCAGTTTGTTGCCCAGATGATGAAGCGCATGGACGCTGGAGTAGCCGACGACCAGGAACTCGCTGCCCGGAATCTCGTTGATCTTCAGCAAGGCGCCGATGGTGGTGGCTGAGGAGTTGAAGATGACGGGTGTTTTGTCCTGTTTGAGAAACTTGCGGGCGTTGGCGACCGCTTCGGCCATACCCGCCCGGTCGTCGAGCTTGTGGAGACGAAAGGTGTATTTTTTCCCCTTGAGCAGAATTCCGCCCGCGTCGTTGATTTCCCGAATGGCCAGGTCGATGCCGTTGACATTGTCCTGCCCGTATTCGGCGCCCGGCCCGCTGAGCGGTCCGCTGTATCCGATCACCACTTCATCCGCCGCAACGGCAGACGCCCCTGTGACAAACACAAGAAAAAAAAGAAAACCCAATAAATTTTTCTTCATCTTTCACCTCTTCTTTAGGTTTTTTTATGAGTTCCGGAAGGCATTGAAGCACACACCACTCCGTTTGCGGCAACCGGGCAGGCTGCCGGGGCGCGCAATGCCTGGAAAATATTGTTCCGTCTCTTCTCGGCAAAAGATCCTGGCGGGAGGGTTTGGACTGACCTTCTTGGCGGCAACGTTGTCATCTCCGGTAAATGTGCCACTGACCGTCCGCTCAGGCGGTTCCCGCCACGGTTGCGTCCGTGGCGGAAGGGGGGGATAGGCCCAAGAACCGCTGAGTGGAAAGTTGCCAATACCGATGCATTGGCCATGCCAATTTTCAAGCATGGCAATCGTATTCATAAGTTATTAATATAAATAGATATTTTTATTTATTTTCCGCGGATTGCAAACGGTTGATGATCCTTTGTGTCACAGACGTAGCAAAATGTATCAAAATGCATCACGCGCTTGATTCATTAATGAGACAGATTGCCGATTTTATTTCTTCTTCAACAGATCGGCAAAGGGATTATTGAAAGGCTGTGGCTTTGGCCTTCCCGGACGGGATTCCGTCCGTTTGTCCCGCCGCGGCGGCTGTTTTTTCGGGGCGCCGGCCGGGGGCGTTCCGTCTGCAGGCGGGGCGCCTTTTCCGCCCGGCGACTTTTTAAGAGAAAGGGAAATCCTTTTGCGGTCAACGTCCACCGCCAGCACGGTCACTTCGATTTTCTGGCCGACGCCAACGACTTCGGACGGCGTTTTCACATACCGGTCGGCCATTTCGCTCAAATGCACCAGGCCGTCCTGATGGACCCCGATATCGACAAAAGCCCCGAAGGCCGTGATGTTGGTGACCACGCCGGCGAGCTTCATTCCGGGCGCCACGTCGGTGATTTTGTCCACGCCTTCGGCAAAAATCACGTTTTCAAACTTCTTTCGCGGATCGCGGCCGGGCTTGGCGAGCTCCGCCAGGATGTCCTTGAGCGTGGGGAGGCCGATCTCGCCCGTTACATAATCGGCAAGGCGAATCCGGCTTCTTTTGGCTTCCTGGCCCATCAGGTCCGCGACGGCACAGCCTTGATCGGCGGCCATTTTTTCAACAACCGCATAGCTTTCCGGATGGACGGCGCTGGCATCGAGCGGATTGGCGCTGCCGCGAATGCGCAGAAAACCGGCGGCCTGCTCAAAGGTTTTCGCGCCCAGGCGCGGAACGCTTTTAAGCGCCTCCCGCGACGGAAACGGACCGTTTTCATTGCGGCGCCGGACGATGTTCTGCGCGAGCGCCGGCCCCAGGCCGGACACGTAGGAAAGCAGCTGAACGCTTGCCGTATTCACCTCAACGCCCACGGCATTGACGCAGCTCGTCACCACATCGTCGAGGCACTGTTGCAGGAGCCCCTGATCGACGTCGTGCTGGTACTGCCCCACGCCGATGGCCTTCGGATCGATCTTTACGAGCTCCGCGAGCGGGTCCATCAGACGCCGGCCGATCGACACCGCCCCGCGCACGGTGATGTCGCAATCGGGAAATTCCTCCCGCGCCGCCTCCGATGCGGAATAGACGGAGGCGCCGCTTTCATTGACCATGACCACGGCGATGTCGCGCGGCAAATCCAGCGTCCGCAAAAAGGCCTCCGTCTCGCGGCCGGCCGTGCCGTTGCCGACGGCAATCGCTTCGATGCCGAACTTTTCACACAGGTCCTTCACGCTTTGCCGGGCTTCTCCGCGCGCCTTATCCGACATAAAAGGGAAAATGGTTTCATGGTGGAGCAGCTTGCCCTGGCGATCCAGGCAAACGGTCTTGCAACCGGTGCGAAAACCAGGATCGATCGCGAGGACGGCTTTCTCGCCTGCGGGCGGCGCCAGCAAAAGCTGGCGCAGGTTTTCGGCAAACACGCGGATGGCGGTTTCATCCGCCCTCTTGCGCGCCTCCATACGGGTTTCCGTTTCCAGTGAAAGCGAAAGCAGGCGCTTGTAGCTGTCGCGCACCGCCAGCCTCACCTGGCAGGCCGCGTCGTTTCCGGCGCGGACAAACAGATCTTCCAGGATCCGCAGGGCCTCTTCTTCCGGCGGAAGAATCGCAAGGCTCAGGAACTCCTCGCGTTCGCCGCGGCGCATAGCCAGCACACGGTGCGAGGGCGCGGTCGCCACCGGCTCTTCCCAGTCATAGTAATCCCGGTACTTGACGCCCGCTTCGCTCTTGTCCGGCAGGACTCTGGAGCGGATCGTCCCCTTGCTCCAAAAGAGCTCGCGCATCTTCGCGCGCGCGCCCGCATCTTCGTTCACCCATTCGGCGATTATGTCGCGCGCCCCGGCCAGCGCGTCGTCGACCGATGCCACGCCTTTATCGTCGCCGACAAATCCGGCCGCCTCGAAAACGGGATCAAAATCCTCCTGGGCAAAGAGCCTTGCGGCCAGAGGTTCCAGCCCTTTCTCGCGCGCGATGGTCGCCCGCGTGCGGCGCTTGGGACGAAACGGAAGGTAGATGTCTTCCAGAACGGCGAGCGTTTCCGCCCCTTCAACGGCGAAAGCCAGTTCGGGCGTCAGGAGATTGCGCTCCGCAAGCGATTTCACGACAGCCGCCCGGCGGTTCTCCAACTCGGCAAGTTCGGCCAGCCGGTCGCGAATGGCTGTGACGGCGACTTCATCAAGCAGACCGGTTTTTTCCTTGCGGTAGCGGGCGATGAAAGGCACGGTGGCCCCTTCGTCCAGCAGCGCGGCCGTGTCTGCGACCTGCCGGGCTGTTATGTGGAGTTCTCCTGCGATCTTTTCGTGTCGATGGGTATGCATGCTTTCTCTCCGCTGTTTTTATCGAGCGGGAGCCTTACCACACCAGGGCAAACGATGCAATCGACGGTTTCTGTTTTACGCAAAGGTATGCCGTCTTCGGAAATTTACACGTCGATGGAGAAGTCCTTACCCGACGAACCGGCGGTTGAAGCAGATCACTTTCGAACTGCCGCTGCTGCATAAAAACGGAGTCCGGATCTGTATGGAAATCAGCGCTGAGTTCAACCGGGATGAAGTGGACGAATCCTGCTTTCTCGATCAGGACGGTCTGCCGCCCGGCCATCACGTCAGGATGTCGTTTTGCGACAACAGCTCGGGCATCTATGGGTACATTCATGTAACCGGCAAACCGGGGAATCGGGCAAGATTCTGCCCGTTGAGGATAACGCCCCGGCGCGCCAGATCATCCGGGGGATGCCGGAGAGCATCGGTTGTGAAGTGACGGCCGCTTCGAATCCGGGAAAGAAAATCGCCCCGGTCACCATGGACGTCGTGATGCCGCAAATGAGCGGGAAAGCATTGAAAAACCAATATCCGAGCGACGTCATCGCCCGTCAGCGCTTAATCCGCGGCGATCAGCTTGACGAAGCGGTTTTGAATCAGGCAGGTTTTTTCCCCATCCTCAAAACGGAAAAAAGCATCGCGCGAATTGAGAAAATCGGACAGACGCGACTGGGTTTCCGGCTGGGCAAAAGAAACCTTTCCGTTCATGATCTGTCCCGTGAGCAGATGGATCACCACCGGAACCCGCTTGTAGCCGGGAAGCGCGTTGTCCGTCGCATCCTCCGCGAGGCATACGACCACCAGATTCTCCTTGCGCAAAAGAACCGTTTTCCCCTCGTCGGATTCAAAGGGAAGGTATTCGCGGTTTTTGGCGAGCAGTTCGCTGACCAGCTCTTCACCGCCGCCGAGCGCGGAAACGGTAGAGACAAAAAAACATCCGCTCATCTGTGTGTTGTCCGGAAATGATACAGTCGCCCTCTTTTTAACGGTTTCAATCCTGAACTGCATGGCCTCCTCCCGTGACTGTGTTGACAGCGCCCCGACGGCCCGTT
Source organism: Deltaproteobacteria bacterium (assembly GCA_012729055.1). Classification (GTDB taxonomy): domain Bacteria; phylum Desulfobacterota; class Syntrophia; order Syntrophales; family Smithellaceae; genus UBA8904. Next base: position 17,853 of record JAAYDW010000013.1, read on the forward strand.
CTTCCCGCTTTTCCGTCAGCAGTTCAAGCATCCGCCCGTAAAAGAACATGGCTTTTCATCAATCCGTTTTGAAACGTTCGTCGCCTTTTCATCCGGCGTCACTCCATCCGGCCGAGACAGATACCGGCTTCCTCTGTGTGATGACGCCTTCCTTATAGCAGTTGTTTGACGTGTTCGGACATGGTCTGCAAGGCGCCGTTGATGAGCATCATGGACGGTTCGCCGCCGCTGATATACATATCGGACGCGCCGTATTCCGCCATCCATCTCTCCGAACGAACCGCCGATGATGAGAACCGATGGTGAGAAAGGGGAAAGAGCCCGAACACCTCGCCCATCCTTTTTTGCGAATGGTATTCTGAAGGTCTGTAATTGTCAAATAATTTTCACTTTGCGCTTCCGCTCGGCGCGGCAAACGGCGGTTTCTGTCCCGCGCGCCTGCTTTCGCGTCCCTCACGGAATTTCCGCCACCGCCCGGATCCAGCCCGCGCTGGCTTTGCTGATCTTCACCGGAAAGCAGTAAAACCGGAAACCGGTCGCAGGCAGCAGATGCAGGTTGGTCAGTTTCTCAATCTGGAAGTATCCTTTTTCGATGCCGGCAAAATGGCCTTCCCAGATGAGCGACGCGTTGCCGGTTTCGGCAAACTCCCGGGCCTGAAAAGGCAGGGGCCGATCCCAGCTCCAGGCGTCGGTGCCGACGACATGCACGCCCTGGTCGAGAATCCAAAGCGTGGCCTGACGGCCGAATCCGCAGCCGTGCGTCAGATATTCCGGACTGCCCCAGAAAGGCGCCGCGCCGCTCTGGGCCAGAAAGATATCCCCTTCGTGAAGCGTATGACCGATGCGGTCCAGCCGGACCCGGATATCGTCAACGGAAATATTGTAGCCTGCGGGACAGTCGGAAAAGTCAAGCTTAACGCCGTTGCCGACGCCCCACGCAAGCGGAAACTGATCGATGGTCAGAGAGGGTTTGCCCCTGTCCTGTTTCGGAGAATAATGCCAGGGCGCGTCCATGTGCGTTCCGGCATGCGTGGACACTTCCAGAAATTCAACCGCCCAGCCCAGGCCGCCGGGCAAGTCGGATTGTGTCAACCCCGGAAAAAAGGGTTTCATGCTTTCCGCGCCCAGCACATGATCGATATAGGTTACCTTGGGAATCATCGTTGGCGGATCGCTGGGCAGACCGCTTTCAATCGCCACCGACAGATCAATGAACGTGCTCATCTTTTTTCCTCCTTTTGCGGCGTTTGCCGGAAGTAAAAATTCCGGCGCATTGCATACCAGCTATCCCTCCCGGACGCAACCGGCCCTTTTCCGGCGCGGCATCCGCGCCGCGAATTTTTCCTTGCAGGAAACGGCAAAAAACGTCATAAAAAGCCAACGCTCACAAAACGCATGAGCCCGACGATGGACGGAAAGGAGAAGAAAATGATTGCCCGCATCGATCACGTGTCTCTGGCTGTAAAGGATCAGGCGAAAGCTGAACGTTTCTTCCGCGACATTCTGGGCGCCGTTCCCGGCGCCGGCGCCGCCGATCCCGCCACTCAATTTTTCTGGCAGCTCTTCTCGCTGGGGGATTTATCCCGCCTGGAGGTGATTTCCCCCACCGGCCCCGACAGTTTTCTGAACGGTTTCTTGCAGTCGCGGGAATCGGGCGTGCACCACATCACTCTTCAGACGCCGGATATCCGGAAAGCCATGGATCATCTGAAAGCACATGACATCCCCTTTTTCGGTTACAACAAATATCCGGGCGGCGTCTGGACGGAAATATTCATTCATCCCCGCCATGCCTTCGGCGTGCTGATTCAGATCGCCCAGTTCGAGGCGGACGACTGGCTGTCCGAAAAAGTCAAATTCCCGGCGGGAACCGGATGGGAAATCCGGAAAACGGGCGACGGCGCCGAACTCACATTCGCGCACCCCGGCGGCGGAAAAGTTGCCTTCCGTCTCGAGCAAAAAGAACTTCAGCGCCTTGTAACTGAGTTGCAGCAGGCCCTGTAGCGCATCGGAAAAAGCCTTTATCAACATTGATTAACGATTGACGCCCGCGGCGGAATACCGTATCATTTTTTCCCGAAAAAAAGCCGTGTCGCTTCAGCTCCGGTCCTTCCCTCATAAGGAGAAACGTTATGAAACGTATCGTGTTCGCCGGCGTTTTCCTCACCGTCTTTTTTGTGTCCGTCTTTACCTTTGCTGCCGATCCTCCCGGCGTGGAACGCTTCAGCCCGCAGGGAACGGCCAAAGGCGTCCGTCAGGTGGGCGTCCGCTTCACCGATCAGATGGTTCCTTTCGGCGATCCCCGCAGTCCGGCCGATCCCTTCGACATCGCCTGCCCCGCCGCCGGGGCTTCGCGCTGGGCGGACGGCCGCAACTGGCTTTACGATTTCAGCGGGGATCTCCCCGCGGGCATCGACTGCCGCTTCACCCTGAAGCCGGGGCTTGCGACGCTCGACGGCAGAGAGCTCGCCGGACAGAGGGAATTCAGCTTTACAACAGGCGGACCCGCCGTTCTCCGGGCCATCCCCTCCGAGGGAAACGTGATCGACGAGGAGCAGATTTTCATCCTGACGCTCGACGCGCCGCCGGAAAACCGGTCGGTGCTGGAGCATGTCGCCTTCTCGGTGGACGGCCTTGCCGGCGCCGTCGGCATCCGGATGATCGAGGGAAAGGACCGGGAGAAAATTCTCGCAGCCCAAGCCCCCCGCCGATTGCGGCGTCCGGCGTCGGCCGGCGAAAAGCGCGGCGAAGAGCCGGTCATTCTGATCCAGAGCAAACAGCGCTTCCCCAACGACACCCGCGTGAGGCTGATCTGGGGCAGGGGCGTCAAATCCCGGACCGGCGTGGAAACCACACAGGACCAGATTTTCACCTATCAGACGCGCAAAGCCTTCATCGCGGAATTCTCCTGCTCGCGCGAAAATCCGCAGGCCGACTGCATTCCCTTTCTGCCTCTGAGCGTCAACTTCACGGCGCCTCTGGCGAAGGATAAAGCCAGAAAGATTTTGCTGCGGGCCGCCTCCCCACGGGCAAATCCGGCCGCAGCGGGAAAAAAGAAGACGGACAAAACCGTTGCCGCCGGTCCGGATAAAAGAACCTGGACCGCCGTTCTGGATGAGAATGAGGCGGATGTCCGCTTCGTGACCTTCAAAGGACCTTTTCCGGAAAAAGCAAACTTCACCATTGAGCTGCCGCCCGTCCTGGAGGACGACGCGGGGCGCCGGCTGGTCAACGCCGGCCAGTTTCCGCTTGCCGTCCGAACGGGCGAGTATCCACCGCTGGCCAAGTTTTCCGGCCGCTTCGGCATTCTGGAGGCCAAAGCAGGGGCGTTTCTCCCCGTCACGGTGCGGAACCTGGAGGCTTCCCTCGGGCTTTCAATGCTCAAGGCCGAGGGGAATGTTTCGGGAAAAATTCTCACTGTCGCCTCCGGCGGCGCAGGCCTCCAGTCCTGGCTGCGGCGGGTTGCCACGGTGTCGCGGACGAAATCGGTCTTTTCCACCGGTCCCCGTCCCGCGCGCATGAAGCTCCCCAAGCCCAACGGGGCCAAGGCCTTCGAGGTGATCGGCATCAACCTCGGCGGCCCCGGTTTCTACGTGGTCGAGCTGGAAAGCCGGGTGCTGGGCAAGGCGCTTCTGGGCGCCGAAAAACCGTTGTATGTTCAGACGGCGGCGCTCGTCACCAACCTGGCCGCCCACTTCAAACAGGGGCGTGAATCGTCGCTGGTCTGGGTCACGACGCTGGACAAGGGCAAGCCCGTGCCGGGAGCCGACGTTACGATACGCGACTGCCGGGATAAAATTCTCTGGCGCGGAAAGACCAACGCCTCCGGGATCGCCTCCGTCGGGCGGAAGCTTCCCGGCGACGGCGAACTGCCCTACTGCTCTTTCAGGGAAGACGAAGATCACCAGTCCCGATTTGACGAAAGCTATTCGCTGGCCGGCCTGCAGGGCGGGCTCTTCATCACGGCGCAAAGCGGCAGGGATTTGACCTTTGTGCATTCGAGCTGGGACTCGGGGATCGAACCCTGGCGCTTTCAGCTTTTGCAGGAATCTTACCAGGCGCCGGTCATCGCCCACACGGTTTTTGACCGGACGCTGCTGCGCGCCGGAGACACGGTGCACATGAAGCACATCCTGCGCGAACATTTCGCCGGAGGATTCCGGTTTTACAGCCGGGAAAAGCTCCCCGACAAAGCCACGATCACACACGCCGGCAGCGGCCAGAAGTACGAACTGCCGCTTGTCTGGGATGCCAAAGGCACGGCGGAAAACGCCTGGTCCATTCCCCGGGAAGTCAAACTGGGCCGGTATTTCATCAGCCTGCAGGACCATCCATCCGGCGCATTCCGCGTGGAGGAATACCGGATTCCGCTTATGCGCGGGTTCATTAAGCCGCCCGCCTCTCCCCTGGTCCGGGCGCAGAGCGCCTCGCTCGACGTGGGAGTGCGGTATCTCGCCTCCGGCGGCGCGGGCGACCTGCCCGTCAAACTGCGTACGGAGGTACGGCCCAAATACATCGCGCCTTTTGAAGGATACGAGGATTTCGTGTTTGCCAACGGCGCGGTGGCCGAGGGCGTTACGAGGCGCGGAGCTTACGACGGCGAGGAAGGAGACGACGCCGGCCGGCCCGTCAAACTGCCGGCGCAGAACCTGACGCTGGACAAGACGGGATCGCTGCGGATCCGAATCGACAACCTGCCGCAGGCGGACCTGCCGCGGGAGCTGGCGGCCGAGCTGGAATTTTCCGATCCCAACGGAGAAATCTCAACCGTTTCGTCGCGCGTGCCGCTCTGGCCCTCGCAATATCTGATCGGCATCCGGCCCGACTCCTGGACCGCGTCCCGGGAAGCGCTCACGTTTCAGGTGGCGGTTCTGGACATCGGCGGCGCGCCCGTGGCCGGCGCCCCTGTTGCGGTCAATTTGCTGACAAGAAAATACTATTCCCACCGCAAGCGGCTCGTCGGCGGTTTTTACGCCTATGAGCACACCACGGAAACGCGCAGCGCCGGCATCATTTGCGAAGGCCGGACCGGCGCGCAGGGCCTGCTCTTCTGCTCGGCCAAAGCGCCGGTTTCAGGCAATGTCATCCTCCAGGCCGAAAGCGCGGATGCTGCCGGACAGAGAACCGTCGCCAACCGGGACATCTGGGTGGCGGACAAGGACGACTGGTGGTTTGAGGCAAGCGACTCCGACCGGATCGATCTGCTTGCCGAAAAGAAGCGCTACGAACCGGGCGACCGGGCGGTCTTTCAGGTCCGCATGCCGTTTCGTGAAGCCACCGCACTCGTCGCCGTGGAGCGCGAAGGCATTCTGGATGCCTGGGTAAAGCCTCTCTCCGGAAAAAATCCGGTGATCGACGTGCCGGTGAAGGCGTCTTACGCGCCGAACGTTTACATCTCGGCGCTGGTGGTGCGCGGCCGCGTGGCGGGGGTCGCCCCGACCGGCATGGCGGATCTGGGCAAGCCCGCCTACAAGCTGGGCATCGGCGAAATCGCCGTGGGCTGGAAAAACGCCGAGCTGAAGGTTTCCGTCGTGCCGGACGCCAAAGTGTACAAGGTGCGCGACCGGGCGAGAGTGAACCTCCGGGTGCTGACTTCCGCGGGTCAGCCGCCCCCGGCGGGTGCGGAAGCGGCCGTAGCGATCGTGGATGAAGGGCTCCTGGAGCTGATGCCCAACCGCAGCTGGGATTTGCTCCCGGTTATGATGGGCCGGCGCGGCACCAGCGTCAAAACCGCGACGGCGCAGATGCAGGTCGTCGGCAAACGCCATTTCGGCCTTAAGGCGCTGCCGCAGGGCGGCGGCGGCGGGCTGGCCTCCGGCCACGATCCGACGCGCGAGCTGTTCGACCCGCTGCTGTTGTGGAAAGGACGCGTTCGCTTGAACGCAAAAGGAGAGGCGTCGCTCGATGTGCCGCTCAACGATTCGCTGACCAGCTTCCGGATTGCGGCCGTGGCCACGGCGGGCGCGGGGTATTTCGGAACGGGCTTTGCCACGATCCGCTCGACGCAGGACCTGATGATCCTGTCGGGGCTGGCGCCGCTGGTCCGCCAGGGAGACAAATTCTTCGCCCCCTTTACCGTCCGCAACACCACATCGCAAACGATGGAAGTCCTGCTTGCCGCAGCGGTCGCGGGACTTGCCGCCCAGCCGGCGCCCGTGACGCTTTCTCTTGGTCCCGGCGAAGCCAGGGAGACGGGCTGGACGATTCAAGTCCCTGCCGGACGCCATACGCTGGACTGGAAGGTGTCTGTGAAAGAGGCGCAGGGCCGGGCGTCCGATACGATCAAAATATCACAAAAAGTCATCGAGGCGACACCCGTGCGAACCTATGCGGCCACGATCACACAGATCGACAAGTCTTACCGCCTGACCGTGGAGAAGCCGGCCGACGCGCTAAACGGACGGGGCGGCGTGCAGACAAGTTTGAAACCCAAGCTTGCCCAAGGGCTCGACGGCGTCCGCGAATACATGAAACGGTATCCCTACACCTGCCTGGAACAAAAGATTTCCATGGCCGTGGCGCTTCGCGACGAGACGCTCTGGAAAGAAAACATGGCCCGGCTGCCCGCGCATCTCGACGAGGGCGGACTGGCGCGGTTTTTTCCGCTCAGTTTCCTGTGCGGCTCTTCAACGCTGACCTCCTACATCCTGGCCGTCGCCCACGAAGCGGGATGGCCGATTCCGGAGGACGCCCGAAGCAAAATGCAGGACGGCCTCAAAAATTTCATCGACGGCAAATACAGCTGCGCGCCTTCTTTTGCCGCGCCGGATCTCGCCCTCCGCAAGCTTGCGGCCGTTGAAGCCCTGGCGCGCGACGGCAGGGCTTCAACGGCGATGCTGGATTCGATCACGATTGAGCCGAATCTGTGGCCGACATCGGCCGTTATCGACTGGCGCAGCATTCTGCGCAATGTCCCCGGCATTCCCGGGCGCGACGAGCGCATCCGGGAAGCGGAGCAAGTCCTGCGCGCGCGGATGAATTTTCAGGGCAGGGCGATGGGATTTTCGACCGCGTCGTCGGATCATCTGTGGTGGCTTTTGACATCGGTGGACGGAAACGCCGTGCGCGCGGTTTTGACGCTTCTGAACGAACCGGCCTGGCAAGAAGACATGCCGCGGATTGCCCGGGGGGCGCTGGCCAGGCAAAAGCGGGGCCACTGGGATTTGACGACGGCCAACGCCTGGGGCGTTCTCGCCATGGAAAAATTTTCACAAACCTTTGAAGCCGAGCCGGTGGCCGGCCGAACCGTCGCCTCGATCGGCGGACAGACGAAAACGCTCGACTGGAGCGCCTCCCCCGAAGGCAAAACGGAGCTGTTCGCCTGGCCCTGCGCGAAAGCGCAAGTCGACGTCCGGCACGAGGGAACGGGCAAGCCCTGGCTTGCCGTTTCGAGTCTGGCGGCAATTCCGCTTAGCCGGCCCTTCTCCAGCGGCTACACGATCACAAAAACGGTGATGCCCGTGACGCAGAAAAACAAAACCCGCTGGACGCGGGGCGACGTGCTCCGCGTGCGGCTGGACCTGGAAGCGCAGGCAGACCAGACCTGGGTGGTTGTGAGCGACCCGGTGCCGGCGGGATCGACAATTCTGGGCGGCGGACTGGGTCGCGATTCGCGGATTCTGACGGCGGACGAAAAGAAAGAAGGAGCGGTGTGGCCCGCGTTTGAAGAGAGGTCGTTTGAAGCGTTCCGGGCCTACTACGAGTTCGTTCCCAAGGGCCGCTGGCGCCTGGAATACACGGTCCGCCTCAACGCCGGCGGAACCTTCCAGATGCCGGCGACACGCGTGGAAGCGATGTATTTTCCGGAAATGCTGGGCGAGCGGCCAAACGCGGTGTTCACGGTGGTTCCGTAAAAGGCCGGCAGACGGCGGGAACAAGAGGAGATGGAGAGCAATCAGATCGTAGCTCGTAGGCATTTGAGTGTAGGGCGGACCTTCAGGTCCGCCTTGTGGCGAAACACCGCCCCTGTCACTTTGTGACACCCCCGCGAACCGGGGACAAAAGAGGATGTTTTAGTTGTACAGTACGCGACGCAACCGCTCTCTTGCTTGAGGGGAAAAAAATGAAGCGCTGGTGCATATTCTTTCTCGCCTTCGGGATGGCCTGTGTTTTCAGGATGGAGGCCGCTGGGGCCCTGCCCTCTTTTGCGGACGTCCGGGCGGCCCATGTGAAATCGGACTCACTGCTTTTGGACCGCCGCGGCGAAGTCCTGCACGAGCTGCGCACCGACCGGCGGGGCCGTCGGCTGGACTGGACGAAGCTGGCCGATATTTCCCCGTCTTTAAAACAAGCCGTCATTCGCTCTGAGGACAAGCGCTTCTTTGCGCACGGCGGCGTGGACTACCGGGCGCTGGGAGCGGCCGCGCTGGAATTTCTTTCCGGCGCGGGGCTGCGCGGCGCCAGCACGATCACCATGCAGCTGGCGTCATTTTTGGATCGCAGCACAGCCGTCAAAGCGCGTCAGCGAACCATCGGCCAAAAAACCGCCCAGATCCGGCTGGCGCGCGACATCGAAAAGCGCTGGTCGAAGGACGAAATTCTGGAAGCCTATCTCAATCTCGTGACGTTCCGGGGTGAATATTCGGGCGTTGCCGCCGCCTCCCGTGGCCTGTTTGGAAAAGATCCCCACGGTCTGGACCAGGCCCAGTCGCTCGTTTTGGCCTCCCTCATCCGCGCGCCCAACGCCGGCGCCCGGCTGCTTCTAGCGCGCGCGCGGCATCTCGGCGGACGTCTCGGCTGGCAGGTGTCCGACGCCGCGCTTGCCGAAAGCCTCCTGTGCCTCAGTCCGAATATCGCCCGCGTTCATCCGCGCGCCGCCTGGGCGCCGCATGCGGGAAGGCGGCTGCTGACCGGTCAGCCGCCCGGCGCTCACCTGCGCTCGACTCTGGACGCCCGTCTGCAGAAATTCGCGGTCGAACAACTGGCGCGGCAGGTGGATGCGCTTGCCGGCTTAAACGTGCGCCAGGGCGCGCTGCTCGTTTTGGAAAACAAGACGGGCGAGGTTCTGGCCTATGCAAGCTATACGTCCCAGGCCGCGGGAACGTATGTGGACGGCGTGCGGGCGCCGCGTCAAACCGGCTCCACGCTCAAGCCTTTTCTTTACGCTACCGCGCTGGACCAGCGCATTTTAACCGCCCGGTCGCTCCTTGACGATTCTCCGCTGGATGTTTCCTTAGGCGGCGGCATATATCAGCCGAAAAACTACGACGCATCCTTCCACGGCCCGGTGAGCGTCCGCGTCGCCCTGGCGTCCTCGCTCAACGTTCCCGCCGTGCGCACGCTGGCCCTGGTCGGAACGGAACCCTTCCTGAAGGTCCTGCGGCGGCTGGGCCTCGGCAGTCTGACGGAGTCGGGGGATTACTACGGTCTGGCGCTGGCGCTGGGGTCGGCCGACATCAGCCTGTGGGATCTCACCAACGCCTACCGGGCGCTGTCCAACGGCGGCGTTTGGAGCGAAGCCTGCCTGATCCCGCCCGCCGGACGTACCGCCGGAGGCCGCCGACAGGCTTTCTCGCCGGAGGCCGCCTTCATCGTTTCGGACATTCTGGCGGACCGCGATGCGCGCAGTGAAACATTCGGGCTGGAAAATCCGCTGGCCACGCGCTTCTGGACGGCCGTCAAGACCGGCACCAGCAAGGACATGCGGGATAACTGGTGCATCGGCTATTCCAGCCGCTACACGGTCGGCGTCTGGATGGGAAATTTCGCGGGCGATTCCATGTGGAACGTGAGCGGCATCACCGGCGCCGCGCCGCTGTGGAGATGCGTCATGAATAAGCTGCACAGTGCAAGCGCCGGCCGTTCTCCGACGCCGCCCCGGGGGCTTGTCCGGGTCGAGCCGGTTGACGGGGAAAACCGCGCGGAATGGTTTCTCGCCGGAACCCTGCCCACCGCCGGCGCTTCCGGTGTTCACCGCAATCATCCGCGCATCGTTTATCCGCCTTCCGGAACGATTATCGCGCTGGATCCCGACATTCCCGCGGCCCTGCAAAAGGTCGGCTTCGTCGCCCGGACAGACAGGCCCGCGCGCTGGCGGCTGAATGAAAAGCTTCTCGCAGAGGAAGGTTCGACCGTTCTCTGGACCCCGGCGGCCGGCCGTCATGTGCTGGCGATCGTTGACGAACGCGACACGGTCGTGGATTCGGTGGCGTTTGAAGTCCGGTAAGGCCGGCTTTTTATTCAGGCCTGCCGGTACTTGATTTTCTTCATCCGGCACATTCGCTGATCGGCCTGGAAAATGAGCTCGTCGAGCGTTACCGGCTTTTTCGGACCGCAGAAGGCATGCCCGATGCTGATGGCCAGTTTATAGCGGGCCGTTTTCCGGGAGTTCAGATTGTTGATCAGGCGGTACAACCGCAGCAGCATTTTTTCCATCAGCGATTCGTCCGTGTCCGTCACCAGGACGGCGAACTCGTCGCCGCCGATCCGTGAAATAATGTCGGAGCCCCGGAAGGTCTGCGTCAGGATTTTTGCGGAAGCCGCAAGCGCGCGGTCTCCTTCTTCATGGCCGAAACGGTCATTGATTTCCTTGAGGCCGTCCACGTCGGCGGAAAAGAGCAGCAGGCCCTTCGCCGATCGCTCCGCCCTTTTCAGCTCGCGCGGGGCAAGGGTAAAGAATCCCCGCCGGTTGTACAGGCCGGTCAGCGGATCGGAAAGCGCCAGGGCTTCCAGGCCTTTTTCCATCTCCCGGCGCTGGGTGATGTCGGCCCCGAAAAAAGCCAGGCGGACCACCTCCCCCGTTTCGTCGCAGACCGGGTAGATCACCTGATCGATATAGCGGGTGTTGCGAAGATCCACGAAGCGGACGGGCTTCCCGCTGGAAATGACCTTCTCCGCCTGTTTTCGTCTTTCCTTCGCGGCATCCGGCGGAAGCAAATCATAAAAATTCGCGCCGATGATCCTGTCGACCGTCAGGCGCAGGCGCTTGGCCAACACCTCGTTGGCGGCCAGGACGGTGCCGTTCTTGTTCAGAAGGAGCAGCGATTCGTTGACGGCGTTAAGCAGCGCGCGCAGATTGCTTTCGCTGCGGCGGACGGCTTCCGCGGACTGTTTCTTGTCCGACAAGTCTCCGACCATGCACAACAAAACCCTCTCGCCGCCCATCATCATCCCCTGCGAGCTGATTTCGACCGGAAAGGTTTCGCCGTTCTTGCGCACATGGGTGGTTTCAAACAAAACGACGCGGGAACCTGCGCCCGGCCGCGGCGCGCTGTGCGGAGTGAAACCGGCGGGCTGGAGATCGTCCATGGTCATGGACCGGAATTCCGCAAGCGAATACTGGTAGGCGTCCATTGCCGCGGCGTTGGCATCCAGAATTTTTTTATCCTGGTACCGGACGGTAAAGATGTTGTCCCGCGTATGATGCAGCAGAAATTCATAGCGTTTGATCAGATCATCCCCCCAGCGGACATCATCCGCCCGGCGTTTCTTTTTTCTTCTTTCTTCAGGAATCATGAGACTGCTTTTTTGCTCCACAAGTACGCCATCTCCTTCCGTGAGATATTCGCGCGAAGAAATCGGACTCTCCGGCGTTGCCGACATTCTTGCCCTGTATCGTCCCCATGCTCAGTGAATGGATTTTCTATATACCATTTCGTTGCCGTTGACAATCAGTTCCCCGGATCGCGGCCGCGCTTTATTTACGGTTCCCACGGATAATTTTGTTGAAAAACGGCCGCCTTTCCACTAGAAAGAGGCAAGCGGAAAAGGAAGGTTATGAAAAAACGAAATCCCGTCTACGTCGCCATTCTTTCTTGCCTTTCGGCCCTGGTATTTCTGTCGGCGACGGCCTGCGCCGGTTTTTTCTCCGCCGGTGGAATCAAACCGGCCGGAGCGCTGTTGCTCGGCCCGCAGATGCCGCCTGAAACAAGCCAGGCGCTGGTGGTCGTGGACGACAGCTTTCTCTTTTTTACATCGCATAGGGTTTACGCGCTTCAAAAGGCAGAGAACACCTGGCGCCATGCATTGGATCCGATCGACGCCGTCATCGGCAGAAACGGCTTTGCGTCTCCGGGCGAAAAACGCGAAGGCGACGGCAGGACCCCTTCAGGGCTTTTCCGTCTGGGAACCGCCTTCGGGTACGATGAGACGATCGACACGCGCCTGCCTTACCGCCGGGCCCTGCCCGACGACGTGTGGATCGACGACGTTGCCGATCCCGATTACAACCGCTGGGTCAAGCAGTCCCAAACCCGCGCGTCTTCCTTCGAATCCATGAGGCGCGCCGACGATTTGTACAAGTACGGCCTGGTGATCGAATACAATACCGATCCGGTCGTTCCAGGCCGCGGGAGCGCCATTTTTTTCCACGTATGGGCCGGGCCGAAATCGACCACGTCCGGCTGCGTGGCCGTTGCCGAGGAAGATATCCGCAAAATTCTGGCCTGGCTGGATCCGGCAGCCCGCCCCGGAATTTGGCTCAACCCCATACCTGTTTCCAAGGAGGATCCGTAAATGACAATTCGATGGTTTGCCGCCTTCATCGCAGTGATTGCGCTTTGCATGCCGGCTCCCGCCGCGGCGACAAAAACGGAGGAGATGCCGGACGATTTCGTCCAGATCGAAGAGATCATCCCCGACGTTCTGCTGGAGATCCGCTACTTCAGCGATCACAATTTCCTGGGCGTCCGCGTGGACGGCTATGAAAAGCCCGCCTGCCTTCTCACCCGCCGCGCCGCCGAAGCGCTGGCGGGCGTGCAAAAGGAGCTTCGCCCCTTCGGCATCACTCTCAAAATTTACGACTGTTACCGTCCGCAGCGGGCGGTCGATCACTTCGTGCGCTGGGCCAAAGACATCGCGGACACCAAGACCCGGGAGGAATTTTACCCCATGATCGACAAGCGCAATCTCTTCCGCGACGGATACATCGCCGAACGGTCGAGCCACAGCCGCGGCAGCACGGTGGATCTGACGCTCGTCGCGCTGCCCGCCGCCCTGCAACCGTCATACACGTCCGGAGATCCGTTGAAAGCGTGTTTTCTGCCGGCGGGCGTGCGCTTTGCCGACAACTCGCTCGACATGGGCACGGGGTTCGACTGCTTTCACGAACTGTCCCATCCGGACAACCCGAACATCGCCCTCGCGCAGCGAAGCCACCGCCTGCTGCTCAAGACGCTGATGGATAAGCACGGATTCAACAACTACAACAAGGAGTGGTGGCATTTCACGCTCCGGAACGAACCGTATCCGGAGACCTACTTCAACTTCCCGGTGAAATAACCGCATGCAAGCGCACTGGCCGCCGTTTTTGAAATCTTACGGATTTTCGCTTCTGCTGATCGCTTCCATCGGCGTCGGCGCGGTTCTGGGAGTCGTCTGCGGGGCACAGGCCGCCCGGCTCAAGCCGCTGGGCGACATTTTTCTGAACCTGCTGTTTACGGTAATCGTCCCGCTGGTTTTCTTTTCCATATCGTCCACCGTGGCGGAAATGGCCGATCTGCGGCGCCTGGGAAAAATCCTCGCGGTGATGATGCTGATCTTCGTCCTCACGGGCCTTCTGGCCTCCGTGGTCATGATTGCCGCCGTCGTCGTTTATCCCCCGGGCACCGGCGCCGGCATTCCTCTGCCGGCGGCAACGGACATCCAGACGCTGAGCGCGACGGACGCGATCGTCCGGGCGTTCACGGTCGGCGATTTTTCCCAGCTCTTATCCAAAAACAACATGCTGGCGCTGATCGTCTTTTCTCTGCTCACGGGGCTGGCGGCTTCCGCGGCGGGCGAAAAGGGAAAGGCCTTTACCGCGTTTCTGGCGTCCGCCAACCACGTGATGATGAAGCTGATTTCCTTCATCATGTATTATGCGCCCGTGGGCCTTTGCGCCTACTTCGCTTATCTGGTCGGCGTCTTCGGCCCGGAGCTTCTGGGATCCTACGGACGCGCCATGATGCTTTATTATCCGACCGCCATTGTGTATTTTTTCCTGGCTTTCACGCTTTACGCATTTATCGCGGGACGCGGCCCCGGCGTAAAAAAATTCTGGAGCAACATTATTCCGCCCGCCGCCACGGCGCTCGCCACGGGCAGTTCGATGGCCACCCTGCCCCTGAACCTGCAGGCCGCCGATAAGATCGGCGTGCCGCCGGACATCAGCAAGGTGGTGATTCCCGTCGGGGCAACGATGCACATGGAGGGCTCGTGCCTCGCCGCGGTGCTCAAGATCGCCTTCCTGTTCGGCATTTTTTCCATACCCTTTGCCGGCGTGGAAACGCTGCTCACGGCGCTCGGCATCGCGCTGTTGACGGGCGTGGTCGTAAGCGGCATCCCCGGAGGCGGCACCATCGGCGAACTGCTGATTCTGTCGCTGTACAATCTTCCGCCCGAAGCGTTTCCGCTCATCACGATGATCGGCGCGCTGGTGGACGCTCCCGCCACGATGGTCAACGCCGTGGGAGACAACGTCGCCTCCATGCTCACCGCGCGGGTGCTGGAAGGAAAGAAATGGATGGAGAAGAGCAAACGTTGACCGTTCCAGGAAGCGGCCGCGACTCTGCCCGGGCAACCGCTTCCTGTCGATCTCATTTCAAGACGGGGGTTAAAGTTTTTTTCGGATCACCAGGCGGATGGCGATGTAGGGAAAAAGAAAAACAACGAAGGCAAACAGCTTTACAAAAGCCATGCCGTAGTAAAACACCAGGTTGTAGTCGTACCAGTCCATGTCGAACCAGTATGAATGCACATCATAAATAAAATCCCCCGCCAGCCAGAAAAGAACAAACCACACGGCCAACAAAAGAACGGTCAGGAAAAAGCACCGGATCAAAATTCCGGCCAGACTGTCCAGAAAATAAATCTGCTCCGCTTTATTCACCGTCTTTCACCTCCCTTCTCTCCTGCAGATTGATATTCGCCGCCCCGCGCGCGGACCTATTTTTTGCCGATGCGCAGGTCTTTTTGAATTTCCGCCACCTCCTGTTTGACTTTGCGGTACGCCAGAAAGCTGTGCAGGAACCACCCGATGACAAAACCAAGCGCGAGGATGAAGAAGATCAAAAGCGCCAGAGACAGAGAAATTTCCCAGAAAAAAATTCCCACCGTAACGGCCGCCACATTCTGGATGATGAACACGACGGCCAGACAGGCGGCAACGATGAGCAAAACAATTGTGAAATTCATTCTTCTTCCTCCCCTATTTTTTCCGTGCGGTATACGCCTTTAAAAATACGATATGTAGATGCGCATTGCAACGGATTTTTACGGGAAAATCCCGGCCCCGGTTTCAAAAAACGCAGCGCCAGGCAGGGGGTTTGCCCTGCCTGGCGCACCCAATAAAAATCCCGCGGGGGCTGCCCCGCGGGATTTTCTTTCTTCGAGGGTTTATGGCCCTTCGGCTGTCGCCTGTTTAGAACGTCAGCGTCAGCTTGTTGACCACCAGGTAATCGTTGGTGATCTGGTTTGTGTCCAGCTTGCCTTTGTAGTAATCGCCGGCAAACAGGTAACCGAAGCCGAGCATGTAGGACAGGTTGTTGGTGATTTTGTAGGTCGCCGTCAGGTCCACTTCGTACCCGTAGGCATTGTACAGATAACCGGCCGGCTTTTTATCGGCGTTGGCATAGGAAACGGACGCCATGACGTCCAGTTCGGGAACGGGCCGCACACCTCCCCGGAGCTGGAAGAACCAGCCGTTGGCCATGCCGGTGTCCTGCGCCGCCGCGTCAAAACCCGCGAGAGCTCCCGCCCAGTTGGTGCGTTCATAGTTCCACATGATCAGACAAGGATTCCAGTCGCGCCCGCCGTTGATGAGGCCGCCTTCGTTCTTGTCGGCGGTGCCGGGATCGTTGCCGGAAACGTAGGCGATGCTGCCGCCCGCGTAAAACATTTTGAAATCCGCCGTGGCGTCAATCCAGCCCGAATAGTTTTCCAGCGTGACGTCGGGGGTCAGGCCGCCGTTTTCAGACTTGTCTTTACCGGTCAGGTAGTTGAATTCTCCCTGTACGGCCACGGGCCCCAGCTTGGCCATCACATAAGGCGTGATCAGGAAATAATTTCTCCGGTAGGGACCGACCAGTTGAGGCCGTGTGTTGGCATAGTTGTAGTAATTGACGTTCAAACCGGCGCGGCCGCCTTTCCAGCGGAAGACACCTTCAATGCCGTATTTGTCGTTGTCCGCATCGACGGTGTTTACCGCGTTGACGGCGTTGCGGCTGGCTTCCCTCTCCTTGGTGTAGGCCAGATTCACTGTCACGGGGCCATAGCTGTTCGAATACTTGATCCTACCTTTCGCGCCGAAACTGTTGCCGAAAATGGTTCCCGTTGAGCCGTCGTTCATGTAGCCTGCGCTGAAAATGCCGATGGGCGATTTGTATTCCACGTATGCCCAGTCGAAAGCGATGTTTTCGTTTTCAGCGCGCGTTCCCGCCGAATCCGCCGCCAGCGCCGTGCCGGGAGCACTTCTGTTGGCGCCCCAAATCCGCTCCATGGCGTCGAAGCGGGTAATCAGTTTCAGCCCGGGCGTTATGATGAACTCTGTTCTGACCCGGAGCCGCTGGTAATAAAAAGCCGTGCTCACGTTGGACGCAACGATCGCCGGGGGCGTCCCCTTCAGATACGAATCCTTATTGAGCGACGTCTTGTCCAGATACATTCCCGCCGCGTAAAACTCGCCGCTGAATTTGACATCGAGGGCGAAAACCGTTGTGCTGAAGGCCGCGACGATCCCCAGCGCAAGCAAAATGACCGTGAATCTCTTCATTATTCTCCTCCTATAAACCATTTTATTTAACCCGGAAAACCGGTTTTCATCCTTATTTTCAGGACCGCGCGCTGATGGGACGTTTTATATCCCGTCTTTATGACAGGATGATGACAAAACCGTTAAGTTTCCGAACAAGCTTTATAGGCAAGTCCGAACCGGCGCTCCCTGGATTTGTGTTACACTTAGCCAAACGCTTAATAGCATTCGCCGGGCTTTTTGTAAATGAGTTATTATGATTTTTTGTAGGATTTAGTAGGTATATACCTGATATTTCAAAATCGGACAGCCGAAAACGGACGGCACCGCATAAGGAAATACTCCCTCATTTATTAAGGATTTTTTCCGCAATTTCACGCTTCAGACATGCCAAGTAAGATATACCCGGCGCGGGCGCAAGCACATCATCGAACGGATGGCGGGCTTTCAGACCCGTGGCAAGTCTTCAGCCCCGCCCTGCATCCACAAGCCATTCACCATCCACCATCCACCATCCACCATCCACCATCCACCATCCACCATCCACCATCCACCATCCACCAACACAGCCTACAGCGGAATGTTGTTGTGCTTCTTTGGCGGCCGGGGGTCCTGCTTGTTTTGCATGGCGTCGAGAACGGCGATGATGCGCCGGCGCGTCTCC
>JAAYDW010000067.1 GCA_012729055.1 Deltaproteobacteria bacterium
CCGGCGCGCCGGCGATCACCGCGGTATCGACCAGCACCACCTGCGGATTCATTTTCTGGTAAAACACCGATTCGAAGGTTCCCTGCTCCGTATAAAGAACGGCGCAGCCGCTGCAGGGCGCGTCGGTTGAGGCAATGGTGGGAACGACGATCACGGGCAGGTCCGCCCGGTCGGCGACGATTTTGGCCGTATCGATCGTCTTTCCGCCGCCCATGCCGGCGATGACGTCAATCTCCTCGCGCCGCAGAATATCCGCAAGACGGATCAATTCCTTTTCACAGCATTCGCCGGAGAAAGGTTCAATGCGAATTCCGCGGGCGTGTAAAGTCTCCCGGTACGAAACGAGAATTTTATTGTGGGATGAGGAAGAGGCAAGAATCAATCCCTTCTTGCCGAAATGGCCGATCCAATCGGGCAGTTGGGCAAGCGCGCCCTCGCCCTGGACATATTTGCCGGGGAAAACCGCTTTTCGAAACATCCGTGTCCTCCTTTGATCGTCAATGGGTCCGGTCGGCCTGTGTTACACCAGACCCTTGCGAAAATCAAATATTCATCGTTGAATGCGCCCGTAATTTGTGTTTAGAAAAAGACATGATTTTCAGGAAAACGCCATGACCCCGACAACCAAACCCGCCGCCATCGATTTCAACGCCGAATTCCAGCGCGCGCTTTCGCTTATGGAAGAAACGGATAAAAACGTCCTCGTCACCGGACGGGCCGGCACGGGGAAATCGACGCTGCTTTCCTATTTTCGCGCCCATACGAAAAAACAGGCGGTCGTCCTCGCGCCGACGGGCGTCGCCGCGGTGAACATCGAGGGCCAGACGATCCATTCCTTTTTCCATTTCAAGCCCAACGTGACGCCCGCGTCGATCAAGCGCAAAAAGAAGGCGGACAAGGGCAAGTCGACCGTTTACAACCGCCTCACCACGATTGTGATCGACGAGGTGTCGATGGTGCGCGCCGATTTGCTGGACTGCATCGACAAATTCCTGCGTTTCAACGGTCCCAGCGAGAAAGAGCCTTTCGGCGGCGTCCAGATGATCTTCATCGGCGACCTGTACCAGCTTCCGCCGGTGGTGGCCGCAGCCGAGCGTGAGATTTTCCGGAGCCACTATCCGACGCCGTATTTTTTCAGCGCCAACGTCTTCCGGGAACTGTCCATCGAATACGTCGAGCTCGAAAAAGTCTACCGCCAGAAGGACGGCGACTTCGTCCGGCTGCTCAACACCATCCGCAACCGTTCCGTGACGGACGCGGACCTTGCTTGCTTCAACGCGCGCTGCGATCCGGACTTCGAGCCGCCGCCCGATACCTTTTACATTTCGCTCACCAGCACCAACGATCTGGCCGACGCCGTCAACGAAAAACGCCTGGCCGAACTGCCCGGGAGGGTCTGGAAGGCGAAAGGCCTGCTCGAAGGGGATTTCGGCAAGGAGTACCTGCCCACCGCCGTGGAGCTGAAGCTCAAGAAGGGGGCGCAGATCATGCTCCTCAACAACGACTCTTACGGCCAGTGGTACAACGGCACCGTCGGCATCATCCGCCGGTTCGAAACCGACGACACAGGAGAGGACGTCATCGTGGCCGATCTCGACAACGGCGACACGGCGCGCATCTCGCCCTACACCTGGAAAATCTACCGCTTCTTTTTGAAAAACGACGAGCTCCGGTCCGAAGAGGTGGGGGCCTTTCAGCAGTACCCGGTCCGGCTCGCCTTTGCGGTGACCATTCATAAAAGCCAGGGCAAGACGTTTGAAAATGTTTTCATCGACGTCGGACGCGGCACTTTCGCGCACGGGCAGATGTACGTGGCCCTGTCGCGCTGCACGACGCTCGAAGGCATCGTCCTTAAACAGCCGCTGCGCAAAAGCCACATTCTGATGGACTGGCGGGTGGTCAAGTTCCTGACGGACATCCAGTACCGGCAGGCCGCCAAGACGCTGGGCCGGGAGGAGAAAATCCGGAGAATCGAAACGGCCATCGCCGACAGGAAAGACATCGAAATACTCTACCTGAAGGGGCAGGACGAAAAGTCGCGCCGGGTGGTGCGGCCGCTTTTCGTGGGGCCCATGGAATATCAGGGTCATCCCTACCTGGGCCTGGAGGCTTACTGCCTCGCCCGCAGGGAAAAACGCATCTTCAGCGTGGATCGGATTCTGGACATTGCCGAACCGCCGGCAAAACCCGCAACGCCTCCGTAAACATCCGGCTCAAAACTCCGAGCAGCGGCGCGCGTGCCCCGGCCGGCGCGCCGCTGCTCCAAACTGCGCCCTTTCCGCCGGCCGGCGCAGATAGTTCTGCCGCTCCTCTTCTGGAAATTTTTCGATGGCGTAGCGCAACATCGTGCGGGGCATGCGCAGGCCGTGCCTGTCAAGAAACGCTTCTTTGGGCGGCCGGATTACGCTTGTCACTTCCCGCAGCATCCATCCCGCCGCTTTGGAAATCAGGTCTTCCCGATCCGCCAGGAGAAGTTCGGCAATCGCCAGAGCGTCGCCGCATTGGCCTCTTTTGATGAAAGCAAAGGTGGAAATCATCGCAATGCGCCGCTCCCAAAGGCTCTGCGAACCGGCCAGCCGGTAAAGGATCCGCCTGTCTCCGCCCGCGAGCCAGGCTCCCACGATCAGCGGCGCGGAAAGATCGACCAGGTCCCAGTTGTTGATAAAGCGGGTGTTTTGCAGATAAAATTCATAGATGGCCTGGCGCTCGCCGGGACCGCCTTTTGAAAATTGCCGCACCAGGATCAAAAGAGCGCACAGGCGTTCTTCATGGTATCCGGAAGAAAGCAGTTTCCCGACCTCGCCCGGCGGCAGCGCTGTGAAATTTTTTGCCTCTTCGCGAAGCTGCGGCACACGGATGCCCAAAAACCTGTCGCCCGCGCCGTACTGCCCGGGTGCGGTTTTGAAAAACCGCTGCAACTGGGAGGCCTGCTCCGAATCGGCCAGTGCGCGCAGCTTTTTGCTGATTTCCCGGGCGGTCATAGGATGCCGTTTTTTTCAGTTCTTCAATAAAATGGACAGGAGAATCGGGGCGAAATACAAAGCGGAGAGAACCGCCACAACGGCCCCGGCCCGGGCGGTGAGTTTGTCGGCCCGGAGGATGACCGCGTCCCAGTCGACAGGCTCCGTTTTGCGGATCGTTTCCCGGAACCGCTCGCGGTTTGCCGGCGTCGCCGGATGGTCGTTCATCGTCATCTGCATCGCAGTCAGGCTGGTTGTCGTCTGCATGGTTTTTGCTCCCTGTCTTCCGTTACGGGTTACATCAGATATTTTCTGACGGCCGCGGTGATTACGCCGCCTATTTTCAATTCTTCGCGGGGATAAATCATGGGGTAGGCCGGATTGGCCGCTTCCAGCATGACTTGGCCGCCCTTGCGGCGGAAATACTTCAAGGTCCACTGGCCGTCCACCTCGGCAAGCACGATGTCGCCGTTTTTCGGCTCGCGGTTGCGTTCGACGACCACCAGGTCGCCTTCCATGATTCCCGCGCCGATCATGGAATCGCCGGTGACGCGCAGCAAAAAGGACGATTCGGGTTTGGCCACCAGGTAGGCGTCCATGGACACCACGTCGCGGGTATTTTCCTCGGCGGAGGCGGGCAGCCCCGCGGCGATGTTGCCGACCAGGGGAATGCCGAAGGAGATGTCCGAGAGCTTGAGAAATCCCTGGGCGTCCTTTTCCAGAATGCCCTTTTCGATGAGCTTGTCGATCCAGTAGGACACGACGCTTTTGGAGCGCACCTCGAACAGGTCCATCATTTCCGTGTAGGTGGGCATGCGTTTCTGCCGGCGGTAAAACGCCGCCAGGCTCTCTTCAACGGATTTTATGTCGCGCGTCTTTTTCATGGCCCCTTCTATATAGAACGCGCGTTCTATTGTCAAGCATTTTTTATTCGCCGGCAGGAAACGGTCTGGCCGTCCGAAAGCGTGGTCGCGATCGTTCCCTGCAAGGTTAACTAAGGCGCTATCGCTTCATCGTGTACTTCTGCTCGTCTTTGGGCACATACCACTTGTCGAAATTGTGGCCGATGCCGATGGGCGCCGGCGCGACGCCGCGGATGCGGTTGGCGATGATGATCAGTTCATCGGGGACATACAAAAACGTGTAGGGCTGGTCCTCGGCCAGGATTTCCTGAAACCGGTCGTAGTATTGCTTGCGCCGGGCCTGATCGAAGGTGCTCCGGCCCTTCTCCAGCATCTCGTCCGCCTCGCTGTTCCGGTACGAGACGAAGTTGAGCTCCTCCGGGGCGGTCTTGCTCGAATGCCAGACGTCGTAGGCGTCCGGGTCGAGCGGAATCGTCCAGCCCAGAATAGCGGCGTCGAAGCGCCGCTTGTTGATGAACTCGGTCACGAACGCCGACCACTCCACGATGCGGATCTTCACGGAAAGGCCGACCTCTTTGAGCTGCCGCTGAATGATTTCCGCGCACTTCTGCCGGGTTTCGTTGCCCTGATTGGTGAGCATTTCAAAGGCAAAAGGCCGGCCGTCTTTTTCCAGCACGCCGTCGCCGTCGGCATCCGCCCACCCCGCCTCTCGGAGGAGAGCGCGCGCCCGGGCCGGATCGTAAGGATATTTCTTCACGTTGTCGTTGTAGGCCCAGGTGCCGGGCTTGTAAGGCCCGTGCGCCGGCTTGCCCAGCCCCAGAAGCACGCCGGTGATGATTTCGTCTTTATTGATCGCATAGGAAATGGCCTGGCGCACCCGCTTGTCCGCAAACAGCGGATTTTTCAAATTGTAGCCCAGATAGGTATAGGCAAAAGCCAGGTAGCGGTACTTTGTAAAATTTTCCCGAAACAGGTTGTTGTCCGTCTGGCGCGTGTACTGAAGCGGCGTAAGCCCCATCATCCCCAGGTTCTGCGCGCGCAGCTCCAGAAACATCGTCGCCGTGTCGGGAATGATACGCGTGACGCGGCCGTCGATGTACGGCCGACCGTCAAAGTAATCCTCGTTGGACGCCAGAACAATTTTCTGCCCGGCCACCCATTCCTTGAACGTGTAGGGACCGGTGCCGACGGGATGGCGCGAAAGCGGACTCTGGGTGATGTCCTTTCCCGCCAGAAGATGCCGGGGCAGGATCGCGGAAGCCCAACTGATCAGCGCCGGCGCGAACGGCTTGTCGTAGGTGACGCGGAACGTGTAGTCGTCCAGCGCTTCGGCTTTTTTAACTTTCAGAAAATCGCCCGCGTAGGCGGTGGGCGTTTGGGGATCGACCGTCACCTGGTAGGTGTAAAGCACGTCCGCGGCGGTAAAAGGCTTGCCGTCATGCCAGCGCACGCCCCGGCGCAGCTTGAACGTGATGACCAGGCCGTTTGGGGAAATGTCCCAGGATTCGGCGAGGTCCCCCACGATGTTCATGTTCTTGTCGTACTTGACGAGGCCGTTGTACACCATGCCGGCCACCGCGTGCGAGGCCGAATCGGACGCCAGAAGCGGAATCAGGTTGCTCGCGTCGCCGATGTCGCCGCGCACGAGAATGTCGCCGTACGCGGGCGGCTTGTCCGTCTTTTGCGGCCCGTTGCCGTTTTGCGGGGATTTTTCACAGGAGATCCCAAGCCCCGCCATCGCCAGAAGAAGAATTCCTAAAAACAGTCTGCGCATGCGGTTTTTCATAGCCCAAGCGCCCGGCCATTGCAATATGATTTTCCGGGGCGGCGCATTCGGGGGCGCGCATTTGACAAACCACATAGACGCGGTATACTGCGCTCGTTTTCAAACGGACCGCAAGGCGCGGCCGGAAAAATCCCGAAAGGCCAGGAAACTCCCTCCATGGAAAGCAGGATAAACGACAACACGCTGGTGTTTCATTTTACCGAACGCCTGGACACGCTCGCGGCGATGGGGCTGCAAAAGGAAATCACCGCCACCGTCGACGCCGCCCTGCCTTCCTGCGCGGTCCGGTTCGACTTCGCCGGCGTCAAATACATTTCCTCGGGCTTTCTGCGCATTGTGATGATCGTGGTGCGCATGAAAAGCGGGAATTTCTCCATCATCAACGCCGGCCCGGCGGTGCGCCGTATTCTGGAGATGGCCGGCCTGGACAAATGGATCGCGGTCCCCTGACCGGCAAGGAGCGCTTATGAAAATTTCCGACGTCAAAAACTGTTTCGCCATGCCGCTTTCCAGCCCCTCGTTTGCGCCGGGGCCTTACCAGTTCCGCAACCGCGAATTTCTGATCATCGAATACGAAACCGATCCCGACGCGCTGGCCAGGGCCGTTCCGGCGCCTCTGGAAGTGTACAAGCCGGTGGTGAAGTACGAATTTATCAAAATGCCGGATTCCGACGGCTTCGGTTCCTATGAGGAATCCGGGCAGGTCATTCCGGTTCTGTACAGGGGCGAAGCGGGCAACTACGTGCACGCCATGTATCTCGACGACCTCGCGCCCATCGTCGGCGGGCGGGAAATCTGGGGGTTCCCCAAAAAGTTCGCCAGGCCCCAGATGCGCGTGGACCGCGTCAGCAAGGATTGCTACATCGGCGTTCTGACATACGGCGAGCTGGAAATCGCGCGCGCCACGATGGCGTACAAGTGGCAGCAGCTCGGCACCGAACCGTTTCTGGAGGCGATGCGCGCGCCGAATTACCTGGTCAAGGTGATTCCCGACGTGGACTGCAACGCGAAAATCTGTCAGCTCGTGAAATATCCGTTTCTCAACGTCACGGTCCGCGAAGCCTGGACGGGGCCGGCCTCGCTGCAGCTCTTTGCGCACTGCATGGCGCCGGTGGCCGATCTGCCGGTCAAACGCATTCTCAACGCCGTTCACTACATCAGCGACATGACGCTCGGCCTGGGCGAAGTGGTTTACGACTATCTGGATCCGCGCCAGACGTAGCACGCGAGCAGGAACCTCTCCCCGGGACTTTCAGGATTCCCCCGCGAAATTCCTTATCCGGCGGCAATCCGCCTCTTATTTATTCTTTTTGCCTTTTCCCTTGCCCTTGGACGCGTAAAGGTCGTCTCCGCGCTTCAGGGCATGAAATTCGCGCGAGCCGGGTTTTATGCCCAGGCTTTTCGCCAGCGCTCCCCAGCCCTGCCCCTTGTTGGCCTTGTACTGTTCGGCGACGTATTCAAACGGTTTTCCCGACATTTCCCCCAGGCGCAGGGCGACGTAGGCATCCGCCGGTTTGGGGAAATTGCCAAGCACGGCGCTGACCTGCGCGTCGCCGATATGAAAACGCGTGGCGAGCCGGACGCGGAATCCGGACGGGTCCGCCTGCGCCTGAACATTGAAATCCGGCATCCAGGCGAAGTCCGCCGCCGGAAGCTGCGCGGGCGCGAGCAGCAACAGTGCTAAAAACGCATAGAAGAACATTTTTCTTTTCATGGGATTCTCCTTTTCTCGCAGTTTTTTTGTCCTGCCCGAAAGCTCCGTCGTCCGACGCAGTGCTTCTTTTGTCCTCTTCTTTACCCCAGAAAAGGCGGCCGTTCAATCTCTTTCAAGCCGCCGGATGCCGTCTCAATTATCGCTCAAGTATCGCTTTGACCCGCATCCTGTTCCGTTGTAGGATGAAAGCCAAAAAGAAATGGCGTCAGGCAAAAACCGGATGGGCAAAAAAAATAAAGACGGAACAGCGAGGCGGAAAAAGCGCCGGGAATCCATGAAGCTGAGAGCCGCCGGCGCCTGGGACGTCGTGTCCGACGCCATAGCCAATTTCAGCGCCAACAGCGACGCCAATCAGGCGGCGGCCATCGCGCTTTACGCCGTTCTGTCCGCGATTCCGCTTTTTATCCTGACCATTCTCGCGGCGGGATCCTTCTTCAGTTCCAATCCCGCCGTCCAGGCGGATATCGTCGCGGCAATCCGGAACTTTCATCCCTACTTTTCCGAAGAGATTCTCGGGCAGCTCGGACAAATCGAAGACAAGAGACAGGTCCTGGGCTGGATCGGTTTTCTGGGTCTCATCTGGCTGTCGGCTGCGATCTTCAACGCCGTCGAGTCGGCGTTCAACATCATTTTCCGCTCCCGCCGGAAACGCAAGTATGTCGTTTCCAAGCTGATGGCTTTCTGCATGATCCCCGCCGCCTGGCTGGTGGGCGGCCTGAGCATTTTTATCAGCGCCGCGGCGGCGCTTTTGGCCCAATCCCCCCTGATCCTTCCGGGCGGCATGGAAATTTCGCTCGACCTGCCGGCGGAGCTGCTTTTGCGCTACGCGATCCCGTATGCGCTGGTCGTCGCCCTGGCCGCGCTGCTGTACCGGTTCACGCCGACCACGCGCGTCCGTCCGGTTCCGGCCCTGGTTGCCGGCGCCGCCTTTGCGCTGCTTTTGGAAATCGCCAAACAGTTCTTCACCTGGTACGTGACCTCCTACACCCGCTATCACGTGATTTTCGGTTCCCTGGAAACCATCGTCATCCTGGTGATCTGGGTTTTCTACGTGTCGCTGATATTTTTGTTCTGCGCCGAGATGCTGGCTTCCTACGAACGGCGCGATCTGCTCCTGCTCGAGCGGGCGCTCCTCAAACCCCGCGCGTCGCGCCTGAAAGTGGATGAGCGGCTCTTTGCGAAATTCGGGCGTTCCTTCGCGAAAGACAGCGTCATCTTCCGCGAGAACGACCGGGGGCGCGAGATGTTTTACATCCTGTCCGGAAGCGTGGTCCTGGAGCGCACCGACAGTTCCATGACCAAAACGCTGGCCCGGCTGGGGCCGGGGCAGTATTTCGGCGAAATGGCGACGCTGATCGATGTACGACGCACGGCCACGGCGCGCGCGCTCGCGGACAGCGCCCTGGCCGTGATCGACGATGCGACCCTGCGCGGCCTGATCCGCGAAAACCGGGAGGCGGCGCTTTACATGCTGCGTGAATTTTCTACGCGGCTCAAAGCCTCGAACGAAGCCCTGGAGGAGTTCACCGACCTCTGGTCCCGCCTGGTCATCATCGCCTATTTCCTGGACCGGCCGCGGCCCCTTGCAGAAGACGCCGTCGCACTGCTTGTTCCCATCACCCGCCGGACGCCGGCCGAGATCCGAGCCATCATCGCGGAGCTGGCCGACCGGGGCATTCTGATCCGCAGCGACCGGCAGGCATGGGAGGTCGTCCGCGAAAAAATGTGGTCTTTATTTGAGGCGGGTACATTTACAAAATGGATACCGGAAGGCGCGACTGCCCGCGCAGCCGACAACCGAAGAGGTACTCTGTGAATTCCGGGCTAAAAATGTTTTGCCTTTTGTTGTCCGCGCTTTTTGTCGTCCTGCTTCTTTCTCCGGCCGCGGCCCGGGCAACGGCCGGGGCGGTTGTTGTCGGACGTGGCGCCCCTTCCGTGGAAATCGCCGCGCAGGCCGAATACCTGCTTGATCCCACGGACCGCCTGGAGTACAGCGACATCGCCCGTGAGAAGCCGTCTTTTCAGCGCCACGCGAAGAATTCCTTCCAGTTCAGCTTTAAACGGGCGACGCTCTGGTTTAAATGCCGCATCGCCCCCTCCGCTTCCGGCGCCGACGATCCGCTGGCCAGCCGCCGGTCTTTTCTGGTTTTCGACAATGCGGCCCTGGGATCCATCACACTTTATGTTCCGGTTGTGCAAAACGGAAAGCCGGGTGTTGTCAAGCTTACCGGCGGCTGGCAGCAGGGGGACAAGAGCCGGGAATTTCCCTTTCTCTATCCGACCTTCGCGCTCCCCGACAACATCGACGCCTCGCGGCCGGTCATCGTCCGCGTCGCCACGCCTTTCGCGCTGCAGT
Organism: Deltaproteobacteria bacterium; assembly: GCA_012729055.1. GTDB lineage: Bacteria > Desulfobacterota > Syntrophia > Syntrophales > Smithellaceae > UBA8904. Next base: position 9,680 of record JAAYDW010000067.1, read on the forward strand.
TTCGCGCGACGCTCTATACCATCGATGCTTTCCGGGAAAACAGTTTTATCCTCTTTCTGATCATCGGATTTTTCGTCGGCATCCTCGTTGCCATGATCCTGTACAATCTGGCCCTGTATCTTTTTGTCCGCGACCGGCATTACCTCCTTTACATCGTCTATATCCTCTTTTTGCTGTTGTGGCAGTGCACGCTGATCGGCCTTTTTCGATATTTCTGGCCGCCGCTGGCCGAGTTCGTGATGTCCTATATCGCGGTCTTTGCGTCTTTAATGATGATGTTCGCCATCATCTTTGCCGTTGTCTTTCTAAACACGTCCCGAACCGCGCCCCGCCACGACAAGGCGCTCAAGGGGCTGGCGGCGTTCACGGGCGTCATCGTCGTGCTGGTTTTGCTGCGGCAGCTTTGGCTTAGCAACCTTCTGGCCTATCTGTCCGGACAGGTAAGCCTTGTCTTACTGCTCACGGCGGGCCTGTCCGCGCTGCGCTCCGGCTTCCGGCCGGCCCTGTTTTACGTCATCGCTTTCAGCGTTTTCATGGTCTCCGCGCTGGTCTTCATTTTCAAATTTTACGGCTGGGTGCCCAACAACACCTTTACCATGCACATCGTCATCTTCGGCAGCGCCGCCGAAGCCATCTTGCTTTCGTTCGCCCTCGGATACCGCATCCGCGTCATGCAGGAGGAAGAAGCGCAGTTGCGCGAACGGGAAAGAAATCTTGAGACGATCAGCGTCACGGATGAGCTCACGGGGCTTTTCAACCGGCGGTTCCTCAATGCGTCGCTCGTCAAGAAAATCGCCGCCGCGCGCCGCAGCGGCACGAACCTGTCGCTGCTCATGCTGGACGTCGATCATTTCAAGGATTTCAACGACACGCACGGCCATCCGGAGGGAGACAAGGTCCTCGCGGCCCTGGGCCGGCTGCTCACGGATACCCTGCGGGAAGAAGACATCGCCTGCCGCTACGGCGGCGAGGAATTCGTGGTCATTCTGCACAACGCCGATAAGAACGCCGCGCTCGAGACGGCCGCGCGCATCCGCACCCGTTTTGCCGGGCTTTCTTTCACGCCGCGCGACGGCAAAGACGAGCATCTCACGATCAGCATCGGCGCGGCCGTGCTGACGCCTTCCGAATCCGGAGAGAACCTCATCTTCCGCGCCGATCAGGCCCTCTACCAGGCCAAGCAAACCGGCCGCAACCGCGTCTGCAACGCGTAACCGGCGGGCCGCGGCCCTCCCCGGCTCCGCCGCGTCATTTTGCCTTCGATAACGGCTTGACAGAGAAAACATTCTTTGAAATACCTTTTTTTAAAATATTTTTCCGGAGGGCAACATGAAAGCAGCAGTTTTGCGCGGAGCCAATGATGTTCGAACCGAAACCGTCCCCGATCCCGTCTGCGCGCCGCACGGCGTCATCATCAAGGTCCAGGCCTGCGGCGTCTGCGGCTCCGACCTGCACTGGTACAAGGAAAACGGCCACGAAGGAACCATCTTCGGCCACGAATTCAGCGGCGACATCGTGGAGGTCGGCAAAGACGTTCAGGGCATCTCCGTCGGCACACGCTGCACGGCGGTGGGCTTTTCCCCCTGCGGCCAGTGCTTCTGGTGCCGGCAGGGAAAATCGCACCGCTGCTCCGACATGGCCCTGCTGGGCTATCAGTTCGCCGGCGCAATGGCCGAATACGTCCACGTGCCGTTTGCAGCGCCGGGACGCACCATTTTCCCGCTGCCCGAGGAGCTCACCTATGAAGACGCGGCTTCGGTGGAACCCCTTTCCATTTCCTATTTCTCCGTCAACCGCGGGCAGCCCAAACCCGACGAAACGATTGCCGTCATCGGCCTGGGTGTGATCGGCCTCTATTCCGTTCAGGTGCTCAAGGCCCTGGGCGTCGAAAAAGTCGTAGGCGCCGGGCGCAGACCCGCGCGACTGGCCGCGGCAAAGCTTTGCGGCGCCGATCCGGTCATTGACGCGGCAACCTCGGACACGCTGGCTGAAGTGATGAACTGGACGGCTGAGCTGGGCGTCAACACCGTCGTTGAATGCGCGGGCACTCAGACCACCTTTGATCAGGCGGTGGCCATGGCGCGCGGCGGCGGAAAAATTCTGCTGGTCGGGGTTTACGAAAAGCCGCTTTCCTGGATGCCCCTGCCCGTGATCGGCAAGAACCTGACGCTCGTCGGCTGCCTGGGCGGAAACTTCCGCGCCTCCCTCGAGCTTTTGAAAACCGGCAAGGTCAAGGCCGGGCCGCTGATCTCGCACCGCTTCGGCCTGGATGAGGCGGCCCTGGCGTTCCGGACGCAGCTTTCCGATCCGACCGCCGTCAAAGTGATGATCAAACCCTGATCAACAGGAGAGCCATGAACGAAGACTATTTGAAACCGACGGAGTTCATCGACAGCGATTCGCCGCTCGTCCGGGACTTCGCCGGGAAAGCCGTCGCCGGGGCTCCAACGCCCCGGGAGAAGGCCGTCAAGCTTTACTATGCCGTGCGCGACGGCATTTACTACGATCCCTACCGCATTGATCACACCCGCGAGGGATTTAAAGCCAGCGCCATTCTGGCCAAGGGCTACGGCTACTGCGTGGCAAAGGCGATTGTGCTCGCCGCCGCGCTGCGCGCCGAGGACATTCCCTGCAAGCTCCACTTCGCCGACGTCCGCAATCACCTCACCACCGAGCGGCTGAAAGCCGTCATGCAGACGGACACGTTTTATTACCACGGCTACAACGACATCTGGCTTGACGGCCGCTGGATCAAGGTGACGCCGACGTTCAACCTTTCGCTTTGCGAAAAGTTCCGGGTCAAACCGCTCGACTGGGACGGCGTCTCCGACGCGGTGTTTCATCCTTTCGACCTGGAGGGACGCCGCCACATGGAATACGTCACCGACCACGGCTCCTTTGCCGACGTTCCCTATGAAGCCATCCTGAACACGTTTTACACCTGCTACGGAGACGCGGCCGGAAACAAGCTTCGGGAACTCGACCGGGCGGGCGACTTCGACCGCGAAGCGGAAGCGGAAGTTGAAAAACAATCGACGGGAAACGCCCGGTGACAAATCCCGGTTGACCGGCGCCCGGCGCGTAAGCCTCCGGGCCTCGCCGCCCTTTTGAGGAACAGCCATGACTGAGAAATTCGCCTTCGGCCCGTTAAAAGCCATCCTCGACGACCGCCGGGTGTCGGCCGGCGAGTCGGTCCTGAATTTGCATTCCCACGACGAATCGTTTCACGCGCCGCACCTGCCCGACGTCGTCGTCTGGCCGCACACCACCGAAGAGGCAAGCCGCCTGGTTTCCTGGGCGCGGCAAAACAAAGTGCCGGTTGTCGCCTGGGGCGCGGGAACCAGCCTGGAAGGCAATCCCATTCCCGTGCGGGGCGGAATGGTCGTCGATTGCACCGAAATGAACCGGATCCTCGCGGTGCACGCGGAAGATTTTCAGGTGGATGTTCAGGCGGGCGTCGTCTACAAGGACCTCAACAAACAACTCGCCCGCGACGGCCTTTTCTTTCCGCCCGATCCGGGGGCGGCGGCGACGGTGGGCGGCATGATCGGCAACAACGCCAGCGGCATCCGCTCCGTGCGCTACGGCGCGACCAAGGACTACGTCATGCGCCTCGCGGTGGTCCTGCCCGACGGCAGCGTCATCCGCGTCGGCAACCGCGCGCGCAAGAGCTCCTCGGGATACAATCTGCCGGCGCTCTTCACCGGAGCGGAAGGGACGCTCGGGCTCGTCACCGAGGCGACGTTGAAGCTCGTCGGCCTGCCCGCGACTTTCATGGCCGTGCGGGCCGCCTTCGCCACTCCGCTCCAGGCCACCACGACCGTTTACACCATCATGCGCGCTGGGCTTTCGCCCGACGCCATGGAATTCCTCGACGCCAACGTCATGCGCGTTCTCAACGCCGACCGGGGGCTTGCGCTTGACGAGCATCCCACGCTGCTCATGGAATTTTCCGGCTACAGCCGCCGGGGACTGGCCGAAGAAATGGCCTTCGTGGAAGAAATCTGCCGCGAGCAGGGCGCGCTCACGATCGACCGGGGCATCGGCGCGGAAGAAAAGGCGAGACTCTGGGAATTCCGCCACCAGACGTACGAATCGATCAAGCGGCAGCACATCGGCCTGTCTCCACTCATCATGGACGTGGCCGTGCCTTTATCGCGCTACAGCGACATGGTGGAGTTTTGCCGCGAGGAAATCCGGGATCTGACCGGATATCTCTTCGGCCACGCGGGCGACGGCAACATTCACGTCCACGTGATGGATGAGCCGCAAAATCCGCAGCGCTGGGCGCGCGTGGAAGAAGCGACAAGCCGCATCGTCAGGCAGGCGCTGGCGTTTGAAGGCACCTGCACCGGCGAACACGGCGTCGGCATCGGCAAAATCCGCTTTCTTGAAGCGGAGCACGGAGAAAGCCTGGCGCTGATGAAGAAGCTGAAGACGCTTCTCGACCCGGACAATCTTTTCAATCCCGGAAAAATCTTTTTGTAAGCCTCAAGCGGCCGGTGTTTCAAAAACGATCACCGACTGCATCATGGTCAGGCGGCGCAACCCTTCCGGCGCGCCAGGAACGGCGGGGCTAAAGCCCCGCCCTACATCACCAAGGCGTGAGCGGAACATTCCTCATAACGGCGACTTTCCGGTGCGCCAGGCCAGGCGGATCTGAAGATCCGCCCTACATCGCCAGGGCATGAGCACAACATTCATTTAACAGGAACTTTCAGGTCCGCAAAGAAAGGCGGGGCTGAAGATCCGCCCTGCATCGCTGATTCGTAAAAGCGCGGACCTTCAGGTCCGTCAGTTCTTCACGAAATGGGAAACTTCCTTCACAAAGGAATAGGACGCCGTCCGGCCGTCCGGCAGGCGCAGGACAACGATTTCAGCGCTCAAAAAAAGAATCCGCCCGCGAACAACCGTTCCGTCGTAAAGGACGACGCCCTTGAGGCCCGGATAAAGATCCGCGGCCGGAACGGCCGCCGGTTTGCGTTCGCAACAGGCGGCGGACGATTCCCTTCTCTCCTGATCCTTCAGCGCGGCCGCAGCCCCGTCGGCTTCGGAAGCGGCGGGCTTTCTGTCTGCCGCGGCTGGCGACGCGGCGGCTCGGTCTTTTTTCCCGGAACCGGCGGCTGCCGGAATTTTTATCGTCCACCCGGGATAGATCCGGTCCGGATCGGCAATCCGGGGATTTTCCTTCCAGAGAGCGGGCCACAAAAAGGGATTTCCGAGACGGGCCGCGGAAATATCCCAAAGGGTGTCGCCCTTGACGATCGTGTATTCCCGAACGTCTGCGGTTTCGGCCCAAGCGCCGGCGGATAAAAACAGAACCGCTGCCAAAAGACAGCCTGACCATCGGATTTTCGGCATGTCCATCCTCCTTTTGTATTCCGGCCCGGGACGGGGACGCCGCAACGGACGTCAGTCCGCTTCGTCGATCGCCGCCAGAGCCTCGGCTGCGGCAAAGGCGGTGAAGGCTTTGCACCGCACAAGAAGATTCTCCGCGAGGAATTTCCGCTGCCCTTCTTCCGTCGCCAGATCGCACCGGATCAGATCGAAACAGTTGGTCGAACCGAACCGCTCCTCGAACGCCCGGATCAGGCGCTGCACCGGCGGATAGCTGTGGGAAAGCGGCGCGGACGGATCGTTGCGCCCGCAAAACAGGTTCACCGCCATCACGGCGCCGGCCACCGCGCCGCAGGTTCCGCGCGTACGCGACGTTCCGCCGCAGAATCCCGAAGCGATTTTGGGAATCCAGGCGGACGTTACACCTTTCGTTTCCGCCACAATCAAGAGGGCACTTTCGGCACAGCGGTATCCGGAGGCAAATAATTCCTCGACTCGTTGGGCAACAGGGTCATTCATGCCGGCTCCTTTCCGCAAGACCAGATAAACGGATACATATCGTATTTGCGGGATTAATCAAGAGGCGAAATCCGCCGCCGAACACGCCGGAATCCGCCCCGGAAAACGAACCGGCGCCGCCATCCTATTGCCTCATTAATAAATGTTACCGAGTGAAGAGCGAGGATGTTGAAGGTTGCCTCATAAAAGATGTTACCGAAGTTGGGTAATTTTTTTAAGCTTCATCTCCATGATGGTTTTTAGCTCAAAA
>JAAYDW010000014.1 GCA_012729055.1 Deltaproteobacteria bacterium
AGTCCGCCGCGGCCAAAACCGAAGGAAAGGGGCTGCGGGCTACGCCCTCCGCCCCTTTCCTTGAACATCGTTAAAAGCGGACATATCATGTGCTACAAAATAGGACTTTTCTATTTGCTGCTAACACATGGATTATGGATTATGGGGGGGGGATTATGGGATTATGGGGTCAAGACATGAATCAACTAAACACGCCGTTCAACCGATAGTTCCTCAACTTGACATAAAATTCTAATTATTATATCTACAACCATCGTTGGTTGTAGATATATGGCCTTTAATTCTTCAGGGATAGAAGAGGGTTGGCCACAAACACCAAAATCTTCATCCTAAACAGAATGATTGCCACATACCCGCACCGAGTTCATACCTGTAAACATTAAAGAGTCGGACAAAACAAAAGAAGGAGGTAAGGAAAATGCTTAAAAAGCTCACATCTCATCTTCATCAATTTTGTCAGGTTTTTCTTTTGTTGTTCTTATTAACGGGAATAGCAGTTGTTCCCGGCTGCGGTCCCAAAGATGCGGATACGCCCGTTCCATCTGCCATCGCCGATCCTATCATGACGGATAAGGGCCTGGTATCCGGAACGGTGATCGACGCCATACAGCTTTCCTATTATGATTACACCGGGGCCTTTCACTATGGCGAAACCCTGGTAGGCGAGACAGGCAAACCCGTGCGTATTTACAAGGGCATCCCCTATGCCGCGCCACCTGTGGGAAATTTGCGATGGAAGCCACCGCAGCCGGTCACACCCTGGGCGGGCATCCGGAACTGCATTACCTATGCCCCTATGATGGCTCAGTACCCGTTTCCGCAAAGCTTCTTTTATCGCTTTGTCCCCGAGTCGGGCATGAGCGAAGATGTGCTTTATTTAAACGTCATGACGCCTGCCAAGACCAATCTGGCTCGCCTTCCTGTCTTCGTCTTTTTCCATGGCGGCGGACTCACATCCGGCAGTACCAGCTCGGATTCCTATAACACGCCGCTCATGGCCCAGCACGGCGTCATCTGGGTTTCCGTTCAGCACCGGCTGGGTCCTCTGGGTTTCATGGCCCATCCCGCACTCACGGCCGAATCCCCTCAAGGGGCTTCCGGTAATTACGGCACACTCGACTTGATTGCCGCCTTGCAGTGGGTCAAGAAAAATATTGCCGCCTTTGGCGGCGATCCCAACAATGTCACCATTAACGGACAGTCCGGCGGCGGTATGAAGGTCAATTTCCTGATGGCTTCGCCTTTAGCCAAGGGACTTTTCCACAAGGCCATCTGTCAGAGCGGTTTTAGTACAGCGAGCAACAGTCTGTCCAGAGCGGAAGAAATGGGCGTAAATCTGGCCGCCAAACTCGGCGTTACCGACACCGGCGCGGCCGGTCTGGCCGAGTTACGCGCGAAAACCTGGCAGGAAATTGTTACGGCGGCGAATGTCGCGCCGCGTCCCGATTATACAACCGGTTATACGGTCGACGGCTGGTCACTTCCGGATACGATGGCCAATATTTTCGACGCAGGACAACAAAACGACGTTCCCTATATGGTCAGTGTTGCCAGCGAGGAAATTGAGGTAGGGGGATATGTCTATATTCCGCCCGCGGCAATCGGTCCGCGCATGCTCACCATGAGCGGAAACATGAATTCCAATATGTATGCTTACATCTTTACCCAGGTTCCGGATGCTTGGAGAGTTCTGGGGCAAACCGCCTGGCATGGCAGCGATGTTTCCTACATGCTGGGAGGCCTTCCGACGATGGGTATGTTCCCCGGCGCACTGGTTCCCGTCACGATGCCATTGAATCCGGGTCTTACCGAAAAGGACTATTGGGTATCCGAATTCATGGTCCAGATGCTGGCGAATTTTGCCAGAACCGGCAATCCGAGCGTCCCGGACATGGGAGTGACCTGGCCGCCTTATAAAAATCCGGATCAGTATTATCTTGATATTGGATTCCAGCCGATCGTCGCAAACGGCTTTAATTCGGTAACGACAAGGATACCTTCCCGATAGGGATTGTGTCGCGGGCTATTGTCATTCAATGCCAGTCAGCAGGGGGTGCCCTACGCACCCCCTTTCTCTTGTTAAAATATTTAAAAAATAATTGTGATCAGGTCTTGAAATATACGATTTCTCGCAGAGTCTTAATGACTTTGCTAACACAAATTGGCAAATTGTATATTGGGGTCTTGAGTTATCAGTTTCTGCCGGGTTCTAATCCTTCTCGGCGTTGGAAATGAAAAAAAGCGGGGGAAACACAGGGGCGTGGTGAACATTTAAACATTTTACGATATGACATCGGTTCCTCGCCGGCATGGTTTTTGAGAGAAGCAGTTTCGCTCGCAAAAAGTGCAACGCCTGAAGAAACGGCGGAAAGAATGCCCCTTTTTCCCCCGGTGCCTCCTCCCGAGTGTCGGGACATCATCTGTGTATTCAAATTCCGCAGAATTCGAGGATAATTTTGCAATCCAGTCATTCGTCATTATTCACTTCAGAATTAAACCGGCACAGGATTAAACTGATCTTGACAAAGGGAAATCATCCCGATATAGCTGCGACGCAGTAATGAAGGATTCCTAAAATGAAGTGCACACAAAACGGCAGGGCACCAGGAATTATCACCCCTTTATCTTTTCCCGATATCCCTTTCCTTTTTTATGTGGTTTTCAGCTCTTTGCAATATCCGGCGAAGAGCCTGACTTGCGTCAGAGACAATACTGAATAATATTTCCGAAAGGAAGCAGCGATGGAACGCAATTTGGCAGGCAAGGCCAACGGAACCGGCATCAGGACGCGTTATCCGGTTTATTTCTTTTTTTTGTGCGCCTTCTTGCTCGCGGCGGGATGCGGCGGTGGAACGACTGACGGCGGCGCGCTGTTTTCATCGCCCCCCAACGTTGAATATCTTCCGGTTGGTGACGGAACGAAAGATCTGCAAATTACGTCAGAGATGCATGTGATGGCGGGCAAGATTTACGCCTATCAGAATATGAATATCCACAGCGGCGGCAAGCTGATTTTTGATGATGTTGCGTCGGAGGCAGACAACCTGTCGGTTGTCGAAACTGTGTTTTACCGTATCAAAAAGGCAGTGGGCGGCGCAGCGGCCAGGGCGGAGACCCATTTCTGGGCAAAATCCATCCTGGTGGAAAACGGCGGATCGCTTATCGCCGGCAGTGAGGATGCTCCCCTTCAGTCTGTGCTCGTTTTCCATTTATACGGGAGCAATGCCGAAACAAAAGGCATAGAATGCAAAACCACCAATCTGCCGAATGCCTATTGCGGCGTTCCCGCCGGCAAGTGGGATGACCACGAGATTAACTATGAAAGTCTTCCCGACGAAAAGCTGACCAACGACCACCTTGCCTATTTCGGCCGGAAAGTGCTGGGCGTCTCTTACGGGGGCGCCCTGCAGTTGTTCGGCGCAAAAGGGATGACGAAAGGATCGATTGCCGATGCAAGTTCTGCCTCCGGAAAGAGCTGGGCGCGGCTTAACGCCACGGCGGCAGTCGGCGACACGCGCATCACGCTCGACAGGGCGGTTGACTGGGAAGCGGGGGATCAGATCGTCATTACGACAACGGACTTCCTGCCCGGACATTCGGAACAAAGAGCAATTGCCGGCATCTCCACCAGCGGGAACAAAAGCGTCATCACGCTTGCCGCCGGACTGGCCTACCGGCACAACGGCGAAGCCTACGATCTGACCCCGTATGATCTTTCGGCGCAGGGCATCACCCGGAAGACCGTGGAAACCCGGGCGGCTGTGGCGCTTCTGACGCGCAACATCCGCATCGTATCGGCGGGTAATGCGATCGGCGAAGATCTTCCCGCCGCGGATTCTCCGGATGCCAACCGTTACTTCGGCGGGCAAACCGTTATCCGCCAGGGGTTTGCCCAGGTGCAGATTCAGGGAGTGGAATTCTACCAGATGGGGCAGGGCGGCATGCTGGCGCACAGCCCGCTTTTGTTTCTCGGAGTCTTTGACGCGCCGGCAAACGGAAGCGCGTTTGTCCGGGACTGTTCGATCCACGATTCCATGACGCGCTGGATCGAGGTGCGCGGCGCGCAGAATCTGCTCCTCGAACGGAATGTCGGCTACAAGTCTATCGGCCACGGCTACATGTCGGCGGGCTTTGAGGCGGGCAACATTTACCGGGCCAACATCGGCATTTACGCCCGGCCGGCGCTTAAGCATTTCCGGGGGAATCCCCAATACGCCGACGCTCACAACTATCCGGATAACCCGCGCAATGTGCCCGGCGTGTATGCCCAGACGCCTGCATCCCGTGACTGCTACGCGGGCACGGATAGCAAGGATATGGCCACGCAAAGCGACTATGTGACGCCGGCCATATTCCTCATTGCCAATCCGTATAACACTTACGAGCATAACATGGCTGTGGGCGCGGGCGCCTGCGGATCGTGCTACTGGATTGTCCCCGGGCCGGCGACGGCGCCGCCGGAGCACGCGCCCGCCGGATATGTCTCGGCCATGCAGGATGCCGCTCATGCGCCGCTGTATTCCTTCAAGGGCAATTTCTGCTCCACGGCCCAGTACTCGCTTTTGACGATCGGCGGTATTACCGCCTGCAACGGCGTGACCACCAACAGCGATTATGAAGGCAAGGATTTATGGGGCAATGACCAGCCTCTCCCGCTCCTCGTTCCCGTAAAAAATACGCTGGATCATGCTTTGACGATCAACAAAGCCTCCAACTATACGCCGGTGATTCAGGATGCCAACCATCAGAACATGACGTGCAGCAAAGGGGAAACGGCGGGCTGCTCCGTCACGGTCATTGACAACTATACCTCGTCGTTTCACTGGGGGCAGCAGAACTGGTCGGCCATCTGGCTTCGCAACAACTGGTTTCTCTTTACCGACAGCGCCTTGACCGACATTCTCGGTCCCGGACTTACAATGGTCTCCGGCGGGAGTTATGAGCAGGTTTTGAACGGTTACTGGGCGCTCACGCGCCGGACGGTCTTTGTGGGGCAGACACAGGAAGGCAACGACTTTGCCACGGCCGCCGGCCCGAAATTAAATGCCGCAACCGGCCTCAAGTGCGCAGGCAACGCCAACGGCTTCTGTATTTTCGGCAAAGACGGGATCAGCATCCCGACGGACAATTTTTTAAACTATCAGCGCTTTTACAATATCTACGACGGACCGGTCTATCAGGAAGCCAATGCCTACATTAATATCAAAGGAACCAGAATTGAAAATACGACCAACGGCGAATACATTTACGGCCTGAAGAGCGGCGATGCCGACGGTTTCAACGCCAACAGAAGCCTGGGAATTCCCAAGGCCAAGGAAGCGGGCCTTTACGGCGGATATGCCGTGGGCGACTGCATTCTCACCAACGCGGCGATCGGCTGGAAGCAGCCCAACGGATTTTACTACCCCCCGGCTTTTCACTCCAGAAACCTGGCCTTCAAGAATGTGGATCTGCGTCACTTTGTCCTTGTGCCGCTCTTTAAAGAGGGGGAACAGACGACGGATACCGTTGCGCTGCATCAGCAATATTGCACCTATGCGGATGATATCTTCAATACCTGGACCGATGTGGACCGGCAGACGGAGCTCAACGACGACGACGGGAGCTTAAGCGGAATCAAGGGGATCGGCGACATCGGCTCCATTTCGCTCAACGACGACACGTTTTATTACCTGCCGAAAATCACCTATGAATGCGCCTCCGGGAAGAGCTCCCTGCAAGTGCCTTACGATCATGTGACGGCCAATATATTTCCCAAGTGTCTTGCCAAAGGCGGAGACGCGGGCGCTCCCGGCTGCGCCTGGGTGACAGACTGCGGCGATGGAGGCTGTAAAACCGGCGTTCCGCTTTACAGGCAGTACTTGAACGCCAACGAATCGGCGCCGGACGCGAAGCAACTGATCAGAATGCTGGGACAGGGCAAAGGGCAGCGGGTGAATCTCATCGCCGGCAACGGAAAATACTATATTGAGACGACGCAAAATTCAGCCGCCAAAAACGATTTTCAGCAGGGGCACACCTATTATGTGTATCTTCTTTACGCCAAGGCCGATACCAAAGTGACTTTTCAGGTTTATGTGGGAACGAATGCGCCGGGCGTTCTGGACTCCGTCCGGGTGGTCCGGCTGGGCACACCGAAAACAGACGGGTATGTGGTTGTTTCTCCCTTTGAATTTAATGTGCAGTCCCCCTGGCCGTGGGAAAGCCCCAAATACACGGCGGATACAGGCATCCTGGAAGTTACGATAGACATGTCCCCGTTTGCCCATGATTTTGCCGCTGGGAAAAAAGAAGCCTGCAAGCCTTCTTCCGTCTGTGCCTGGAACGGCGCGTCCTGCGGGTGCGCTCAGACCAAGGGAAAGGATATCAATTATCCGTGCGAAGACGCCGTCTGCCAGTGGTCCATCAAAGCGATGGAGTGCCCGGCGAACGGCTGCATCGGCTTTGCGTTTACACTGCCTCCGACATTTGTAGCGGACGGGGCGTCTCACCGTCCCGCGCCCGAAGCGTTTCCGCCCACATGGAACATCAACTGGAGTGATTATCTTGTCGGCGATATCGCCGGCTCCTGCAAATACACCAGCGATCCGGTCGATCCGCGGTAAAGAAAAATACGGAAACAGATTCCTGAAAGGAAGCGGCGATGAAACGAATTTTATCCGGCACGGCCGATCAGAACTCCCGGCGGAAGCGTTATCCGGCCTTTCTTCTTGTTTTCTGTCTGTGTCTGGTGATATCGGCCTGCGGCGGCTCGACCGGCGGCGGCGCGGCGGCCACCGGCAGCATTTCGGGCGTCGTTAAGGATGGAGAGGATCCTGTGGCCGGTGTGACGGTGATGCTTCAGGGTTCGGATATCTCCGCTCTTACCGATGCATCAGGCGCATTTACCTTGAACAATATTCCGATCGGATTTGCCAGAATAAGCGCCTGGAAAGAGGGCTATTACTGCGGTCTGCTGGCTGACGCGATCGTTCCCGCCAGAGGCGTTGTGGTGAGCATCCGCAGACATCTGCTTGTGGATTTCTCATCCTATGAATGGGTTTCTCCCGATGATGCTCAGAACGGCTGCATCCAATGCCACCCGGCCCTGACCGCGATGTCCAAACGAGACGCCCACATGGGATCGGCCACAAATCCGCGCTTTCTCTCCGCCTATTACGGGCAGGATGTCGAAGGCCGTCAGAGTCCGGATACGACCTACACGGTCATTACGACTCCGTGGGGCACCTTTGAAGTCCCCAACCCCTACGATCCGACGAAACCTTACTATGGCCCCGGCTGGCGCATCGACTTTCCCGCAAGCACGGGCCCCTGCACGTCCTGCCACATTCCCGGCGCCGCCACAAACGGAGACGTCGACCCCAAAAGCGTGACCAACGCCGACCAATACGGAGTGCATTGCGATTTCTGCCACAAGATCGGGACGGTTCATCTGGAAAAGAACACGAATCTGCCCTCCGTCTCCATGCCCGGCGTACAAAGCATGGACCTCTTCCGGCCGGATCCGTCGGCCGCCGCTCCGTGGTCTCAGCTCTTCCTCGGATCGCTGGCCGACGGCAACAGCGATGATCAAGGTGTTTTCTCTCCCTATGGCGGATTTGATGTCGTCACCCAGGAAGCAAAAAGAAACCTGTACGGCGAAAGCCGGTATTGCGCCTCCTGCCACTACGGAGGCTTCTGGGGGAAGGCTGTTTATACCTCTTACCAGGAGTGGGCCGAGTCGTCTTATGCGGATACGACATCGGCCAAATTCAAGACCTGTCAGGGTTGTCACATGCCGTCGCCGACGACATACAACGGAGCCGTGCTGACGAATATCGCGCCGGGCAAGGGCGGCATCGAAAGAAATCCGAACGCCCTGCATTCGCACAATATGACGATTACCGCGGACATGCTCCGGAACGCCACGCTGACCATGAAGGTCACGGCGACCGACGTTTCCACATCCGGCGATGTGATCACCGTCGACGTCACACTCACCAACGACCAGACCGGACACCACATTCCCACCGACTCTCCGTGGCGACAGATGATTCTGCTCGTGGAGGCCAGAGACAGCTCCGGAAACATGCTGACGTTAAAATCCGGACCTACGCTTCCTTCCTGGTGCGGCGTCGGAGATTATGCAAGCGGTTATTACGCCGACATGCCGGGAAAAGTTTACGCCAAACTGCTCCGAGAAATGTGGACGAATGTCGTTCCCGCCGTCAGTTACTGGAGGCATACGGAGGTGGAAAGCGACACCCGGCTGGCCGCGCTTACCAGCGACAGCACGAAGTATGTTTTTTATACATCGGGCGCCTGCTCCACGGTGACGGTAAAATTGATTTATCGCCGCGCTTATATTGATGTGATGGTTCAGAAGAAATGGAACAGTCCGGACATTATCATGGCCGAAAGGACGTTTACGTTCTGACCGACACCCTGAATATTTTAAAGGGATTCCGGTTTCCGCCGGAGTCCCGTGGGGCGTCAAATCTCTCCTGTTAAATCTCTCCTTGACATTGGTCCGCAGTTTCATGAAAATCTTCCCAGGGTCGCAGGATTTTTGCTCAGTCGTCGGCAAAAAAGAAACACACCAACCAATCGATTGCCGGGGGAGGTCGGGTATGCAGAAAAGGAATGCCGGGCAGGTCGTCTTCGTCGTCATGTTCATTATTCTGATGGCTTCCGGGATTGCGGCGGCGCAAAGCATAAGCAGGCAGAATGGGGCAAATGACTCCAGCGAAAACTGCTACAAGTGCCATTTCCAGATCAAGTCCCTGAAGGAAGGCTCCAAACATGCCATGCTCTCCTGCGCTGTCTGCCACAGCGGCACAAAAGAGCACGTGCAGAGTTTCCGGAACAAGCCGGTAACGGCCATCGATCAGGCCGTCTGCGGCAACTGCCACGGCAACCAGTTCAAGAGCTTTATGAGAATCAACTATGCGGCGCCGGCCCGCAAGGAAAAAGGCCTGCCTGCCGGCCGCTCTCCGCTGCAGGAAAAACTGCTGGCGCCGCACGGATTCACCAAGGAGCACAACGAACCCCGGGCGCATGTTTTCATGGTCACCGACCAGTTTGTCGTGGACCGCTTCATCGGCGGGCGCTTCCAGTATAAAAAAGGTTTCGCGGGCGTCAATCAAACCGGCAAGGCCTGGGATGTCCTTTATGACACGGGCCGCGAACTGCCGGAAACCGCAAAAGCGGGCAACGCCACCTGCATCAAGTGCAAAACCACCGATCACATTCTGCAATGGAAATACATGGGCGACAAGGACCCGAAGGCCAGGTGGGACCGGAGCTCCGACATCGTCGCCTTCTCCAAAGCGACGCAAAATCCCATGGGCTGCATCCACTGCCATGACGCCCATGGCGCCGCGCCCCGGGTGGTCCGCGACGCGCTCATCGACGCGATCGATCGCGACGGAGCGAAGACGTTCGCCCGGGACGGCAAAACGGATCTGAAGGTCGTCGATTTCCGGGGATTCCGGAAAATCGGCGTCATGGGCAAGACCGATTCCCGGATGATGTGCGCCCAGTGCCATGTCGAATATGCCTGCAATGCCGGGTTTGAATTCGACAGCGGTAAAAAGGTCGGCTATGACGACCGGCGCACCAACCACTATCCCCTGAAAAACGCCAACGATATTCTTGCGCATTACAAGAAGCTGAATTTTTACGATTTCAGGCACGCCGTGACGGGCGCAAGACTGGTCAAACTGCAGCATCCGGAGGCCGAGACCTACTGGGGCAGCGCCCACGACCGGGCCGGCGTCCAGTGCCATCAGTGCCACATGCCGAAAGCCAAAGACCAGGGGGGAAAGCTGTACACCAACCACGGCGTCATCCGCCCCATCAAATCGATTAAAGAGGCCTGTCTGGGCTGTCATCCCAATTCCTCGGAGGAAGAGAAGCACTACCAGATTGAGACGGCCCAAAACTACATCAGGGGCAAAATGCGCAAGGCGGAATACTGGCTGGCGAAATTAATCGACACGTATGAAGCGGCTAAAAAAGCCGGCGTTCCGGAAGCGACGCTCGCGCAGGCCCGGGAAAAGCACGAGGAAGCGCATGTTTTATGGGAATGGTGGACGGCGGAAAACAGCGACGGCTGGCACAATCCGGAGCTTGCCCGGGCGAGCCTCACCGCATCCATCATCGCCTCGAAGAAAGGCGTGGAAATTCTAACAGGGGCACACCCTTAAGGATTTAAGTTTCGCGAAGTTTATTTTCTTCCTGCGGGAGGAGCGGAGGGCAAACCTTTGCGCCGGATGTTTTAATTTATTTCCGGATA
>JAAYDW010000015.1 GCA_012729055.1 Deltaproteobacteria bacterium
AACATCCAGAACGTCCGGAGGCAGAAAGCGCGACAAATCCTGTTCGATGGCGTCGAGCATCATCGCTTTTTCTTCCTTCGATGGTTTGATGAAAAATGAGAAAGAGCGCCGCGCGACAAAATCCGCCCGATAAAACGTCCACTTCCTTTGAATGATGTTGATGTCCGGCGGGGTTTTGCAAACGGTGCACAGATGCCAGAGGTCGAAAAAGTCGCGGCCCTTCAGGTAGCGCCGCTCCAGAAGGGCGCGCACTTTGTCGGAAAGAATCTCTTCCGGCGTTTCCGCGACGATGACGGAATTGGCGCGCGGCACGCGGAATTCCCCGGATGCAGCAAGATACGCAACCGAGCCCAGCGAAGAAAGGACAATATTCCGGCAATCCGGCATTTTTCCCGGCGCCAGGCCTTCAAATTCCAGCTTGACGGAAATCTTCTCCCGCGCCCCCTCCGGCCGGAAGTCCGCAAAGCATTTGAGCGCGCCTGCGCGCGAACTTTTGTCGCGCAACGTCAGCGCCCCCGCGCCGAAATGCGCGATCATCAGATTTTGCGCGCCTTTCATGGCCGCCTGCAGCAACGCCTCAACAGCGCCGGATTCAAGCGGCGTCACGAAATCGAGGTCTTCCGAAAATCGGCTTCCCCCATAGCACCAGCGCAGCGCCGTGCCGCCCTGAAAAATAAAATGGCGACTGTCTTTTTGCTGATAGAGCTGCTGGAGCAAAATCAACTGCGCAATTTCCGCGCGGCGGATATAGGTTTCACGATAATTCTTCATATACAATTACGTTATAATACATATTTGTATTGTAATGTAAACAGAATTAAACACGTGACGGCTCAACTTTCACGATCTCCCAGGCATTGCCGGTTTTGCGCCATGACAAATGGCACGGAAAACGCAAATGCATATTGCACAACAGAAGGTTCAGCGTCGGAGATGTTCTCCATTAGCAATCCGTAATATGGCCTGATGTTGTCTGTATAAAACACAGCGCCCGGTTTGAGCATAATCAACGGCTTTTTAAAGGGTTGCCCGCAGAATGTCTTTTCTTCTCCCAGTTTGCCGTATTTAATCATTGTTTTATATGCACCTTCCGTGGGATCGCCTTTTGCCGGAATAAAATGGGAAAGGGATACAAAACCGGTAATTGCCTGATCGCCCGGTTTCTTGCTTTCGGACCCATCAAAACCAGAGTAAGGAAGAAAGCTCTTGATTGAAAATGTCCCTTTACCCGTCGATTTCTTTGCGCCATAGCTGCCCTGTGCAAATCTGTCAAAAAGAAGCCGAACATCTTCTTCGAAGCCGTCCCTTATCTTTACATAAATTTGAATTTCCCCACTTGCCGCGAATTTTTCGTCACTTTCGAAAAGACTGCCCTGACTTCCGGTGGTGTTGGTTATCCGGCTAATCGTGTTGTGCAAAACGGTTGTTTTTATAAACCCTTTTTGCCCGGCATCCGATAGCGCAGGGACGCTCCCATTCTGGAACATAAGGAATTCTTCAATGGTTATATAGGCGGCCTTCTTCGCACGTTTCATCAGGTCATATTGGTCAACATCGATTTCGCAAGCTTCTGCCCGACTGAAAAGACTTTTGAGCGTAACCGGCGCGGGAAGCAGACCGGATGGAAAACCATCGGAAAGAATAAAAGGCGGCTCGTCGCGGCGGAATAGCTCAATCAGCCCAGCCGCGCCTGAAAACCGCTGAAAACAGTCATGGCGTTCCGCAGTCCAGCAAAGATGTCCGAAAATCGTGTCTGCATGCCAGGGTGTGACAAAGCCGGACGGAACACTTAAATTAATCTGAAATATTTGCATTGCAGCTCCTCAGATATTGAACGCCTTGTCATTAAACGTAAGATTTAGGAATTTTATTTTACCGTAGCCGCGCGAACCACTGCTTCCAAGATAATCTTGTTGCATGAGACCGAGTCCATCTTTAATTTTATCCAAGAACTGTGCTGAATCATCATTCTCAAATATCCTGATGCTCATCTCAAAATTAAATGTTGTACCTTCTGGGACACGTTCTTGAGTTCGAAGCCCGCCTCTCCCTGCCTTGCCAGTATTCCGATCAATCCAGTTTTCATTCTTAATTTCAGAAAAATTCAGACCTTTTTCTTCTTGTGCTTCTCTCAATCGTTTTTCTGAATCGGATGTAATCATCGCATCACGAAATATTAACCTTGTCATTTGGGTTGAACGACTTGGATCACCACAACCAAAAAGAATACATATTTCACAGCTACCACAATCACAGGGGCGTCCTGAACCTTTTTGGTAAGTTCCTGCTTTTATTTCCAAAAGGGATCTCATTTTACCCTTTAATGAAGACCCAGGAACATAGGGTAATCCATTCACTGGATGCCTTATAATTGGATTATCCATTGCACCAATTTCAAGGGAATCTTTTGATCCGCCAATACGTAGTCCTGTTTCACAACTAATAATGCCTTTTACAACGATATATTCTTTCAGTTTCATGATTGAGCCTCCTTTTGTTTATTTTTTATCTTTAAAATATGCGATCACGCTTTGGAAGTGTTCTATGAACGCCTTGAAATGCTCAGGGTCTTTTTTGGCTAAAGCAATATTACTGTCAATAAATTTTGTAAACAATTCGGGTGTTACACCCCGATTTTCTGTATACTTTACGTCTCGACAGAAAGAATAAATGTCTTGTCTTGTTTTATCGAAATCCTTCGTTACCTTGTAATTATGTTCAACAGCGCGTAGTTTATTGAAATAGTTTCTGATCGCAGTTGGTGACATCCCTTCACTGCGAAGGTCGGTGCTTATATCCTGTGCCCATTTAATGAAAACATCCTCCTTGATATAGTTCCTGCCGTTTTTTGTTTCAAAATAGCCACCGGCAAGATAGCCGTCGCGTAATGATTTCGAGTTCTTGTTCGACGATTGGTAGCCATTAGACTTTCCTTTTTGGGCACAATCGTAACATGTTGGGAAATTTGGACGCTTACGATTTCCGCAACTGCAGCGATCAGATGAACCCGCACTCTGACTAAAACTCTTCCCCATCTCACTTTTCATATCCCGCATAATCAACTCCTATTCGTTTGAATTGAATAATTTGCAATAAACGCAAGATGACGGAGATTTTCGCTTTGTAGATTCGTCAGATCCTGCGACCATTTCAGAACGTCTGTTTCTTTTGCCGAAATATTTCTGGCGATGCTGTAGGACAGCATCGGGATAAACCGAAGATGCGATGTCCTGCCTTTTTTTTTATATTCCAGAAAGCTTTCCGAGCAATTCAGCAGCAGGCGGACAAAGCCCATCGACACTTTTTTGCTCTCCTGCCATTGTGCCAGTTTTCTCGCTTCATGATGAATTGACGGCAGCCTTGCCCATTTGACAATATCGCCGAACACCGCCAACTGCTGTTTGGGTAATGCTTCATCTATTGCTTTTTCATGCTTTGCTTTTTTAAGCAGGTCTTCCGCTTCGCTAACCGCCGCATAAACCGGCAGATGCGCGTGCATAAGTCCAATGCCCGCAGATAAAGAGAAAGCCGGATTACCGCAGGTAAAGCGACCGAATTCGGAATTGACCCGGTCGGCAAAGTCAAGCATCTTACTCCACGGGCCGATCATCAGCAAATCGTCACCCCCTGCGTAAACGGTGTAAATATACGGAAATTCATTTTGCAAAAGGTATTGCAGCCTGCCGGTAAAGAAGTTCTCCAGAAGACGGCTAAGCGTAGTAATTCTCGAAATGCACTTTTCTTCTTCACGCGCAAATCCTGCAATAAAAATCAAGCCCAGATAATCAACGTCCGCTTTCAGAACGCCCAGCATTTTTCTGCCGTCACTCGCATGCGCCAGACAGGTAAAATACTTAGGACTGCCGGGTCGCGCACTCTCTTTTTCACGGCAGGAATCATTTCCGCATTTGAGACAAAGGTCTGTGTTGAAAATCGGAATGGAATTGGCAAATGGCCGGGGTCGCAGGGCGGCATTTTTAATATCAAGCTCCCATTTATTGAATGGCTGGACCAAATAAGCTTGCACAGAAAAAGCGCGGTTATCTTTTGCAACCGAGAAAGAGAAGTCATCAAAAACCTTGTAACGGCCACTTTCAGCGTTATTAAAAAATTGCACGCCAACGGCTTGAGCCAAATCCCTTCCCAGTTCAATATCGTCACGGCAGTAATCACAAAGCACAATACCTTCGTCCTTTTGATGTACGCCGGGAAATTTCCGGCAACTCTTACAAAGCGATTCTTCGTCCTGAAATTTGCGATCGGATAACATGAACGCATCGGACTTCCAACCCGCCTCATCCGTCAGTACATTTGAAAACGCGCGTTCTTTTTCCTTCTGCAGGGCCTGATTGACGTTTTTCAATATCTGATTGAAACTCATCAATTCTTTGCAACTGAAACGAACATCGGCAATATTCAAAGCGACTTCGCCGTTTAAATGACGGATAAGCCACGTCGCCGATTCCCTTTTGAATTTCATTATCATTTGCCCCGCATCCGGAGTGTCCGGCATCATCAGATAGAACTTCCCACCCGAAGAAATCACCAGATTGGTTAAAGGCATCCCGAAAGCGTGCAGCAGGGCATGACTTGCAATATCCGATAAGGCGGTCAGATAGAATGATCTGGAGCGCAACCGTTTGGCCGTGCCCCCCACGCCGACATTTTTGATATTGTAGATGTAGTCCTGAATACCGGAGAGATCACCCACAACCAGTCTGAATTTAGCGGTTTCATCGGTTGTTGAGAAACGCGCCGTTTCCAAATCGCCTTTTGCAGCGTGGTGTTTGTACAGGCAAGCGGCAATTGCGGCGGTTGTTTTGGCATGGTCAAAAAGAGAAATATCCGGCCTGTTGACGGTTGAGCTGGGAATGCACCAGGTATATTTTTCCAGAAGAGAAAGCATGGTCATGAGAAATTTCTCTTTATCGGTTATTTCAATTTTATTCAGATCAGCCATGAAGCCTTGCCAGAGCGCACCGTAGCTTACCCTCAAGTTATCTCCATCGGCAGGCTGAAGCTGGGTTTTGTGCCTGGGAAAACAATTTTCCATCGATCCTTCCATCGGGCGCAGCTCGTAGCGATAATTTTTTTCCGGGTTATGTTTTTGGTCCAGATGCATATGATCAAATATGCAGTGCATGCGGGTTTTTTTGTATCCATCCCGCCGTGCTGAAGTCTCTTCATCATCCTGTCTTTCGCTCCCCGAGGATAGACAGTCTGCCAGCTGGATGATTTCCTGGAGTTTGGATGAAGGATTGTGATGGTAGGCTGAAAGATTGGAAAGGCTATCCTGATTGTAATCCGCTCCCAAATGGGGGTGATTCGTCTGAAGCTCGAAGAATTCGTTCGTCCATAAAACATGGCGATAGGTGTAATGCCCCTTGTCCAGCTTACAGATGCTGCTTTCCAGACCTTTTGTGTTGACTGAAAGGGGCACTTCCGCCCGTTGCGCAAATTTCCCAATGTCGTGCAGCAGCCCGGCCAGCGCCACTTTCAAAACGGTATCATCCATAAATCCACCTCCGTTCCTATAATTCGCGATCATTATGTTCAAACATCCTTTTTATTATCCAGCGCGGCAACGTTGCCGCGAATAACGCTTCCTATTCAACCAGCCGAATACTTTCTCTCTCCAGAGCGATGCCGTAGCGCGTGTCGGGCTTGCGGCCCACGGCTTCAATAGCCAGTTTCGCCGCCGCCTGCGCGCCGAAGGCTTTCATCAGGTCTTTGCGGATTTTACTGACATAAGCGCGCAGTGTATCTTTTTCCAAAGCGCAAATACCTTTATCTTCGGTTGCGCCGCCCAGTCTTCTGTAAAAATCCGTGATGGCTCCTTGTTCGTCGCTGATTTGCCGATAATCCGCGTAACATTCCGCGCAATCGCGGCAGTCGGGACGAACAAGACGGCAGTCGAGCTTCCGGGCTGCAAAAAAAGCATAAAGGGCAAGGCGCGACGGCATTATGGTCAGTTCCGTTTTTTTATAGATGATTTTGCCTTGTGTCAGATCAATCGTCAGAAAAGACTTCTTTTCGCGGACAAGATAGCGGAAAAGCTCTGCGGGTGTCCGGACACGGCCGGTTTTGCCGCCGGAAGCCGCCTGCCGCAATGAAATAAAGGGAATCGGCACGAGTGTGATTTTGGCGTAAGCGGTGTCCTTGAACATTTTCTGCCCGTTTGGATCGCGAAGCTCCAGCATGACGGATTTCACGGGCGGGTAGTAAAAGTCTTTATGGCTTTCAAATTCCGGCGACACCAGCACATGATAAATCCGGTCCTGCGGGCGGGCATACATCTGGGCGGCCACCATCAGACAGGCGCTCATGGTTTTGCGGCCTCCGGCAATCGAGAAGAAAACGTGCTCTTCCGGTTTTCGCGTAAAACGGTGGGCAAGCGTCAGGCAAGTTTTGAGCAGGATTTCGTTTTCTTCTTCGCCGGTAATGTCGTCGATGGGATTGCCTTTGCCGTCGCGAAGAACATGCAGGGTGTCTTGTGAAAAGCGGATGGATCGGGGATCATGGCCGTATTCCTTGAGGTAGCGGAAATAGCGGCCGTCGTCAGGCGTCAGCAATTGCGTGGTGATGGCGTCGCGGCCGATGCGGGTGGCGATGACATGGATTTCATCAATGGCCGCGCCTTCCTGATGCAGGGCATACAAGGTTTCGGTGATCACCTGCGGGCTCAGGCCCGCGATGGCCAGCAGGATGTTTTTCATGTTTCCCTCCGTAGAAAAAAATCATCCAATCCGAAAGAAGGTCATTAGGTTTATGGCAACTGATAACGGCGGACTTGACGGCTCCACACTATGGATTTTGTTTTCCGGGCTTGAAGGCCCAGACTACAACGCTCGTCCTGCTTCTGCTCGATGTTTATGCCTGGCGTATCATCCGGACGTGGATCTTGCCCAAACCAAACGTAGTCGCTTTCCCGACGTGTACTCTTTCACAAAAGTTCAACAGCGGCAGATACTCGGCAAGCTTGCCGCGGTAGCGGACGCTGCCGGTCATGCCGCCCATGAGCATGTCTTGCTCCTGCCGGTTGGAATAACGTCGCCATTCCTGCCAGCCGATATGGTTTCGGGTAACTTCCACATGGGCCGCCCGACTTACGAGGCCGCGGTAATCCAGAGGCGGTTCTCCGCCGCCGTGGGCCGCAAAAAGCGTGGATGCCCGGCGCAGCATCGCGCGTGTCAGCACGTGAAAGGGGAGGTCGGCATGCAGGATGTTTTGATATTTGACCCGCAGCGGCGTGACGAGATCGACTTCAATTTCCATATCGTCATTCGCGACGCTTGAACAGTCCGGCGCGATCAAGTCATCCGGCGGCCGCAAGCGGTCAATTTTTCCGTCTCTTTTTGTGTAAATGGTTTTTCCGTCCGCCGTGACGCGATCCAGAACAAAGGAACCGGCGCGTCCATCGATTTTTTTCCCAATGCCCGCTTCTCCAATTTGATCAAAGGCATAGATAAAGTAGGGAAGGCAGTCATTGGCGCGTCCCAGAAGAATCAGCCCGAAGGTTAGGCTTTCTGTTGCCCGGTAGTGTGTTTTAGGGTCATCGGGCGGTTCAATGATGTAAGGATGGGGCGCGGCGGCAACCCGGTTTCGGGTATTTTCCTCGCCGGAGACGGGCCTTATTTCAAAGATGGACGGATAAACGCATTGGCCCGCAAGCAGGCATTTTTCGCAGCTTGATTGTTTCAGCGCGCAGACGACTCTTTTCAGCGCGTGCCCGAATGTTCCCCGCAGGGTAGATCCCTTGTACGGCGGCAGGATGGCGTCATTTTTGAATATGCAGGTGAATTCATAGCAACCATACTTCACGGCAGGCTCTCCTCCAGGGTGTCAGGTTGTAGATGATTTCTTGCCGGCGGTGCGTGGCGCATGCGGGGATAAAAAAGCACAAGTCTCTTTGAAATGCAAAGCATTCTTAAAATGCCGGCAACCATTTTAACCTTAGGGATCGTGAAATCATGCAGCAAGAACAAGGGGATGCCGGCATGGATCAATATTTCTGGCCGGGGAACCGATGCCTCAAGGTCCTGCCGACACACATCCGCGGGGTGGAGCCGGCTCGACCTCCACACGCTTCCGGTGTGCCGTGATCGTCATCGACCATTCCGCCCGCGGGCGGTGCGTTTTCTTTTTTTATCGGCCATTTCGTCCGAGTTGCATATTGGAAAAAATGTTGGTATGGAAGCGGCGCGGCAGGAAATGCGGCAAGACCGGCGGTTGGTCGCTGTGGACCGTCCGGGCGCCATCCTTCAGAAACGACTAACCGGTGCGTGAGGCAATGAAAAGCAATCAGGGCATGATGGTCGCGGTGCGGGTCAGTCTCATCTGCAACATGATTCTGTTCACGATCAAGCTCGTCACGCTGCTCATCGTCAACTCGCTGGCCGTCGCCGCCGATCTGGGCATTTCGGCCATTGCGCTGGGCGTATCCGGCATTCTTTACTATGCCATAAAAATGTCGAACCGGCCTGCCGACCTCTTGCACAATTACGGCTACGGCAAGATTGAAAACGTCACGGAAGCCATCGAAGGCATCGTGCTGGTCGGTCTGGCGCTGGCCATGTCCGTTCAGGCGATCCTCACCCTGGTCTGGCCCGGAGACGGTCTGCACGCTCCCGTGATCGGCTTTGCCACCAGTTTCCTGGGCATCATCATCAATTTCTGGGGCGCGCGCTTCATCACGAAACTGGGCGAAGCGCACGCCTCGCCGGCCCTCAAGGCGGAAGGTTTGCATTTCCGCCTGGAGGGATTTATTTCTCTTTCGATCACTGTCGCGTTTGCCGTGGTAATGATCCTCGACGCCGCCGGTTTTGTGCATCTGGCCAGGTACGTGGACCCGCTGACGACGCTGCTGGTGAGCGCGCTCATTACCGTGCCTTCCGTGCGCCTGCTCAAGGAGGCGTTCATGAAGCTGCTGGACGCGTCCATCGGGGAGACCAGCCAGATGGGTGTGATCAAGACGCTGGCCGCGCATTACGACCGGTACTGCGATTTTGACAGCATCCGGACGCGGTCGGCGGGCCGCCGGCAGTTTGTGGATATTCACCTGGTCATGCCGGATTCCCTTTCCGTTAAAAAGGCCCATGCCATCTCGACGGCGCTCAAAAACGACATCGCGCGGGTGCTTGCGGACAGCGAAGTCACCATCCACATCGAACCGTGCCGGCGAGACTGCTCCTACGTGAAGAACAACCAGCCCTGTCCCTACGCCGGAGACTGATGCGGCGGCTGCCGCCGTCGGCCATCGTGCAAGTCAGTCGCTTGCCCGCCCGCAGTCGGCGCGAGTCTTCATTTTGGACATCCGCAGCCCGCGCCGCTTTTGTTATTTGGCGGACCCCGGCGCGGAATCGGCTCGGCCGACGTCGTTCCAGATATCGCGGGCGATTTTCCAGCCGCCGTCAGCCTGCTTTTTAAACACCATCAGGTAGTAGCCGCCGTGCTTCATGCTTTTGCCGGTTTTCTTTTCGGCGTCGGAGCGGCGCCAAGGGCCGTTCAGAAACGCCCATCCGCCGCTTATCTGGATCGTTCCGGGCTGCAATTCAAACGCCGAGCGGGTCTTTTCAAAGAACGCCGCATAGCGGGCGACCACCTTGTCCGCGCCGACAATGGCCTTTTCTCCCGTGGGCGGCATCCAGACTGCATCGCGGTCGAGAAGCGCGCCCATCGCCTTCGCGTCGCCCGCGCTGTAGGCGGCGTTGAACGCCAGGCGAACCTTGTCGATGGCCGCCTCGTCGGCGCCGGCGAACGCCGCGGCCGCCGGACCGAGCAAAAGGACCGCGCCGAGAATCACCAAAATGATAGCCTGACCCATTGAGTTTCTTTTCATTGCTGCTCTCCTTTCTGTTCCCGTAAAGACGGTTGGTCCGGTTGCCTACGCCCCGCTGAAATGGCTTTGGATGTTGCGGGCGGTGCACGAGATGAGCCGGCGGCGGGCTTCAACGCTGGCCCAGGCGATGTGCGGTGTGATGTAGAGTTTTTCCGGATTGCGGACGCTTAAAAGAGGGCTCGCGGCCGCGATGGGTTCGGACGAAAGGACGTCGAGCGCCGCTCCGGCCAGGCGGTCCCGGTCGAGCAGGCGCGCCAGCGCCGCCTCGTCCACAATGCCGCCGCGGCCCATGTTGAGAAGATAGGCCGTGGGCTTCATCAGCGCCAGGCGCGATTCGCTAAGCAGATTGCGCGTCCGGTCGTTGAGGGGGCAGTGGATCGAAACGATGTCGGAGCGGCCCAGGAGGTCCTCGAGCGGCAGGCAGGCATAGCCCGGAACGTCGAGGTTTTTCCCCGACGTTGAGGTATAGGCGACGCGCGCGCCGAAGGCGGAGGCGACGTCGGCTACGCGCCGGCCGATGGCGCCCATGCCGATGATGCCGAACTGCAAGCCGGCGAGTTCGTGAAATTTACGGCCCAGGTGGGTGAACACGGGGCTTGCCGCGTAACGGCCCGACTTTACGAAATCGTCGTAGTAGCGCGAGGCGTTCAGAAGATAGAAAAGCATGGCGAAGGTGCATTGCGTGACCGACTCGGTGGAATAGCCGGCCACGTTTTTCACGGCCACGCCTTTTTGCGCCGCATAGTCCAGATCAACGTTGTTCATGCCGGTGGCGACGATGCAGACGAGTTCCACTTCCGGACAGGCGTCAAGAACCTCGCGGTCGATTCCGACTTTGTTGGTGATGACGACGTTGTGTCCCCGGATGCGCTCGATGCGGCGCGCGGGCGGCGTCGCCGGATATCCCGTGTATTCCCCCAGCGACGAAATTTCCGCCAGGTTGTCCACCGGCTCCACGGTAACGGCGTCCAGAAAGACCATTTTGACGGGTTGGTTCATGGCTCCCTCCTGGTCGGCGATTTGATGAAGGTCATATACCAGAGATAGCGGGTAATTTCCTCAAATCCCAGACGGAGGTAGAGGGGTTCGCCGAAAGTGCTGGCCTGCAGCGTCACCAGGACTGCGCCCTGTCGAAACGCCTCGTTCGTCATCTCCATCACGCAG
The DNA here is from genome assembly GCA_012729055.1 of Deltaproteobacteria bacterium. Lineage (GTDB taxonomy): Bacteria > Desulfobacterota > Syntrophia > Syntrophales > Smithellaceae > UBA8904. The sequence goes on from JAAYDW010000015.1 coordinate 11,003, forward strand.
GCTTTGCTGAAGCGCCGCCCGCGTTTGGCTTCCAGCGTGCCGACCCAGTACAGGCCCGCGATGTTGCAGTAAAACAGGAGCATTGCGGCGGAGACGGGCCGGCCGTCCTCGTATGCCACCAGCAGGCGGGTGCAGGGCTGGAGCAGGCGCGCCGGTTCGCCGAAGAGATAGTTGCCGACATACGCGGGCATGCCGAGACTCACATAGCTCTGCGTGATCACGAACGCGAAATCCCGGACGCCCGCGGCCGTGGTGATGTGGCGCAATTCCACGTCGGGCGGCGCCTCCGGCGCGGACAGCGGGTGGTCGATCACCAGGCAGGGCGCGTTGATGGCCGGAATCATTTTTTCGCGCCGGCAGACATCGTCGAGCGGACTGTCTGCGTGCTGGCGCATCTGGATGCTGAAGGAAGCGTTGTGTTTCGCGTAAAAGGACCGGATGCGGTCGAAGAGCAAAGCGGCCGAACTGCGGTCGTGTCCGCCCAGATACATGGCGACGTTGGTCGAAGGGAAGGTGCTTGGGCCGAGCGTCAAAAGCAGATCGTGCTCTTCGCGGATTTCTCCCACGCTTCGCCAGCGGGTGACTTCCCGCCGGTACTCGGCCAGATTGAGATCGCAGAGGTAGATTTTTTCGTCCCGTGTCATAGGCGCGTCACCGGGTTTCCGCAACGGTCTTGATAGGCTTGACCATCTGCTGGGGCAGGATTTTCAAAAACTTCTTCCGCACGGAGGGGATTCTTGTAAGCAGCATCATGAAGGCGTTCATCCGCCGCGCCTTGTAGTTCTTCTGCGGAAAATCGTAGAGCCCGTGCTGTTTGTAGTAACGGTGGTCGGACTGGAAGACAAAACGGAGCATGCCGTAAACCTCGTCCCGGAAAATCCTTCGGCCGCCGACGCCCAGGAAGGTCATGGGCGGCGCGTAGCCTGAAGCGGCGGGATGGACCAGGGCGTCGGCCAGTTCCGTGACGAGCGCGTCGATCTCGGTCGGATCAGCGGATTCGTCCGTGACGATGCCGGCGAGGTTCGCCTCCTGAAACTCGCCAAAGGCCGTGAGAATCTGGCGCAGGTTGGAAATCTGTCCGAGCGGTCCGGAAATCAGGAAGGCGATCTGCTTGCCGATGAGCGTCGGCGTGTGTGTGTTGAAAAACGACCGGTCGAAAAACATCTTCCAGCGCGAAGAAAGGTAGCGGTCATGAATGGCGCCCGCGAAGACCACGACGTCCGCCTTTTTCACCTTTTCGTTGTAGAAATCAATGAAGCCGTCCTTGCCCTGATAGTCGCAGACATTGTCGAGCCCGCATTTGCAGCAGCCCAGACAGCCGCCCTTGATGTCGATGTCCATGAGGTTCACCACCTCGGCCGCTCCCTGAAAACGCGCCGCAAGCGCGTCGGCGAGCGCTTCGGTGTTTCCCGACGGCTGCCGGCCGTCTTTCAATAGAAGAATCTTTTTGCCCGCCGTGTCGACGGGATGGGCGGCCGGTCCGGGCGTATAGATGAAATCCGGAAAGGCGAGCGGCGGATAGACGCGCGCGCAGGGAACCCGGCGGGCGGCCCCGTCGAGGAACCGCTCTACGAAGGAAAGCCAGCGGGAGCGCTCCTTGCTTTTCATCAGGTCGAACATGGCGGGCGAATAGGCGCCCAGATACCGCATCGCCAGATCGTCGCACACCGCATGAATGTAATTGTGGGCCGTGTGATCGAAAAAGTGGATCGAGGTGGAAAGCGACGCCGTGTATTTGCCGGCAAAGGCGGCCTGCGCATTGCGTTCGAAAATCAGCTCAATGAAGCGTTTGTACTGCGAACACACCAGGAGAAAATACAGGGGAAAAGACCACAGGACCGCGTCGGCGGCCCGAACGGCATTGATCACATCGTCAAACGCCTTTTCATCTTTTTCCAGTTTCCGGATGGTTTGCGCGACGGGAAAAATCGTAAAGGTGTGCTCCGGGAATTTCCGGGCTGCAAAACGGACATACTGGAGGGTGACACTCAACTCGCCCTTGGGACTGCCGTTTAAAACAACGATGTTCATGATCTTGGTCCTTTCCTGGAGGAGGGTGTTTTTATCGGTTGACTGGTTCGTTTTTGTTCAGCGGACGGCGGCGTCTCCTGAAAATTTTATTTGTGTCCGGACCTTATCCGGGCGGGGCGGGGGGCCGGTAAAGACACGCGCGGTTCCGCCCGAGATTTTTGGCTTCGTACATCGCCTGATCCGCTTTTTTGAGCAGGTCTTCACAGTTGTCGCCGTGGTCCGGATACAGGGCGATCCCCACGCTGGCCGTGACATGAACCTCCATTGCGTCCAGCAGGAAGGGCCGGTTGAAGGAGGCCACGATTTTTCCGGCGATCATCAGCGCATCCTCCGTGGAATTGAGCGAGGACAGAACGATGGAAAACTCGTCGCCGCCCTGGCGCGCGACCGTGTCGGTGTCGCGAACCCTCAGCGCCAGGCGGTCCGCCACGTTTTTGAGCAGCAGATCTCCCGCCGCGTGCCCCCGGCGGTCGTTCACGTCCTTGAAATTGTCCAGATCGAGCATCAAAACGGCGACCTGTTTCTGCATCCGCTTGCCCCGCTTGACTGCCATGATCATGCGGTCTTTAAAAAGGATGCGGTTGGCCAGGTTGGTGAGCGAATCGTGGAATGCCTGACGGCGGATGGATTCCTCCGCCTCACGCCGTTCGGTGATGTCGCTCATGATGCCCCGAAATCCCGTGGGACTGCCGTTTGCGTCGCGCACCAGGTTGACGGATAATTCCACAATCCGGCGTTCGCCGCTTTTGTGAATGATTTCCCACTCCATTTTATGGACGGGGATTCCGGTTTTAAAAACCTGCGAAAAGATGCGCACCGCCAGCTCGGCGTTTTTTTTGTCGGCGTAGCGCGTGTAGCGGGTGCCCGTCATTTCCTCGGTGTTATAGCCGAACAATTTCAGATAGGCGTCGTTGAACAGAAGCAGGTGGCCTGTCAGGTCCACTTCGTAGTAGGCGTCGGTGATGGAGCTGATGATCGTCTGGGAACGTTCTTCGCTTTGCCGGAGCGCCTCTTCGGCCCGTTTCTGGAGGGAAATATCCATCTGGCAGCCCAGGGTGGCCCTCCGGTACTTATATTCGATAGACGCGGCAGTTCCCATGTACCACCGCACGTCTCCCTTTTTGGTGACGACGCGATATTCGCAGGGAAACGCCGACGACGGGTCGCGCATCATGGCCCGGGCGCTCTGCGCCACGCGCTCCCGATCGTCCGGATGGACCATGAACAGGGAATCCGCGCCCAAGATCTCTTCCGGACGGTAGCCGGTATTTTCCAGGAAGCGCCGGTTGGCCCACTGAAAACGCCGATCCTGCACGACGAAGATACCGATCGGCGATTTCTCCGCGAGCGTGGCGTAAAGCTCTTCCGCCAGTTTCCACTGGGTGATGTTTTTGGAAATAATCGCCACGGCCGTGATCTTTCCGCCGCTCGCGGGAGGTTGTACGGGACTGAAGGTGCGCAGGAATTCGCTGCCGTCCCGGCTGCTGCAGTACTGGCGCTGAAAGGAGGCGCCCGTGGAGAAAACCTCGGCTACGTTGGCGGTGAAGATTTGCGCCTCCTGGGGGGAGTGAAACTCGCGATAGTTCCGGCCGACGATTTCCTCCGGCGACAAACCGATGCGTGAGCAATGCCGGGGATTCATGAAGAG
>JAAYDW010000068.1 GCA_012729055.1 Deltaproteobacteria bacterium
CGACCTGGTCGGCCGCAAACTCGGTCAGCGCAAGGGCGCCAATGTCATGAACATGGCCGGCCTGATTCAGAAGGGCATTGCCAAAGCCAAAGCCGTTCCTGAACTTGCCAAAACCGTCGCTTACCTGGAAGAAGCGTCCAACGCGCTTATCGACCTCACCATGTTCTTCGCCGGCGCAGGCAAATCGGGCGACTTTTTGGCACCGATTTACAACGCCTGCAAGTTCCTGGAAATCATGGGCGACGTGTGCGTCGGCTACTTCCTGGTGGATGCGGCCTGCATCGCGAATGAAAAACTAAACGCCATGTACGAAGAAAAGGGTCTCACGACCATCGGCAAGCAGAAAGGCTTCCAGAGAGAAGACCAGGAAGCCGCCTTCTACGCGGGCAAGATCGCATCGGCCAAGTTCTTCGCCAATGAAAACCTGACCACCGTCAAGGCGCGCTGCCAGGCCATCAAAGACGGCGACAAGAGCGCGTTGGAACTCGTCGACCTGGGCTTCACGATTTAACTGAAGGTACAAGGTACAAGGTTCAAGGAACAAGGTAAAAGGTAAAAATTAGAGCGGCCGCCCGATATGCACCGGGCGGCCGTTTTCATTTTTCCCTAACAGTCTTCAGTGTTCGGTCTCTACCTTGAACCTTTATCCTTGTCCCTTTTTTTCATCGTCAGCGCATCCGCAGGGCATTCCCGGCTGCAAAAACCGCAGCCAATGCAGGCCCTGGTGTCCTTCAGATAAGGAAAAGCGTCAACGCCGTTATTCCGGGGCAGCTCCGACATCGCCAGGCATCCGACAGGGCAGGCATCTACACAGATGGAGCAGGCCATGCAGGCCTCCATGATGAGTTCCGGCTTGAGCCATTCCGATCGTTTGATCATCAGACATCCGGAGCCTCCGGCATCGAGCAGGGCTGATTGAGGACATACCCTGCCGCAAGCGCCGCATTCGATACACAAAGACCCGTTAATCGCATGACGTTTCTTCTTTTCTCCGGAAATGGCGCCGGATGGACAAATCCGGGCGCAGGCGCCGCAACCGTTGCATTTTTCCGTAATCGCGTAGGGCATATTTTACCTCTTACTTGATATCCAGTTTGTGCAGAGTTTCTTCTTTGGGTTTGCCGGTATTTTTGTCCCAGCCGAATTGGTCCCAGTAACCGGGCGCCAGTTTCTCAATATCCACCGACCGGCCTTTGTTGGCGCCTTCCTTCTGGGGTATCTTCCCCAGAGCCCGGCTGCTCATAAAGTTGTCTTTGGGTTCAATGCCGTGTTTGACGTTGAAAGCCTGCTTCAACGTCTGAATCCGTTCGCCGATAAGCATATAGTCCTCGGGCTGCAACTTCCAGCCCGTCGCGGCATTGAGCCAGTCAAATGTCGGAATTCTTTTGGCGCCCAGGAAAAGACCGAACATGCACATGCCGGCGCCGTTGGAGAGACTCATGAATTTGCTGCACGCGGCGGCGACGCGGGCTTTTTCCTCGTCGATTTTATACTTGCTGTCTTTGGTGAAAAGCAGGCTGGGTTTGGGCAGATCCTTCAAACGTTTCCAAAGCTGAAACATTTCATAATACAAATGAGCGCCCAGGGTGTGACGGCCCGGAGAAGGCTCCAGACTGTAATGAACATTGAATCCCGGATCATTGCGGCCGTCATGCATGGCCGGCTCCTGGCCTCCGGCCTGAATGGCAAATTCGATGCTTCCTTTGCCGATTTTGCCGGCGGCGACTTTCACCCCGTCGGCCAGAAGATCGCCAATTCCTTCCCGGCTGATCATCTTCTTAATCAGGGCGACCATCGCCTCCGTATTGCCCCATTTCAGCTCCAGGCCATCTGTGTCTTTTTGGGTGAGAATGCCCTTTTCGTAGCACTCGATGGCAAAGGCCGCCGTTGCTCCCGCGGAAATGGTATCCATGCCGGCCCTGTTCAGCAGGTCGTTGAGATAGAAAATACTGTCGAGGTCTTCATTCATGCAAAGGCCGCCCAACGCCAGAATACTTTCATATTCCGGTTTATGGGTATGCGAATATTTTCCTTTCGTGGCGCAGATACCGCCACACCCCAGCGGGCAGGAATAACAATGGTACTTGACGATTTCCGTATCCTTGATGAGATCGGGATTGATTTTTTTAGACTTCTCCAGCGGGAAATCACGATTCGATCCGTTCCAGTTTTTCAGGGGAGAATCGCCCATTTCGATCGACAGCTGGTTCATGCCCCCCGTTCCCCACTTGCGCAGAATGGACTTGTAGAGAAGACCGTCCTGGGGAAACACAACAGGCGTTACCCGCATGAAAGTGCCCACGCGGGCAAAAATACCGCCGGGCGTAAGAGGCAGGGGGAAGTTGACCCACTTGTTGCAGTGCCGGCTCAGACGCTTCATGGCTGCCGGATCATGGGCGCCGATGCGCTTCACACCCTCGAGAACGACCGCTTTGAGTTTTTTAATTCCCATCACGGCGCCCAGACCGGATCGGGCGGCGATTCGGCCCTTGTCGCTGCACACTCCGGAAATGAGCGACACTTTTTCGCCTGACGTGCCGATGACGGCGACGGCAGCTTTCGGACCATGCTGTTTTTTGAGAATTTCTTCCGTTTCAATGGCATCGTGTCCCCAAAGATGAGCGGCATCGTGCAGCGTCGTTTTTCCGTTTTTGACATGCAGGTAAACGGGACTGGAACTGATGCCCTTAAAGAAAATGGCATCAAAGCCGCAATGCTTGATCGCCGGCGAAAAGGTTCCGCCGCAATTGGCGTCTCCCCAGCAGCCGGTAAGCGGCGATTTGCCGACAAGCGTCCACCTTCCGGAAAATAAACTGCCCGTTCCCGTCAGGAATCCCGAACAGAACCCCAGGATGTTTTCCGGTCCCAGGGGATCTGCGTCCGCGGGCATGCGGTTGTACAGCACGTACGCGCCCAGTCCCATCCCGGAAAGATACTGTTTATAGACGGAGTCGGGGATCGCTTCCTCTGTCATGGTCTGATTCGACAAATCCACCATGAGGATTTTGCCCATATAAGGTTTATTCATGGCAATATTCCTTTTCGTTTTTTTTCAGCCCCTTTTTATTTTATTCCGATCCAGCGGAATCCCCTCCCAGGCCGCTTCCAGCACCATCAGATTATCTTCATAATCCGTATCTTCCGGATTGTATATGGATGCGCCGTCGGACAGCGCCGCCCTCGCGATCTGGGGCAGAACTTCCCTGGGCACCAGCGGCTTCCCCTCGCGGTCTTTGACCTCCTTAAAAAACCGGGCATGCCGACCGCCGGTTATCGTGTTGAGATCGGCATTCAACTGCCGGATCAGGGAAACAACCTTGTCGGCCCTTTGTGCAGGCGGTGTTTCGCGGTAAATCGCCTCGCCGGCCATGGGCAAAAGGAGACCGGCGATAGCTTCCTCGCGTTTATGCATATTGTATTCTAGACCGTAAGGCAGCATAATGGCCATGCATATGCCGTGCGGAACGCCGCAGACCGATCCCGTTGCATGACCCAGATTGTGTACCAGTCCGACCATGGAATTGGAGAAGGCAATGCCGGCCAGACAGGCGCCGACGGCCATGGACAGGCGGGCATTCCGGTCGGAAGGATTTTCAGCAACGATCGGCAGATAGTGATAAATCATCCTGACGGCAGCCAGAGAGTGGGCATCGCTCAAGGGGTTCTTCTGCAGGCAATAATAAGCCTCCACGGCATGGCTCAAGGCGTCCATGCCGGTCATGGCCGTGATCAACGGCGGCATGGTCATCGTCATCCGGGAATCCAGCACGGAGATGTCCGGCAGCAGAAAATAACTGCCGAAGGCCATTTTTAAATGTTTTTCATGATCTTTGATAACGGCCACCTGGGTAACTTCCGATCCGGTTCCCGCCGTTGTGGGAACGGCAATCAGCGGTTTCAGAGGACGTTTGAGCGCGCCCACGCCGCTGAACGCCATCAGATCCTCGGCATTTTCCGAAACAACAATGTTGACGCCCTTGGCCGTATCCATGACGGAACCGCCGCCGACGGCGATAATGGCATCGCAGTCATTCTCTTTATAAAGTTTCGCCAGTTGATTGACGACGCGGAGATCCGAATCCGGCGGAACGTTGTCGGCAATCAAGTCCGCGAAAAGGCGATCCTTCTGCGCCGCAGACACGATGTCGATAAGTCCGGCTGAAGCGACACCCTTGTCCGTGATGATCAGAGGTCTTTTCGCGCCTCTCTCGGTCAGCAGCTCGGGTATCTTTTCCAAGGCGTCATGACCTGCGACAATTTTCACACGACAGCAAAATTCATAATAATCTGGCAAGAGCATAGGAATCACCTTTTCCTTTTTTTTAGTCCGGCGTTTGTCATTCCGCGATCCGTTCGACAACCGTACGCAAGTAAGGCCCCTCGTTGTCCTTATCCAGGACATCCAGAATATCTTCCATTATATAGCCGGGAACTCCGGCCTCCCTGAGATTGCGCGGCAGATCCTTTCCCAGTGCGCCGTAAAGATCGGCAAGGAAACGGCCAAGAACGGCCAGGGCGGCATCGGCCCGCTTTGCCGCCGGCGTCCGCGAGAATTCATCTTCTCCCACAAGCGGCAGAAGAAGGGATGCAAGGTCGTTTATGCCTTCCTGCAGATAATCACCAAGGACATGCGGCAGACACATCCCCATGATGACTCCCTGGGGAATGTGTTGCATCTCGTAAAATACCTGCCCGAGTTTATGGAGCCGCGCCGAATTCGCGTCGGATGCGGCGCAACCGGACATGGACGCGGCATTAAGAATGGCGAGCGACGCCTTCTTGTCCGCGGGCTTGATGACGGCGGCGGGGAGATTTTCTTTGACGAACCGGATAGCGGCAAAAGAGTAAGCGTCCCGAAACGGATTCGCATCGGCGCTGATATGGGACTCGGCGGCCCGCCCCAAAGCGGCAAGACCCGTTGCGGCGATCGTTTTTCCGTCGGCTGCCCTTGTCAGGCGGGGATCAATAACCACCAGATTGGGCGCAAGATATTCTGAAGAATAGATCCTTCTGCTGAAATGAGCAAATTTCGATGTTTCCAAACCGGACGCCGCGGCCGTCGGCACAACCACAAGGGGAGACAAATGCCGGCGAACAGGCGTTTCCGGAGAAAGCTTATGCGCGTCGGCCGTATCGAGCGAGACGGCCAGATTCAACACTTTGGCCGCATCGACGATGTCGTATCCCCCCAACGCAATAATGGCATCATACTTTTTTTCCAGACAGATGTTTTTCAGATGTTCGATAAGGCCGAGATCGGCCGTTTTCGTCACTCCATCGAAAAGCCCCAGGGTCATACCCGAATCGCCGAAGGCGTTTTGCAGTGTCCGGACGGCTTTCCGGCCGACGGCCTTCGCGCTTGTGATAATCAAGGGACGGCAGGCATTAAGACCGGCCAGTTCCACCGGCAGATGCTCAAGCGCCTTATTCCCCGAATTCGTTTTCACCGGACAGGTAAATGCAAAAACAGGCACTGAATTCATGATGTATTCCTTTCCTCAGATTCCCAGGATTGTGCGCGCATAGATGCCGATTCGTCCCCCGAGCTTGCGTCCCGCGGACCACTGCTTTGGATAACGCTTCACGGCCAGACCGGCGATGATCTTGGGAAGGAGGTAAACTTCCACGATATCGAGAATCCTGATCACCGCCAGGGCATAAGGGACTTCGCCATCCGTAATCAGGCGATTGCGGGCAGTCGCGAGCGCGGTGCTTTCCTGGAAGGACAGAATCAGAAAAGCCGCGTCCACACTTTTAATCGCCAGACGGACATGGACTTTATGTTGACTGGGATTGCCGCCCAGATACTTCACGGCGCCGTTGCGCTTGCCGATCACCATCCAGGGACCATTGGGCAGGCAGCCCAGAGAAAACGTAAAATCATCGGGGAGATTGTCGAATTCTTTTTTGACCTCTTTGTCCACCTTGGCCGCAGCCTGGATGGCGCGGCCGGTAAACCACAAAAAAATTCCGACGTACGCCCGCTTAAGCGGTTTTTTCGCAGATGGGATGTCCTTCACGATACTCATGAATGATCCTCCTTTGTTTCAAATGTCTTCCACTGGTCGGCATCCGCAGGCGATCGCGACAGAAATCTGCCTCGCCTCAAACAGATATTTTTTGACTATCGATGATCCTTGTGACTGTATAGGCTTTAAAATGTTACCATAATGCAACCGAAAGATAAAGCCCGCCATGCCCTTCTCTCCGCCTTCCCGACACCAACGGCCTGGACGGCGTTTTCCCAAAACAGCGACAATGCCCTGATCACGGACACATTCGTCCACTATGCCGCCCGCGAGGGACTGATTGCAGCGTCGGATCTGCATGGCCTGGAAAATTTTATCCTGAAGCCGATGATTTTGCGGCCTGCCTTCAAACTTCCCGAACGTATGAACTTTGCAGAGCTGCCGGATAAAAAAGATGAACTGCTGAAGATCAACCTGTCGCTTTGGGCGATGACCGAACGCATCAACAGGCTGTTGGCCGAAAAACACATTGCGCTGCCCAAAGTGACCAATTCCATGTTGACCCGCCTCAAGAAAGAGCCTGTGGGCACTGCATACAAACAGAATGTTTTACGAAGCATGGCTTTCTGGCTGGGCCACGAACGGCCGGAAATTGCCGCCGACTGGCATTATGAAACCCCGCTTGCCGTCTGCCGCGAGGGGAGGCAGAGCGAAAATTACCGCGAAGGCGCGCGCATCGGTTTTACGCTTCACAGCCGCGGCGATGTCATGGCTCATGAAATCCTGGGATGGCTTCGCAACACCGTCAAGACCTGCATTGATCAGTCCATCAGCCAGTTTTTCCACGGGCGCTGGGGCAACGTGCGGGCGCGTGACATCACCACACTGTACGTGGATCTTCCCAAGGAACCCTCCGCAAGGGATCTGACCGCCTACCAGCTGCTGGAGAAGGATGCGGAAAAAAGAAAGGCACACCCGCTGCGGATAAATCCCTCCGGACCAGCCTGATGCCCCTGAATTTCTGAAGGCCCTGCGCCGCCGCCCCTGAACCCCTGCACCCCTGCACCTCGAACCTCGAACCTTGAACCTTCTAAGACCCGTCTCTTATCTCCCCGATATTGGCCGCGGCCCGCCGCAGAAGTTCGGCGATCCGGGCCTGCTGATCCGCGGGAAGGCGGCGAAGGTCATCCATCCGGCCGCCCACGTCCTCGAGTTCGTTTTGCAAATCGGCGATCAGCCGGTCCAGTCTGACCGGACCGGCGGCGACAGCCGCCGGTTTGATTTCTTCTGCGGGGGCGCCGGCTTTCAAAATGATTTCTTCGAGATATTCGGGAATCGTTACGGGAAAACCGAATTTTTCGCGAATCAAGCCTGCCAGATGCTCTTGGGCGGAAAATTCTCCGTGAACGAGGAACACTTGCAGGCTATCGGTTTTAAAATCGGCCAGCCAGTCGAGAAGCTGGTCCTGTCCGGCGTGGGCGGAAAATCCGTTGATGGTGAAGATCCTGGCCCCGACGGCGATGTCTTCGTTGAATATGCGGATTTTTTTTGCGCCGTCCACGATTCTCCGCCCCGGCGTGCCTTCCGCCTGAAACCCGACAAAGACAATACTGGCGCCCGGACGCCACAGGTTGTGGCGCAGATGATGCTTGATGCGCCCGGCGTTGGCCATGCCGCTCGCGGAAATCACGACGGCCGGCTCCTCGGTTTCGTTGATCCGGACGGAATCCTGTGTGCTGACGGACAGTTTCAGGTTGGGAAGCCTGAGCGGGTCTTCGCCGTTCTTAAGGAACTCCTGGGTATCGCCGTCGAGGTAGCTGTGATAGCGGCGGAAGATATCCGTCGCCTTGATGGCGAGCGGACTGTCCAGATAGACCGGCATGTCTTTGGGCAGCCGGCCGTCGCGCAGCAGCAGATGCAGGGAATAGAGAATTTCCTGCGTTCTTTCCACGGCAAACGCGGGAATCACGACCTTTCCTCCGCTGCGGTAACTGTAGCGGATGGCTTCGGCCAGTTCGTCAAGGCTTTCACTTTCGCCTTTGTGGTTGCGGTTGCCGTAAGTCGATTCCATGAAAAGATAATCCGCCTGGTGGACGGAGCTGGGATCCTGCATCAGAAGCTGGTTGGGGCGGCCGATGTCGCCGGAAAAGACCAGCTTGGCGGCAGACCCGTTTTCCTCGATGAACAGTTCTATAATGGCGGCGCCCAGAATGTGGCCGGCGTCCTGAAAACGGACGCGAATGCCCGGCGCGGGGCTGAAAAATTCGTCGTATTTGCGGGGCTTCAAAAAAGGTGCGACCGCTTCCGCGTCCACAAGCGTGTACAGGGGAAGGGCGTCGGATTTGAGGCCGCTCCGCGCCAGCCTCTTGTTTTTTCCGGCGGTTTCCACCTCCTGAATGTGGGCGCTGTCCAAAAGCAGAATTTTAACCAGATCGGCGGAAGGCTCGGTGAGATAAATCGGTCCGGCAAAGCCGTGCTGCACCATCCGGGGCAAAAGTCCGGAATGATCGATGTGCGCATGGGTGATGAGGAAGAAATCCAGGCGCGCCGGGTCATAGGGGCCGATGTCCCGGTTGCGTTTTTCTATCGCATCGGAACCCTGGTGCATGCCGCAGTCGACGGCAAAGCGGGTCCGGTCCGTTTCGATAATAAAACAGGAGCCCGTGACGGTTCGCGCCGCCCCGAGAAATTTAATTTTCATGAGCAATCCTTTTTTGTTTATTCTTTCCCGGCTTTTTTCAGTTTTTTTGCTTCTTTTTTCTCTTTGGCGGTCTTGGACGGTTTTTTCTTGTTATCTTTGATCTTATCTTTGGATTTTGACATGATGAGAGCCTCCTGGTTTTGGTAGTCTGGTTTTTGAATTATCAACGGTTTACACCGCTTCCCTGCTGAGCAGGCTTCTTTCAATGTCCACGGTCGCCCTGCCCGAGCGCAGCGTCCGATTTTTCTCACCCTTAAAAGGAATGGCGTTCCTTGGCTTCATACCAGAATATCATCGGATTGACTATATGAAAAACGGGCCGGAGAGGAAAGGCGTCAGGCGTCGGATAATCCGTTTTAACCCGGCATTTCTTGCCGGGGCGCCTCGGTTTTTCTTCTGAGTGTGTTAAAAACAACACAAAAACCAGCTTCGCGGCGACACTTTAAATGAGTTTGTCGCTTCCGTCACCCGGTTTGTGGTGAATATTGACACAGAAGGGTGCTCCCACCGGAAACTGGTGCGCGGGGGAGATTATCTCCATATCTTAAATTAATTCAGGGACAACCGCGTATCCAGCCGGTTGATCATCGGGGCGGCTCTGAATGTGATCGACCGTCCGGTCCCGGTAAATGCCGCAGTGACGGAAAGTCAATGGAATATGGCATCGAATTTGCTAAAAGAAAAAGCAGCGCGAAGCGCCGGGAAATTCATCTTGACAAGCCCGGCTGGGCGGTGTTACCTTCGCGCCGCGGATGTGACGGGCGACACGTAAGCCGTGCATGCGCGCAGGAGGTAAGGGGTTGCCTTTTTCAAGAAATGCCCGTTTTGCGAAAAAGGCGGAAACGTTTTGACTCTAAGTTTGTTTTAGGAGGAAAAAATGAAGAGATTTTGGTTAGTTTTGCTGTCACTGGGGTTGATCGTGGCCTTCAGCACGTCAGCGATGGCCGTTGACGTGAAGTTCAGCGGCGAGTTTTATGCGGCCGGCGTCTATGTAGACAAAGGCGAAATGGTTAAAAACAATATTTTTACAACCGGCGCCGAAGCGGCCAACACCAGCACCGCTTTTTACTATCAGAGACTGCGCCTCAACACGACGTTCGTCGTCCATCCGGGCCTGATGCTGATCACCCGCGCCGACATCATGGAAAGAGCGTGGGGCAATACCCGCTCATCGTCAACGGTTTTGGTTGGTGGTGTTCCCGTAAGCGCTCCGCTGGACACGATGTCCGCCGGCACGCGGGCTGAAAATGAAAACATCGCTTTTGATCTGCTCTATGCGATGTACATCTCCCCGATCGGTGTTTTCACGGCCGGTTATCAGATCGACGGCGCGTGGGGCACCGTGTTCGGCGATACCTCCCTGCCGACCGGCAAGGTGACCTACCTGTTCCGTAAAGGTCCCGTCATGATAGGCCTCCAGACCGGTAAAAACACGGAAAACAGCCGCAACGCGATCAACAACACGATTAAAGTGGACCGCGATTCGAGCTTCTACACCGCGTGGGTCAGATACAACTGGAAGAGCGGCAATGCCGGTTTCCTGACCAAATACATCCGCAACGCTATCCCGAGAGGCACTCCCGGCGATACGCTGGCACCCACTTTCCTGGAAGACCTGGGCGTGAAGGCGGATGTTTGGGTCTTCATTCCTTACGTGAAAGCCCAGTTGGGTCCTGTGGCTCTGCAGGCTGAATTTTATTATCTGTGGGGAAAACAGACGTGGGAAGGCGTTCATGACCTGATCGGCATGACGGATCATGTTAACATGAACCAGATGACCGGCTGGATTGACGCACTGGGCGATTTCGGCATGTTCTATGTCGGCGGTACGTTCGCCTATGTCTCCGGCGATGACCCCGCAACGGACCAGGCCGAAGGCGGCACGCTCAGCGGCGGTCTCGACTGGAATCCCTGCTTGATTTTGTGGAACAGCGACATGACCTACTGGACGAGAATGGCCCGCGGTTTCGACGGAACCACCACGGCCGGCCCGATGAACAACGCCTATTTCCTGCAGGCGCGCGCCGGCGTTCGCCCGGTTGAAAAACTCGACATCATGGCGTCCGTTTCCTGGGCGCATGCCGACAAGACTTTGTCCGCTCAGTGGAACGGCAGAGACATCGGCTATGAAATCGATTTGACTGCGACGTACAAAATCACCAACAACCTGTCCTACATGCTGGGCGGCGGTTATCTGATTGCCGGCGACTGGTTCAAAGGCACGGATGTTGCCGGTATTGCCGAGCCGCAGAACAATTTCCTGGTGCTCAACAAGCTGACCCTGACTTTCTAGGCTGAAGCCTGAAGGCCAACAACGAGACCCGGCGGGGAAACCCGCCGGGTTTTTTTTTGACGAACGGCATGAAAATGTGGTAGGAAGCTCTCGCTTTCGGGCGCCCTGCGCCGCTTTCTCTGAAAACAAAATCGTCATGTAACGCGAAGGGGAAACCATGAAACGATGCGGATTGATCCTGGGAATTCTGGCGCTCGGCCTGATCTTCTGTTTGCCGGCTCGGGCGGTGGATTTGAAGCTGAGCGGGGTGTATTACGCCGGCGGTTTGTACCTGGACAAGACGACCGTGAAAAAGGGCGCGGCGTCCGACGGTCCGTCCACCGCGTTTTATTTTCAGCGCCTGCGGACGCACGCTGAACTGGTCGTCGCCCCCGGCCTGTCCCTGATCACCCGTTTCGATGTGATGGAACGCTCCTGGGGCGCGCCCCGCGCGACGCCGGGAACGGCGCTGGATACGATGTCCGCCGGCACGCGGGCCGAAAACGAAAATATTGCGTTTGACTGGGCGTATCTCCACTACAAGTCACCCGTGGGCCAGTGGCGCGCGGGTTATCTCAACGACGGCGCCTGGGGAACGGTATTCATGGATACCTCCACACCCAGGGGCAAAATGGCCTGGAGCTGGAACAGGCCGAACTGGATGTACACGATTCAAATTGTGAAGATGGCGGAAAACAGCCGCACGGCCCTCAATCCCAGAACCGCCGCGGATCTGGACGGAGACAAGTACTGCACGGCTTTTCGTTACTCCTGGAAAAACGCCGAAGCCGGCATTCTGATCGGTCTGGGGCGCGACGCGGCAAGGAAACCCGCGCCGGATTCCTACAAGGGACTCTACAACAACGTCATGCCTTTCGCGAGGGTCCGCCTCGGGCCGGTGAAACTGCAGACGGAAGTGATTTATTTTATCGGCAAGCTGCGGGATTATGAAGATGACGCGGCCAAAACGGACGTGCAGCTTTCGGCCTGGTCCGGCTGGATCGACGCGACGGCGGATTTCGGCCGGTTTTATGCGGGCGGGACGGTGGCCTACGTGGCGGGCGATGATCCCGGAACGGCGGACAAGGCTGAAGGCGATGCCCTGCGCAACAACGGCGGGCGCGACTGGAACCCCTGCCTGATCATGTGGAACGAAGAGCTGACTTACTGGGCCGGCAATGTGAACGGTTACGCGGACGGCGCCGCGACGGCGCGCCAGTCGGGTCCCATGTACAACGCCTGGTTTTTCCAGCTGCGCGGCGGTGTGCGTCCCTGCGAAGGACTGGATATCGCGGCCGTTGTTTCCTACGCCAACGCCGACAAGAAGCCCACCGCGGCCTGGCTGTACAACGACTACGGCTATGAAGTCGATCTGACCGCCATGGTTAAAATCACCGACAACCTGTCCTACATGCTGGGCGCCGGCTATCTGTTCACCGGCAAATATTACAAGGGAGCCTCCGATTTCAACACGGTGCGCGATAACTATCTGCTTCTCAGCAAACTGACGCTGACGTTCTAGTTTGCCGCCTGCAAGCGGGAAGGCCGAAAGACCGCCGCCTGCAACGCCGGTAAAGCTTTTCTGTCTGCAAGCGAGGGAATTGTATGACGGCCGAAACGATCAGAATCGCCTATGGCGTGCTTCTTCTCCTCACTGTAATTATCGCCACATGGATCGTCGCGGTGACCTGGAGGTGGCGGCGTGTGCCCGGCTCAACGGCTCTGATGATTCAGATGATCGGAGAGGGCTGGTGGACGCTTTGTTACGCCTTGCAGCTTTTTTCTTTTTTTCATCCCTCCTCCGAACCTTTCTTCTGGTCCAAGATGATGTTTTGGGGCGTGGTGATGATTCCGGCCGGTTTTCTCGTGTGGACGTCGCACTACACCGGGAAGAACCGATGGATTACACCCTGGACGATTGCGCTGTTGTGCATCGAGCCGGTGGTCTTCAATCTGATCGTCTGGACGGATTCCCATCACGGTTTGTTTTCCGGCGCTTTTTTGCAGACCGGAAGGCTGGGCATTGCTTTCTATCTGCATACACTATACTCCTACCTGCTTCTGCTGGCCGGCGCCGTCCTGCTGGTTCTTCACTGGCTGCGGCTTCCGCCTTCCTACAAGAAACAGGCGCTGCTTGTACTTGCCGGTCTTGTCGGATCGAGCCTTTTTAATGTGATGTCGGTTCTGGTGACGGGACCGCTGCTGCGGCTCGATATCTCTCCACAGGGCTTTATGATCGCGGGCGTCGTTTTCACCTACGCGCAGCTGCGCCACCGGCTGTTCGACATTATGCCGGTCGCGCGCCACGCGGTCGTGGAGGGGATGCGTGACGGCGTCGTGGTTCTGGACAACGACAACCGGATTGTCGATATGAATCCGGCGGCGCAGGAAATGCTGCACGTTCGCATGGATGCGTCTCTGGGAAAAATGGCCGGAGCGGTTTTGCCGTTCTGGGCGAATGTCGAACGCGAAGCGGCCGGCAGGGAGGAGACCGTCATCGACTACCGCCTCGACGACTCCGCACACCGTCAAATTGACCTGCACCTGACACAAATGCGCGACAAACGCAACCAGCCGGGCGGCAAATTGATTTTATTGCGGGATGTCACCCACCTCAAGAATATCGAACGGGCCCTGCGTGAAACCAACACGGCGCTGCTTTTGAAAATTGAGGAAATTGAGGCGCTGCAGGCCAAGTTAAAGGAACAGGCGATTCGCGATCCGCTGACGGGTCTGTACAACCGGCGGTTTCTGGAAGAAACGCTGAGCCGCGAACTGGCGCAGGCAGTCCGTTCCCAGAGGCCGCTCAGCCTCGCGATGATCGACCTGGATCATTTCAAAAACATCAACGACACGTACGGACACGAGGCGGGCGATCGGTTTTTGAAGGCGCTGGGCGACCTGCTTTTGGAGCTGACTCGCTTCGGCGATGTCGCCTGCCGCTTCGGCGGCGAAGAGTTTGTCGTCGTTCTGCCGGGCGCGCCGCTGGAAATTGCCGCCATCCGCGTCAATTCCATGCGCCAGGCCTTTGCCTCCCGGAAAATCGAGATTGCGGGGGCGTCTCTCGGCGTGACGTTTTCCGCCGGCGTGGCCGGTTTTCCGCTGCACGGGTCGGATGACGCGGAGCTTCTTGCCGAGGCGGACCGCGCTTTGTACGCGGCCAAGGCGGCCGGCCGCGACCGCGTCATCGCGGCGGATAAAGTTTATCGATGAGCGCGTCTTTGGTCAGGCGTCGTTTTTCATTCGCCTGACCACCGTCGCATCGACCGCCACCGGCCGACCTTTGCAGACGACCAGCGGATTGACGTCGAGCTGTTCGATATCCGGGCAGGCGGCCGCGAGACGTCCCACGGCCGTTAAAATTTCGGCCATGACTTTCCGGTCCAGCGGCTTTTGGCCGCGGTACCCCTGCAGCAGTTTTTTTCCGGCCAGACGGTCGGGAAGCTCCCGCGCGATGGAAGCGGAAAGCGGCGCAGGCGCGAAGACGACGTCTTTTTGCAGTTCGGCAAAGATTCCGCCCAGGCCGAGCATCACGCAGGGGCCGAACTGCGCATCGCGCGCCAGGCCGACGATCAGTTCGTATTCGACAGGCAGCTGCCGCTGCAAAAGCATTCTGCCCCGGCCCTTCATCCGGCGCGCCAGATCCGCAAAAGCCTTTTCGAGCGCGGCGGGTCCGGAAATATTCAAAACCACCAGGCCGGCTTCCGTTTTGTGAACGTTGTCCGGCGCCAATCCCTTCAAGACAACGGGGTATCCGATTTGGCGCGCAGCCGCGACCGCGGCGGCCGCCGTGGCGACGATTTTTTCCACGACGACGGGAACGCCCAGCGCCTTCAGGAGACGCTTGCCGTCGAATTCATCCCAGATGCGCCCGCGGTTTTCGCCGAGGAGAGCCGCGGCCCGGGGCGGCAGCCGGTATGCGCCGCCGCCGTCAAGAAGCCGCGCGGTTTTCCGGCGGGGGATGTAGCGGGATGCAAAGGCCAGGCATTCGACCGCGCGGTACAATTCTCCGTGGACGGGGATTGCGGCCTCCTGCGCTTCGCGTTTGAAGATCCTAAGCGCGTCGCGCCGGCCGATGGCCCAGATGACGAGCAGCTTCCCTTCGCGGTCCGCCATTTCCTTGAAGACCTTGAGCCGTTCGTAATTGGGATAGAGGCCGACGAAAAAATGCAAAAACAGCACGTCGACGCGGGGATCTTTGACCACGGCGCGAAAAGCGCCGTCATAGGCGGCGATGGGGCCGCGGCGGGCAAAGGCGGGAAACAGGTCCACCGGATTGGAGGCGGGCATCCAGTCGGGGAAAACGCCCGCCAGCTCCCGCCTCGTTGCGGGAGAAAGGGCCGCCACGCGAAGACCCTGCGCTTCGAGGAGATCGCACGACAAAATGCCCGCGCCGCCGCTGAAGGTGAGAACCGCCGTGCGGCAGGCCCGCGGCGTTTTTCCGATCATGGCCAGCGCGCGGGCGACTTCCATCATCTGCTGAAAATCACGCGCCGGCGTAACGCCGGCCAGCGCCAGAAGAGCGTCCTGCAGCCGCGCGTTGCCGGCCAGACTCGAGGTGTGCGACAGCGCCGCTTTCGCGCCGGCGCTGCTCTTGCCGCCCTTGAGCAAAACGATCGGCTTTTTCGAACGGCAGGCGAGCTCAAGAAACCTGCGCCCCCGGCCGATGGATTCCAGATACAGCGCGATGGCGTCCGTTTCGTCGTCCTCCATGAGGTACTCCAGAACGTCGCATTCGTCGATGTCCATTTTGTTGCCGATGGAGCAGGCCTTGCCCACGCCCACGGCGCGCTCGCTCATCAGGTCGGCCAGAAATCCGGCCGACAGCATGCCGCTTTGCACGATCATGGAAATGCGGCCGGGCACCAGGCCGTCGACGTAAAGCTTGGGATGCATGAAGGTGAAGAAAAATTTCCGGGGAATGTCCACCAGGCCCATGCAGTTGGGGCCCCACAGGCGGATGCCCGCTCTGCGGGCCGCGGACAGACATCGTTCCTGGAGCGCGCGGCCGGCGGGGCCGGTCTCGGCGAATCCCGCGCTTTCAATGATGATGCGCCGGATGCCCTTGCGCCCGCAGGCTTCAATCTGATCGGGGACGGAAGGGGCGGGGACGATCATCAGGGCGAGGTCCACCGGGCCGGGGATGTCCTCCACGGACGGAAAGGCGCTGAGGCCCGCAATTTCGGAGTGGTTGGGATTCACGGGATAAATCTTTCCCGTATAGCCGTAAAGCAGGTTGGCGATCATCTGGGCGCCCAGGCTGCCCTCGCGGGGGCTGGCGCCGATCACGGCAATAGACGCAGGAGAAAAAAATGTTTTCATGAGGCCTCGCTTAAAAATAAAGTTGAATCCGGTGAAGCGGCACTTTGTTACCATATTGAGGAAATCTGTCAATGCGTTTGTCTTTTTGCGTGCGCGGGCGGCGCGGCGGGTCATCAATCGGTTTGATCTTTTAGGGAGAATATTGTACATCTTCGCCATGAAGAAAAAAATCGTTTCTCCGACCGCCTATGCCGGAATGGCGCTGATTGCCGACCCGATTCACTCGTACGCTGTTTTCACGGTGCCCGAGGACCGGAACCCGGCGGAAAAAACGGAAAAGGATCTGATCGATTCCCCCTGGCTGCAGCGGCTGCGCCGCATTTACCAGCTCCAGAGCGCCCGCTGGGTGTATCCTGCGGCGGAGCACACCCGCTTTCAGCATTCGCTGGGAACGATGCACGTTGCGGGGGAATTTGCCCGCCATCTGTACCCCAGCTTAAAAAGCGTCTGCCGCGACGCTCCCTCTCCGAACTTTTTGGAAGAGACGCTGCGCCTGGCCGGACTGCTCCACGATGTCGGCCACGGCCCGTTCGGCCATTTTTTCGACGAGCATTACCTTTCCGCGTGGGGGCTGACGCATGAAGACCTCGGCCGGCAGATCATCGTGAAAAAACTGGGCCCGGTCATTGCGCGCATCACCCGCAGTCCGTCGGGTCCGTTTGCCCGCGGTGAAAAAATCGATCCGCGGCAGGTGGCCTATCTCATCAAGATGCCGGATGCGGCAAAGCCGGAAACCCAGCCGCGCTGGCTTGTCCTGCTCCGACAGTTGTTTTCCGGCATCTACACGGTCGATAACCTCGACTACGTCCAGCGCGACGCATACATGACGGGCTTTTCGCTCGATATGGTGGACATGCCGCGCCTGCGCTACTACACGTTTTTTACTCCGGAAGGCCTGGCGCTTCACCAGTCTGGCATTTCGGCGCTTCGGCGCTTTCTCAACGCCCGCCTGAATCTTTACAGCAACGTGTATTTTCACCGCACGACGCGCGCGCTCGATTTGCACCTCCAGGAGATCTTTTCCGACACGCTTCAACTGATCTTCCCGGAAAACCCCGTCTCGCATCTCGACGCGTATCTGGGTTGCGACGAATGGTCGCTCTTCAGCGAAGTGCGGGCCTGGCTTACCGCCCGGGACGCCCGCCGGCGCGCCCTGGCCCGTGAATGGCAGAAGATTCACGCCCGCGAACTCAAATGGAAGATGGCCTTTGCCGCCGAGATTTCCGTCGATCGGTTTCAGCGCGGCACCGAATTCGTCGGCGCCGGCCAATACGAGGCGAAAATCCGCGAGCGCCTGCCGGCCCGGCTTAAGACCCCGGCGTTTCGGGTGGATGTCGCGACCCAGGATCCCCGCCCGCTCAATCCCATGGCCGAGCCGGGCAAGCAGATCAATATCTTCAATCCCGTCACGGGACGCACCTCTCCGGAGCCGCTGGCGGAGATTTACCGGTTTATTCCCGCGCGCGTCCGCCATTTTCGCGTCTTTGCGCTCAATCACGCCTGCGACGAAGAACTCGGCCGGGCGGCGGAAGCGGCGCTGGGCCATCTCGAGAAAGCCGTGACGACGAACGTATGACCGACGCCTCAGAAACCACCGATTTGACCCTGTTCATCCGCACGTCCGGCGAAGAGATCGCGCCCTGGAACCGTCAGCGCATCGTCGACGCGCTGCTGCGCGAGGCGGGCGTGGACTATCTGCTGGCCGCCGAAATTTCCAAGGACGTGGAAAAGCAGATCGTCGCCTCCGGCATCGGCCATCTGACGACGTCGCTGGTGCGCGAACTGGTCAACGCCAAGCTGACCGAGCGCGGCCTGGAAAAGGAGCGCCGGCTGCACGGGCGCATGGGATTTCCGCTCTATGACGTCCGCCGTCTCATTTTGCACCCGAACAAGGAAAACGCCAGCACGCCCCACTCGCCGGAAGGAACGAACCTTCTGTTTGCCGAGGGCATCAAAAAGGAATTCGCGCTCTACGACGTTTTTTCTTTCGACGTCGGCGAAGCGCACACGGCGGGCGATCTGCACATCCACGGCCTGGGCTACATCGACCGTCCTTACAGCTGTCGCCAGTCGCTCGAATACCTCAAACGCTTCGGCCTGGCGCTGCCGCACGCGATCAATTCCGCCGGACCCGCCAAACACGCGGAAGTGCTGCTCGCCCACATGGTGCGGTTCAGCGCTGTCCTGCAGGGGCACTTTACCGGCATGATCGGCTGGGACGCCCTCAACATTTCTTTCGCTCCGTACCTGTGCGGAAAAAGCGACGGGGAAATCCGCCAGTTTGCGCAGATGCTGGTGTATGAGTTTTCGCAGCTTTCCGCCACGCGCGGCGGCCAGGCGCTCTATACGGATATTCACCTGTACTACAACATTCCGGCGGCCTGGGCGGATTTGCCCGCTGTGGGACCGGCGGGTCAGCCGACGGGAAAAACCTACCGCGATTACGCCTCTGAGGCGCAACGCTTCACGCGGGCGATCTTTGAAATTTTTCAAATGGGCGACGCGGCGGGAAGGCCTTTTATTTTGCCGCGTCCGCTCTTGCATCTCACCGACGCCTTCTGGCGGGAGCCGGGCGCGGAGGAACTGCTCGCGCTGGCCTGCGATGTGGCGACAACGCGGGGCAACCTCTGCTTCGTGTTCGACCGCGCAGGCGCGCCTCCGACCGTCGGCTGCTTCAACAATCTTTTTCTTGCCGATGCGGCAGCGCGGGGGGAAGGGGACAAGCCCTGGCTTCAGCGCCAGGCGGCCGTGCATAGCGTGACGCTGAACCTGCCGCGGCTGGGCTACGGGGCCGTCGGCGACGAAGCAAAACTGTTTGACGATCTTCGGGCGCTTGCGGCGACGGCCGTCCGCGCGCACGTCCAGAAGAAGGACTTTCTGGAAAAACTTCTCTCCCACGCGGAAGCGGGGCCGCTCGCGCTTCTGGCGATGAACGCCGACGGCTCTCCATTTTTACGGATGAACCGCTCCTACTACATCATCGGTCTGGCGGGCCTGAACGAACTGGCCCGGATCATGACGGGAAGCCAACTGCACGAATCCGGCGCGGCGATGAATTTCGGTCTTCGGGTCGTGGATTTTCTGCGCGGGGAAGCCGGGCGTCTGGGCGGCAAGCTCGGCATGACGTTCGTTCTGGAGCAGTCGCCCGCGGAAACGACGGCCTACCGCTTTGCCAGGCTGGATCTGAAATACCATTCGCCCGCCGCCGGCCGCATGGTCCAGGGCGACATTGCCAGCGGCTCCGTTTACTATACCAATTCGACGCATCTGCACACGGCGGCGGACATCGGGCCGTTTACGCGGGTCCAGGAAGAAGGCCGTTTTCATCCTTTCCTGGCGGGCGATGTCGTCACGCATCTGCAGCTCGGAGACGCCCGTCCCGATCCGGCCGCGCTTGTGGGATTTGTCAAAGCCGTCTTCGAGCGGTCGTCGAACCGTCAGATTGATTTCACGCCGGAGTTTACGGCCTGTCCGGCCTGCGGCAAAACCTCGCGCGGCTTGTCCGGGTCCTGTCCTTTTTGCGGGTCGGCGGACGTGGAGGGCATTGCACAATTGACGCGCTGCTACAGCAGGATTTCCGGCTGGAACAAGGGCAAACTGGCCGAGCTTGCGAATCGCCGGGTTAACCGCAATTTTTAAGTCGCTTTTTTGCCGATGTGCAGCCACGCGATGCCGAACGTCAGGGGATATTTTTCCACGTCGACCATTCCTTCGCCGGCGAGAATTTTTGAAAATTCATCGGGATCGGGAAAATTCATGATCGAGTCGGCCAGGTAATAGTACGCTGCCGGATTTTTCGAAAACGCTTTGGCGAAAACGGGCAGCAGGTGGTTTAAATACAGGTAATAAAGGCCTTTGAACAGGCGATTCCGGACAAATGTCATTTCCAGAACCATCACCTGTCCGCCGGGAACCGTGACGCGCAGCATTTCGGAAAGGGCGCGCGACCGGTCGGGGATGTTGCGGATGCCGAAGGCGATTCCCGTGACGTCGAACGACGCGTCGGAAAAAGGCAGGCAAAGCGCGTCGGCCTGCGCAAGCGAAATTCTGTCGGCAAGCTTTTCCTTCAGCACTTTACGCTTGGCCGCGGCGACCATCGCTTCGACAAAATCGACGCCGGTGACCGTGATGTGCGGATGCCTTCTGGCGGCGGCAATCGACAGGTCGCCCGTGCCGCAGGCGACATCGAGATAGCGGTGCGTCCGGAAGAAAATCATCTTGGCCGCGGCAAATTTCCGCCAGTACACATCGCGCCTCAGGCTTAAAAAGCGGTTTAAGAAATCGTACTTGCCGGTGATGGTGGAAAAGATTTCCTGCACCACGCGGATGCGTTCCGAATCTGTGATCGTCCTGACCTGTGGATATTTTTCGGGGGATGCTTTCCCCATCTCTTCTGCCCGCCTTTTTTTGCTCGTGCGGATTTAGCAGGCCGGGGGGGCAAACGCAAGCTTTTTAACCGGCGCGGATCCGCGCCGGTTAAAAAGACCGCCGTCCTTCCTGCGAAGGACGGCGGCTGTGCTCGTCAAATACTCGTCTTGAACCGCGAGCCTTGAACCTCCTTACGCCGCTTTGATCGACACTTTGGTCCCTTTGGCCTTGGCGGTAGGGCTCTTGGGCAGCGTGATGTGGAGCACGCCGTTTTTAAAGCTGGCCTCGGCCTTCTCGGCTTGCGTTTCCGCGCCGAGGGGAATGGTGCGGTTGAAGGAACCGTAGGATCTTTCCATATAGTAGTAGTTTTTTCCCTTGTCCTCCTTTTCTTCCTTTTTCTCACCTTTGATGGTTACCGCATCGGAAGTGACGGTGATGTCGATATCCTTCTCCTCCACGCCGGGAAGCTCCGCGCGAATGACAAATTCCTTGTCGCCTTCCTTGACGTCGATCGACGGCGAGAAAGCGCCGAATCCGTCGGCCGCCGGACGACGCGGCAACGCGTCAAACCCGGAGAAAAAATCGTCGAACAGACTGTTCATCTGACGCTGTATGGCATAGAAGGGATGATCGTCATCTCTCACCAGAGGGCGGTTGACCGCCGGCAACAGATTTCGAAGTCTCATGATCATATCCTCCTTAAAAAAATTTATCCTGTTAAAATTACCCCGCCCAGGCGGGACATAGCCTTAAACCTTGGTTCTTGACCCTCGTACCTTGTACCTTAAACCTTGAATCTTTCTGCTACGCCGCCGTGATGGCGATTTTTTTCGGTTTCACCTGTTCCGCTTTCGGCAGTTCCAGCCGCAGGACGCCGTTTCTGACGGTGGCGACAATCTTGCCGCGGTCGATTTCATCCGAAAGCGTAAAGACTCTTTCGTAATCGCCGATTTCATATTCCGAATACATCAAGGCGCCTCCCGCAACCCGGCCGTTTTCCACCCGTCCGGTGATGGTTAAAATATTCTTCTCAAGTTCAATGTCCACTGTTTTTTCATCGACGCCGGGCATATCGGCGACCAAAAACAGCGCATCCTTATTCTCATAAATATCGACGCGCGGCACGAACGTCTTGACATTGCGGACGCGTTCCGTGGCCGACACGTTTTCGGTCTTCTGCAGATCTTTTTCTACCATGGAAACGAACCTCCTTTCCGCTTACGAAATTTTTATTTTTTTTGGCAAATCTTCCTTGGCCCGCGGCAGGGTGATTCTTAAAACACCCTTTTCGTATTTGGCTTCCACCGCCTGCGCATCCACCTGAAACGGCAGCGTCAGATTGCGTTTGAAATTTCCGATGCCTCTTTCCTGCCGCAGATAGGTTCCGCCTTCGGAAAAAGCCTGGCTTTCAGCCGTTCCCGAAATCGCGAGGATGTCTCCGGACACGGAGATATCCATTTTTTCCGGATCCATGCCCGGCAATTCCGCCGTCATCACAGCCGCCCCGTCTTTTTCCCAGATATTCACTGCCGGGTAATCCTGCGGCGCCTTTTGTCCTACCGCGGAAAAAAGTCGGTTCATTTCCCGCTGCAGATTTAACATTTCCGGCATGACGTCGGCAAATCTCCGAAATCTCCATAACGTGGGGTTGAACATAAACTTTCCTCCTTTCTTCTCTTTTTTTTTGTAAGCACTTGCTCTTATTGATATTTTTTTCTTACAACCCAAATATATGAATGAAAATCGCCTTGTCAAGAGGAGCGGCACGACGCCCCTGCGCGGCGCGGTATCCAAGGGAAAAAGCGAGAAAAAACCGCCTTCCTCCCTTGACACCCGATGCCGCCGTTCTTATATTAGGCGCGCTTTAAGCAGCGGTTTTTAAAAGGAACTGAAGGACATTCGCCCATGAAAGATCATCTCGTCAAACTGTTTCGGGAGAGTTGTCAGGTCAAGGAAGCTTTTCTCAACGACAATCTCGGCAAACTGGCGAATGTTATCGACGTGATAACGGCCGCGCTCAAGGCGGGAAACAAGATCATGCTTTTCGGCAACGGCGGTTCGGCTGCGGATGCCCAGCATATCGCAGCGGAATTTGTCAATCGTTTTATCATCGAGCGCCCGCCGCTGCCGGCGGTTGCCTTGACAACCGACACGTCCATCATTACCAGTATAGGCAACGATTACGATTTTTCGGAAATCTTCGCCAAGCAGATCCGGGCGCTGGGCCAGGAAGGCGACATTGCCTGGGGTATCAGCACCAGCGGCAATTCGCAAAATGTGCTCAAAGGGCTGGAACTGGCCAAAAAGATGGGACTGGTTACGGTGGCTTTCACCGGCAAGGACGGAGGCGCAATTGCCGGACTCGCGGATTACGCGTTGAATGTGGCGTCCAAAAGCACGGCGCGCATTCAGGAGACGCACATCACGGCGGGGCATGCGATTTGCGAGCTGGTGGACATTCGATTGTTTCAGAAACCGGATTTGAAATAAACAGGCGTCAGGAGAAGCAGTGAAAACAAAAAAAGATCATTTGGATAAGCAGACGGCGGAAACGACGGACGGCGCCGCGGGACAGGCGGCGGACGAAACAACGCAGCAATTGCAGGAGGCGCTTTCGGCCAGAGAGAAGGAAGCAAAGGAAAACCAAGAAAAATATCTGCGGGCGGCAGCCGAACTGGATAACTACCGGAAGCGGGCGGCCCGGGAAAAGGCCGATACGATCAAGTACGGCAAGGAAGAAATTATCAAGGATATCCTGCCGTTTCTGGACAGTCTGGACCGCGCCCTGGAACATGCGGACAGTTCCGACGCGGAGACCTTCAAGGAAGGGATCGCCCTGATGCAGGACCAGCTTTTATGCTGCCTGAAAAAGCACGGCGTGGAAAGGATCGAATGCGCGGGAGCGGCGTTTGATCCTAATTTTCATGAAGCGCTGATGCAGGTGGAAAGCGCGGATCACGAAAACAACCAGATCGTCAGCGAAATGGAGAAAGGCTATCTGCTCAACGGAAGACTGATTCGGCCGTCGAGAGTCTGCGTGTGCAAGAAGGCACAGGATAAGAGATGTGAAATTAATGAGGCCAATGGAGAATAAGGAGGAATAAAATGGGAAAGATTATCGGAATCGATTTAGGGACGACCAACTCGTGCGTGGCAATCATGGATGGAGGCGACCCGACGGTTATCGCCAATCAGGAAGGCAATCGCACCACGCCGTCCGTTGTCGCCATCACGGAAAGCGGCGAGCGGCTGGTGGGGCAGGTGGCCAAGCGGCAGGCGATTACCAATTCGGAAAATACCGTGTATGCCGTGAAGCGGCTGATCGGTCGGAAATATAATTCGAAAGAAGTGCAGTATGACGTGAAGATTTCGCCGTACAAGATCACCGAGGCGGCAAACGGCGACGCGCAGGTGACGGTGCGGGACAAGAATTATTCACCGGCGGAAATTTCGGCGATGATTCTGACGAAGATGAAGCAGACCGCCGAAGATTTTCTGGGCGAGAAGGTCCAGGACGCCGTGATCACCGTTCCGGCGTACTTCAACGACTCGCAGCGCCAGGCGACAAAGGACGCGGGCCGCATCTCGGGGCTCAACGTGCTGCGCATCATCAACGAGCCGACGGCCGCGGCCCTGGCTTACGGACTGGACAAAAAGAAAGACGAAAAAATCGCCGTGTTCGACCTGGGCGGCGGAACCTTCGATATTTCCATTCTGGAACTGGGCGACGGCGTGTTTGAAGTGAAATCGACCAACGGCGACACCCACCTGGGGGGCGAAGACTTTGATCAGCGCGTGATGGACTATCTGGTGAATGAATTCAAAAAGGACCAGGGCATCGATTTGCGCAACGATAAAATGGCGCTCCAGCGGCTGAAGGAAGCGGCGGAAAAGGCCAAGATGGAACTGTCCACCACGATGGAAACGGACATCAACCTGCCGTTTATTACGGCCGATGCCTCGGGTCCCAAGCACCTGAACATCAAACTGTCGCGCGCCAAGCTCGAATCGCTGGTGGAGGATCTGATCGATAAAGTGACCGGGCCCTGCCAGACCGCGATCAAAGACGCAGGCATGACGGCCAAAGATATCGACGAAGTGATCCTGGTCGGCGGAATGACCCGCATGCCGCGGGTCCAGCAGAAGGTCAAGGACCTTTTCGGCAAGGAACCCCACCGGGGCGTGAATCCGGACGAAGTTGTGGCGGTCGGCGCGGCCATTCAGGGCGGCGTGCTCTCGGGCGACGTCAAGGACGTGCTGCTTCTGGATGTGACCCCGCTTTCGCTGGGCATTGAAACGCTGGGCGGCGTAATGACCCGGCTGATTGAAAAGAATACGACGATTCCGACGAAGAAGAGCCAGATCTTTTCCACCGCCGCCGACAACCAGCCGGCCGTGAGCATCCATGTGCTCCAGGGCGAACGCCAGATGGCTGCGGACAACCGGACGCTGGGGCGCTTTGAGCTGGTGGGCATTCCCCCCGCGCCGCGCGGCGTGCCGCAGATTGAAGTGACTTTCGATATCGACGCCAACGGCATTGTCCATGTCGGCGCCAAGGATCTCGGCACCGGCAAGGAGCAGAGCATCAAGATCACCGCGTCAAGCGGCTTGTCCGAAGCGGAAATTGAAAAGCTGGTCAAGGATGCGGAAGTGCACGCGGAAGAAGACAAGCGCCGCAAGGAGTTGATCGAAGCCAGAAACCAGGCCGACTCCCTGGTGTATTCCGTGGAAAAGAACATCAAGGAATTCGGCGACAAGGTGGATGCGGCGGAAAAAACGAAGATTGAAGAAGCGATCGCCCGGGTGAAAAAAGCCATCGAGGGCGACGATCTCGACGAGATCAAGAAAGCTCAGGATGAACTGATGAACGTGTCGCACAAACTGGCGGAAGCCATGTACGCGAAGACGGCCGGCGGCCCCGGCGCGGGAGCGGGCGGGCCGCAGCCCGGTGCGGAGGCGCCTTCCGGCAAGAAGGATGACGATGTCGTAGACGCGGATTTTGAAGAAGTGAAAAAGTAAACAGCAACGTGTCGAGGCCCGAAGCCGCCAGACGGTTTCGGGCCTTTTTTTGTGTTGCCCCGGCCGGAAATATGCGGTAGGTTTTCTCTCACCAAGGAGGCCCCATGAAACGACATGTTCTTTTGGTTGCAATTCTTTTGTCCGTTTTGCTGGTCGGGTCGGCGGGCTGTGTGAAGCGCGCGCCGGCGCCGCAACCTCCGGGTGCGCCGCCCGCGGACAAGACGGTGGAAGAGCCCCGGCCGGCCGCCGCGGTTCCGCCTCCCGAGGTCCGTCCGCCGGAGGCGAAGCCTCCGGCGGTCCAGCCTCCTCCTCCGGCGACGCGAGTGCAGCGCGACACCCTCGGTTGTATTTTACCCCTCACCGGCCGCTTTGCCGATGCGGGAACGAAGGCGCTGGAAGCGGCGCTGCTGTCGGCCGGGATTTTTCGGCAGGGCTCCGCTTCGCCCTGGAAAATCGTTGTGACCGACTCCGGCGATACGCCGGAAGCGATGCGCAAGGCGGTCGCCTATCTGGCGGACGAGGCGCAGGTCATGGCGATCATCGCCGTTTCGGGCAGCGGCGAGGCGGCCGATGCCGCCGCCGAAGCCCAGCAACGGAAGGTTCCGCTGCTGCTCATCACTTCCAGGGAGGGAGTGACCGACGCCGGCGGTTATGTTTTTCAGCATTTTCTGACGCCGGCCCAGCAAATGGAAGCCATGGCGCACTATGCGCTAAATACGCTCAATGTCGCGATCTTTGCCGTTTTGTATCCCAAGGACGATTACGGAAAAGAAATGCTTTCCCTTTTCCAAAACGAACTTGCGAAAGTCGGCGGCAAGGTGATCCGGGCCGTGGGTTATGAGAAGACACAGACGGATTTCGCCCGGGAGATTAAAGAAATCGCGGGCGGTAAATTCAGTTCGCAGGACAAGGTCTATGCCGCTTCTTCTGCCGCCCGGCAGAAATTGTCCGCCGATTTTGAAGCGTTGTTCATACCGGATTCCCCGCTGCGCGTTAAAATGATTGCGTCGCAGCTGGCGTTTTATGACATTCGGGACGTCAAGCTGCTGGGGACCAGCCTGTGGCATTCGCCGGACCTGTTGAAGCGGGGCACGGAATATCTGGAAGGCGCAATTTTTGTCGACAGCTTTCTTGCGAACGGTTTTTACCCGGAAACAAACGACTTTGTGGATATTTACTATTCCGCCTATCGCCGCGAACCGGGCAACATCGAAGCTCTGGCGTATGATACGACGGAAATCGTCCTGGCGGTCCTGGAGGACCCGCGGATTACATCGCGGGAAGCCTTCGTCGAAGGCCTGCTGGCGGTCCAGGGATTCCGGGGCGCGACGGGCAGCACGACGTTTCGCGGCAGCCGGGCGGCGCGGAAAACCGCCTTCATCCTGAAAGTTCAGAACGGAAAAGTCGTGCAGGTAAAATAGCGTTGCGGGGCGAGGGGATCGGATGAGAATTTTACTGACCAATGACGACGGGATTTACGCGCGCGGTTTGGCCGCGCTTTATGAAGCGTTGTCCGCAGAAGCGGATTGCCTGATCGTTGCGCCGGAAATCGAGCAGAGCGCCGTGGGCCACGCCATTACGCTTTCCCGTCCGCTGATGGTGCGCAGCGCCGCCAAGGGTGGAAAGTTCCTGGGCTACGCCGTTTGCGGGACGCCGGCGGACTGTGTGAAGATCGGCATCAAGGAACTGGCCGGCCCGACGCCGGACCTGGTCGTTTCCGGCATCAATCGCGGCGCCAACTGCGGGAATAATGTGATTTATTCAGGAACGGTATCCGCCGCCACGGAAGCCGCAATGATGGGTGTGACGTCGCTTGCCGTTTCGCTCGATACGCACCAGGATGCGGATTATTCCTTTGCGGCGCGCGCGGCGCGCCGGCTCGTGCGCTATCTGGCCGCCCATCCTTCTCTGTCCGGCGCCGCGTTCAACGTCAACGTGCCGTTTCTTCCGGAAAACGAGGTTCGGGGAATTCGGCTGGTGCGCCAGGGCCGCAGCCGGACCATTGAAACGTTTGAAAAACGCATGGACCCGCGCGGCAACGTGTACTACTGGATGTCGGGGGAAAAAGCGACGGGCCCGCACGATATGGAAACGGACATCGGCGCGCTGGCCGCGGGCTATATCACCGTCACGCCCATTTGCTACGATCTGACCCGCTATGCCATGCTGGACGCCCTGAAAAACCTGGCGGATGACCTTCTTTGACCGGGCAACGGGATTTCGCGTTTCTTCAAACTCTACCGTATCAGCAGGACCGGAAGAGGACTTTTGGAAAGGATGTGCGAGGTGGTGCTTCCCAGGAGCCATTCGCGCAGACGGTTGTGGCCGTAAGCGCCCATGACCATCAATTCCACCGCTTCTTCCTTGATGAAGTTCAGGATCTCGTCCGCCTCTTTTCCGGTGGAGACAATGACTTCGCAGTCCGCCTTTCCTTCCTGGGCTTTTTCTTCGACCTCGGCCGACAGGGCCGCCGCCCGGGCCGCATCCGCGCTCACAATCAGGACGGTGATCGGCCATTTGGCCTCTTCGGAGAGACCAAGAGACAGATCCAGCGCTTTTTTCGCGGGGGCGCTGCCGTCATAGGCGAGCCCCATGCTTTCAATTTCGCGGAACGTTTCCGGAATGACCAGGACGGGCCTGCCGGAACGGCGAATCACGGCTTCGGCCACGGATCCGATCAGGCCGCCTTCCTTCAGATGAAAGTGTTCGCCCTTCCTGGCCATGCAGACGAGGTCGGCGTTTTCCGCTTCTTCGATGATCGTATCGCTGATTTTGCCGATGTTTTTCCGGGTTTCGCAGGCGACGCCCGCGCGGCGGCAGCGCTCTTCGAAAGAAGCGAGCACACCGGCGGCTTTTTCCTTGAGCGAGGTTTCGACCGCGTCCAGATAGCCGTCATAGGGCGGCATGCCGACCGTTGCGGTCACGTCCGTCATCATCGGGCCCTGGATCAGATAAATGTCGAGAACGTGCAGGCCTCTTAACGACGCTCCGAATTTCGGCGCGATGTAAAGGCCGTAGTCGAGCGCGATGCCGCTGTTGGCCGATCCGTCCACCGGGATCAGTATGGTTTGAATCATGCTATGCGCCTCCCGTCCGAAGGTTTTTTTTACGCTATTTCTGTTTTTTATCGAAATGTGCAAGATCGTGCAGCAGGCCGGCCACTTCCTTTTCGTTCCAGGCGCGGCGCGACCCTGCCTCATCGCTTGCGTCTTCGGCCTGGGAAGCGCCGTCTTCGGTGAAACTCAGAAACCGGCCGACCAGTTTGCCGTTTTTATAAGTCGCTTTTTCCCGGATCTGTCCGTTTTTAAAATAGCAGACGTAGTCGCCGTCGCGCTTGTCGTTTTTGAAGGCGCCTTTTTCCTTGATTTGCCCGCTTTTATAATAACTGGCGTAGTCGCCGTCGAACTTTCCGTTGGTGAAGTGTTCTTCTTCGCGCAATTCCCCGCTTTTGTAATAGCGGCGGTAGGCGCCGTGCAGCTTCCCGTGAACATACTCTTCCTCTTCGCGCACATGGCCGTTTTCATGGTAGGAAGTGTAGGGGCCGTGCATTTTGTCGTTCTCGAAACGCACGTTTTCCCGGATCTGTCCGTTGGCGTAATAGCTCACGGCGGGGCCGTGGCGCTTGCCGCGCAGGAAATGCAGGTGCGCCATAATCTGGCCGCTCGGGAAAAACGTTTTGTATTCTCCGGAGAGACGTCCCTCAATCAGGATTTTCTTTTCCTTGACCGCCCCGTTCGGGTAATAAACAATGCTTTCGTCAGCCATAGGATCGCTGTTGCCTCGAAGGTCTTGCTGCGTCGCGAGAGTTTTTAATTTTCTAAACAATCCGCGGGGAGAATGCAACTAAAAACCGTCCGGAAAGCGCAAATTTTGTTTTGCTTTTCGTTAAAAAGGCTAATAGGGTTTGACAGCCGGGCAACTTTTCCTATAATAAGCCAATTCTGGAAAACGATAGCGGGCAGGAATGATTGTTTCCAATTTAGATACAACAAGAATCGCGATCATCGGGCCGGGACGCCTGGGAACGGCGTTTGCCTATAAATTCGGGCGCGACAACAAGCGCGTCGCCGTTTATTATCACAATTCCGATGTCTGCAAGGCGATCAACCGGGACCGTTTGAATCCGATCCACCTCACGGAGGATCTGGCCGACCGGCTGGGCGGCCTGGATCAGGTTCCCCGGCTGGGGCCGAAAGTCTACGCGACCAACGACCTCGAGCACATCATCGAGAACAACGATTTTATTCTGCTGTGCGTGACGATGAACCGTCTGCCGGAGCTTCTCAACTATCTCAAGCCGATGATCGACCGGAAAGCGGGGGATACCTGCCTCATCTCGCCGATCAAGGGATTGATCTCCGATGAAAGATCGACCGAACTGATCACGCCGTCCCAGTTGATCCACGATCATCTGTACAACCTGGAGCACAAGTACCAGGTGGCGTGCCTCGGCGGGCCGTTTTTTGACGTCGATATTGCCCTGGGCAGGCCCGTGTGCCTGACCGTGGCGGGAAAAAGGCGCACCGCCGGTATTATCCGGGATCATCTGCTGATGTTCAACCGCAAGGAGCTCAACGCCTATTACAATTTCGACAAGATCGGCGTGGAAGCCTGCGGCGCATTGAAAAACATTGTGGCCAATATCAAGGGGCTCACGGATTCGCTCGATCTGGGCGATTCGATACCGGGCACGATTTTCGCCCGCTCCGGCGTGGAAATCCGTTCGCTCACCCGTCTTCTGGGCGGCAGCTTTCAGGCGTTTCATTCCCAGGCCGGCGTGGGCGACATGTATGTGACCGTTTCTTCCCTGGCCAGCAAGAATTACCGCTACGGGAAATATTTTTACGAACTCTACACCGGCAATCCCATCGAAACCAATCTGAAGGTTCTGGGCAAGATCGACGGCACGCCGGAAGGACCCAGCACGATCCGCAATGTCTACAAGTATCTGGAAAAGAAAAATATGTACTCTCCGCTGTTTTCCTGCGCCTACACCATCTTTAACAAAGTCGGCAGCAAAAACGCGATTCAGGACATGGTCATCCATGCCTGCCAGTTTGACAAAAGGAAGAACGAATACATCGGCCCCTTTTCCCGATTCATGTATCGGATTTTCCCGGATTACTGGTACCGGCGGGACAAGGAAATCTTTGATTGACGGAGGCCTTGGGGCGCCGTCGTTCGGCCGTCCGCCGGGATGAAAAAAGAAATGTGGGCAAGATGTCTGATAAAAAGGTAAGGTCGCTGTGCCGGAGGCTGAACGAGAAGCTGCATGGTCGAAGGAAAACTGAACAGGCGGACAACGATTCCGGAGAGGCGTGTTCTCCGGACAATGGACGGGAAATGATGTGGAAACAAAAATTAGTCTCACCCGCGGAGATGCTGGCGAAGATTGAACCGGGCATGAGTATTTTTCTCGGGACCGGCATGGCCGAGCCGCGCACACTGGTCAAGCACCTGATGGAGTCGGAACAGTTCAATCTGCAGGACCTGGAACTGATTCAGCTTGTCAGCCTGGGCGACGCGGTGGCCATCGACGAGCGCTACGCGCGGAAGTTCCGCTTAAAGACGTTCTTTTCCGGATGGATCGCTTCCGACGCCATCAGCCAGGGCCGGGTAGATCTGATTCCCAGCCGCTTTTCGCGCGTTCCCTGGCTCTTCAAGAGCGGCGTCATCAGCATCGACGTGGCGTTCATTCAGGTGTCGCCTCCCGATGAAAACGGCTACGCTTACATGGCGGGGGCGTCCGTCGAACGCCAGGCCATGGAAATGGCCAAGATCGTGGTGGGCGAGATCAACGCCCAGATTCCCCGGACGATGGGCGATACGCTGGTCAACATGGACGACTTCCATTATCTCGTCGAGGCGACCGAACCGCCCTACTATGTCGGGCGCTGGCCGTTGCAGGACGTGTATCTGAAGATCGCCGAAAACGTGGCCTCCTGCATCCAGGACGGCAACTGCATTTCCTACGGCATCGGGCCGCTTTACGAGGCGCTCGCCAAGACGCTGGCGACGAAAAAAAATCTGGGCATCCATTCTCCCTTCTTCACCGACGCTCTGATGGATCTGGTGAAAAGCGGCGCCGTCACCAACCGCTACAAGGGCGTTTTCCGCGGCAAGTCCTGCGCGTCTTACGTCATCGGAACCAAGGAACTGATGGACTGGCTGGATCTCAACCCCCTGGTGGAGTTTCAGCCGCAGGATATCGTCATGGATCCCCGGACCATCGGCCTCAACGACAACATGGTGGCCCTGTTCCCGGCCCGGAAAGTGGATTTAACCGGCGATATCGCGCTCCACACCGGCAAGGGCAACGTCACCGCCGGTCCCGGGAATGTCCAGGAGCTGTTCTGGGGAGCGGCTCTGTCCAAAAACGGCCGGACGATTTTCGCCCTGCCCAGCCGCAACCGCAAGGGCCAGCCCAACATTCTCCTGTCGCTGGATAAGTATCCCTTCCAGTTCACCAACCGCGAATCCATGGATCGGGTGGTGACGGAGTACGGCGTGGCGAATCTGATGGGTAAGACCCTGCGCGAACGCGCGCAGGCGCTCATTGAGATTGCCCATCCCGACGATCGCCCGGAACTGATCCGGCAGGCCAAGGAAGCCCGGATGATTTACGCCGATCAGATTTACTTTGCCGAATCCGGCCATCTGTATCCGGATAAGATCGCCTGTTCCCACAAGTTTCGGGATAATCTGACCGTCCGCTTCCGGGCGATCAAGCCGTCCGACGAAGAGGAAATGCGGCGGTTGTTTTACCGGTTTTCCGATCAGGCCGTGTATTACCGCTATTTCAGCCCGATCAAAACCATGCCCCACCGCAAAATGCAGGAATACGTCAACGTGGATTACCGCAAAACCATGTCCATCGTGGCGCTGATCGACGAGTCCGGCGTCGAGAAGATCATCGGCGAGGCCCGTTATGTGCGCACGCAGGACGATCCTTTTGCCGATACCGCCTTCATTGTCGACGAGCAGTATCAGGGCATGGGCATCTCCACGTATCTGTTCAACCTGCTCATCCGGGCCGCCCGCGAGCGGGGTATTACCGGACTGAAAGCCGACGTTCTGGAAAACAACCGGGCCATGCTGAAGGTTTACGAAAAGGCGATTTACCCGGTGCAGACGGTCCTGTCCGGCGGCGTTTACAAAATCACCATTCCCTTCACGGCGGCGTAACTCCCGTTACTTCCGGTTGCGGCTGTGTCCGGTCGCGAGGTCGTCGCGAATTCTCGCCTTGTCCGCCGCGAGCTTCATCGTCAGTTTGTACGCCACGAAGTATTTGAAGATGTTGCGGACATACGCGACGGTTTCAAAACCGATGTGCTGGGCGACAACGCGTTCGACGTTATTGAACCACTGATCCGGATCGAGTCCGCGCTTTTCGGCCAGTTTGCGCATGGCGGCAATTTTTCCCGGACCGGCGTTGTAGCCCGCGAAAGCGAAGAGCGACCGGTCCTGATCGCTGAACCGGACGTCCGCAAAATAGCCGGCAACCAGCTGGTCCAGGTATTTGACGCCTGCGTGGATATTGTGTTCGGCGACGCGGATGTCGCCGACTTTCATCGCCTTTCCCGTGGCCGGCATAACCTGCATGATGCCGATGGCGCCGGCGCGGCTGCGCCTTCTCTGATCCAGGCCGGATTCCTGATACCCCTGGGCAGCCAGCATGATCGGATCGAATCCGTACTGCCCGCCGTATTTTTCAAACAGCGAAAGCGTTTCCTTGAAGCGTTTCCATTCCGGCGTCCGGGTCGGGTCTTCGATCCGGGCGATCTGCCGATGGTACCGGGCCAGACGGCGGGCGGCCTCGCCCTGCGTACGCTGAAAATGACGGCAGAAGCCGCGAATCTCTTCCGCGAGTTTGGGGCTTTCCTTGCGGATCGCCCAGCCGGTTGCGCCGCCGCTGCGCAGGACAATATCCCTGCGAACGCGGACAGCGGGCAGAATGTCTTCCCAAATTTCAGCCATCCAGTCGTCCACCACCAGAAAGTCGAAGATGCCCGCATTGAGCATTTCCAGCAGATCCTCATCCTCCAGTGTATCGGGAACAGCCACGATGTCGACCGGATTTTTTCCTTCGCGCTCGAACCGTTTGTTTAAAGAAGAAAGGCTTTCGGCATAGCTGGTTGCCGGGCGCACATGCACGGTTTTTCCGGAAAGATCGTCGAGCGTCCGGATTTCGGGTGACGCCGCCTGATGAACGAGAATTTCCGCCGTGCCGGGCAGGACCGCGGGGGCGACAAAGTCCACGGTTTTCAGGCGTTCTTCGGTGACAGTGATGTCGCCCGCGGCAATGTCGCCCAGGCCGGCCGCCACATCGGAAAGCAGTCGATCGCGGGGGGTGGGTACGAGAAACACGGTGAGCGGGCGACGGTTGAGCGCGCCCGCGTATTTCCGGTTCAGATACCGTTCAAATTCATGCACGGCATCGGCGGTGAGACCGCGCAGGAGGCCCCGGTCATTGAAGCAAAGGGTGCGGCTGTAGGGTACGAGAATCCGGATCCGCCGGTTTTCCAGCATAGAATCGAAGTCCCCCGTCCAGGCGTCGCGCAAAAGCTCCAGGCTGACGGTCGGCGGCCGGTTCTCCTCAGCCGCCGCCGGACGGACCAAATCGGTCGCCGCCCCGACGACGAAAACCGCGAGCGAGAGCGCAAAGATCCAGGCGGAGATTTTTTCTTTCATGGCTGCTTGTTACCTCCCTTTGAAAAAGTTCGGGCGCCAAGCTTGCATCGCGGGGCATGTGTCGGGATGCCGTCGGTGGAAAACGCTTTTAGGGGGCTTGCCGCTTCAGCGCCGCGCCGATGAATCTCGTGAAGAGCGGATGGGGGCAGGTCGGCCGCGATTTGAACTCCGGGTGGAACTGGCAGCCCAGAAACCAGGGGTGATCCGAGATCTCCACGATTTCCGCAAGCGATTTGTCCGGCGACGCGCCCGTGATACGCAGGCCCTGCCCGGTCAGCGTCTTTTTGAAGTCGTTGTTGAACTCGTAGCGGTGGCGGTGCCGCTCGGAAATGTCTTTCCGGCCGTAAGCGTCAAAGGCAAAAGACGGTTCGGCAAGGACGCAGGGCCAGGCCCCCAGGCGCATCGAGGCGCCCTTGTCCTGCACCGCACGCTGTTCGGGCAAGAGGTCGATAACCGGATAAGGAGTTGCCGGATCGAATTCGGAGCTGTTGGCGCCGGCCAGTCCGCAGACGTTGCGCGCGTGTTCGATCACGGCCATCTGCATGCCCAGGCAAATGCCGAAATAGGGAATCCGGTTTTCCCGCGCGTACCGGACCGCCTGAATCATTCCCTCGATGCCCCGGTTGCCGAAGCCTCCCGGCACCAGGATCGCGTCCACGCCGGAGAGGTGTTTTTCCGGACCCTCCTGCTCGATTTTTTCCGTATCGACGAACTTGAGGGCGACGCGGCAGTTGTTGGCGATGCCGCCGTGCGTCAGCGCTTCGTTGAGGCTCTTGTAGGAATCGGTGAGGTTGACGTATTTGCCGGCAATGGCGACGCAAACTTCGCGCGCCGGGTGGGAAAACTTTGCGACGACGTTTTCCCATTCGCCCAGCCGGGGCCGGCCGGTCCACATGTTGAGCAGTTCGATGATTTTCGCATCAAGGCCTTCGCGGTGGTAAACCAGCGGCACTTCGTAAATGCAGGCGACGTCCTTGGCGGTAAACACGCAGGAGACCTCGACATTGCAAAACAGGGCGATCTTGGCCTTGATGTCGTCGGAGAGAAAGTTTTCCGTGCGGCACAGAAGAATGTCCGGCTGGATGCCGATTTCCCGCAGCGCTTTCACGCTGTGCTGCGTGGGCTTGGTTTTGACCTCGCCCGCGGTTTTGATGAAGGGCACCCACGTGAGGTGAACGAAAATCGCGTTTTGCCTTCCCGCCTCGTTGCGGAACTGGCGGATGGCTTCCAGAAACGGCAGGCTTTCGATGTCGCCCACGGTTCCGCCGATTTCGACGATCGAAACATCAAAGCCCTCGGCGGTCTTGCGGATAAAATCCTTGATCTCGTTGGTAATGTGTGGAATCACTTGGACGGTTTTGCCCAGATAGTCGCCGCGCCGTTCCTTGGTGATGACGGAAAAATACACCTGTCCGGT
Source organism: Deltaproteobacteria bacterium (assembly GCA_012729055.1). GTDB lineage: Bacteria > Desulfobacterota > Syntrophia > Syntrophales > Smithellaceae > UBA8904. The sequence goes on from JAAYDW010000068.1 coordinate 35,760, forward strand.
GGTAAGGTTGTTTTCCTTGCTCATGCAGGTGGAGGAAAAACGTTCATAGTGGCCCAGGTCCAGATCCGTTTCAGCCCCGTCGTCGGTGACAAAGACTTCGCCGTGCTGGAACGGACTCATCGTGCCGGGATCCACGTTGATGTAGGGATCCAGCTTCTGGTTGGTGATGCGCAGACCGCGGGCCTCCAGAATGGCCGCAATGGACGCCGCGGCCAGGCCTTTTCCCAAAGACGACAAAACGCCTCCGGTCACAAAAATAAATTTCGTATTCTTCATGCTGACCTTCTTTTGCTCTTTTGTGCCGGCAGTTCTTACTGCGAGGCTCAAACGATGTTCTTGATAACGATGCCCCGGCTTTTCAGTTCCTTTGGAGCGGCCAGCAGACCTTCAGCCGCAACGCGGTCGAGGACGTAAATCAGTTCGCCGCCTTGCGCTGCGTAGCGCTGGCCGTAGGAAATGGGAATTTCCGGCGTGACATCCATAAGCAGCGAACGGGTCACGGACTCGGTCTTGCGCGCGCCGTTGGCTACCAGCACGACCGTCCGCGCCGCGTAAACCAGCTGGGCGCCCATGCTCACCGCGTACTGCGGCGAATCCTCTTTCGTCCTGAAATGCCCGTCGGCCACGGCGTTGGCAATCGTGTTGTCGTCGAGTTTGACCAGGAGCACCGAACTGCCCGCAAACGGAATGCCGGATTCGTGGAACGCCACGTGGCCGCGGCCGCCCACGCCGATGATCTGCACGTCGATCCCCCCGGCTTTTTTAATGGCCCGGGCGTATCCGTCGAGAATGTCCTTCTTGATCCAGGCCAGGTAATCCGATTTCGCCCCGGCCTTGATGACGATGGATTTCCCCGCATCCGTCCCCCGGAAGGCCCAGTCCTGCGGGTTGTCCTTCAGTTCCCGGATGAGCTTTTTCTGGTCGATCAGGGCGCCGTAGGGAACGCGCGTTTCAATAAACTTTTTTTGCAGATGTCCGAAAAGCTCCTGAATCATGAAGTAGGCGTAGCTCTCCGGGTGCAGGACCCGCTGCTGGACGTTGTCGCCCGGCAGGCCGACGTATTCGTCCAGGTTGAAGCTGCGGATGCGGCCGGAATCCAGCTTGCCTTCGTTGGCGGCGCGGGCAAAGTGCTTGTAGAGGCCGGTGGGGGAATTTCCCGTGGCCAGGCCCAGAACGGCTTCCTTTTTTTGTTTGAGGACGGACGCGTTTTTTTTAACGACAATGTCGGCCGCCACTTCGCTTACGTGCGCAAAATCTCGCGCGACAAAAACGGTGATGCTCATAGGGCGTTTCCTTTCTCAGTTTATCCCAGTTCGGCTTTGACGACATCAGCAATCTGTCGGCAGTATTTTTCCGTCACGCTGTCGGTCGGGCCCTCCACCATGACGCGGCACATATTCTGCGTCCCGGAATAGCGCACCAGGACGCGCCCCTCTTCCCGGAGCTCCGATTCCGTCTGCCGGATGACCTCCATCAGCCGCGGGATCGTGCTGATTTCCGGCTTCCGCGCGACGTCCACGTTGATCAGCTTCTGCGGGAAAATATCCATCATCTGCGCCAGTTCGGAAAGCGGTTTTCCTTCCCGGATCATGGCGGCCACGAGCTGCAGGGCAGCGATGATGCCGTCGCCCGTGGTGTGATGCCTGAGAAAGATCATGTGTCCTGCCTCTTCGCCGCCGATTACGCCTCCCAGCCGCTTCATGTCTTCCAGAACGTAGCGGTCTCCGACCTTGGACGCGTGGTGCTTGAAACCGTACTTTTTGCAGGCGACCGTGAGGCCGAGATTGCTCATCACGGTGCTGACCAGGAGGTCGTTTTTCAATTTGCCGTCCTTCTTCAGAATATTGGCGCAGATGACCAGAATCTGGTCTCCGGTGATTTCGCGGCCTTTTTCGTCCACCGCGATGAGGCGGTCACCGTCGCCGTCAAAGGCGAGGCCGATGGCAGCCCCGGTTTCGAGAACCCGCGCCTTCAGTCGCTCCGTGTGCTGGGAGCCGCACTGGTCGTTGATGTTTGTGCCGTTGGGCGTTTTGTGAATAACGTCGACATTGGCGCCCAGTTCGTTGAAGGTGTCCGGCGCAACCCGGTAGGTGGCGCCGTTGGCCGTGTCCAGAACGATTTTCATTCCCTCCATGGAGAGGCTGCGGGGAAACGTGTTTTTGACGAAGACGATGTAGCGGCCGTTTACGCCTTCCAGACGAAAAGCCCGTCCGATGTCCTGCGCGGTGGGCAGCAGGTCTTTGAGCTTTCCGTTGAGGATCAGATCTTCGATCATGTCTTCCTGTTCGTCGGTCAGCTTGTAGCCGTCGCCGCCGAAGATTTTGAGGCCGTTGTCCTGAAAGGGATTGTGCGAGGCGGAGATGACGACGCCCGCGTCGGCGCGCATGCTCTGTGTGACGAACGCGATGCCCGGCGTGGGCATGACGCCGACGAGGTAGGAATATCCGCCCATGGAGGTGATGCCCGCCTCCAGGGAACTTTCCAGCATGTAACCGGAAAGGCGGGTGTCCTTGCCGATGATGACCACGGAGCGATGATTTTCCTTTTTAAACACGTGGGCAATCGCCCGTCCGACGCCAAAGGCGATTTCCGGCGTCATAGGGTAGAGGTTGGCTTCACCGCGAATTCCGTCTGTTCCAAATAAATTACCCATTGCTGATCTCCTTTTTTTAACGCAAGCGATCGTCAGGGATCGCTTCGTCTTGCTGTCTCTGAAAAAAACTCAATTTCCGAATACGCCCGACGCCGGCAGCGCTTTTTTGACCCGGTCGCAAACCGCATCCACCAGCGTGTTGAGCCAGCGGCTTCCTTTTGCGGACACGTCCGCGGGCAGGCCTTGAATCGTTTCAATGTAGGCGGCCTGTCTGTTTCCCGCTGCTTTTTCGAAGTCATTGAGAAAGACGTCGCGGGACATCCGGACGGCCGGCGGCTCATCCGGCAGCTGGCCGCTGAAAAGGTCCGCGAGGTAGTCCATCCGGTCGTGGAGCTCCTGTCTTGCCTCGGACGAGGACGAGGCGCGCTCGCTGCCGGCCGCCGCGGCTTTTTGCGCCATGGCTTTGAGGCGTTTGATCCGTTCTTTTTTGGCCGCGCCGATCTGCTCCAGAACGCCGGCGTAGAGCAGGCGGCCGAAAGGCTTGGCTTCCAGAAAAGGTTTGCGGACATCCGCGTACCAGGCTTCCAGCGCCGCCAGATTCGCCAGGTAGAGAATATTGTTTTCGACAATCCGCGCGAGGCCGGGATAATGCGCCGGTATAAAGTCTCTGACCGAATCCGCCGGCGGCGCAGCAAAGATGAGCCGGCCGTCGTCGGAATAATTCCGCCGTAAAACGGAGCCGGCCGCCACCACGTTGCCGTACCCCAGGCGCACGGGGCCGATGATGCCGCCCTGTCCGCCCAGAAAAATGGGGGGCTCTTTGAGCATGACCCCCCGGGGAACGTCGCCGAGAAGCGACGGCGTGCTTTTGTCCGCATCCGGCGTAAAATTGAAATGAATGTAGGAGCTCCCCACTTCCGAGTGGTTGCTGCGGCTGGTGCCGCCGGCCATCAGGCAGTCGCAGAAGTTGATCAGACTGCCCAGGGTGACGAACGGAAAAAGAATGGTCTGCTTCAAACCGACGCAGTGTGCCCCGCCTGCCTCCTCTTCGAGAATAGAGCCTTCGCGGACGTGACCGCCCAGCCCCATATTCGCCTTTTCCAGGAAAACGGATTTGCTGAAAAAACCTCCCTTTAATTCCACTTTTTCGCCCAGCTGGCAGTTATCGATCGTGACCGGGCCTTCATAGCCCAGCTTGCAGCCGGCGGAAAGAACGGTTTTGGCGCCGTAAATGCGGCAGCCCGGATAAATTTTCACGCCTTTTTCGGCAATCTGGTCGATGTTCACCTCATCGCCGATATCCAGTGTTGCGGGATTGGGGATGTCCACGCCGCGCGCGAGGAGTTCTTTGATTTTTTCATGCGCCTTCGGTTGCAAATCCATGGGATCTCCTTCGTTTTTTAAAAATGGCCCCAACCGCCGTCCAATCTAGAGGGTTTCAATATCCCGGAGCTTTTCATATTCCATCACGGTGGACATGGCCTTGTTGTCCACCTCCAGCCCCTCTTCAACGACCGCGGCCACCGGATTGAGGCCGCCGATCAGGATCATGCCGATTTTGTTTACGTCCACGCGGGTCTGGCAGACGGAATCTCCCATGTTGCCGATGGACAGGACGCCGTGAATGCCGCATTTGGCGAAGTCTTCAATCACGCGGTCCACCTGGCCGCGGGACAGGGCCGGTATTTCACGGAAATTGGCGAGGATTTTTCCTTCGCCTTCCCGGACCACCTGCCTCACCGATGTCATCTTGCCGCGGATGAAGATTTCCGACGGATCGAGAGAAGAACCGGCGTAGGAAATCAGCTCCACGAAACGCAGCGTTTCTCCCCGGCGCATCTGGAGAATTCCGCCGAATTTGGAATCAATGGGAATGCCGTGTTTCAAAAGGACCCCGTTGATGACGATGCTGCATACGGTGGCCAGTCCGATTTTTCCGGGCGGCACCCGGATGTCGCCCAGAATCTTTCCGGCCGGAGCGACAGCCACCCGGGAACATACGGCCAGCTTTTTCTGGAACACGGGCTTCATGATGGCGAGCGCCTCGGGAAACTGTTCTTTGGCAAAGAAAGAGATGTTCACCGGCACCAGGCCGTTTTTCTTTTTAATATCGAAGGTGGTCTTGAAGGAAAGGACGTCGATGCGGGCGATGGACAGGCCGATTTTGTCCTGTACGCGCGCGTCGCTGATTTCGTGGAGCCCCTGCTCGGTGACGATCCGTCCGTCGCGGCGTCCCACCAGGCGCGTCAGTCCCCGCTCGTCCATGAGTTTGAGATGGTAGCGCACCGTCCGCTCGCTGAGCTTCACGCCCTGCTCGGCCATTTTGCGGGCGATGACGCGCGCCCCCACCGGCTCCGCGCTTTCGTGCAGAATTTTCAGAATCAGGAGAACTTTCCGTTCGATATCTTCCGGTTTAAAAAGCTGTTTCATGCGTGGTTTAAGTTGTAATCGGCTATCGTTTGCCGTATTCCTACTTTTAAACCCTTTTTTTGTCAAATGAAACTTCATGCCGGAGCGTTTTTTTTGAAGCCGGCCCGCGCGGCCGGACGCATTTTTAAAGGAAGCCCTCCGTCTTTTCGGACGGAGCCGTCCATTCCTGCCGGGCGACCTGCGCTTTGATCCGGCCGGCGATGACCTCGACGGCTTCACTGAAGAGAAATTCCAGCGGAAACGCCTCCAGATACCGGTCGGTCCAGATCAGGTTGTACTCATCGATGAGATTGCGGATATCGTTGTACCGGTAGCCCAGCGCCGTGATTTTCTGCGGCAGGCCGAGCGCCTCGTTGTATGCGATGTGAATCAAAAGCAGGTTGCTGATTTCCGGTCCTTCCGCCCGGTATGGGACGATCAGGATGGGGGAGCCGTCCGTCTTCCCCCGGCCCAGATAGGCATGCCCCGTGCTGACGATGGTTCTTTTCACTCCCATCAGCGCCGTCGGCTGATCGGCGCGTGATTTCATGTGAAGAGCCGCTCCGGCTTTGGCGCAAACGGCAATCGTCGCTTGTTCAGTCGGATGGCCCTGGGCGTCCAGGCCGCGGATATCATACACCGTATACCCCCGCACGGCGGCGAGCGCCGGCTGAATGCGGCTGATCATCCGGATGTCGCGGTAGCTCAGGTGCTTGAGGGTGATATTCAGGGAACCCATGAGGTCGAAGATGAGGCCCGCCGCTTCTTTTTCCTTCCGGCTCGTTCCCACGGTCACCGTTTTGGCCTGGTGGCGAATGGCGTCGATGGGCCGGGACAGCTCATCGATGGCCGTCCCCAGGGTGACGTCAAGCAGGTCAAACGGCGAAAAAAGATCCTTTTCGTCCCGAAAGTCCTCGCGGATGTCCTGCAAAGGCAGTTTGCCGGCCGTGTATTTCATAAGCAGCAGGAGGTCGGAGAGGGTTTTGCCGCCGAGCACGCCGAAAGCGCCGCTCTGACGCCGTTCGTTGAAGGAACCGTAAAACGCGGCGATGATCCGGCCCAGCGACGGATCCGCAATGATGTCGAAAACGGACAGGCGCCGCTCTTGGCGCTGCGTGAGTTCCGCCGCCAGCCGTCCCCGGAACTCGCGGAGGAACTGCGCTTCCTCGTCGATGGCCTGCGCGGCGAAATAGCCCCACAGATGGCCGGCCATCGTGTTGAAGATGACCGGCAGGGGGGAGGGCGCCCGGGGAAGGGCGATAACCGCGTCGGCCGTGTCGTCGAAGCGCCCATCGCCTTCATCGGCGAAAACAATCACCGTTGACTTATGGGCTTTAAAGATGGCGACGTCCTTGGCGATATCCTCCTGCACCGCTTCGGGATTGCCCGCGGCGCAGACCAGGATCAGGGGTTCGGCGGATAAATCGATGTGCTTTTTGTTTTCAACGATGTCGGAGGAGATGGTGCGGTAGCAAAGCTCCGAGAGCTTGATCCGGATTTCATCGGCGGCCGCCTTGTTGGGGCCGCTGCCCACCACCGCCCAGTATCGTTTTCCGGCGGCTTTTTTCACCGACGCGGCGATCGCGTCGCGGCGCGCGACGATGCGGCTCATCAGCTGAGGCGCCGCTTCCAGATGCCGGAGCTGCAGGGCGATGGCGTCGTCGCTTTGCGCGCGCGTCAGCTTTGCGAAAAAGAGAGCCAGGATGTGGCCGGCGACGATCTGGGCGTAAAAGGCTTTGGTCGAGGCCACCGACATCTCGATGTCGCGTCCGTCGCTCGTGTAAAACACGCCGTGCGACTTGGCGGTGATGTCGGACTGCCGGCGGTTGACAATCGAGAGGATGAAGGCGCCGCGTTTCCGGGCCATGGCGACGGCGCGGTTGGTGTCGGTGGTGGTGCCGGATTGCGTAATTGGAATGACGAGCGCGCCGGAGAGGTCTTCCTGAAGTCCGAAACCGCTGAGCTCGGATGCCACGCGGGCGGTTACCATGATGCCGGTTCCCTTGAGGTGGTGCGCCATAGCGTCGGCTATCGCCTGGCCCGCCACTGCCGCTGTTCCGTGGCCGATGACGACGATGTTGCGGATCCGGCCGTTTTGCAGTTCCTCGCGCACCGCGGCGGGAACCATGTCCCCGCCCAGATTGAACTCTACGCCGACAGATGAAGGATGGTCGGAGATGATGCGGTATTTTCCCCGCAGGGTTCTCCGGACCGACAGAGCGGCTTCGGAGATTTCCTTGAGAAAGAAATGGGGAAAGCCGCCGCGGTCGATATCCCGGGTGGTGATTTCGGCGGTTTGCAGCGCGTCGTCGGCAAGAGCGAGTCTTTTGCCGTCGTAGGAAAAAGCGTCGATGCCGCCAAGGCCGCCGCGCGCCGGATCGAGGATGAAAATCTGGCCGGCCGCGGAGCCGTCCCGGGCCTCTCCGTTCATCTTGACGAAGCGGGGCATCACCTCCACGAGGCCGTACAGCTCCGAGGAAAATACATATTGATCGGGCGAGACGCCCACATAAAGGGACTGGCCGCTGCCTTTGAGCGCGAGAAACATTTTCCCCGGCTCCAGGCTGCAGTGCATGGCGATGGCATGCGATCCCTCAAAATCGTTTACGGCCAGCCGGAAGGCTTCCGGAAGCGGCGTCCCCTCCTGCAGGTACTTTTCAATTTGCAGCGGAATGATTTTGGTATCGGTCGTGACGGCGGGCGCAATCAGCTCTCCCCGGGACTCGAGGGCCTGGCGGAGCGCCGCATAGTTGTCAATGTCCCCGTTCAGCGCCACGCTGATCTGCGCGGCCGCGCCGACCGGCGCTTCTCCGCCTCTGTGATTGTTGACCGGATGACAATTTTCTTCGGAGATGGAGCCGACGGAGGCCCAGCGGGTGTGCGTCAGGGCAATTTCGCCTGAGGCGCCGGCCGCGGCGAAAAGCCGCAGCAGGGAATCGTCCGAGATGGCGCGCCTGAGCGCCGCCACGTTGCGTCCCAGCTCGCCGACGATGGAATAGGTTTTATACGTGAAGGTAACGGAGATTTTTCCCGCGGAGGCCTGCGGATTCCGGCTGATCGAGACGGACGCGTCGCGCAAGTCCCCGGTTTGTGTGCGGCGCCGGAAATCGGCGGTTAATCCCCGGGCGGAAATTTGCCGTTCGATTTCCTGCAGGTTCTGGTCTTCGTCGAGCGCGAAGGCCAGCTGAATACCCGCCGAATCCCGTCCTCTTACTTCCAGGCGATCCAGCGCGTTTAAAAGCAAATTGAGCTTCCGGTATTTGCCGAATGCCGCCGGCGCCAGCTCTGCCGGGGAGTGCGCTCCGCTGAGGGAGGCGATCTTTTCCAGATTTTCCAGGATGTCCTTCTCCAGCATCCAGCGGATGTCTTTGAGCAGGATGAGCCGGCTGTGAATGGTTTCCAGCTCGGCGGAGGAGAGGACCGCGGCCTGATCCTCCAGGTTTTTTTCCTCATCCGCCAGAAAGGCGCCCATGTCCCCGGCCAGCGACGCCAGGTTTTCCGCACGACCGGGGTGAAAAAAAAGATCTTTCTGGGCGGCTTCCCGCTTAAGCGACAAAACGGCCGCGTTTAGAGAGACGAGCGTTTCCTCTCCCCCTGCGTAATCGGCCGCCGTGCGGTTCCGGCCGGCAACAACGGCGAGGCCGGCGCTTTTTGCTTTTTCCCAAAGGCCGGCAAGCGGCATGTCGGCGGCTGTTTTTCCGGATGGTTTCCCGCTCCGGCAGGTCATCAGACCGGCCAGACCGCAATTAAGCCGGCCGGGCAGGAAGGGGAAGAAGATGATCGCGGGCGCGCTCACGCAAGCCGGGCGACGACCGATGTGGAGACGGCATCGAATAATGAAAAGCAGAAAATTGTGCAAACGGCGGGACATTTTTGTATAACGCATAAAGTCTTTTTATCCCCGGAGGCTTATGTGTGTCGGTTGGCTCTCCCTGTCTTTTTTTTTCAACAAATTTGTCTTGCGCGAAAGAACAACATTCGGTTCCGGTCCTGACGCGGCGCTGAAACCGGAAACCGCAAAAGTCTTGTGCTCCCGGGGCGTTGCGGATCCTGTTGAGCCATAACGGCGCCGGGAAGCGTTTCTTTTCCCGACCGGTCTGGAAAGCATCTCCGAAATCCTGCGGGCAATTTTGCAAAAAACGTTCCCGATTTTTTTCAGCTGTTTTTTTTCGGCAGGGATCTTTTGTGAAAACCGGTTAAAGACGGATCCGCGGATCCGCAGATGAGCTATTTCATTTTTTCGCAGTCGATGCCCAGTTTGGCCATCTTGTCGGTAAAGGTGTTGCGGTTGATGCCCAGATAAGCGGCCGCCGTGCTTTTCACATAACTGGAGCGCCGCAGCGCGATTTTAAACAAACCCTTTTCCACCATCGCCATGACTTCTTCGTGCAGTTTGCTTTTGCCGTTGTCGGAAACGGCCAGAACCGTCGCCAGGTCATCCAGATTTTTTTCCAATATTTCTTCAACGGCCGCGTGACAGGTTTCATGCACGTCCGATACGGCCGCCGGTTTGTCGAATTTTCTTGCCTTGATCGTCATAAAAAAACTCCCACCTTTGATTTCATTGCATTAAATGAAAACATTCGGTTCAATACGGCTGATGCTTTTGACGGCGAAAAAAACCGTCAGTTTATCAGTTTGGTTAAAATGATCGCAACAATGATGCCCACCGCAATCCAGGTCAAGACCATCAGCGAGGCGCGTTCAATGGGCGCTTCCAGATAGTTTTTGACTTCCACTTCCACTCTTTCCGCTTCCAATTTTTCCGTCAGGTGACGGATGAGACGCGTGTGGTCCTGCAAGAGGTTTGAAAATATATAGAACCCTTTGGTTGTCGTCAACAGAAAATACGCCTTGTTGCGCAAAATGACAACGCCCAGGTGCGTGATTTCCGTCCAGGTAAAGGTTTTTGTTCGGAAAAATTTTTTGATGCGCAATCCGGTTTCGCCGGCGGCAAACTCCCGCTCGGACGCTTCGACCGCGATGATCAGCGTGACGACAAACAAAACGCCCAGCAGAATTTTTTCCCAGGTTTCGCCGCTTACGCAGCTGATGATGAAGAGAACCAACAACAGGACAACCGCCGCGGTAAAAGGCAGTCGGAAGGATTTTTTGATTTTGTAAATCTGATCCGCCACGTTAGGCTCCCGTGTGTTAAGGTGTTTTTCTCACAAAGAGGCCGCTTTTGCCGCCGCTTTTTTCAACGAGCAGAATGTCGCCGATGATCATTTCCTTGTCCACGGCCTTGCACATGTCATAAACCGTCAGCGCGGCGACGCTGACCGCTGTGAGCGCTTCCATCTCGACGCCGGTGGGCCCCACCGTTCGCGCTTCGGCTTCAATGATCACCTGGCCCTTGGGACGGTCGACGGTAAAATCGATGTCCACGCCCGTTAACGCCAGCGGATGGCACAGGGGAATGAGGTCGCCGGTTTTTTTGGCCGCCAGAATGCCGGCGATCTTGGCGGTGGTGAGCACATTGCCTTTGGCCATCCGGCCCGCCTCCAAAAGCGCGAGGGTTTCGCTTTTCATGGTGATGCGTCCGCGGGCCTTTGCCTTGCGGACCGTCTTGGTCTTTTCCGTGACATCCACCATTTGAACCTGGTCTGCATCATTAATGTGAGATAACTTTTTCATGGCGATCGATGGTATCGATGGTATTGGTGCGTTTGAATTTATCCTGACCGAAACAATTGACGAGAACCTAGCACAGTGGTCCGGCCGAGTCAAGAAAGTCAGACAAATTTTTGCAGCAAATTAAAAACTTGATATAAATGAATCGATTAGCTAAGATTTTTCCGCTTCCGAAATTTCCGTTCCGGAGAAAAAAATGTTCATTAAAGTATTCAGCGTGAGTGTGATTGGAATGGATTCCTATCCCATTGCGGTGGAAGTGGACGTGTCCGACGGCCTGCCGCAGTTTGCCACGGTCGGTTTGCCGGACGCTTCCGTGAAAGAAAGCCGGGACCGGATCCGGGCGGCCATCCGGAATTCCGGCTATCCTTTTCCCCGCTCCCACGTCACGGTTAATCTGGCGCCGGCCGATCTGCGCAAGGAAGGAACGGGTTTCGATCTCCCGATTGCCGTGGGCATTTTAGCGGCCGAGGAGGTGGTCGATCCCCGGACATTCGACGGTTGTTCCTTTGTCGGCGAACTGTCCCTCGACGGCGGCATCAAGGGCGTGCGGGGCGCGCTGCCCGCCGCGTTTAAAGCCAGGGAACAAGGCGTCCGGTCCTTTTTCGTGCCCGGCGACAACGCACCGGAAGCGGCGATGGTCGAAGGCCTTGACGTTTACGGCGTTCGTGCGCTTCCTGATGTAGTGGAATTTCTTGCCGGAAGGCGGCCGCTGGCGCCCGTCCGTCTGGACCGGGAGGGAGTGTTTGAAAAAAGCCGCCTCTCTGAAATGGACCTATCCGAAATACAGGAACAGCGCCAGGCGCTGCGCGCCCTGGAAATCGCCGCCGCCGGCAATCACAATCTCCTGCTGGTCGGCCCGCCCGGCTCCGGCAAGAGCATGCTGGCCAGGCGCCTGCCGACGATCCTGCCCGACCTGTCCTTTGAGGAAGCCATTGAAGTAACAAAGGTCTTTTCCGTTGCCGGTCTTTTGCATTCCGGCCGGGCGTTGATTGCCGCGCGGCCTTTCCGCGCGCCGCATCACACGATTTCCGACGTCGGTTTGGTCGGAGGCGGGCAGATGCCGCATCCCGGGGAAATTTCACTGGCGCATCTGGGGGTGCTTTTTCTCGACGAACTGCCGGAGTTCAAACGCAATGCGCTTGAAGCGCTGCGCCAGCCGCTCGAGGAAGGGACGATCACCGTGACCCGTTCCGCCGTGACCGCGGACTTTCCCGCAAAATTCATGCTGGTGGCGGCCATGAATCCCTGTCCCTGCGGTTATTTCGGCGACCGGCGGCGCAGTTGCCGCTGTTCCCCCCAGCAGATCCGCCAGTACCAGGCCAAGATATCCGGGCCTTTGCTGGACCGCATCGACCTGCATATCGAAGTGCCGTCGATCAAGTACCGGGCGCTTGCGGATCGCCGGACGGGCGAGTCCTCCGCCGCCGTCAAAAAGCGGGTGAACCAGGCGCGGACCGTCCAGAAGCAAAGATTCGGGAATGCGGGAATCACGACCAACGCCCGGATGACGGAAAAACAGATCCGCGCGTTTTGCGAAATAGATGAAGCGTCGCATCAGCTCATGGAAATGGCCATTGAAAAACTGGGGCTTTCCGCGCGCGCCATGAATCGCATTTTGAAAGTCTCCCGAACAATTGCCGACCTGGACGGACGGGAGCAAATTGAAGCCGCGCATGTTGCGGAAGCGATTTCCTATCGAAGCCTTGATCGCAGTCTGGTTTAGTGGTATGAAAAAAATATTTTAATCCAAAAGACCGCCAATAACGGACTTTTTATAAAGAGGAAGCCATGGAAATCAAAATTATCAAAGCGTTGCCGAAATACCTGAAACCTAAACCCGATGAGACCAAATTGGGATTCGGCCGGCATTTTACGGATCACATGTTTTCGATGAAATACAAAAACGGAACCGGCTGGCATGATCCCGTCATCGAACCGTACCATCTGCTGCAGCTGGACCCCACCGCCATGTGCCTGCATTACGGGCAGGAAATCTTCGAGGGGCTCAAGGCGTACCGCGGCAAAAAAGAAGAAATTTATCTGTTTCGGCCGCTGGAGAACATCCGGCGGATGAACACGTCCGCCGAGCGGCTCTGCATGCCTCCGATCGACGAAACCGTCTTTTTCGATGCGCTCAAGAAATTCGTGCTTTTGGAAAAAGAATGGATTCCCCGGGAAGCCGGCTCTTCGCTGTACATCCGGCCGACGATGATTGCCACCGAGGCGGCGCTCGGCGTTCATCCCTCCGGCGAATACCTCTTTTTCATCATTGCCGGACCGGTGGGCGCCTATTACCCGCACGGTTTTTCCCCGACCAAAATTTATGTGTCCGACGAGTATGTGCGGGCGGCGCCGGGCGGCACCGGACAGATCAAGGCGGCGGGTAATTACGCGGCGAGTCTTTACGCCAGCCGCATCGCCACCAACATGGGCTATACGCAGGTGCTGTGGCTCGACGCGCGGGAAAAGAAGTATGTGGAAGAAGTGGGCACGAGCAATATTTTCTTTTTGATCGGCGATGAGCTGGTCACGCCGCCTCTGGGCGGGACCATTCTGCCGGGCGTGACCCGCGATTCCGTGCTCAAACTGGCCGTCCATTTCGGCGTCAAGGTCAGCGAAAGGCCGCTCGCCATCGATGAGGTGATTGCCGCCATCGAAAATGGAACGCTTCAGGAGTCCTTTGCTTCGGGAACCGCCGCGGTCATTTCACCGGTGGGCCAGATTTTTTACAACAAAAAGGAATATCTCATCAACAACGGGAAGACGGGCGCGCTTGCCCAGAGATTATTCAATGAAATAATGCACATCCAGTATGGGAACAAACAAGATCCCTTCAACTGGCGCGTGCAGATCGGCTAGGCCGACGCTTCCGGAAACAGGCGCCGTCCGGCTTTTTATGCACTGGATACCGACACTTGAAACTGTATTCCACAAAGTTGTGGAAAAGTCTGTTGATAACCGTGTGGATAAAAGCGGCAAGTCCGCGCTGATCAGGCTTTTGGACCAAATTGCTTAAGGTTTAAGCAAGATGATATGCGAGTAATATCAATTATTTATGGAATATGCCCTTTGATCATCGCCACTTATGATGTCCCCGGGCGCAAGATATAAACGCCTTTGAAAAAAATGTGCCATCTGTGCCGGTTTACGGGATATTTCCGGAAAGAAAAAATGAGCAGATTAAATCTTAAAAAAAATGCGTCATTTAAGCCGACTGCTTCCGCAGGAGGGCTGCTGGTGTTTTGCTGGCTGATCATTTTTGCCGCAGCAGCCGCTGCCGCCGAGATGCCGCCCCTTGCCGAAACCGTCGCCCGTCTGCAGCAGATCTATGAGCGGACTGAGGATTTTCAGGCGTCGTTTGTTCAGGAAACGACCGTGAAATCCATCCGCAAAACGGAGGTGGAAGAAGGGGTCGTTTATTTTAAAAATCCCCGGCAAATGCTGTGGGATTATCAAAAGCCAAAAGCCAAAAAACTCATCATCAACGCGCAAAAAGCCTGGCTTTATCTGCCGCAGGATAAAACCGTCTACACCCAGGACGCAGACCGGATTTTTAAATCCGAGGCCCTTATCAGGTTTTTGTCCGGTTTGGGCAAACTGACCGAGGACTTCACGATTCGCTACGCGGCGCCTGCGGCCACGGACAGGAAAGGTCATTATCTGCTCCAGTTGTATCCGCGGGAAAAGGGAGCTTCCTACGCCTATCTGCAAATGACGCTCGATAAAAATTCCTTCCAGATCCTTGAGGTCAGTTTCGACGACGTCATGGGCAACACCACCCGCCTGAAATTTTCCGCAATCAAAATGAATGCCGGACTTTCCGCAAAAATGTTTCAGTTCCAGCCGCCTTCCGGAACGAGCATTTTCAAAATGCCGTAACGGGTTTTTTCAGGGTTTGGCGATCGTCACCCACAAAAATGTTTCCCCTCCGATGTCGCGGTACCGGCAGGCTTCTACGGCAAATCCGGCGGCCGTGAGGACGTCGCGAAGACTCGCGGGCGTGGTGTGGCTGTAAAAGAGCGCTTCCCCCATGAATTCCTTGTAGCCGCTGAAAACCTCCGCTCCCGTGTATTCCTGCGTGGCGTAAGTGAAAAGCGCCTTCCCCCCTTTTTTCAGCCAGCGGTACATGTTGGAAAAAAAAGCCGGATGCTGCTCGTGTGCAATGTGAAAAAGACAGTAGACGGCGGAAACGGCGTCAAAGGATTCGGCGGGGAAATCCACCTTGCGGATATCGGCTTGCAGCGTTTCCATTTTCGGCTGAAAATGACGGGCCAGTTCGAGCATCCGGAAAGAAAAATCGACGCCCACGACCCGCCAGCCCCGGGCGAGAAAGAAGGCGGGAAAAGGTTCGCCCGCGCCGCAGCCCAGATCGAGGAGTCGTCCCGGCTGCTCCGGCAGCCTCCGGTAAAAATCGTCGATGACCTCGGACATGTCGAACAAACCGCGGTTTTGTTCGGACGTGTCGGCGAGGCGGTCGTAAACCTGTCTTAAGTCGTCGGGCATGGCGTCACCCGTCTGTGTCAAAAGGATTTTCCCGGTCGAAGTCCGGCGTCAGGGCTCTGTCGTCGACTTCCTGGATAAACAGGTTTTCAAAACCCAGCGAAAGGGCGAAATCCACTATTTCATTGTATTCCGCGGCGTTAATGCGGCGGCCCAGGAGCGGATGCGACCGCAGGGCGGGAATCGGTGTGTATTGGGACATGAGGCTGATCGGCAGCGCGGTCGAAATCTCCCGGCGCAACAGCCGCAGCGCTTCTTTTGAATTGTTGAGCCGTCCGGGCAGAATCAGGTGGCGGACGATGATGCCCCGCGCGGCGATGCCGTCCTTCAGCTCCAGATCGTCGCCTACCTGGCGAACCATTTCCCGGATGGCGCGAAGCGCGATTTTCGGGTATTGCGGGGCGTTGGAGAAGATGAGCGCGTCTTCTTCCAGACCGTACTTGAAATCCGGCAGATAGATGTCCACCATGGCGTCGAGCATCCGGACGACGTCGGGATTTTCGTAGCCGCTGCAGTTGTAGACGAAGGGAACCGTGAGCCCCTGCATGCGCGCCAGGCACAGGGCTTCCATCACCAGCGGCGTCTGCGGTGTGGGCGTCACCGGTTCGACGTTGTGGCAGCCTTTTTTCTGCAGGTCGAGCATCACGCGGGCCAGTTCGATTACGGTGAGGCGGCGGCCGTCGACGCTGTGGGAAATCTGATAGTTCTGGCAGTAGATGCAGCCGAGATTGCACGACGAAAGGAAAATGGTGCCGGCGCCGTTTTTTCCCGAAAGCGGCGGCTCCTCGCCGCCATGCGCCAGCGCGCAGTCGAGGACGATGTCGGCGGGCAGCCGGCAGTATCCCAGTTCGCCGCGGGTCCGGTCCACCCGGCAGGCGCGCGGACACAGCGTGCAGGCTCTGTAAATATCAAGCAACTCCTGGATGATCATCTTCTTTTCCGCGCAGCGACGGCGATGCGCCGGAGCGTCCGGCGCGGCCGTGCCGCTACATTTTCTCCACGCTTTCCCGGACCTTCCCGCTCTCGATCAACTCCAGGAAGTCCTCGCCCAGCGGCGCGGCCAGATCGACGGCCCGGTTCCACCGGGCGATCCGCTCCCCGGCGTTGTCCAGGTAAGTCAGAAAATCGTCCCGGTCCGGAATCTTGCCGCCGGGCAGACGGTCCACGAAACTCGGCGACGGAAAAACCATCACCACATTGGCGAGCGTCTCTTCGTCCGGCGTCCGGCGTTGATTTTCCTTGTCCAGCCAGCCGGGAATGATCCGCTCCTGATGGTGGAAAAAAAGCACCAGGTCGTTTTCCCGGGCGGCGAACTGATGTGTCAGGTGATAATCGATCAGACCCCCGTCGCGGTAAACGCCGCGCGGCGCGCCGAAAATGTTTTTCACTCCCGCGACCACGAGCGGGATGGCGCCGGACGCCATGACCGCGAACTTGAAGTTGGCTTCATTGATGGGGACGAAATGACCGCGAAAGCGCGGCTGAAAACAAAAAGGCGGCGGTTTCGAGCCGTTGTAGAAAACCACGCGGTCGGCAAACGTGTAAATGTTGTTGCGGCTGATCCGATTCAGCAGGTAACAGACGATAAGCGCGCTTTTCTGTACAAGAGGGGTTTCGGAAGCGACCAGACCGCGCGCGCGGGCGGTGATCACCGAAAGCCGGTAGCGTTTGCTTGCCAGCGCAAAGGACAGAGCATCGTCCTCAATATACGCATTGATGATTTCGGTGAATTTCTCAAGGACGGTGGCGGGCGTGTCCTGCCTCGTGAAGCCGACGTTCACGTAAGCGTGCAGAAATTTCCGGTAGGCTTCCTCGGCCTGGGGCTGAAGCCAGGCGGCAAAGCGCCAGGCGCCTGCGGATGAACCGATCAGATGAACGGGTCGGGCTCGTCCCAGCCGTTTTTGCGCAAGCAGCGTCTGATCAAAGCCGCTGGCGATAAGCCAGCGCGGTCCGACCGCGGCGCCGAAATAGGCGGATACGGCGTCGAAGGTAAAACCGCCGTCCTTAATGATTTCATAAGCTTTTTTACCGGCTTTGATGCGTAATCGGCTCATCTTCGGCCATCCGGGCAAAGGCCTTGACACATCCCCTTTTGTTCTGTAAATATGGTCCCAACAGTAGGTAAAGCCATCTTTCCCCCAAACGGTTTTCAGAGTGGACAGCTGCTGCGGCTTTTACCAATAATTACAGAAAATGCAAGTCATTATTCAAGGATGCAGATAGAGGAGAAAAATGGATATTGCCGGTTCCGTTAAAAAAATTGCCGAAGACGCTCAGGCGGCTTCGCGCCGTCTGGCCCGTATGTCCGCGGGCGCCAAAAACGCCGCACTCCTGCGCATGGCCGACGAACTGGTCTGGCACCGGGATCTGATCCTGGCTGAAAACAAAAGAGATGTCGCCGCCGCCCGCGAAAAGAAAATTTCCCGGGCCATGATCGACCGGCTCACGGTGACGGAGGCGACCGTCGAGGCCATGGCGCAGGGACTGCGCGAGGTCGCCGCGCTGCCCGATCCGGTGGGCCGCGTTACGTCCATGTGGCGCCGTCCCAACGGCCTTTTGGTCGGGCGCATGCGGATTCCGCTGGGGGTGATCGGCATCATTTACGAATCCCGCCCCAATGTCACCGTCGATGCCTCCGCCTTGTGCCTCAAGTCGGGCAATGCCGTCATCCTGCGCGGCGGTTCGGAAGCGATCCACTCCAACCTGGCGATCGCCTCGGTGCTGCAGGACGTTTTGCGGGAGAGCCCGCTTCCGGACAAGGCGATTCAGGTTATTCCGTTTACCGACCGCGAAGCCGTATCCACACTCCTCACGCTCGAGGAGTTTATCGACCTGATCATTCCGCGCGGCGGCGAAGAACTGATCCGCGCCGTGGTGGCCCAGTCCAGGATTCCGGTGATCAAACACTACAAGGGCGTCTGCCACATCTTTGTGGACGCGTCCGCCGATTCGGAGATGGCGGTAAACATCTGCGCCAATGCCAAGGCGCAGCGGCCCGGCGTCTGCAACGCGCTGGAAACGCTTCTGGTGCATGACAGCATCGCTTCCGCGTTTCTGCCCCGGGTTGCCGAGAGGCTGCAAAAGGCGGGTGTCGTGCTGCGGGGCTGTCCGGCCACCCGCGAGATCGTGAAGAATGCCGAAGCGGCCGCCGAAGAAGACTGGTACGCGGAATACCTGGATCTGATTCTGGCGGTGCGGGTGGTGCCGTCGCTCGACGAGGCCATGGCCCACATTGAAAAATACGGGTCGCTGCACACGGAATCCATCGTTACCAAGGATTACGCCAACGCGCAGCGGTTTTTGAATGAAGTGAATTCTTCCACGGTGCTGGTCAACGCCTCCACGCGCTTTTCCGACGGCTTCGAACTGGGCCTGGGCGCGGAAATCGGCATTTCCACCACCAAGCTCCACGCCTTCGGACCGATGGGGCTCGAAGAACTCACCACGTCCAAGTTCATCATTTACGGCGACGGTCAGGTCCGCGGATGAAGTGGGGGCTTTTCGGCGGAACATTCGATCCGGTGCATTTCGGACATTTGCGGGCCGCCCAGGAGCTTGCAGCCATTCTCGGGCTGGAACGGGTGATCTTTCTTCCCGCCGGAGAGCCGCCGCACAAGACGTCCCGCGACATCACGCCGTTCGAACATCGTCTGCGCATGGTGCGGCTCGCGATCGCCGGAAACGACCGCTTTGACGTCTCCGATCTCGAATCCCGCCGTCGGGGAAAATCCTATTCGGTGGATACGGTCCGGTCTTTTCTCGCAGCGCCGGACTCCCCGCCGGAACTGTATTTCATTACCGGGCAGGACGCGTTTGATGCGATTGCCACCTGGCGGCAGTGGGAAGATCTCCTGGGGCTTTGCCACTTTGCCGTGATGACCCGTCCCGGATATGAAAACGGGGGCCTGCACAGCATTCTGCCGGCGGACCTCGCAACCCGCTACGTTTACGATGAAAAGCAAGACGGTTTCATTGCTCCTTCGGGACGGGGAATTTTTTTTCGCCGGACCACCTTTCTGGATATTTCCGCCTCCGCCATCCGGGAATCCGTCCGTGCCGGGCGCTCCATTTCGTACCTGACGCCGGACGCGGTGATCGCTTACATCGCGTCCAAGCGGCTGTATGGTTTTTCCGGAAATCCCTGACGCCGCGCCGGCGGCTCTTCAGGCCTGCAACTCAAGGAATCCTTTTTGTCCTTCACATCTGTAAATATCGAGGCAGGCGTCGACGACCGCCGGGTCGTAAAGAATGCCCCGGCACGCGGCGAGTTCTTCAATGGCGGTCTCAATGCCCATCGCGGGCCGGTAGGGCCGGTGCGAGGACATGGCCTCGATCACGTCGGCGATGCCGAGAATGCGCGCTTCCAGCAGGATTTCCCGGCCCCGGAGTCCCTGCGGGTAGCCGGAGCCGTCCATCCGCTCATGATGCTGCAGGATGATCTGGGCGATCGGATAGGGAAACTCGATCGTCTTCAGAATATCGTAGGCGTTTTGCGAATGGGTTTTCACCATCTCCATTTCCAGGCGGCTTAGCTGTCCGGGCTTGGTCAGAATTTCAGAAGGGACGGCGATCTTGCCGATGTCGTGCAGCGCGGCGGAAATCCGGATGGCGTCGACCGCGTTTTGCGGCAGAGACATTTTTTGCGCGATGACGCCGGCAATGCGCGCCACCTGCTGCTGATGGCCGGCTGTGTAAGGATCCCGGCTTTCCACGATCTTGGACATGGCCAGCACCGTTCCTTCCAGGATCATCCGGATGGTCTCATAGCTGGCCTTCAGTTCGGAGGCCCGCTGGTCCAGATGCAGCGTTTTGAGGTGCACCTTTTCTTCCAGGCTCCTGTTGAGCCGGAGCAGCTCGGCGTTTTGTTTCCGGACCAGCTCATCGAGCCGCCGGTTTTCCATGAGCAGATCGGCTTTGGCCAGGAGCTGGTTGATCGAATGAAGCAGATCGTCTTTTTGCCAGGGTTTGGTCAGGTACAGGTGAATGCCGCCCGAATTGATCGCATCGATCACGGCGTCCGTGTCGGTGTAGCCGGTGAGCAGGACGCGCAGGGCGCCGGGACAGATTTTCCGGGCCTGCGCGAGAAACTGCACGCCGGTCATGCCCGGCATCATCTGATCGGAAATGATGAGCGAAAAATCGGAATGCGCCTTGAGGATTGCAATCCCCTGTTCCCCGGACACAGCCGTGTGGAGGTCATAGCCTTCATGGGCGAGCATCAGCGTCATAATGTCGAGGATCGCCGGTTCATCGTCGATCAAAAGGATCGAATGCCTGTATTTCAGCGGCGTCAGCGGCAATGCGTTCATCGGCTGTTTTCCCTCGGGATGACCGGTCCTTCTGATCAGTTGGTTTTGAATCCGCATTTTACTCTGTATCCGTAAGGCTAGCACAAAAAATAAAAAAGAGAAACCGCGCATTTCCCCCGGGCGGTTAAAAAACGGTGAGAGGCGGCGCTCCGTCCGTTTGCCGTCCGGTGGATTCGGCGAGGATCTTCTTTAAGAACTGCCCGGTGTAGGACTGTGCGCTTTGCGCCACCTCTTCCACCGTTCCGGAGGCGACGATCCGGCCGCCGCCCGGGCCGCCCTCGGGCCCCAGGTCGATGACGTGGTCCGCGGACTTGATGATATCCAGATTGTGTTCAATCACCACCATGGTATTGCCCATGTCCACCAGACGCATCAGCACGTCGAGCAGCTTTTGAATATCGGCGAAGTGCAGGCCGATGGTCGGTTCGTCCAGGATGTACAGGGTATTGCTGTTGACCCGCTTTCCCAGTTCCCGCGCCAGCTTGATGCGCTGGGCTTCACCGCCCGACAGCGTGGTGGCCGACTGCCCCAGACGGATATATCCCAGGCCGACGTCGGCCAGCAGCTGCAGATGGCCCCGGATCGACGGGATGTTGGCGAAAAAATCCAGCGCCTGATGAACGGTCAGATCCAGCACATCGGCGATGCTTTTATCCTTGTACTTGATGTCGAGCGTATCCGCGTTGAAGCGCTTGCCCCGGCACGCGTCGCAGGTGACGTAGACGTCGGGCAGGAAGTGCATTTCGATTTTGAGAAGGCCGTTGCCTTCGCAGGCTTCGCAGCGGCCGCCTTTCACGTTGAAGCTGAACCGCCCCGGCTTGTAGCCGCGGACGCGCGCGTCCGGCAGGTTGGCAAAGAGGTCCCGGATGAAGGAAAATATGCCGGTGTACGTCACGGGATTCGAGCGGGGGGTCCGGCCGATCGGCTGCTGGTTGATCATGATGACCCGTTCGATGCCGCCCAGGTCCCTGACGCGCCGGATCCGGCCCATGCCGCCGGAATGAAGATTCAGGCGGCGCGCCAGAACCCGGTAGAGGGTCTCGATCACCATCGTGCTTTTGCCGGAGCCGGAAACGCCGGTAACCGCCGTCAGCACGCCCGTCGGAATCCGGATGTCGATGTCTTTGAGGTTGTTTTGCGACGCGCCTTCCAGAACGATGTGGCGCCCCTTGGTCGGCCGCCGCTTTCCGGGCAGCGCAATGGATTTGCGGCCCGAAAGGTACATTCCCGTAAGCGACGTTTCGCTTTGCAGCACCTCGGCGGGGCTGCCCTGGAAAATCACGTCGCCGCCCTCTGTGCCCGCGCCCGGCCCCATATCGACGATGTGATCGCAGGCCAGCATCATGTCGGCGTCGTGTTCCACGACCAAAACGGTGTTGCCCATATCGCGCAGTTTTTTCAGGGTGTCGATGAGACGCAGGTTGTCCTTCTGATGCAGGCCGACGGTCGGCTCGTCGAGCACGTACAAAACGCCCATCAGGCCGGAGCCGATCTGGGTGGCCAGGCGGATGCGCTGGCTCTCGCCGCCGGAGAGGGTGGAGGTGGAGCGGGCAAGATTCAGATAATCCAGGCCGACGTTGAGCAGAAAGGTCAGGCGGCTTTTGATTTCCTTGAGCAGGCGCTCTGCAATCCGCTCCTGCTGCGGCGCAAGCGCCAGCGTCCGGAAAAAATCGCAGCATTCGCGGATGGGCATCAGGCACAGCTCGTAGATGTTTTTGCCGCCGACGGTGACGGCGAGGCTCTCTTTTTTAAGCCGGGCGCCGTTGCAGGTCTCGCAGGGGCGCAGGTCGATGAACCGGGCCAGGTCGTTGCGCACCGCCTGCGATGCGGTGTCCCGCCAGCGGCGCTCCAGTTGCCGAATGGCCCCCTCAAAGGGACGGTAGGCAAAGTAGCGCTTGTCCGGCCGGTCGAAGTGGAGCTTGATCGCCTCGTCGCCCGAGCCGTGCAGGAGGACGTCCTGGATTTTTTCCGGCAGTTTGTTGAACGGCGTATTGATGTCGAACTTGTAGTGCGTGGAAAGCGCGTCGAGCAGATTGTGGTAGTAAAGGGAACTGCGGTTGGCCCAGGGGGCGATCGCCCCTTCGCGCAGGGACAGGCCCGCGTCGGGAACAACCAGATCGACGGCGAAGTGCATCCGGGAGCCCAGGCCGTTGCACTGGGGACAGGCCCCGTAAGGATTGTTGAAGGAAAAGACGCGGGGGGCCAGCGCGGGCATGCTGATGCCGCAGTCCGGGCACGCGTACTTTTCGCAGTAGAGGGTTTCCGCGCCGTCGACCGGGGCGATGCGCACCAGGCCGTCGCTTTTGGCCCCCGCGATTTCCACGGAATCGCGCAGCCGCTGGCGGACGCCCTCCTTGCGGACCAGACGGTCCACGACGAGATCGATGTCGTGGCGTTTGGTCTTGGAAAGGATGATGTCTTCGGCCAGGTCGCGGATTTCGCCGTCGATGCGGACGCGCGCAAAGCCTTCCTTCTGGAGTTTCTTGAGTTCCTTGGCGTACTCGCCTTTTTTCCCGCGCACGACGGGCGCCATCACGCTGAAGCGCGTCCCCTCGGGCAGGTCCAGCACGGCTCCGACGATGTCGTCGATGGTCTGTGACCGGATTTCCCGTCCGCAGGCGCTGCAGTGGCACAGGCCGATGCCGGCGAAAAGCAGGCGGAAGTAGTCGTAGATTTCCGTCACCGTGCCCACGGTCGAGCGCGGATTGTGGCTGGCCGCCCGCTGCTCGATGGCGATGGCGGGCGAAAGGCCCTCAATGGATTCCACCTCCGGTTTGTCCATCTGGCCGATGAACTGACGCGCGTAGGCGGAAAGCGATTCGACGTACCGGCGCTGGCCTTCGGCGTAAATCGTATCGAACGCCAGCGAGGACTTGCCGGAGCCGGAAACGCCGGTGATCACCACCAGCTTGTCGCGCGGAATGTCGAGCGAAATGTTTTTGAGATTGTGCTGGGATGCGCCCCGAATGCGAATGAAATCCATACCCGATACCGAAGGCTACAGCCGGACGTCGATGAAGGATTTTTTGCGGATGCCGTCGATCCATTCGTCGAATTTTTTAACGATCATTTCTTCTTCGATTTTGGCCTTGATTTCATTGCGCACTATGGCGAGCGGCTTGAGCCCCGCCCCGCGCTTGTCGACCACGGCAATGATGTGAAAGCCCAGCTCCGATTCGATGACGTCGCTGACCTGTCCCACAGGCAGGCTGAAAGCCGCTTTTTCCACTTCGGGCACAATGACGCCCCGCTCCACAAATCCGATGTCGCCGCCCGCGGCCGCTTCCGGACCTTTGGAATACCGGGCCGCCAGCAGGTCGAAAGGTTCGCCTTTGGCGATGCGCTCGTAGAGCTGACGGGCCTGCTGCCGGACGGCTTCCCGCGCCGCCGGGTCCAGCGCTGCCGGCGCCGGCAGCAGAATCTGCCGCAGATGCACGGCTTCCTTGCCTTCATAGTCCTGGCGGTGCCGGTTGTAGTATTCGCCGATGGCTTCGTCGGGAACCAGCACTTTGGACTGGACTTCCCGGCGCAAAAGCCGCATCCGCAGGATCTGGCCCTTGATTTCCTTTTTGACGGATTCGAGGGAGCCGCCCTCCTCCGCCAGCTGGCGCAAATAGGCGTCCATGGTCAGATTGTTTTTGTCCAGCGTACTTTTCAGCACGTTCATGATTTCTTCTTCCGTGACGACGGCCAGCGGTCCGCCCGCTTTTTTCGCTTCATGTTCGATGAGCATCTGATCGATCATCCGCTGCAACAGGGCCGCCCTGTTCTGCTTCAGAACTTCCTCGGGATTGGGGCCCTTGTATTTTTTCTCGATGTTCATGGCGTACGGTTCAAAAGCCCGGTTGAGCTCCGCAAGCGTGATCACCTCGTCGTTGACGACGGCGACGATGCGGTCCGCCACGTCGGCGCGCAGCGCTGCCGTCGCCAAGAGCATGATTAAAACGGCCGCCAGGCCTGTTTTCAAAACCTTTGCCATGTGTTCCCCCCTGTTGCGAATTCAGTTTCGTTCTTTTGCCCGAAGGACCTGCCGGTCCTTTTTGACAACCGCCCTGACCTTCAGATCGTTAAGCCAGACATTGAAAGCCGCATCTTCCTTGCGGGCGCGGATGTCGGCCATCAGATCGTTGCGGCATTCGGGAAAATCCCTCATCCGGCCCGGCAGTTTTTCCGTCACTTTCACAATATGATAGCCGTAGTCGCTTCTGACGATCGGACTGATTTTTCCGGCCGGCAGCGTAAAAAGAATCCGGTCCAGCGGGTCCGGCATGGTCCGGCGCGCGACCAGTCCCAGATCTCCGCCTTGCGCGGCTTCCGGACCGATGGACATTTCGGTCGCCACTTGCTCAAAAGCTTCGCCCTTTGTGAGCCGGGCCTGGACTTCCTTGGCCCGATCCGGATCCCGGACGACGATCTGCGCCGCCCGGACGCGCGCCTCGGTTTTGCAAAACGCCGGATTTTCTTCGTAGGCGTCCCGGGCTTCATCTTCCGAAACGCGGATGGAGGCGTTCACGTCCGCGTCCACCAGTTTGTCAAACAGCATTTCCTTGCGCAGTTCCTCGCGCCATTCTTCGTATCGCACATTTTGCGCGGCGAGCAAATCAAAAAAATTTTCGCCGTAGTCCTTGCTGAGCTCGAGCAGTTTCCGTTCGAGTTCGGTGTTGCTGACCGACAGGCGGAGCGTCCGGGCGCGCTGCAGGACGATTTTTTCGGTGATCATGGACTCGAGAATTTCTTCTTCGAGGAGCTCCCGTTTGTCGGGCGATTCCGGCGCTCCCTGGGGGAAAAACGTTTTTTTCTGCACGGTCAGACGCTTTTCAAATTCGTCGAGGTAAATCTTTTCCCCGTTGACCGTGGCAATTACCGCGCGCTCCGGAAATCCTTCCCGGTTGCAGGCGGCGCACAGGCATACGACGCCCACGAAAACGAGGAAAAGCAGAGGTTGGCGGTACGCGGTCATAGTTTTATATTTCAGCGGTTGCATGATATTTCGGGCCTGTATATCGCGATAATGATTATTGGGCAAGCATCTTTAAGAGATCTTCGGCCCGGTCCAGAAGGTCCGAAGCGCCGGCGGTACGGACGGGCCAAAACAGTTTGAAATCGGGTGTAAAGCGTAAGTCTTTGATTTTCTTGCGGCCAAGCGCGGTGATGCGGGCCGGGTCCAGCGGGGAGGATTCCTTGAAGTACAGGTAGAGAAATTTGCCGTCTGCGCCCATTTTCCTGGCCGCGAGCGGTTTAAGCGTGTTGCGCAGCCCGATGACGCGCAGCAGATTCCGCGCCGCCTCGGGCAGGGGGCCGTAGCAGTCGGCCAGTTCGTCGCGGATCTCCGCAAGATCGCCGGCCGTCCCGGCGTGCGATATTCGCTTGTACAGGATCAGCCGCTGGTGGACATCCTCCACGTAATCTTCGGGAAGGAAGGCGGAAACGCCAAGCGAGATTTCCGGCTGTTCTTCCTCCGCCGGCGCGGGCTGGCCCTGAATCTCGCGTACCGTTCTTTCCATCAACTCGGTGTACAGTTCGTATCCGACCGCGGAAATGTGCCCCGCCTGTGACAGGCCCAACAGATTGCCGCCCCCGCGGATTTCCAGATCGTTGTAGGCGATGCGGAAGCCCGATCCCGGATCGGAAAATTCCTTGATGGCCTGGAGCCGGCGCATGGCGTCGCGGGAAAAAAGCGCGCCCCGGGGCAAAAGCAGGTAAGCCGAGGCTTCTTCGCTGCCGCGTCCCACGCGGCCGCGGATCTGGTAGAGCTGCGCCAGACCGAAGCGGTCGGCCCGGTTGATGAAGATCGTGTTGGCCGACGGAATATCGAGACCGGAGCCGATGATGGTCGTGCAGACCAGCACGTCGCATTCGCGGCGGATGAATCCGGCCATGGTTTTCTCGATCTCGGCGGGTTTCATCTGGCCGTGCACCACGCCCACCCGGGCGTTCGGAACCAGCCGCTGCACCAGGCGCGCGACGGAATAAATGGAGCGCACCCGGTCGTGGACGAAAAAGACCTGGCCGCCCCGGTGGAGCTCCGCGTCCACGGCGGTCCGGATCGTGTCCTCGTCGAATTCCAGAACGTAGGTTTTGATCGGCCGGCGGTCCTGGGGCGGCGTGTTGATGATGGACAGGTCGCGGATGCCGACCAGCGACAGGTGCAGCGTGCGCGGTATCGGCGTAGCCGAGAGCGTCAGCACGTCCACCAGCGTCCGCAGTTTTTTCAGTTTTTCCTTGTGCGTGACGCCGAAGCGCTGTTCTTCATCGATGATCACCAGGCCCAGGTTGTTGAACTCCACATCCTTCGAAAGCAGCCGGTGTGTGCCGACGACGATGTCGACCCGACCCAGACGCAGATCCGCGAGCGTTTTTTTGACGTCGGCCGCGCTTTTAAAGCGGTTGAGCGCTTCCACGCGGACGGGAAAGTCGGCCAGCCGTCGGGAAAACGTCGCGTAGTGCTGCTCGGCGAGAATCGTCGTGGGCGCCAGGAGCGCTGCCTGCCGGCCGTCCAGAACCGCGCGGAACGCGGCCCGGAGCGCGACTTCGGTTTTGCCGAATCCCGCGTCTCCGCAGATGAGCCGGTCCATGGGCTTGGCGTCGTCCATGTCGGCGTGGATGTCTTCAATGGCGCGGGCCTGGTCGGGGGTTTCTTCAAACTCGAACGTGGCGCAGAATTCCTCGTAGAGGCGATCCGGCGGAGCGAAGGCTTTGCGCTCCAGCGCCTCCCGCGCGGCGTAAATCGCCACCAGTTCCTCGGCCACGTCGCGGACGGATTTCCTGACGCGTTCCTTGACGGCGTCCCAGGACGTTCCGCCCATCTTGTCGATTTTCGGCGGATGGCCGTCCGGTCCCAGATAGCGCTGGATTCTATCGAGCGCGTTTACCGGCAGGTAGAGCTTGTCTCCCTCCGCATATTCGATGACCATGAAGTCGTTTTCAATTTTAACGACGGATATTTTCTTGAGGCCGCGGTACCGGCCGATGCCGAAATCCCTGTGCACGACAAAGTCCCCCTCGGCCAGGTCGCCGAAGGATTTGAGAAAGTAGCCTTCGCGCTGCGGGCGGGAGCGACGGCGGACGGTTTTCCGGACAAAGAGTTCTTCTTCGCTTACAAACGCCAGCCCCAGGGCCTCCAGGCTGAAGCCGCCGGAGATTTTTCCTTCCCGCAGGAAAAGGCCGGTATCGCCGGCCCCGTCGCGGAGGGCGGACAGAAGCGGCGCATCGGCGGGAAGCAGCCGCACCGGCAGGGCGCAGCCCTCCAGCAGATGCTTCATCCGGGCCGCGTCTTCCGGCGTGGGGGAAAAAAAGAACACGGTCTGGCCGGCCGCCAGGCGGGCTTGAATTTTCTGTGCCGTATGCCTGAGCAGCGCTTCTTCCCGCACTTCACCGGTCGGCGTTTCTCCGCCCGTTGTTTCCGCCGGCGCGGCAATCGTTACAAAGGGAACTGCGCTTGCAGCGTCATCGAGCGCCAGTCCGATCAGGCGTATTTGCTGAAAGCCGGCCAGGCGCGCGGCGAGGGTTTCGCGGGACAGATACAGGTTTGCGCTCTCCAGGTAAAACCGGCCGGCGGCCCTGGCCTTGTACAGCAGTTTGTCGATGGCCGCGGCGGCGCTTTGGGCGGTCTGGTCGATCGCCAGCGGATCGCTCAAGAAAAAAAGCGCGTCGGACGGCAGATAGTCGAAAACGCAGGAAAGCGTCTCCGCGCCGGCCGGATCGTCCGCGTCCTCGTAAAACAGGGGCAGAAAAATCGGATTAACGAAGGTGGCGGACTCGCGCCGCAGGGTTTCCACGAGCCGGTTGCGCAAATCGCGCGGCAGGTCGAGATCGTCGGCCCGGCGGCGGACGTTGCGCACGGCGCGGTTTTGCCGGACGTCGTCCACGAGAATTTCACCGGCCGGTCCGAGGACAAAGGCGTCCACGGCCTGGCCGGAGCGCTGGGTGGCGGCATCGAAGCGGCGGATCGTTTCGATGTCGTCGCCCGCTATTTCGAGACGCAGCGGCGCTTTTTCAGTCGGAGGGAAAATGTCCAGAATATTGCCGCGCAGGCTGAATTCCCCCGGTTCCTCCACCAGCGCAACCCGGGAATAACCGCCCGCCGCCAGACGCGCGGGAAATTCCTGAAGGAGCAGCGGATCGCCGGCGGCCAGGATTTTCAGATACCGCTGAAATTCGGCAAGCGGCATGACTTTCTGCATGAGGGCCGTAAAGCTGGTGACGAAAATCCGGCGGCCCTCCACTTGGAGACGGGTCAAAGCGCTAAGCCTCGCCAGCTCCTCCTCGCGCTGCAGGGCAAACATGTCGATGGACAGGAAATCCAGCGGCGGATAGTGCAAAACCGTGTCCGGCCCGAGAAAAAGCCCGAGGTCGCGGGCAAAAAGCTCAGCTTCCCGCGGCGTGGGGCAAACCACCACGATCGTGCGGTCGAACTGTTCGTACACGAGCGCCGTCGCGAGCGGGCGGGCGGCGGGGGCCAGTCCCCGGACATCGACGACCGGCGTCCGGCCGCCGATCCGTTCGTAAAGTTCGCGCAGCGGCGGCGCGTCCGGGAGCCGTTTTTTATCGATGATTTTTCTCAAGGAACTCTTCCAAATGTTGCATGCGGCGGGGTTATGACGAGGCCAGCATCCTGTCCAGCGTCTTGCGGGCGGCTTCGCTCACCTCGGGCGGCACGGTGATCACCGGCTGCATGGTCAAAAGCGATTGTTCGATGTCATCCAGCGTGATTTTCTTCATATCGGCGCACAGCAGGCCGGGCGAGGCGAGAATGAAGGTTTTGCCGGGGTTGTGTTTTTGCAGCTGTGAAAAAATGCCTTCTTCCGTTCCGATGATGATTACTCCGGCTTCCGTTTCCCGGGCAAACCGAAGGATGGCCGACGTGGAGCCGATGAAATCGGCGAGCGCCAGCACGTCGGGCCGGCATTCCGGATGGGCGACAAAGGGCGCCCGCGGATATTCCCGCTTGCGCGCCAGGACGTCTTCGGCGGTGAGCGACTGGTGGATCGGGCAGCAGCCCTCCCAGGCGACGATGTCCCGGCCCGTGGCCGCGGCGACGTGGCGCGCCAGGTTGCCGTCGGGCAGCAGCACGACCTTCCGGGAAGAAGGCAAAGACCGGATGATGTTAAGCGCATTGGACGACGTGCAGCAGATGTCGCTTTCGGCTTTCACTTCCGCCGTGGAATTGATGTAGGTGACAAAAAGCGCGTCCGGTTCCCGCTGCCGCATTTTCCGAACCGACTCCGCCGTGGCCATGTCGGCCAGCGGGCAGCCGGCGTCCGCGCGGGGCAAAAGAACGGTTTTTTGCGGCGAGAGCATGGCCGCGCTTTGCGCCATGAAGTGCACGCCGGCGAAAACGATGACCGCCGCCTCAGCGCGCGCCGCCGCCTGCGCGAGCGCCAGTGAATCGCCCAGCACGTCGGCGATTTCCTGAATTTCCGGCCGGACGTAGTAGTGGGCCAGCAAAATGGCGTTCTTCCGGGTCAGAAGCGCGCGGATTTTTTCCTGTTGGGGCGTCATGAATACATCCTTCATTTTTCCTTCTTTTCCCTAGCGCAAATACCCGGAGACTTCAAGGGGAACCTTGCACCTTGCACCTTGTACCTTTCTTTCGTCTTTGATAAGGTGCGTCCAGTTTGAAAGAATGGAGAACACAACATGATATCAGTAGAGGAAGCTTTTGCGACCATCCTCGGCTCCTGCCGGACGCTGGGACTGGAGAAAGTCGATATTCTGGAAGCCTGCGGCCGCGTGATCGGCGAAGACGTTTTCGCGCCGCGCGATATTCCCTTTGCCGCGAATTCCGCCATGGACGGCTACGCCGTCCGGTCGGCCGACACGCGGGGCGCTCACGCGCTCGGTCCGGTGGAGCTCCGGGTGATTGAAACCATCGCCGCGGGAAATCTGCCCCAAAAAACCGTCAAGGCCGGCCATGCCGCGCGGATCATGACGGGCGCGGTGCTGCCCCGCGGAGCGGACGCGGTGGTCCGCCGGGAGGACACGGATGAAAAGGGCCGCACCGTCCTGATTAAAGTCGCCGCACCCGAGGGGCTGGATATCCGTTTCCCCGGCGAAGACGTGCGAAAAGGCGAGCGGGTCATCGCGGCAGGAGAGGTTTTGCGCCCCGGCCACATCGGCATGCTGGCCGCGCTGGGCCGGGCGTTTGTGCCCGTCTACAGCCGGCCGCGGGTGGCCATCCTGTCCACCGGCGACGAACTGGTGGACATCGAAACGGAGCCGGCACCGGGCAAAATCGTCAACTCCAACAGCTATTCGCTGGCCGCGCAGGTGTCGGCCTGCGGCGGTCTGCCGCAGGTGTCGGCGATCGTCCGGGACAAAAAGGAAGAACTGGCCGGCGCTTTTACGACCGCGCGGCGCGCCGACGTCATTTTATCGTCCGGCGGCGTTTCGATGGGCGATTACGATTTCGTGAAAGACGTGATGGGCGATCTCGGCAACGCCATGCATTTCTGGCAGGTGGCGATGCGTCCGGGCAAGCCGCTGGCCTTCGGTTCCATCGACGGCACGCCGCTGTTCGGTTTGCCCGGCAATCCCGTCTCCGTGATGGTGTCGTTCGAGCAGTTCGTCCGCCCCTACCTGTTAAAGATGCAGGGACATTCCCGCATTCTGCGCCCGACGCTTACGGCGGTGTGCGCCCAGGACATCAAAAAGGGCAAGGGCGTGAAGAACTTCCTGCGCGCCGTGGTGGAAAAGGAAAAAGACGGCTATGTCGCGCGCCTCACCGGCGAGCAGGGGTCCGGTATCCTCAAGTCTATGGTGACCGCGAACGCTTTCATTGTCCTGGATGAAGGCATCACCCAGGTGAAAAAAGGCGAGAACGTCACCGTGCAGCTTCTGGATGCAACAAGCTTCTGAAAGAACCTTCTCCATCCGCATGTTTCGTTGTCCGGGAGGGATCCGCCCGTTCCGCCGGCCGGTGTTTTGCCGGGTTTCTTGCATGTTGCTCCGATCCGGATTTGATGTTATGGGGTGTCTACTAAAAACTTTGTTGTGAAAGGATCAGTATGCGTAAATTAATCGTGGTGGTTGCTGTCTTGCTTTTGGCCCTGCCCGTCTTGGCGGCCCCTCCGGCGACGGATCATCAGAAAACGCTGTATGCCATGGGGGTTCTTCTGGCCAGGCAGCTTGCAGTTTTTGAACTTTCTGCCGAAGAGTATGAATTCGTCAAGGAAGGCATCGCGGATATAGCTGCGGGCAAAAAACCGGTTGCAGAGCCGGAAGCCTTTGGAACGAATATCAACGCCCTGGCTCAGGAACGGATGAAGATCGCCGCCCAGAAGCAGAAGGAACTGTCCAAACCTTACCTGGAAAAGGCGGCGGCCGAACAAGGAGCCCAAAAGACCGCGAGCGGACTCATCTATCAGGAAATGCGCCCGGGAACGGGCGCCTCGCCCAAAGTGTCCGATACGGTCAAGGTGCACTATGTGGGGACGCTGATCGACGGCAAGGAATTTGACAGTTCCGTCCGGCGCGGCGAGCCGGTCGAATTTCCCCTGGGGCAGGTCATTCCCTGCTGGGTGGAAGGCGTCGGCATGATGAAGGTCGGCGGCAAGGCCAAACTCGTCTGCCCCGCGGAGCTGGCTTACGGCGATCAGGGCAGCCCGCCCGTGATTCCCGGCGGCGCGACTCTGGCGTTTGAAGTGGAGCTGCTGGAGATCAAGGCGCCGCCGGCGCCCGCTCCCCAGGTTGCCCCCGCGCCCAAAAAGCCGGCGTCGACCAAGAAAAGTCCGAAGAAATAAGCCGCCGGGCATTTTGCGGCTAAGAAAAAAAGGGGCGGCCGTCAACCGCCCCTTTTTTTTGAGGCGGCGGAGTTTCGTCCAAGAATTGTTTGAATCTGGCCGGATATTCGTGTAAAGAGGGCTCACAACTATTTCCCAGGAAAGGATGGTTATGCGTAAAATACTCTTGGTCGTTTTGATCGCCTTAATCGCTGTTTGGGGCTGTTCTCCGGAACCGCCGAAGACGGAAGAACAAAAGGCTTTCTATGCGCTGGGCGCGCAGCTTCAAAAACAGATATCCATTCTGGATCTCACAGCCGAAGAATTGAAATACGTGCAGATGGGCATGGCGGACGCGGCCGCCGGCAAGAAACTGGCCGCCGAGCCGGAGACTCATATGCAGAAACTCGGCGAAATGGCCCAGGTCCGCATCGCGAAAGCGACGGAAAACAGTAAAGCCGCCGGCAAGGCGTATGCGGAGAAAGCCGCCGCCGAACCGGGCGCGAAGAAAACCGCCTCCGGTCTGGTGTACAAGGAAATCAAGGCGGGCACGGGCGCCCAGCCCAAACCCACGGACACCGTCAAAGTGCACTACGTGGGGACGCTGATTGACGGAAAGGAATTCGACAGTTCCGTCAAGCGCGGCCAGCCTGTTGATCTGCCCCTGTCCCAGGTCTTTCCCTGCTGGGCGGAAGGCGTCGGTATGATGAAAGTCGGCGGCAAATCGAAGCTCGTCTGTCCTTCGGATACCGCTTACGGCGACCGGGGACGTCCGCCCGTGATTCCCGGCGGTTCGACGCTCGTCTTCGAAGTGGAGCTCCTGGAGCTCAATCCGCAGGCTGCGCCTCCGGCGTCCGCTGCAAAGCCGGACGCGAAGCCCGCCGCGAAAAAATAGTTTTGCAAGGGCGTCAGCAGCTGTCTTTTTTCCGGGAGAACGGGAGTGGCTCCCGTTCTCCCGTCCGTCTTTTGGATAAACCCCCTGCCGGAAAAGCCGCCTGTCTGTCTTTTGCGGCTTGTCCGTGGCTTGCCGGGTATTTCCGGACCGGATCAGCGCACCAGGAGAGTTGAATTTGACATATTGGGATAAGTGGCTGGATGTGCCGGCCGCCGGGCTTCTTTTTAAAATTCTGAAAATCAGGCAAAAGCTCCGGCAGATACAAGACGCCATCGGTATGGATGAAGCCCGGCTCGGGGAGTACCGGCTGGCGCAGTTGAAAAGCGTGATGGCGCACGCCTGGTCCCAGATTCCTCTGTACCGGGAGAAATGGCGGGCCGCCGGCCTTCGTCCTGAGGACGTCCAGTCGCTGGATGATCTGGCGAAGTTTCCGATCCTCTCCAAGGAAGAGCTGCGCAATGCGCCGCCGGCGGCGACGGGATTGTCCCGGGACAGACATTACGTGTTTAAAACAACCGGCTCCAGCGGCTCTCCGATCAGCATCGCCTATGACCGCGACAAGGGATTTTATGAAATCGCGCTGATCTCGACATTTTCCATCAATCTCCATTTTCAGCTGCGCCTGAAAAAAGGCATGAGCATCCTGGTGCTCGACGATGAGGCCATGGAGATCCTGCCGGCGATCGAGTTCCCCCGGTTTAAGAAATTTCTGTTCGACGCGCTCGAACCGGTGGAAAACCAGATCGCGCACATCAACCGGGTGCGCCCGGATTATCTGGTCACCTATCCGAGCGTGCTGAAAAACATCGCGCTTAGAGTACAGGCCGACCAAATCAAAATCCACCAGCCGGCGCTGTTAATGACGACGGGAGAAAGCCACGACGATCATACGCGCAAAATTATCGGCCAAACTTTTGCGGGCGAACTGATCGACGGTTACGCGGCCACGGAAACCGGTGTGATCGCGGTGGAGTGCCCGCGGCACAACGGACTGCATGTTCTGGATTACCGGGCGATTATCGAGATTGTCGATGACGAAGGGCGTCCGGTGCCGCCGGGGCAGTCGGGCAACGTGGTGGCGACCGACCTCGTCAACAGGGCTTTTCCGCTCATCCGGTATTCGGGCATGGGCGACATCGCCGGCTACCGGCCCGGCCGCTGTACCTGCGGCTTACGGGCGCTGCCGCTCCTCGACAGAATCGAGGGGCGCAAAATCGATTCCATTCTCCTGCCGGACAACAGGATCGTCCACCCTTACCGGTTGACCCTGCTCGTGCAGGATCTTCCCGGTGTGCAGAAATTTCAGATCCGCCAGGAGACGCAAGATGAAATTCTCGTTCTCATCGTGAGAGATCCGGCCGGCGCCCGGGAGGCGTCGTCCGCCGAAGATCTGCCGCCGTACCGCGAACTGAAAAAGCGCCTGCAGGATGTTCTGGGCGGCGGCATGACCGTCCGCCTGCGGTTTGTCGACGACATCCCCCGCAGTGAAAATTCGCACAAATACCAGACTGTCGTTTCCCTCGTCCATCCCCCGGGGCGCTCCTGAAAGAAAATGACCGCTTCTTTTCCGTCAGCGGAACCTGCGGATAAATTCTTTTCCCTCCGTGTCCCGCGCGCCTAAAAACATCGGTCCTCCCTTCTTGAATTCCCGGCCGTAATCTGGTAACGGCTACGGCAACGTTTCCAGCGGAAAGAAATAGCCCGCGTGCTTTTGCCTTTCCGACCATTGTTCCGACCACTTCACGAGCATGAGGGAAGAAAAATGATTCGATCGATTGAAGAAAGTCCGCTGTATCCCATTATCAATCCCCGGAGCATCGCTTTTTTCGGCGCGTCCAATAATTTTCTGCGCATGGGGTCCATGATGCTGTCCTCCGTGCAGGCGCTGGGCTACGAGGGAAAAATCTATCCCGTTCACACGAAAGAAAAAGAAGTGCGCGGCCTTCCGGCTTATGCAAGCGTGCTGGATCTGCCCGAGGTGCCCGATCTGGCGATCATCGTTTTGCCCACGGACATTGTCTGCCAAACGCTTGAGGACTGCGGCAAAAAGGGCATCCGCCATGCCATCGTCGTTTCCGGGGGATTCCGCGAGGCAGGGGCGGAAGGCGTCGAGCGGCAAAAAAAACTGGCGGCCGTCGCCTGCCGCTACGGCATCCGGTTTCTGGGACCGAACTGTCTGGGCATCGCCAATCCTTATCTCAAACTCAATCCGACAACGATCACGGCGGAAGGGGAGCCCGGATTTGTGGGGCTGGCCTCCCAGTCCGGCAGTTTTATCACCCAGATGTTCAATTATCTGCACCGTCAGGGAATGGGATTCAGCGCGGCCGTCAGCGTGGGAAACGAGGCCAATATTGACCTTGTGGACTGCCTGGAATATCTGGGCGCCTGCCCGCGCACCAAAGTGATTACGCTGTACGTCGAGGGCATCACCCGGGGCAAGGCATTTATGGAAGCGGCCCGGGCCATCACGCCCCGCAAGCCCATCGTGGCCCTTTACGTGGGCGGATCCGAAGCGGGGCGGAAGGCGGGGCTTTCCCACACGGGGTCGCTTTCCGGACCGAACGAAATCTACGACGGCATTTTCCGGCAGTGCGGCATTCTCCGGGCGCAGACGCTTGCGGAAATGTTCGACTATGCGCTTGCGCTGGGCACGCTGCCCAAACCGGCGGGCAACCGCGTTGTCATCCAGACGCATTCCGGCGGTCCGGGCGCCACGGCGGCCGACGCCTGCGGGCGCGCGGGTTTGACGCTGCCTTCGCTTTCGGCCGAAACCGTGGAGAAACTCAAACCCATGATCCCCAAAACGGCCAGTACGGCCAATCCCCTGGATCTTACCTACAGCCTCAATTCATCGGAAAATTTTTACAACATTCCCGATATCCTGCTTGGAGAAAAAAACGCGGACGTTCTTTTGGCGTACATCCTGTCACCCGGCATCTTCGTCGACCGCGTTTTGAAGGAAATGGGCGTTCCCGAAGAGACGATTCCCGCCGAGCGGGAAAGACTGCTGGCGCAGCATGCGGCTGAGTTTGCGAGCCTCAGGGAACTCCATCCCGACAAGCCGGTTGTCGGCTTCACCTACCGGAGCCTTCAGGAAAAGATGGTCCGCAGCCTGCTCGACCGGGGCGTTCCCGTTTTTCCGGATCCCGAGCGGGCCGCGCGGGCCATTGCGGCGTTGCTCCAGTACCACCGGGGGCGCGACAAAGCGGCCGCCGACAAGCGCAGGTGATCGGAAACCGACTGTTTTGCGGCAAGCAAACCAGTTGACTTACCCGCTTTAAATTTTTATACTTTTAAACAGGTGGATTGAAAAGTGCCGCCCGGCAGGCGCAAACAGTTTCGCTCCTGCCGGGCGGCAGAAAAAAGCGGGAATGAAAACCGTAACTTTTTTTTCAACGACAGATCCAATCGCTCCTGAAGCCCGGAGAAAAACCATGAACTGCAAAAAGCGCCTCATTGGACCCTTATTTTTGTTGCTTGCCCTTCTGCCGCCGGCCGGCGGTTTTGCGGACAGCCGGTTTCCGCTTCCCGACGCTCCTCTTCTGGAAGCGATCAGAAAGGACGACGCCCCGGGCGTGCAGTCCCTTCTGGAAGCGCCCGGCGGCCGCGAGCTGGTCAACCGTCAGGGGGCAAGGGGGGACAGGCCGCTTGCGACGGCCGCCCGCCGGGGAAACCTGGCCATCGTCAAACTGCTCGTTGAAAACGGCGCGGCGGTGGACGGCGGGCGGGAAGAGGGAGAAAGAACGCCCCTGCTCGAGGCCGCGTGGCAGGGACATGCGGACGTCGTTCAATACCTGATTACGAAAGGCGCGGATGTGAATGCGGGAGGCAAAGGGCTTACGCCGCTGCTTGCGGCCTGCGCCCAAAGCAGTATTCCCATCGGCCCTCCCGGGAATAAGGCCAAAACGATCCGGATCCTTCTCAAAAACGGCGCGGACGTCAATGCCGCGGACGAGTCGTGGCTGAAAACGGGCCGGACGCCGCTCATGTGCGCCGTTTTGCACGGAGATCCGGCATTGGTGCAGGCTCTGCTAGCTTGTGGCGCCAGGCAGGATATGAAAAACAAAGACGGAGACACGGCCCTGGCGCTGGCCAGGAAAAAGGGGCTCGAGTACATTGCGCAACTTCTGGAAAAAGCCGCCTCCGGCGTGCTGCCTTCGCCGCCCGTCGACGCCGCAACGGATCCGTTGTTTCAGGCGGTGAAAAAAGGGCGCTTGAAGGACGTGAAAGCTCTCGTTGCGGGGGGCGCAGACGTCAATCTCCGGGATACCTCAGGAAGCACGCCGCTTTTGCATGCGGCCGACGGCAATTCTCCGGCAATGGTCCGCCTGCTTTTGCGCCTGGGCGCCGACGTCAACGCAAAGAACGGTTCCAACAATACGGCGCTGATTTATGCCGCCTTGAAGGGGCATGAGCGGGCGGCGGCGGAGCTTTTAAAAAACAAGGCCGATGCGAACGCGAGGAACATGGCCGGACAGGACGCCCTCATTTTCGCGGCGACGGGCGGGAAAGCGAAGATGGTCGGAGCCCTGCTGGCCAGCGGCGCCCGGACGGACAACACCTACGGCGAAGGAAAAACCGCGCTTCTGGCGGCGGCGAGCGGCGGCCATTCCGGCGTCGCTCAGCTGCTTCTGGCCCACCGCGCGGATGTCAACGCGGCGGACGACAGCGGCCGGACCGCTTTGATCATCGCCTGCGAAAAAGGCGAGGCCGGTTTGGCGGAAGCGCTTTTGCAGGCCGGGGCGGATGTCGGACGCAAGTCGAAAGACGGAGATACGGCGCTCCATAAAGCCATAGCCGCCAAAAATATCAGGATGGTCAAAATGCTTGCCCGGCATGGCGGAGATTTCGACCGGCGGGAAGCATTGGGCCGGGCGGTGATTGCCGGCCATCTGGAGACGGTCAAGCTTCTGTACACCAGGGACGTGGACATCAACGCGCGCGGCTTTGCCGGCACAACGCTTTTGATGCTGGCGGCGGACGAAGATCTGGAACTGGTCAGGTTTCTCGTCGCCCGGGGGGCGGATGTGACCCTGGCCGACGATGAGGGAAACACCGCCCTCATGAAGGCGGTGATGTCTTTTAAAAAAACCGGTCCGGCGACGATAAAATTTCTCGCGGCGCACGGGGCCGACGTCAATGCGGTCAACAAAGACGGCGAGACGGCGCTGATTCTCGCTGTCAAAAAGGACGACGTCCAGGCCGTCCGGACATTGATCGGCCTGGAAAGCGCTTTGGGGACGAGGGACCGGGAAGGAAAATCCGCCTGGACGCATGCGTTTGAGCGCGGCAAGACCGATCTCGTGAGCCTGCTGGAAAAAGCCGGAGCGGCCAGAGATTACCTGGGCATGGAATGGAAGGGCCATGTATCGCGGCAAAAGGAAGCGTTCATAAAAATTGTCGAAACAAAAGAAGAGTGGTCCAATGTGTGGCGAAGGGCGCTGGAAAAGCCGGCCCCGGACGTGGATTTCGAAAATTATGTCGTGGCCTCGGTCTTTTTGGGTCATTCCGCCCCCTGGCTGTATTCCATCGGATTTGCCGGCCCCCGGCAGCGCGGCGAAAGGTGGGTGATCTCGTACGCGCTTCACGATGTGATGCTGCGCCTGACCGGACCTTTTCAGGCGGGCGGCCAGTACGCGATGAAGGTGTTCGAAAAAAAGAAGGGCGCGGAAATGATTCTGGAAGAAGCCGGCTCCACATCCGGGAGCCGCCGCAGAAGGTAAGGCCATGCGCGAAATTGCCGAAACGGCTTTTGGAAGAAACACGCTGGCGGCGGGGCTTGTCTGTCATGCCGCGGCCCTTGTGGCGGGCATGCTGTCCGCCTCCGGCGGCGCCGCCTTTTTTCAGATCGTCTATCCCGCCTCCTGGGGACTTTTGATCGCCGCCTCCTTTGCGCAACTGCGCCACCGCGGCATCCGTCCCTTCGCCGCCTGGCGTTTTTACCTGATCGCGGCGGCGGCGGTGTTCCCCGTTTTGGGACCGCTCATCGCGCTGGCCCTGCTCTACAGCGCGCCGGCGAGCGGTTCGGCAACGGGCGATCTGACAGGCTGGCCGGCCGCTCTTTGGCGGCTTCGGGCCAACATCCTGCTTCTTTTTGTTTTGCTCCTGGCTCTTTTTCTGCTCTTTGCCGTTTTGTCCCGGAAAGACGATCCGTATTTTCGACGGCAAAATGCCGCGGGTGTTGCGTTGCCCGGCGGAGTCAAACACAAAATAAACCGGCCGGCGCCGGAGGCGGAAGACCGGTTGCTCGGAGGCGTAAAAAAGGATAGGAAGAAAACAGTGTCTTCTGCGGTCGGGTTCCGGAGAGGAGGCTTGGCCGGGAACGCACAAATCAGCGCCGGGCTTGAGACCATGTAAAAATGCAGGGAGGGTATTATGCGCAAGGTTTTATTTTTTCTGGCCGTTCTGATTTTTCTGGCCGCGCCGCTTTACGCCGCGCAATCCACGATCAAGATTGCGGAAGGATCGTCCTGCATGGGCGACGACAAATCCCGCAAGCAAACCGAAGCGGCGGCGCTGGCCGAGGCCAAGCGCAACGCCGTCGAATCCGTCAAAACCTATGTATCGTCCGCCACCGAGGTTAAGGACTTCGAGCTTCAGCAGGATCTGGTGTCCGCTTACGCCAACGCCACGGTGACAGTTTTGGAGGAGCTGGAAAAGGGGTGGTACAAGGACCCCGCGACGGGCGACTGCTATCGGATCAAGCTCAAGACGGAAGTCGTTCCCGATGAAAAGGCGATGAAGAAGGCGCAGCAAAAAGCCAAAGAGGCAGCCTGGGACGATCCGTCCATGCCGCTGTCCGTGAAGGTCTGGACGGACAAGGCCGACTACCGCGCGGGCGAAAAGATCCGGATTTATCTCAAGGGCAACAAGCCGTTTTACGCCCGGGTGATTTACCGCGACGCAGCCGGCAGCCACCTGCAGCTTTTGCCCAATCCCTACCGGCTGGACAATTATTTCCAGGGCGGCGTGGTCTACGAGATTCCCTCCGGCCGCGACCGGTTCGAACTGGAAGTTCATCCGCCCTTCGGCGAGGAAAACATCATCGTTTACGCCAGCGTGTCGGAACTGGGCGGACTCGCCCTCAGGGAAGAAGGCGCGGTTTTTGCCGTGAAGACCCGCGCCAAAGACATCGGCGCGAAAACGCGCGGTGTGAAAGTTCAGGCGGCGACCGAAGGCAAGCCCGACGCGCCGGCGGAATTTTCCGAAGGCCGCGCGGCGGTCAAAACCCGCAAGTGAAGCCGGTCTGAAACGAACAGGAGAGGAAGATGAAAAAAACGGGAATAGTATTTTCGCTGTTGCTGCTGGCAGGAATTCTTCTGGCCGCGGGGCAGGCCCTGGCGCTTGCGCCGCAGCCGCCGACCGTCGCGCTGATTTTCGATATCGGCGGCCGGGGGGACGGCGGCTTCAACGACGCGGCCCAGCGGGGTCTGGAAAAAGCCGTCTCCGAACTGGGTGTGAAGGCCGTTTATATCGAGCACCGGCGGAATCTGGAGCTCGCTCACGCCGTCGACGAAGCGGCGGCCTCCGACGCGCGGGTGATCATCGGCGTGGGATTTGCTTTTTCGGAAAAGCTCCGGCGTCTGGCCGTCCGCTATCCCGACAAGAAGTTCATCGGTGTGGACTACAGCGCTGAATACGACGAACAGGGCCGGCTGATGCCCCTGCCCGCCAATCTGGCGGGACTTTCGTTCCGGGAAGAGGAGGGTTCTTATCTGGTCGGGGCCATAGCGGCGCTCAAGAGCAAAACGGGCCGGATCGGTTTTGTGGGCGGCATGGACAGTCCGCTTATCCGCCGGTTTCAGGCGGGCTATCTGGCGGGCGCGCAGGCGGTCCGTCCCGACGTCCAGGTTCTCTCCCGCTACGCCGGCATCACAGGCCGGGCCTTCAACGATCCGGCCAAAGGCTACCGCTTGGGCATGCGTTTGTATCGGGAGGGTGCGGACATCATCTATCATGCGTCGGGTGTGACGGGCAACGGCGTTTTCCGCGCGGCGAAGAAGATGAACCGCCTGGCCATCGGCGTGGATATCGACCAGAGCGCGCAGGCGCCGGGACATGTGCTGACGAGCATGACCAAGCATGTCGACGTGGCGGTGTTCAACAGCGTGCGAGACTGCGCCGCGGGCCGCTTTACCGGCGGACTTAAGACGTTCGGCCTCAAGGAAAATGGCGTCGGCTTCGTGTACAACGATGAAAACAAGAAGCTGATTTCCGACGAGATCTACGCCCGGGTGTCCGATCTGCAGGCGAAGATTATTGCCGGCAAGTTGAAAGTGACAGCCGTCGCCGACCAGCCCTTCCTGCTGTCGCGACAGAATCTACAGAACTTGCTTGCGGATCTGCGCTCGGAAGTCGAAAGCGCGCTTCGTAAACTGGACGGCGATCTGCAGCGCAGCGCCCGGGCGCTGGCCGGCCGGGACCTGCAGGGCGACGACGCGCGGCTTGCTCTGCAGAAGCTTTACGCCGACAATCCCTACATCATCGACTGCGAAACGGTCAGCGACCAGGGCATCATGCTGGCCGTGGAACCGCCCGCGCACAAGTCATCCGAAGGCGCCGACATCAGCAGACAGGCGCACATGATCAAACTGTTCAAGACGCGCCGGCCGGTGCTGAGCGGATCGTTTAGGTCCGTCGAAGGCCCGCAGGCCGTGGTCATTCACCATCCCGTCTTTTCCGCGGACGGACGCTTTGCCGGCTCCATTGCGGCGTTGTTTGCCCCGGAATATCTTTTTTCCGGAATCATAGGACCGGTGGCCGCCGGTCTGCCCGTCGGTTTTTTCCTGATGCAGACCGATGGATTGATCATCTATGATGTGGCGACGAACCAGGTCGGACACGCGGCCGCTGAAAAGCAGCGACGGCCGTTTCTGGAACTCACAAAAGCGGCGGGCAAAATGGCCGCCGCTCGGGCGGGGAATGAGTCGTACACCTATTCGAGGAGGCCGGGGGAAGCGCCGGTGACGAAGGTAATTCTGTGGCAGACAGTCGTGTTGCACGGCACGGCGTGGCGTCTCGGCGTCGACTGCGCGACGGAGCATCTGGAAAAATAGCTGCTAGGAATTCCCGGCGCGTTCCGGGGGGCGGCGGCTCGCCGCGATGGCGTCTTCGATGGCGCAGCACAGCTCCTGCTGGTCGAAAGGTTTGCGCACCAAGAGATGCACGTCTTTCGTGTCTTCGCGGCTCAACGTCAGCGCGCCGTGCCCCGTCATGATCATGAAGGTTTTCTCCGGCTCCAGGCTTTTCATGGTTGAAATCATCTCGCAGCCGTTCATGTCCGGCATGCACTGATCGGAAATGACCACGTCCACATCGTCGCTGTGTTCCCGGTACCACGTGAGCGCGTCTTTCGGATTGTCGAAGATGACCGCGCTGTGGCCGAGATTTTCCGCGTACTTTTCCATGATGTCCAGCATGTACTTTTCGTCATCCACCACCAGCAGGCGCCGCAGGACGGGAGGCTTTTCGGGGATCCGGCGTGTTTCCTCCCGCGCGTCGGCGATGAGCAGATCCATCTCGAAAGTCGTCCAGCTTTTGCCTCGCCTGGCCTCGTCCGCGGGCCGGCCGTTTTTTTCCGGGGGGATGAAATCCGTGGTGTGGCGGATGCGCGCGCCGAAGCGGTCCAGCGTGCTCTTTACCGCCAGCAGTCCGATGCCGCTGCCGCCATGCGTTGAACGGACCTTTTCCGCAAACAGACGGGCGAGGACATGCTCCGGAATGGGCGGACCGTCATTGGCCACGCACACCCGGATGACGTCTTCCGCCTGCGTGTTTTCTTCCTTTTCCCAGGAAATGCTGATCACGTTGCTGCCGCCGCGGGGAAACTCGGCGACGGCATTGTTGATCAGGTTGACGACGACGCCCATGAATTCTCCGGCGTTGCCGAACACCGTGACGGGCGGCGATGTCTCGCAGATCTCGACGGAAACGGTTTTGCCCTGATCCTGCGCCATGGGCTTGTACTGGCCCTTGGACAGGGACACGGCGCCGCGGATGGCCGGCCGCATCTCGAAGCTGCCCAGGGAATGATCGCGCTTGACATAGTCCCGGATGCCGGACGTGACGTCGCGGATGACCAGGCCGCCGCTGTCCACGTAAGAGAGATATTTGCGCGCGGCTTCCAGATTTTTCCGGAATTCCAGGAGCTGGCGGGGAAGCTGCCCGGTCAGGAAATGCTGCAGCGGCGGGAAGAAGCCGTTGCCGCCGGTTTCCGGCCGGGTGGACGGATCTTCGGTCGGCGCGCTCGGGAGAGCCTGCGCCAGTTCTCCGCGCGCCGTCTCGATGCGGGCCAGCGTCTTTTCCATCCGGGACAGATACATGCGGGTGAGGTCCTGGCCGCCGGTGATGCCCCCGAGCGCGTTGTTGATGTCGTGGCTCAGGCCCGCGACCAGCGCGGCGATGGCTTTTTCCGTCGAGGCCTGCGCGAGCGCCGCGTCCTTGGCCACAAGTTCCGCCTCCATTTGCTTGAGGTCGCTTACGTCCTCAGACATGCCCAGGAGATACTCCAGCCGCCCCCGCTCGTCGTAGAGGGGAATCAAATTGGATTTCAGGGTGGACAGGCGGCCGTCGCTCGCGGGGACCGTATGTTCGAAAGTGACGGCCGATCCGGTGCTGAGCGCCGCGTCCTCGAATTCGGAAAGCACGCGGGAGAGTTGGGGGGAATTGCGGCGGAGGTCGTCCCACATTTTATTGCCGATGACGTACCGGCCGTCGTTCTTGTAATCCTTCATGTACACGGCCATCGGAAAATTGCCGAAGACCTTGGCCGTCAGATCGCGGCTCTTGAGCAATTCCTCTTCGGCCTTTTTTCGCTCGGTGATGTCCTTCGCGATGCACATGACCGATCCGACGCCTTCCTCCCGGGTTTTTACCGGATCGATGCTGGTCATGTAGTAATGCGCCTCGCTTGGCCGGGGGACCCATATCTCCATTACGTGATGGCGGCCGTCGGCGAAGACCTCGGTTACCGCGGCGTGGAGCCGGTTGGCTTCCTCCTGGGGAAACATGTGCCAGACGAGCTGCCCGGGGATGTCCGAGACGTCCATCCCCACGGCCTTTGCGAAGGCCCGGTTGGCGTAGCGGAAGGTGCCGTCGGGGTTGAAGATGAAGATCAGGTCGTTGGATTCTTCAAACAGGATTCGGTATTTTTCTTCGCTTTCCCGCAGCGCTTCCTCGTTTTGCTTCTGCCGCGTGACATCCGTCTGCACGACGATCATACGCAGCGGCCGGCCGTCCCTGGCGACGACCCGGGCCATGTTCAACACCCAGCGATAGTCGCCGTCCCGGTGCAGGATGCGGTATTCGCAGTTGACGGTTTTGACTTCTCCCCGGACCAGCAGGGCGAATGCCGCGAAGGTTTTGTCCCGGTCGTCGGGATGGACCAGTCTTTCCCAAAATGAAATATCGCCGCCCATGTCGTGCGCGTCATAGCCTAGCATGGACATCCACTGGCGCGAAAAATGCGCTTCATTGCTTTGGACATTCCATTCCCAGACGCTGTTGCCCGCATCTTCCAGAACGGCTTTCAGCACGTCCC
The DNA here is from genome assembly GCA_012729055.1 of Deltaproteobacteria bacterium. Classification (GTDB taxonomy): domain Bacteria; phylum Desulfobacterota; class Syntrophia; order Syntrophales; family Smithellaceae; genus UBA8904. The sequence continues at coordinate 80,365 of JAAYDW010000068.1, forward strand.
GGCCTTCGCGCCGGGCGCGTTTCTCCCAGCTGGAAAAAGCGCCGCGGAAAAAGTCATGGATTTTCTCGAGCTTAAAGCCGGGCATTCTCCGCCTTTCTCGGTCGTTTTTTATTTGGTGAACATCTGGTGTAAAATGATGTATGTATTCTATCCATGTCGCCGGAAAAATCAAAGGATTTTTCGGGCGGCCGGCGCGGATGCGGCAGGGAGGGGTATCGGGTATGAGAAAAAAAAGACTTATCACGTTCATCCTGACGACGGTGTTTGTCGTGTGGCTTGCGGGATCCGGCGCTTGGGCCGATGATCTCCGGCCGGCGCGGGGAACTCTGGACCGGTGTAACATCGACCTTCAGCAAAGTTCCGTTTCGGGACTTTCGGCGGGCGGATTTATGGCCGGTCAGTTTTTGGCGGCCTACTCCGGCGTGATGTCGGGCGTCGGCGTATTTGCCGGCGGCCCTTACGGCTGCGCGCGCGGCGACATCATCAAGGCCCTCGACGACTGCATGGCCTGTCCATCCCTGCTCACGTTTGCGGTGATGACCGATCTGGTGCAGAAAGCCCGCGCGCTGGCCCGCGAAGGCCGGATCGATCCCCTGGAGAATCTGCACAGCAAAAAAGTGTACCTCTTCAGCGGGCTCGCGGATAAAACGGTTTCCCCCGGCGTGGTGGACCGGGCCTACGACTGGTATCTGAAAGCAGGCGTCCCGCGCGCCGGCATCCATTACAAGAAAAGCGTGCCGGCGGGGCATGCAATGCCTACGGTTGCATACGGCAATGCCTGCGATGAAGTGGACCGGCCGCCCTGGATGAGCGCCTGCCGCTATGACGGGGCGGGAGAAATGCTTAGGCATATCTACGGGCCGCTGAAGCCGGCGCGAAAGGCGACGGGCCGGCTCATCGAATTTGCGCAAAAGGATTTTGTCGATTTTGCCCCGGCGACGCCCGGAGAACTGGCCGCCCGGACCGGCCTGCACGAGTTCGGCTACGCGTATGTGCCGAAATCCTGCGCGGACGGAGCTGTGTGCCGGATTCACGTGGTGTTTCACGGCTGCCGCCAGATTGTCGATGCGGATCCGGAAGGGAAGGATCTGCAAAAAGGCGGCGTTCCCTTCGGCCTGCAGATGGTGCTCCACGCCGGATACAACGAATGGGCCGACGCCAATAACCTCATCGTCGTGTATCCCCAGGCGCAGAAAAGCGCGGCCAATCCCAACGGCTGCTTCGACTGGTGGGGATATCTCGGCGGCGGCCCGGACGCCTACCTGACGAAGGATGCCCCGCAGATGAAGGCGGTGCGCGCCATGATGAAGGCCGTGAGCGGGAAATAAGAGACCGGCATTTTCCCCGGACATCACCGGGGCGCGCAATGCCGCCGTCCGGATGGAAGATTTACAATACCGCCGCGGTGCGAGGGTTTTTGAGTTGACACAACCGGATGTTTTTTTGTATCCGGTAACTGTGCAAAGAAAAGGTCTGTCTGTTTTCTCGTTCATGGCGCGGGTAAATTCATGGAGACGAATCGTCTGATTCATCAATTAAGAGCATGGGAAGAGGACATTTTCAAAGAGTGGCTGCGCCGGATGCGCGCCTCCGGCTGTCTCAATTCCCGGATCACGAACCGCGAGGATTTTTCCCGGCGCTTTGCAGGCGTCATCGCGGCGCTTGACGCCTGCGCACGGGAACCGCAGTCGTCCCGGTCGGCCCGGAGCGCACAGGACTGTCTGTGCCTGGCCCAGCCGTTAATCGAAGAAGCGCGCTTTGGGCAGGAGCGCGGCATGGACCTGGCGTTCTTCCTGGGGTATTTCAAGACCTTGATTTCCTGCATCGAGAAACGGATGCCAGGCGCGGTCCCGGACTTGCCGCGCCTGGCCGAAGTGATGGCGAAACTGCGGCAGGTGGCGGATTCTATGGAGCTGACCGTTGTCGCCGGCTGGCAGGCGGACCGTCCGGACCGGACGGCGAAGCGTGCGCTGCATTCGGGAACATCCGATAAACTGCTCGGCGCGATATTCATGTCCGTCGGCGAAGGAATTCTGCTGGTGGACGAGGATTTCGAGATTGTCCGGGCGAATCAGCATGCCTGCGAGATTTACGGATTGCAGCATGAGAATATCGTCGGCGCGGATATCCGGTCCCTGCTGGAAGAAACGGGAGCGTCGCTGCTGGTCCGGTATTTCAGCGAAATAGCGGAGGGGCAGCGCAGGCATGCCGAGGTAACCTGTCTGTATGTGGACGGCAAGACCTTTCCCGCGACTGTGACGGTAACCCGCAGCGATCTCGACGGCCGGATGTACTGGTCGCTCATCGTCCGGGACGACACAAATCAGAAGGCGATGGAAAAGCAGCTGCGCGATGAAAAGCAGCAGATCGAGGAGATGAACCTGACGCTGAAGACCGTGATGAAGAGCATCGAGCAGGACCGCAGGGATTTTGAAAACCGGGTGGCGGCGAAAATCAAAACGTCCCTGTTGCCCGGCCTAAAAAAGATTGATGCCGCGTCCGAGGCGTCGGTCCGGAGGAGTTATCTCGCCATTCTGGAAGAGCAACTGGTTTCCCTGACTGCGGGTTTTGAAAAGGAGCTGGATCCGAATCTCCTGAAACTCTCCAGAACGGAAATTGAGGTCTGTCGCCTGATTCAGGCCGGCTGCTCGGGCAAGGACGTCTGCAACGCCATGAAGCTGTCCTTCGATACCGTTCAAACACACCGCCGGAACATCCGGCGGAAGCTGGGATTGAGCGGCGAGAAATTGAACCTGCGTGTCTTTTTGATGAACCGCATTTTATAGCAGGAAGGCCGGACGCTGTAACGGCGAGGCGGAACAACGATACAAAAAATTGAGGAATGCCGGATATGTGGAACGAAGAGTATGATGTGGTGATTATCGGTTCGGGATTTGCCGGGCTGGCGGCGGCCATCGAGGCCCGCAAGCTTTGCTCTTCCGTGATTGTTCTGGAAAAGATGGCCGTGCCAGGAGGCAATTCCACCATCAGCGGCGGCTTGTTCGCCGCCGCAGGATCGCGCCTGCAGGCCAGGGAGAACATCGAAGACTCGCCGGAACTGATGCTGTCGGACATGCTTGCCGCGGGGTGCAATTTCAATCACCGGGAGTTGGCCCGCATCGTTGCTGAACGGTCCGCCGAGACGCTTCTGTGGACGATCGACGACCTTGGCGTAAAGTACAAATCCGAGCTCAGTCATCTGGGCGGACATTCCGTGCCGCGGACGTACAACACGGAGAATACGTCGGGGGCAGGTATTGTCCGGCCGATGCTGGTCCGTTGCCGGGAGATGGACATTCCGATCCGCCTCAAAACATTTCTGGCGAAGCTCATCATCGATGCAGACGGCGATATGGAAGGCGTCGAAATCCGGGAAGACTATATCTTTCCCAACCGCGAAAGCGGCGTCGCAAAACGCATCCGGGCGAAACAGGCGGTAATTCTGGCGACGGGCGGATTCGGCCAGGACAAGGAATTTCGCGCGATTCAGAATCCCATGCTGACGGAAGACATTGAATGTACGAACCACCGGGGCGCAACGGCGGAAAGTCTCATCTGTGCGCTTCAAGCCGGCGCGACGCCCGTGCAGTTGTCCATGATTCAACTGGGGCCCTGGGCCTCTCGTGACGAGGAAGGCTTCGGTGTCGGCTCCATGTTTTCCATGCTGGCTGGTTTTCCCTATGGTATCCTGATCGACCTGCGCACGGGCGAACGCTTCGTGAACGAACAGGCGGACCGCAAACTTCTGGTGGACGCCATGCTGAGTTCCGGCCGGGAGTCGATCGCCATCGTGGACGAGATGGGAGTGCGCCATGCCTCCACGCTGGAGCAATGTCTGAAACGGGGTGTCGTGCGGAAATTCAATACGATTGAGGAGCTGGCCATCGCCAATCAAGCGCCGCTGGCGCCGCTTCAAGCTACCGTGGCCTCCTACAATGCGGTCATCGAGCAGGGACGCGATGACCGGTTTGGAAAGCCGATACCCAGGGACCTCGAGCCTTTGACCCATCCGCCCTTTTACTGTATACGCCTGATTTCCAAGGTTCACCACTGTATGGGCGGTATCCGGGTCAATCCAAAAGCGCAGGTTATCCGGATCGATTCCAATCAGCCGATCGGCCGCTTCTACGCGGCAGGTGAGATCGTCGGGGGCGTGCACGGCGCCAGCCGCCTGGGCAGCAACGCCATTCCCGAATGTTTGGTCTTCGGCCGGATTGCCGGCGCCAATGCGGCCAGCGAGCCGTCACGGTCGTCCCTCTGAGGGCGTACTCCGGCGGAAGAGCGCGGCCTGCCGGTGAACTTTATCTGTGATTCCTTCGGATTGCGACAAATTTTCCCGACATCGGGTATATGATAATACCCGATGTTTACCCGTTAAATACCCCTTATTCATTTTTTTATCCGGTGCTAGAAAAGAAACGTCATTTATGCGGGCGTAAATCGGGTATGCGAACAACGCGACCATATTGCCGGGATCGCAACAGGAGGGCAATCCTGACGCTACCGAAATTTTCCCCGCTGCTCGAAAAAGTGGGCGGACAGGGTCCGCCGGAAACAATAAACCTTTTTCTTTGGAGGCTGTGATGGATCGAAACGAAAAGAAGGATGTAAGAAACGAACAACGGGAAGCCCAAGGTCTGACCCGCCGCACACTGCTCAAGGGAGCGGCGGCGCTGGGTGCTCTGACTGCCGGTGGGATGGCGCTCAACATGGCGGTGCCGGGGTCGGCGGAGGCCGTTGAACGACCCCTGCCCAAAAAATGGGACGAAACGCTTGACGTGATCGTTGTCGGTTCCGGATTTGCCGGGTGTTCCGCCGCCGCGCAGGCGGCAATCGAAGGCGCTAAAAAAGTGGTGGTTCTGGAAAAAATGCCGACCTATGGAGGCAACTCCATTATCAACGGCGGCGTTTACGCTTCCTGGGACGATAAATTCCACTATCGCGAGAAACTAAATCTGGGCAAGGACAGCGTTCAGTTGCACATTGAGGATACGCTCAAGGGCGGCGACTTTTTCAGCATTCCGTCACTGGTGAAGGTCCTGGCCGAAGGGGCCACGGATGCGCTCAACTGGATGATCGACGACGGCGGCGCAGTGATCCGACCGACGGTTGTCCGGGCGGGCGGCCATTCGGCTTACCGCACGCATGCGTCGGGAACCGGCGCGGTTTATGTGAACGCCCTCAAGCGGATCGCGGAAAAGAACGGCGCAAAATTCCGGATGGGAACGCAGGTGACCTGGATCTGGAGAAAAGACGCGGATCCGAAAAGCCCGGTTCTGGGCGTCGAAGTCAAAAAGGGCAGCAAAGTGTCCAATCTTAAAATCACGAAGGGCCTGATTCTGGCCTCCGGCGGATTCAGCCGCGACGAAAAGATGCGCGCCGATCACTATCCCTATCTGGCCGGCAAGTGGAACTGCACCAATCACAAGGGCGCCACGGGCGAAATAATCCGTTACGCCCAGGCCGTTGGCGCGGACACGCTGCAGATGAACTTTATCCAGTTGTATCCCTATGCCGATCCGGATACGGGCATTCTGGACACGCCGGCGCTTTACCCCTTCAACGGTCCGGGCAACGGCATCGTTTACGTCACCAAGCAGGGCAAACGCTTCATCAGCGAACTGGCGCGGCGCGACCATGTGAGCTTCGCGCAAATCGCCCTGGGGCCCCAGGGCAAACCCACCTATACGATTTTCAGCGACGAGATGGTCGAAAAATTCGGTGGCACCCGGAAAGAAGTCGAGACGGGATTGAAGCACAACCGTCTGGTCGTCGCCGACACGATTGCTGAACTGGCCAAAAAAGTGGGAATTCCCGCCGATGCGCTTGTCGATACCATTGAAAAGCACAACCGGTATCTGGCGGAAGGCAAAGACCCTGAATTCAACAAACCCATTACCAAGGCCATGACGCCGATGGTCAAAGGGCCCTTCTATGCCGTTGCCCAGTGGCCGGCGGTTCACCACTGTATGGGAGGCCTGCGAATCAATGATCAGGCCCAGGTGGTTGATGTTTTCGGCGACGTCATTCCGAAGCTCTATGCGGCGGGCGAAGTGTCGGGCGGCGTTCACGGCTCCAACCGTCTGGGCAGCAACGCCATTCCCGATTGTGTTGTCTTCGGACGCGTCGCCGGCAAGAACGTGGCGAAAGCTTAACCGAAACGGTCCCGGGATTTAGCCGGGTGTGAAAGGACGCCAGGCGTCCGTTGCAAAAAGTCGGCGGGGGGGAATCCTGCAGTTCCCCGGGATTCCCTCCGCCGTTTTTTTCGTTTCCGTCGGCAGTCTGCCCAAACGATCTGTGTTGTGTTAATCCGTCTTGACGGCCATTTTTTCTCGGTGGCGCAAAAGGGCAAGTTCAATGAGCCGGTCGAGCAGTCTGCGATAGGGAAGGCCGGTGGCTTCCCAGAGCTTGGGGTACATGCTGATGCTGGTGAAGCCGGGCAGCGTGTTGATCTCGTTGAGGTAGAAGCCGCCCGTCTTTTTATCGAGGAAAAAATCCACCCGCGCCATGGAATTGCAGTTGAGCGCCCGGAAACCGGCGACGGCACAGGCCCGGATGGCGGCGGCCAGACGCGCGGGAAGCTTTGCCGGAATGCGCATTTTGGCGCCTTCGGGGTCCAGATATTTGGCTTCGTAGGAGTAAAACTCGTGCGCAGGCAGGATTTCGCCCAGCACGGACGCCTTGGGCTCTTCGTTGCCCAGCACCGCGCATTCGATTTCGCGGCAGTCGACGCCGGTTTCAATCATGACCCCGGTGTCGAATTGGAGGGCGTAATCGATTGCGCAGGCGAGATCCTTTTTTACCTTGACTTTCCGGATGCCCACGGAAGACCCGGTGCACAGGGGCTTCACGAACCAGGGCGGACAAAGCTCCTTTTGCGCCCGCCGCAGCACAGCCGCGGGGCGGCTGCCCCACGCAAAGCGGCTCGCCGTTATCCAGGGGACCACCGGAATGCCGGCCTGCGCCAGGAGGCGCTTGGCGATGTCCTTGTCCATGCCGACGGCTGCGCCGGCCACGTCCACGCCCACGTAGGGGACGCGCGCCAGTTCGAGCAGCCCCTGCAGGGTGCCGTCCTCGCCGTACGTGCCGTGCAGCACGGGAAAGATCACGTCGAGGGAAACTTTCTTCCCGCCGGCGATATTGTAAACGTGCAGCCGGTTTCCCTCTTCAAAATGATTGACAAGCCAGGCGCCCTTTTTCTGCAGGGCCAGGACGCGGCCGAAGGCTTTATCCGCGACGATGACGGGGCGGTCCTGAACATACCAGCGTCCGTCGCGGTCGATGCCCACGGCGACGATGTCGTATTTCTGCGGGTCCAGCGCCGCGACGACGGAGGCCGCCGAGCAAAGCGACACGTCATGCTCGCCGGACCGGCCGCCGTAGAGAACGCCGATTTTGAGCCGGGACGATTGCCGGGTTTTTCTTGCGAGTTTCATGGTTCATCCTTTTAATAGGTGTAAGTGACGGCCGATCCGCAGGAGAAACGGTCCGTGTATTGCCCTTCGATGTTGAGGCGGAATCCCTTGAACAGCGGGATGTCGGCGCCGAAAAACGCGCCCGCCGCGGACTTGTTCTTGAAGGACACGTCGCGCATTGCGCCCTGGAGGCCGAAAACGGCGGCGGACAAATCTCCGTCGGCCCGGCGGTAATAGGCATAGGGCCCGGCGTAGAGGCGAAGACCGCCGGGGACGGTCGCCTGGAGGGCCGCGCCGAAATTGACATCCCAGACGTGCCGGAGTTTCAGATCGACCATGTATGGCGTCGTTCCGGTGACGCCTGTCACATCGTCGGTGAAATTGCTGAAGTTGTAGCTGGCCTGCGCGAAAACGCCGGCGCCGAAGAATGCGGTGACCGGATAAAAGGCCTTGGCGCCCAGTGTTCCGAAAAATTTCCAGTTTTCGTCAAAATGGATTTTGGAGGTCGAAGTCAGGGCGGAGGCGGAGCGAAAAGCGTCGAAAATTTTGAAATCGGTGACGCCGAGGCGTCCGTAGATTTCCCAGAGGCCGGCCCGGCCGTAGGCCGCCTGCGAGTAAATCTGGTTTTGCCGCAATACATAATCCGCGTGGCTTACGAGCGTGTCTTCGACATAGCGGTAGCCGATGGCGGTGTTGAGACCGCCGTCGGTTCTGGAGATCGTCTGCGGCGGACCGAACATGCCTCCCGCCCAGGCGAGCTGTCCCCCCAGCAGTAAAATAAAAAAAACGGTTAGGCGTAGTCGTTTCGTAAAAAAAATCCTCCCGGCGTTTTATTCCTCAGGTTGGGCCGCTTCCGGCCGCGGCGCGTCCCGGTCCATTTTCCGGAAGCACAGGGATCTGGCCCGGCGTTCCTCCACTTCCTTCATGCGGTACTGGATGTAGCCGTTGCGAATCGCGATGTAGGGATCGATCGAGGCTTCAACCACCGCTTCGTAGTCCCCGAGCCGCAGCGACGTTTTGTTGACCGTTTCGACGGACTTGGTGATGATGGAGACGTACCAGATGTTCAGAAACGAAAGCGGGTAGAGCGCCTGATTGCCGAGAATGTCCGCCGAATCGCGCGGGCTCGACGGTCCGAAGAAGGGCCAGACGATGTAAAAGCCGTGCCCAACGCCGTAGACGCCCAGCGTTTGCCCCAGGTCCGTATCCTGCTTTTTTAAAAGGAGTTCGCCCCCGCCGGCGGGATCCAACAGCCCGCCGATGCCCCACACGGTGTTGATGAAAAAGCGGCCGGTTTCCGTGGCCGCGCCGGCGAAATCCGTCTGCAAGAGGCAGCTCACCAGGCGGGTCGGGTAGTGCAGATGGAAAAAGAAGTTTTTAACGCTGAGGCGCGCCGGTTCCGGCACTACCACCTTGTATCCCCGGGCGACCGGCTTGAGCAGCCAGAAATACATCTTGTCATTGACCGTGTGCATGGCCCGGTTGAAGGGTTCGATCGGATCGGCGATCGTGACGGGCTTGTCCGCGAAAGGATCGTCCGCGTCGTCTTCATCTTCCGTGTACTCTTCTTCGAAAGCATCCTGCTTCGTTTCTTCCACAGCAGCCGCGGCGGGCGCGGAAGAAACAGTCCCGTCCGCCGCGGGACCGGCGGCCGGACAGACCTCCGGCCCGGCCCACAAAACGAGCATCAAAAAGAGCAGGATCAGGGACAGACAGTATCTCATAACCGGGCGACCGTTTACCGTTTAATGGGTTTTGACCTTCTTGCGCAGCGTTTCCAGGAGCTCCTCCGGCGTGCCGGAGGCCAGGATTTCGCTAAACTGCGTCCGGTAATTCTGTACGAGGCTCACGTTTTCCACGACCACGTCGTAGACTTTCCACTTGCCGCTTTTGAGGATCATCCGGTAGTAAATGGGCACTTCCTTGGAGGACGTGACGATCTTGGACTGCACTTCCGCCTTGTCGTTTCCGACCATCGTTTCCTTATAAAAGACGACTTTTTCATTGGAATATTCGAGAATCCTGTCCAGGTAGGTTTTTTCCATCACCTGCTCGAACAAATCGACAAATTCCCGCCGCTGATCGGGCGTGAACTTGTTCCAGTTGCGCGTCAGCGTGCGCCTCGAGAATTCCATCTCGTCGAACATGTCCTTGTAGATCACGCGCAGCTTTTGGGTCTTGGCTTCCTTGGCCTGCGGACCCTTGAGCTTCGGATCTTTCAAAACGTCCAGCACCCGGGTGACGGTGTTTTCGACGGCAGCGGTCGGAGCGCCGGCCCAGGCCGGCGCGGCCAGCATCAAAAAGATCAACAAACCACCTGCGATAAAATGTTTTTGCATACTTCAAAGCCTCCTGCAGCCTATTTCTTTTCCGGATTTTTCGTTTCGCCTTTTTTGACGTCGCCGAAGGCGTACTTGCTGATGAGCGACTCGATGTCCACGGGGGCCTGCGTGTCCGTGATGACGTCGTTGGGCTTGAGGACATCGCCGCCGCCGCCCGGATCGATGCTCAGGTACTTGTCGCCGATCAGCCCCTCCGTCTTAATCGCGGCGATGGCGTCGTCGTAGATCCTGATATCTCTTTTGACGCGGATCTCCACGACGGCCCGCTGGTCTTCCTGATCCATGGTAATCCGTTCCACGCGGCCGACGTTGATGCCCAGAATGTTCACGGGATTGCCCTTGCGCAGGCCGGACACGGAGGTGAATTTGGCGACGAGCGGATACGTGTCGTCGCCGAACAGATTCAGTTTGCCCAGCTTGACGGTCATGTACCCGACGCACACCAGTCCTAAAACGACGAAGATGCCGACGGCGGTTTCCAGTCTGTACCTTTTCATACGTTTACTCCCCGGCGGCACAGGACAGCCGCCCGATTTCTTTTTGTTGAGACCTGGCCAGTAAAATCACCGAATCGATATCGCCTTGGGACTGCCCTTCGGCGATGCCGGCGAGGATGACCAGATCCACGGATCCGCCGGACGCCGACGGACAGGCTTTTTCCCCGATGAGGGGAATCATGTGCGCGTTGAAGTCGCGGACGAAATCGCTTACGATGCCTTCGGTTTCGGCAAGCGTCGAATAGGGAACCATGGTGAGAATTTCGTTCGTGCTGCGGCGGGTGGAAAAGCCGCCGATGGCGCTGAAGTGCTTGTCGATGTAAAGCCCCATCGTCGACAGAACTTCCTGCGCCGTATCGTACCCGACGCGGGACATGATCGCGTGCAGCTCCTGGAGACCGAAAACCACCAGGCAGTAAGGATCTTTCTGCGACCGCCGCTTCATCTGAACGTGGTTGAGAATCTTGAACTGGCGCTGCGAGTACAGGCCGGTCAGCTCTTTCTGCAGCGCCTCGAGCGAGCCGATGACCTCGTCCATGAAGGGATGATCGAAGCTTTCCAGTTCTTCCGGCGTGCCCTGAAAGACGATCTGCTTGTTGTAAAGCGCGAGGATGCGGTTGGAGATGAAATACACGTCCGGAATCTCATGGCTCACCAGGATGGCGGTGAAGTTGAATTTACGCTGATACTGGGCGATCATGCTCAGGATGGCGTTCTTGCGGACCGGATCCTGCCCGGTGGTCGGCTCGTCGAACAGAACGATCTGCGGGTCCGTAATCAGCGCGCGGGCCAGCGCCGCTCGCTTCTGCATGCCGCCGGAAAGCTCCGACGGGTACTTGTCGACGGCTTCCGTAAGCTCCGTTTGCTTGACCCGGGCCATGACCCGGCGGTGGATTTCCGTTTTCTTCAGATTGGTGGTTTCCCTGAGCGGGAGCGCGATGTTGTCGTAGACCGTCTGCGAATCGAACAGCGCGTTTTGCTGAAACATATAGCTGATCCGCGCCAGGGAAGCGTCCAGGACGGATTTTTTCGTTCCCGAAATCGGCCGGCCGCGAAACAGGATCACGCCTTCGTCGGGCTGGATGAGCCCGATGATGTGCTTGAGGATCACGCTTTTGCCCGCGCCGGACAGGCCGATGATCGTTGTGACCTGGCCTTCGTAAATCTGCAGATTTACCCGGTCCAGGACCGTCTTATCCCCGAAGCGCTTGGTGACATTTTGAAATTCGATGAGCGGCGCGTCCATTTTTTTCTCTCTACATCAACAGGGAGGTGACCACGTAGTCCGACACCAGGATCAGCACGCAGGAGATCACCACCGCGGATGTGGTGGCGAGCCCTACCGCCTGGGCGCCGTGGCTGTCGCGGCGCATATGCGCGAAGTAGCCCTGGTAACAGCAGACGGTGGCGACGAGCACCGCAAAGACGATCGACTTGATAAATCCGTTGGTGACGTCGGCCAGAACCACGTAAACCTGGGTGCTGTGCCAGTATACGCCGGCGTTCAACCCCAGGAGCATGACTGCGGAAAGGTAGCCGCCGAAAATGCCCACCAGATCGGCGATAGCAGTGAGCAGCGGGAAACTGATGATCGCGGCGGTGATTTTGGGGCTGACGATATAGCGGATGGGATTAATGTGCATCGTCTGCAAAGCGTCGATCTGCTCGCTGATGCGCTGGATGCCGATTTCGGCGGCGATGGCCGAGCCGGCCCGCGCCGTAATCATGATGGCCGTGAGCACCGGGCCGAGTTCCATGATGAGCGACAAAGCCACCAGGGACCCCACCGCCCCTTCCGCTCCGAACTGCGTCAGCGCGTGATAGGCCTGCAGACCCAAAACCATGCCCGTGAACAGGCTGACCAGCATGATGATGGTGATGGACCGGGCGCCGATAAAGTAAATCTGCTGGATGGTTTTGGAAAACTGCTTGCGCCGGAACGTCTGCCACAGGGCCTGTCCCAGGAAAATCGTCGCCGCTCCCAGGTTGTTGACCCAGCCGATCACCGCCCGGCCGATCATGGTAAAGGGATCCAGCCATGGCCAGCCTTCCCGTGTTCCATTGTTATTGTAATTATTTCTTATGGTTATCTCCAGCGCCATTTCCGGATTCCTTGGTTTTGACGGTTCGTTTACTATTCTGAGAGTCGATAGTAACATCGGCTCTTTCTTTTGACAAGAAATTCCTTGTTCCCGAAGAAGACGAAAGAATAATAATATCTTGCAGAATTTGACCTTTGCTCGGCCGCAATCCGAGCCGGTATTGACACGCGCCGGGAGAATAGCTATATTTCGGCCAGCAATAACGGGTGAAGGTGTTTTTATGATTCGTTATTTTAACGCAGCGCAGATCCCGGTGGCGGCCAGGGCGTTTAACGACGCGGAAAAACTGGTACTTCGTCACTTTCGTTTGAGCGAGGACGATCTGCGCAAAAACAAATACGACGTAAAAACGCTTGCATTTCTTGATGAGCATGAAGTAAGAGACGGAGCGTTTGCACATCTGTGTAAATATTCCTATGAAAAGCCTTCCGAAAGAGCGCCGGAAGGAAGGGAAGGATTTGATTTTTACCGGGTATGTCTGCAGGACAATATTATTCTGGACGCGGTGGACCGGGCCAATTCCTTCATCAAGTTGAGTCCTTTGATGCTTTATATCGCGGTTCACGAGCTGATTCACGTTCTGCGCTTCGGCGACGGAACCGCCGATTTTGAAGCGCCTGCGGAAGAAAAGGACCGGGAGGAAAAGATCGTACACAACCTGACGCGCAGCGCCCTCGAGCCGGTCCGCTACAAAGAGATGGATATGGTTCTGGACTGCTTCAGCAGCCAGTTCTCGATCAGCGATTTATATAATTAATGTAAGGAGGTTGACTTATGCCTATTTACGAATACCGGTGCAAGAAGTGCGGCAAACAATTTGAGGCGTTTCAGGGGATCACAGAGCCGGATCTGAAAACCTGTAAATTCTGTAAGGGGAAGGTTCAAAAAATGATGTCGCTTTCCTCCTTCAGCCTGAAGGGGAGCGGCTGGTACGCAACCGACTATGCGGGCAAGAAACCGCAGCCGGCCAAGCACAAAGAGGAATCCTCTCCGGCCGCAAGCGCTTCATCCGCTTCCGAGGCTCCTGCGACGTCCGGCGGCAAGGAAGACTAGCCGCGTATTCATCAATAAAAAAGGCGGCCCGTGTAAGCCGCCTTTTTTATTGCCGCTTTCATCCGAAACAAGCATCCTTTCTCCGTTCAACGCTTCAGGTCTGAAAAGTACGCCTGCAATTCCCGGCAGAGCTGTTCCGGGACGACCGGGCAGATGATTTCGTCGTGCAGCTTTTCAAAGTAATTCAAGTCGCTCGTACCCAGCGGGTTGAGTTCGAAACGCGGAATAATTTTCCCCTGCACCCAGAAATTTTTCTCCGGCGTCATCGTGGCGTACAGAGACAAATTGAAGCTCATGAAATTGTTGACGTAGAGGTGCGCAAACACGCGGGCCAGGCCCGAAAGCAGCTCTTCAAAGTTGGCTTCGGTCAAATCAAAAAACGATGTTTTTTCCCGGAAATAAAAATCGACTTCTCCGGCCATGCCCTTGGGTGAAAAGGCGGCCAGCCAGGAGATGGCGCCGGTGGCGGCGATGAAGCGTTCTTTGGCGTTCTGCTCCAGGATCAGGAGGTTTCGCCAGAGATGGCCGCCGCCGGAGGCTTCGGCATAATTTTGCGCGCTGGACAGCAGGCGGCGGACGAAGTTGGTCGGATGTCGGCTCACGATGGTCTGCAGGTGGGGGTGGATCAGACCTCCGCCCGAGGGCGGCATGTAGTTCCAGTTGATCGAGCAGTACGAATAGCCCTTTTGCAGCTCTGCGATGCGGTATAAGTAGTCGCGGCAGACGGCGAATCCGTCGTGCATGGCGTCCGCCGTCAGTTGGTCGAGGCCGAGAAAGTGACAAGACGAGAAGATCGCCACGGAGTTGGCGGCATCGTAGGGAAACGCGTTGGGAAAAAGCCAGGCGTCGCCGCGCCGGAATTTCCCCTCGGCGATAATATCCGGCGTAAATTTGGGAGTGAGCCTCTCGAAGAGTTCCGGGCAGAAGGGGCAGATCGCGGGAGGCGACTTTTCCAGATAGGGGGCGGGGTCCGGCTTCTGGGCGGGCCGCACGCGGTAGGGCAGAATGCGGCTTGCCACGCCGGTGGTTTCGTCGTAGCGTTCCTCGATCACCAGTTCCTTTTCTTCAAATCCGGCAAAGGGATTCAGGTAGCGGCCGACGGTGACTTCTTTGTGCAATCCGATGTCTTTCATGAGGGATCCTCGCGAGGTGAAGGTATTTGCGCGGTTTGCCTTGCCGCATGGCCCCTTTTCAGACACTGGTCCAGAAAACGATCGATGCTGGCATGGGACAAATCGCCTTTCAATTCCGTTTTTAAAACGTCCAGGAGAATTTCAATGCGGGCGGCGCTGCGGTGACCGCCTCCCTGGCCCACGAGGCCGCAGGCGCTTTGCGCCAGCGCGCCGCAGTCCTGCCGGTAGCCGTCTCCCCGGAAGATGATGATCAGTTTGTCGTTGACGATGCCCGCAACCACGACGTAAGAGGTGCCGATGACGTGCAGGTAAAAGTCCGCGACCTGGACGCAGACATCCGGGCTTTCCACCTGGCCCAAAAACCCGACGCGGCGGCCGCGGAAATGCCTCATGGTGTGAAAGGCCTGATCGAAGTATTTCAGGTAGCTCATCGGCGTCTGATTGAGCTCGATGCGCCGGATGAGCGGAATGTTGGCGCGCCGGCTGTGAAAGGTGTAGGCGCGGATGTCGTCGGCGATGGTGTCGCGGTCGAAATTGTCCGTGTCCGTCTTGATGCCGTAAAGCAGCGCCGTGTGCAAGTTGCGCGGAATGCGGACGCGCGCGGCCAGAAGGTATTCCGTGAAAACCGTCGAGAGCGCGCCGTAGGCGGGGCGGATGTCGGCCAACGGCGCTTCCCACTCGCCCTGGCGGGGGTGATGATCGAAGACGAACGTGGGTCTTAGCGAAAAGAGGGATTCGCTGAAAAAGGACGGCTGCGCGTCCACCAGCGCGATATGCCGGTGGGCGGCCGGGTCCACCTGGCCCAGCTGGCGGATCGTGAGGCGCATTGCGTGCGCGAGCTCCCGATTCTGCTGGCGCCGGATGGGCTCCGTCGCGGCCAGCGTGCAGCGGGTGATATTTTTTCTGCGCGCGAGGATTTCGCTAAGCGCCATGGCCGAGGCGATCGCGTCCGGATCGGGGCTGCCATACATCAGAATCAAGAGCGAATCGTCGGGAGAGATGATTTCAAGGAGTCTTCTTAAATGCTGCTGCGTCTCGTTTTTAACGACAATGGATTGCAAATGCATACCTCGTGGCTTGCAAAACGCTTGCCTTATGCCAGAAGAATTTTGCCGGGGCGGGTGTCCGTCACATCGCCCACAATCGCCGCGTCGCCGATCCCCGCGTCGCGCATGGCTTTTACGAGCGGTTCCGCCTTGTCCGCCGGAAGACTGAAAAGCAGGCCGCCCGCCGTCTGCGGATCGAAGCAGACGTCAAAGATCCAGTCCGGACAGGAGGGCGCCTTTTCCACCTGGCCCAGGC
This sequence comes from Deltaproteobacteria bacterium, assembly GCA_012729055.1. Lineage (GTDB taxonomy): Bacteria > Desulfobacterota > Syntrophia > Syntrophales > Smithellaceae > UBA8904. The sequence continues at coordinate 96,209 of JAAYDW010000068.1, forward strand.
GGTAGTTCCGGTTGCGGTACAACCCGCCGGGCAGATAACCGGTTTCCACCAGTTCCCGAATACCCTCCAGAATGGGGATTCGGGCCGCCGCGATGCGCAGGCCGACGTCGCTGCCTTCAACGGTTTCGCAGGCATGCCCCAGGAAACCGAAGCCCGTGATATCCGTGCAGGAATGGATGTCTCCCGCGGAAATCATCAGTTCGGCGGCTTGTTTGTTGAGCGTCGTCATGCAGGCTGTCGCTTGTTCGACGAGCGCCGGCGCGGCCACTCCCGCCTTGAGCGCCGTCGCGGCGATGCCCGTGCCGAGCGGTTTGGTCAGGATGAGCTTGTCGCCGGGGCGCGCGCCGCGGTTGAAAAGCACGCGGTCCGGATGAATCGTGCCGGTCACCGAGAGCCCGTACTTGATTTCGGTGTCTTCCACGCTGTGGCCGCCGACCAGCAGCACGCCCGCTTCGCGCATTTTGTCCAGTCCACCGCGCAAAACGTCGCGCAGCACCGCTTTGTCCATCGTCTTTATGGGAAAACAGACGATGTTCATCGCGGTCAACGGCCGGCCGCCCATCGCGTAAATGTCGTTCAGGGCATTGACCGCGGCAATCCGGCCGAAGGTGAAGGGATCGTCCACCGTCGGCGTGAAGAAGTCTACCGTCTGCACCAGCGCCAGGTCGTCGGAAAGTTTGTACACGCCCGCGTCTTCCGCATGTTCATATCCGGTCACCAGATTCGGATCGGAGATGAGCGGCAAATCGCGCAGAATGTCGGACAGGTCCCCCGGACCGATCTTGCAGGCTCAACCTGCGCTTTGAACGGTTTCTGTCAAACGAATGGGTTTTTTCTCTTCCATCTTGTCCATACCTGAAAAAAAATTAAAGATTGAGCCGCTTCCTTCGGAAACGTTTCTGGTTTTTAGCATAGATGATCGTATTTTCCAACTTCATTTCATTCCGGCCGGCGCCGGCTTTCATCCGACGGGCGCCGGGCCGCACAACCGTCGGTCGGCTTCAATTTTTGTTGATTTATTGCGCTCAATCAGATTATAGAACAGTACCTTTAAAAAGGATGAAAAGCATGGCTATTCGCTATTACAGTACCAATCGCTTCGTGTACTCCATTCCGGGCATCGAGCCCTTCACGGCGACCGTTTCCTTCCGGGAAGCGCTCCTGGCCGGTCAGGCGCCGGATGAGGGGCTTTTTGTTCCCGATCCGATCCCGCAGTTGTCCATGTCCGATATCATCGGGCTGCGGGACCGGCCCTACTGGCAGGCCGCGCTGCTGGTGGCCCGGACCTTTTTGTCCGACGAATTTTCCGACGACGTTCTTGCCGACATCGCGCAGGATGCGTACAATTATCCCGTGCCGCTCGAGGCGGTTTATCCGCGCGCATTCATTTTGCGCCTGGACCAGGGGCCGACGGCGTCCTTCAAGGATTTCGCCGCGCGGATGATGGCGCGGCTGATGAGCCATTGCCGCCCCGAAGGAGAAAGGCTCAACATTCTGGTGGCGACGTCCGGCGATACGGGCAGCGCGGTGGGCGAGGCCTACAAGGGCGTCCGCGGCATCGATGTGACCATTCTGTACCCGGCGGACGAGGTGAGCCTGATGCAGAAAAAGCAGCTCGACACCATCGGTGGCAACGTGCGGGCGCTGTGCGTGAACGGAAAATTCGACGATTGCCAGAATCTGGTGAAAGAGGCGTTTGCCGACCGGGAGCTGGCGCGGTTCAACCTGTCGTCGGCCAATTCCATCAATTTCGGCCGCATTCTGCCGCAGATTGTTTATTACGTTTACGCTTACGCGCAGCTCGCCGGGGCGGGGGAAGAAGTTCTGTTTTCTGTTCCATCCGGCAATTTCGGCGACGCCCTGGGCTGCGAATACGCCCGCCGGATGGGTCTGCCGGTGGCCAAGCTCATCATGCCCACCAACGAAAATGATGAATTTCCGCTGTATCTGGAAACCGGCCGCTACACCAAGGTATCGCCGTCGCGGGCCTGCATTTCCAATGCGATGAACGTCGGCCATCCCAGCAATCTGGCGCGTTTTTTTGAACTCTACGGCGGAACGGTCGACCGCGCGGGCGTGGTCCACCGCTATCCCGATCTCGCAGAAATGCGCCGCCGCATTTTCTCGGTGAGCGTCACCGACGAGCAGACCCGCCGGACCATCAAAAGCGTTTACGACCGCTACCGGGTGATCCTCGAGCAGCACGGCGCGGTGGGCTGGGCGGGGCTCGAGGCCTATCAGAAAAAAAGCGGCGATACGAAACTGGCCATCTGCCTGGAAACCGCGCATCCCGCCAAATTTCCCGAAGAAATCAAGAGCCTCCTGGGCATCGATCCCGAGCTTCCGGAAAGCATGAAAGACCTGGCCTGCCGCGAGGGCGGCGCCGTTAATATGTCCAGAGAGTTTCTGGTATTTAAGAGATACCTGCAGGACACGCTCAGGATTCGGGAGTAACGCGTCGTTTCGCGTGTCCTGATGTTTTCCGTCCGGTGAGGACGGCGGCAAAAAAGCATCGCGCCGTGTTTCATCATCCGGGCCGCAACGTTTGGCGGCAAGAGAAACGCGGGGATGCCCCGGACGATTTGGACCATCGGGAGGCGCACATGACACGCGAAGAAATTTATCTTTCCGAAACGGCGCAGGTGTGGCAGGCGGCGCTGGCGCAGGATCTGTTTCCGGGCGACCTGGTCATTGAAATCGCCCGCTTTTTTTTGGGAACTCCCTATCAGGCCGGAACGCTCGAGGCGCCGGGTCCGGAGAAACTCACGGTTACCCTGACGCAGTTCGACTGCATGACGTTTGTCGAAACCGTGCTGGCCCTGGCCCGCTGCGCCGCGGCCGGAAAGCTTTCCGTTGCGCAATTCCGGAAAAACCTCACGCTCATCCGTTACCGTGGGGGGAAAATCGCCGGCTACGCCTCGCGGTTGCATTATTTTTCCGACTGGATCCGGGACAACGAAAAAAAGAGTGTGCTGCGGAATGTCACGGCCGGTCTGGGCGGCCGTCCCCGGCGCAAAAAAATCAACTTCATGACGACGCACCGGACTTTGTATGCCGGCTTGAAAACCGAAAGCCAGTTTACCCGCCTGGAAAAAATCGAAAAGAGCCTTTCCCGCCGGTTCTGGCGCGTGGTGGAGGCCAAAAATCTGGCGCGTCTGCAGGGCGGTCTTCGCCCGGGAGACGTCTTCGCTCTCACAACGGAGCAGGAGGGGCTCGACGTCGCGCATATCGGTTTCGTCGTGAAGGAGGGGAGAAGCCTGCGTCTCCTGCACGCGTCGCGCCGGGAAGGCGCGGTGGTCGTATCCGGAAAAACGCTTGCGGCTTTTGTGAAAGGCAATCGGAAGTTCAGCGGCGTCATGGTCGCGCGTTTTTGCCGCTGAAGGAAGATCATCAGGATGTCCGGGTCGGCAATGGTCCGGTGGGTACCGCTCCGGCAAACGACTTCCTGAAAAAAAATTTCAATAATCCCTTTTCCGGAAACGGGAAATAGGTTGTTATTCATAAATATTTGTCTCTCAAAGCCGCGGCCGTCGGCCGGACGTCCCTCAAAAAAAGCTTTCTAAAAAGGGCTTGACAACTCGTCCGGGCTCATCTATGTACAATCAACGTTCGTTGTATATGAATTGCCGAAAAGGTCGATTGTCCGCTCAGCGTCCACGGAAGTCGGGAGTCGGGTGTTAGCGACTGAGGACAAGAATCCGCAGGACGGGCGGCGTGATGATGAGATGAAACAATCCTTCGGCGCCCGCCTGCTCCGGATCGCCCTATCCCCGGCGATCCGGGTTTTAGATACCGGCGCAGACGCCTCCGACAGGTGAAAACTGCTTGACCATATTTTCCGAATACAGTAACCTGAAAAAAAAGTGCTTCAACCGTTACCACAATACCGTGTCCAACCGGATCGCGAAATGCGAAAATTTCGGTCCGGAAAAACTTATTAAAAAGGGGGATGTTGCAATGACGAAGTGGAAAGCTTTATTGTGTTCAATGTTCATGTTTGCGTTTGTTGCATGGGCCGCGGTGGCCTCGGCGGATGATATCGTGATCGGCTTCACCGGGCCTTTGTCCGGGCCCGCCGCGGAGTACGGGCAGGATTGTATGTACGGCATCGATATGGCCGTAAAAGAGCTCAATGCGGCAGGCGGCGTAACGGTTAAAGGCAAAAAATACACCTTCCGGATGGAAAGACTCGACGACCGGATGGACCCCACCCAGGCGAAAAACAACGCGCTGCGTTTCGTGAATCAGCACAAAGCCATCGCGGTTTTCAGCCCCAACTTCACCGGTCTGGCGGCGATCATGGGTATTCCCGAACACAATTTTCTCATTGTGGCGTACACCAGCATTCATGCGCTTCTGGACAAAGGTCATCCGATGATCATCAACCCTGTTCCGAATTTTGTCACCTATGCGCAGCTCATGTCCGACCAGGCTTGGGCGCAAGGTTACCGGAAAGTCGCCATGGTCGTGACGGCGGGTGGTTACGGCGATGCCTGGCGCAAGGCCTTCCATCATTTGTGGGTTAACAAGGGCGGACAGGTAGTCGGCGACTATCCCGCCAACTATTACTCGGAAACGGACTATTCGCCGCAGTTGTCGGCCGCTCTGTCCAAAAAACCCGATTTCCTGCTCATCGGCGGTCCTTCGGCGCCGACCGTTCTCGTCATCGAACAGGCCAGAGCCCTGGGATTCAAGGGCGGGTTCGTGGTGATCGACCAGGCCAAACCGGATTATATTGCGAAATCCATCAAAGATATGAGACTGCTGGAAGGCATGATCAGCACGGGCGCTCTGAAGGATCTGCCCCTGCCGGCCGTTCCCGGTTTCCAGGCCCGTTACAAAGCAGCGTATAAAAGAGACATGGGCGCGGAGTGCGTGCTGAACTACAACTCGATGTACGTGGTGGCCCGCGCGATCGAAAAAGCGCAGTCGCTCGACGCCAAACTGGTCCGACGGAATATTCCCAACGCCCTGCCGACCACCGGCGACAAGGTGCCCAACGAACTGTTTGCCATGCAAGACAACGGCTTCATGTATTGCGGTTTGATCATGCAGCACGTGAAGAACGGCAAGTTCTCGAAGGTGGATTACATTCTGGCTTTCCCGAAGACCAAGGCGGAATATGAAAAGTACAAGAAGATGAGTAAAACCAAGGAACCGGAAATGATCCGCTGGGTGCCCATTCAGTAATCCACAACAGTGTTCGATCCTGAAACCGAAACCCCGCTTTTGGAAACAAAAGCGGGGTTTTTTGCCGGGTTGTCCGCGTCTTCCGGATGATTATTTCACGGGGATCCCCCCATGAGCAGCATTGCTGAAGCCGAAGAAGCCGGGGCGTTTCCGAAACCGGTCCCGGCGGGCGCCGGCGAAACGGCGGCAACGCAAACAGGCCGCCTTCCGGGAAACGATTATGCTTCGCTTGTCTGGTCTTTTTTCTCTTCACCCGGACACGGTCGGTTTTTGAAAAACGTGTAATAGAGCAGCGGCACCACCACCAGCGTGAGCAGCGTTGCGGCCACGGCTCCGAACATCATGGCAATGGCCAGTCCCTGAAAGATGGGATCGAAGAGCATGACAAAAGAGCCGACGACGACAGCCGCCGCGGTGAGCACAATCGGCCGGAATCGGACGGTCCCCGCGCGGATAAGCGCATTGCGCAGTTCGCCTTTTTCCCGCCATTCCATCTGGATGAAGTCGACAAGCAAAATGGAATTGCGCACCACGATGCCTGCGAGCGCAATAAATCCGATCATGGAGGTGGCGGTGAAAAATGCGCCGAAGATCCAGTGCCCCGGCAGGATTCCCACCAGCGTGAGCAAAATAGGCGCCATGATGACCAGCGGCGTGACGAAGCTTCGAAACCAGGCCACGACCAGGATGTAGATGATGATCAGCACCACCGCAAAAGCAATGCCGAGATCGCGGAAAACCTCGTAGGTGATGTGCCATTCTCCGTCCCACTTCATGGCGTACCGGGTGGTGAGCCACGGCTGCGCCGACGAGTACTGCTTCAACTCGTAACCTTCGGCCAGTTTCAAGGCGGCGATGGCGTCTTTCATTTTCAGAATGGCGTAAACGGGGCTTTCTTCCGTTCCCGCGACGTCGCCGATGACGTACGTCACATTCTTCAGATTTTTGTGGTAGATCGTTTTCTCCACGATTCCCTCCCGCACGGCAGCCAACTCTCCAAGCGAGACGGCTTTGCCGGCGGCTGACGGAATCATCAGCGTTTGCAGCTGCCGGAGGTCGGCCCGCTCGGCAAAAGGCATCCGCAGGAAGATTTCCACCGGTTCTCTCTCCCGGTCCAGGTGGACCACGCCGGCCACGCTTCCGCCCAGCGCAATCCGGACGCTTTGGGCGATGGCGTCCGTCGTGACGCCGCTTTGCGCCGCCCGAGCGCGGTCGACGACAAACGACAGTTTGCGCTGGTCGTCTTCCACAAACCAGTCCACATCCACCACGCCGTCGGTCTTTTCGAAGATATCGCGCACCTGTCCGGCGATTTCAATCCGGCGGGATGTTTCCGGCCCGTAAATTTCCGCCACCAGCGTGCTCAGCACCGGCGGCCCGGGCGGCAGTTCCGCAATTTTGATCCGCGCGTCGTGCCGGTCGGCGATGCGCTTCAATTCCGGCCGCAGGCGCTTGGCGATGTCGTGGCTTTGCGCCCGGCGGTCCGACTTGCCGACGAAATTCACCTGGATGTCGGCCACGTTGCTGCCTTCGCGCAGGAAGTAATGGCGGACCAGGCCGTTGAAATTGTAAGGCGCGGCCGTTCCCACATAGGCTTGGTAGTCGGTCACTTCCGGCACCGTTTTCAGATATTCGGAAAGCGCCCGCGTCACGGCGGCCGTTTCTTCCAGCGTCCGGCCTTCGGGCATGTCGATGATGACCTGCAATTCGCTCTTGTTGTCGAAGGGGAGCATTTTCATGGTGACCTGTTTGAGAGGCACCAGGAGCACGGCCAGAAGCAAAAGCCCGCCCACGGCGGCAAACGCAATCATCCGTTTTTTGGGCGCGTCGATCAACGGGCCGAGCATCTTTTCGTAAAGTCCGTGCGACTTTTCCTCGCGGGGCTCCCCCGAACCTTTGTGGCGGACTTTTTTCAAAACGATGTAAGACAGCCAGGGGCTGACAATGAAGGCCACCAGCAGAGAAAAGAGCATCGCCGCCGACGCGCCGACCGGGATCGGCCGCATGTAAGGCCCCATGAGGCCGGAGACAAAGGCCATCGGCAGCAGCGCGGCAATGACGGTAAAGGTGGCCAGGATCGTGGGATTGCCCACTTCATCCACGGCCAGCACGGCCGTCTGCGGCTCGACCTTGCGCATCCGGAAATGCCGGTTGATGTTTTCCACGACGACAATCGCGTCGTCCACCAGAATGCCGATGGAAAAGATCAGCGCAAAAAGCGTTACGCGGTTGAGGGTGTAACCGTAAAGATAATTGATGAGCAGCGTCAGCGCCAGCGTTACCGGCACGGCGACGGCCACCACGATCGATTCCCGCCAGCCTAAAAACAAGGCGACAAGCAAGATTACGGAGATCGTGGCGATCAGCATGTGCTTCAGGAGTTCGTCGGATTTGTCCTTGGCTGTTTCTCCGTAGTTGCGCGTGACGGTCACCTGCACGTCGGACGGGATCAGCGTCCCTTTCAGGGCGGCTGTTTTTTTGAGCGCTTCGTCGGCCACCACGCTGGCGTTGGCGCCTTTTTGCTTGGCGACGGCAATGGTGACGGCTTCCGCCTGCGAGACGGCATTGCCGGTCAGGCCTTTTTTTGCCGCGGCGGGTCCCAGTCCCATGAAGACATAGTCGGTCGCCTCGGCCGGGCCGTCGGACACGGCCGCCACATTCCGCAGGTAAACGGGACGGCCGTTTGCGACATGGACGACCAGATTGCCCACCTCCTCAGCGTTCGTCAGAAAACTGCCCGTCTCGACAACCGTCTCCCGATTGCCCGATGGAAACGATCCGGAAGGAATAATGACATTGGCCCGGGCCAGGCTTTGCATGATCTGCAGGGCCGACAGGTTATAGGCGCGCAGGCGCTGCGGGTCCAGCGTCAGGCGCACCTGGCGTTTCTGGCCGCCGATCACGGAAAACTCCGAAACGTTCGCGTCCTTCTTCAATTCTCCGCAAAGCTCGAGGGCGATGCGCCGAAGTTCGTAGCCGGTGTACCCGGGCGAAGCGCTCCACAGGGTCAGCGCCAGGATGGGAACATCGTCGATCGATTTGGGTTTGACCATGGGTTGGGAGACGCCGGGCGGAATCCGGTCGTAGTTGGACATGAGTTTGTTGTAGAGCTTGACCAGCGAGTCTTCCATGTTTTCGCCGACGTAAAAGCGGACGATCGTCAGGTTCTGCCCCGGCTTGACGATGGAATAGACATACTCCACGCCCTTGATCTCCCACAGGAGCTTTTCCATCGGAAGGGTCACCCGCTCTTCGACTTCCTTGGGCGTCGCGCCGGGATAGCTGACGAACACGTCCACCATGGGGACGACGATCTGGGGCTCCTCTTCCCGCGGCGTGACAAAGACGGCGAAAAGGCCCAGCAACAAGGCGGCGATCACCAGAAGCGGCGTAAGCTTCGAACGGATAAAGGCTTTGGCGATTTTTCCGGAGATGCCGATGCCGGTCATGGCGCTTTTCCTCCCGCGAGGACGCCGCCGTCCTCGGCGCGCTCGACGCCTTCAACGATCACCCGGTCGCCGGCTGCCAGGCCCGACAGAATTTCCGTGCTGCCTGCAAACGTTGCGCCCGTACGGACCAGACGGTACGTGATGATTCCGCGCTCATCCACGGTGTAAACCCCCGTCAACTGTCCTTTCTGAACGAGGGCGCCGGCGGGCACCAGGATGGCCTCCTTCCGGCCAACGGAAATCCGGATGCGGACAAAAAGGCCGCTGCGGGCCGGAATGCCGCCGGGAGTGATCTTCACGATGAATGTCCGGGAGAGAGGATCGATGGTGGTCAACACCTGGCGGACGGTTGTGCGCTGCGGCCCGCCGGCGCCGTCGACGACCAGTTCGGCCTCCATGCCGGGTTTGATTTTATCTCTCAGGCGCTCGTCGACGGCCGCTTCCACGTAAAAGCTGCCGCTTTCCTCGATCACCAGAAGCGGCAGGCCCGGCGAGGCCATGCTGCCCGCGTCGATGCGCTTTTGGGTTACTTTGCCGGAAACGGGCGCCCGGACAGAAGTGAACGACTGGTACGTCCGGGCCTCCTCGGCCATCGCTTTGGCCCGCTCGTATTCAGCCTGGGCCACGTTCTTTTGCGTTGTGATCTGATCCATTTCCTGTCGGGAGAGCGCCTTTTCATCGAAGAGATTTTTATAGCGCTGCCAGGTGGTTTCCTGGAGCAGTTTGTTTTGTTTTGCGGATTCGAGCGCCATCGCGGCGGCCTGCGCCCGCTGGGCGGCATCCCGGTCGTCGATGGTCAGAAGCAACTGGCCGGCTTTCACGCGGTCTCCTTCCTGCACCAGAACGGAGGTGACCACGCCCATCGCCCGGCTGGCCACCAGGCTTTCGCGGTCGGACCGGACATTGCCCGTGGTCTCGTAAACGTCATCGACAACGGAAGGCGCGACGGCGGCGATTTTGATCCCCTCAACGACCGGCCGTTTCACCGCTTCTTCCGGACCCTTTCCCTGGCAGGCGGCACACAGCGCCGTAAACAATACCGCAGCCGCCAGCGCACAAAACGTTTTTAACCCGCGATGGTTCAGACGCATCATGGTTTCTCCCCGAGCGGACGGGACTGTCCGTTTTTCAAGTTCTGTAAAAGCGTTCCGCTTTCAAAATGAAGCCCGGCCAGGGCTGTTTTGTACGCGTTCTTTGTTTCGACAACAGCGGCGCGCGCCTGTTCCAGACTGGCCTGTGTATTCAGAAGATCGCTGAGCGACGAAAGGCCGTTTTCATACCTGAGCTTCAACAGACGGGCGCCTTCGTCGGCTGTTTTCAGCGCCTCCTCGGCCAGTTCAATATTCTGTCTTGCCTCCCCGACGTTCAGATAGGCTTCGTAAATTTTAAAAGAGACGCCTTTCTTCATGGCGGCCAGATGTTCCTGAACTTGCGCTTCCTGATGTTTGGCTTTTGCCCGTTCATACGCGCGCTTGGTTCCGTCAAACAGGTCCCAGCGCAAAAACGCCATCACCTGCCAGCTTTTGCCTTCGGATCCCAGGGGGGCATTGTGGTCGTTGAACTGATAGCTGCCGCCCACGCCGATGTACGGATAATAACCGGCCTCGGCCAGGCGGATATTGTTCCGGGCGTTTTCGCCGCGCAGCTCCAGAGCGCGCACGTCCGGCCGTTTTTCTGCAGAGGCGGTATAGTCGTCCAGCTCCTGAAGTGACAGATCGAAAGCCGCATCAACCACGTCCGGCGAGTCCGGCAGCGCCAGCAACACGCCCAGCGCGCGCCTCGCCAGGCTGACGTTCTTGCGCGCGACGTTGAGTTTTTGTCTGGCCTCTGTGAGCGACGTTGCCGTGCGCAGCGCATCGGCATACTGCCCGACATCGTTTTTGTAACGCAGCTCGGCAATCCGCAGACGTTCCCGGGCATCCCGAACGCCGAGCTCCGCCACCTGCACATATTCCCCGGCGGTTAAAACAGAGAGGCAGGCCCGGACGACCGAAAAAGCGATTTCCTCCTCTTTGCGCCTGACGTCCTCTTCCTTCGCCAGCGATTCCGTCCGGGACATTTCCAGGCCGACCAGCGCCTTCTTCACGAAGATCGGCTGTTCCACGGCAATGGAGGACTGGTAATCGTTGATCGCCTCGGGGCTGTTTAAAAAATCCGGATTGAAATCCGCGGCCGCGATCCGGGACTGGTTGAGCTTGGACATAAAGGCGTAGCCGGGAGTGTTGGTCCGCAGATATCTTTCTTCAATGGAGATTTTCGGCAGCAGATAACTGCGGGCAATGCCGATGTCCTGCCGGCCCGCAGCCAGTCCGCTTTTGACGGCTTTGATTTCATGATTGTCGGCGAGCGCTTTTCGACGGCTTCTCCGACGGTCAACCGCATAGCCGTCTTCTGATCCGCGGCGTGCCCGGAAAGCCCGGACAAAACAAGAAAGACGGCTCCCGTAAAAATCAGAATCCCTCTTCGGAATCTGCGTGCAGGCGAAACCATTTCCCCGACCTCCTTTTCTTTTCCGGCGATGCGGGTCCTTACTTTTTTCCGATCGTCGAAATATTGAAAAGGACGTAAGCGGGGCAAAAACCGATCAGGCTCGTGACGACAAAGATGACCGCAATGACGCCCAGAACAATCGCCCAACCGCCGGAAATGGCGCCGGTCAGGTAAAGAACGGCAATAGCGATCGCCAGCAGAACTCGGATGCCTCTGTCCAGGATTCCCATGTTCTTTTTCATAAGACGCTCCTTTCCGGGTGACGGCCGTAAATGGGTTGAAAGATGACTCCGCAGTTGATGGACGGTTTCATCCCTGAAGGCGTCCTGTTGTGATGAATGACATCGGTCCGTCGCTTCCGCCGAGCCGGCGAGCGCTTGCCCGGTTTCTCTTTTTTTCGGCTCGGCCGATGCGTGCCGACGATCATACCTTATACGGTCGTCAGGCGTCAATGATCCGGATCAATGACTAAAAGAATTTTTTGCCGGTCTGGCTACCGGTTCAGCGGACAGACTTTCAGGCATTCGTCGCAGTCGATCCAGTAATCGTGGCCGGCGGTGTTGATGACGCGCTCGATATGCTTGAGGCCGGCGGCGTCCTTGAGGGCCAGCGGATAAATCGCGTGCTTGACGGTGTGCCCCAGGCAGGTCATCTTGTGAAAATCGCCTTCGGCTGTAAAAGCGCCGGCGGGGCAGATTTTAAGGCAGGCGCGGCATTTTTCGGGGCAGGGGAGCGCATCGTTGACCGGATCGCCGGGCAGTTCGGCGTCGGTGACCACGGCCGCGAGCCGCAGGCGGGAACCGTAGACCGGATGGTACACCTGGCCGCTGCGGCCGAAGGCGCCGAGACCGGCCCGGACGGCGGCGTGCTTGAGCGACAGAAGGCCCCAGGGTTCAAAATCATGAAACACCATCGGCGCGTAGCTGGGAATCGTCACGGCTGTGTACTTTCCCTGCGCTTCAATGAAGTTGCACAAATAAAGCGCGATTTCATCGAGCCGGCGGTAGGCCGTGTGATACGAGCGGTGCAGGCCGTACAGATTGTAATCGGGCGATTTCAGGATTCCTGCCGGAATCTGCAGGCCCAGCACGATCACTGTCTGCGCGTTTTTGCAGATGTTTGCCGGATGATGCTTTTCGGGCGCTTCTGCGAAACGCTCTACCGGCGCGAATCCGACGGCCGAAACGGTGTTTCCCAGGTGTCCGATGATGGCTTCCTTCAGGTCGCTTTGCATGTCGATTTCCTTTCTCTTCCGATTGAAAGCTGTTGCGGTTTTAATTTATTCCGCCGCGGGCAAGACGGCGTCCGGATTGCGCACGGCGCGCAGGAGGCGCCGGAATTCCTGCTGTTCGTTGTCGCCGAGCGCGGCCAAAAACTCCCGATTGGCCTTCTCCATTTTTTTTTGGAGAAGGGGAACGATCTTCCGGCCCCGGTCCGAAAGCAAAATATGAATGGCCCGCCGGTCGCTGGGATGGCGGCGCCTTTCGATCCAACCGGACGCCTCCAGCCGGTCGATAACGCCGGTGAGCGTGGCCGTGTCCAATCCCGTCCGCTCGCTTAATTCCTTTGCCGTGATGGGGTCCCGGCGTCCCAGAAAATTGACGACCATCGCCTGCACGGCCGTCAGATTCGTGTCCGCGAGCGCCTGAGTCCAGAAACGCACACCCGCCTGCTGGGCGCGGGCCAGGAGAAAAAAAATGCAGTCTTCGACTTTGAGAGTCATGGGCCTCTTTCCGTTGTCTTGTAGGCTAATATTTTGTGTACAAATTATATCAAAAATGTTATGGCGTCAACACCTATGATACAGGAGGTTCGTCATGAAAGTCTTGTCCACGCCGGACGAGCGTTTTGATCATCTCCCCGGATTCGACTTTGCTCCCCGTTATCTTGACGCGGCCGTCGGCGCAGATGGCCGGTTACCCGTTGTGTCGCCGCTATCAAACAAAAATAAACTCTGACAAGGAGAAGAGAGATGAACTTCATCATGCCCACGAAAGACCAGTTCAAACAGCTCATGTCGCAGAATTACCAGGGGCCGATCGTCATGGTCAATCTGCTGAAATTCAAACGCGACGGAGGCAAGGAAACCTATCAGAAGTACTACGAGGCGACGAAGACGCTCTTTTCCGGAAAAACGATCAGCCGCATCGTCTACCGCGGCAACGGCCTGATGCCGGTGATCGGCAACGAGGAGTGGGACGCCATCGCTCTTTACGAATATCCCTCGATCGACGCTTTTATCGACATGAACCGGGACAAGGCCTATCAGGATGTCGTGCACTACCGCACAGACGCGCTCGAGGATTCGCGCCTCTACTGCACAATTCCGGAATAGAAGGGAAATGACCGCCATGAAAGCTTCCGCCAGTCTCGATTTTCTGTTTCACCCGCAGTCCATCGCCATCGCCGGCGTGTCGGAAAACGTCAACAAGTTCAACTTCGGCCTGCGATACCTGCAGGGCCTCCAGGAGTTCGGCTATCCGGGGAAACTCTATCCGCTCAATCCCGCCGGGGGCGAAGTCAACGGCATGACCCTCTACAAAAGCCTCCGGGAGATTCCCGGCGAGGTCGATTACATCATTTCCGCCATTCCCGCCCCCTTTACGCCGCAGCTGGTCGATGAAGCGGCCGCAAAAGGCGTGAAGGCCATCCATTTTTTCACGTCCGGTTTCAGCGAGATCGAAAACGCCGAGGGCAAGCGCCTGCAGGCGGAGGTGCTTGCCAGGGCGAAGAAAGGCGGCATCCGCGTGATCGGCCCCAACTGCCTGGGGCTTTACTGTCCGGCGGGCGGCCTCAGCTTCAACGGCGACTACGCCAGGACCGCGGGCCAGGTGGCCATGATTTCCCAGAGCGGCGGGAACGCCGCGCACTGCATTCAGGAAGGCGCCGCCCGCGGCGTTTATTTCAGCAAAGTGATCAGCATGGGCAACGGCGCGGACCTCAACGAATCGGACTATCTGGAATATCTGGCCGAGGATGAAGAGACGAAAATCATCACGGCGTATCTTGAAGGCGTCCGCCAGGGACCGCGGTTTTTCAAGGCGCTGGAAAAGGCGGCGAAACGCAAACCCGTCGTGGTGCTGAAAGTCGGAACGTCCGAATCCGGCGCTGAGGCAGCGGTTTCGCACACGACGGCCCTGGCCGGTTCCGATCAGGTCTGGGACGGTCTTCTGAAACAGGCGAGCGTTATCCGCGCCGGAAGCATCGAAGAGATGATGGACGTCGCGCTGGCGTTTCAGCAGATGACCAAGCCCGCGGGAAACCGGATGGTGATCGTCGGCATCGGGGGCGGCGCCAGCGTGATCCTTGCGGACGAATTTTCCTCAGCGGGGCTTCCGCTCCCGCGGCTCGGCTTTGAGCTCCGGCAAAACCTGATCAACGTGTTTCCCACGGAAGCGGGGCGGATTTTCAAAAATCCGATCGACCTCAACAATTTCGAGACGCCCGACAAATTCTTCAGGACCATGAGTCTTCTGGACGCCTGCGAGGAAGCCGACATGCTCATTCTCCATGTGGCGTTCGACCATTTCGGCCTCGTCTCCAGCGCGGAAAAGGAATTCTGGGTGGGCTCGTTTCTCCAGTTGATCGGCCAGAGCAAGAAGAACCTCACCAAGCCGCTCGCAGTGATCCTGCACAGCTACAGCTCCGCGAACATGAAGCCGCTGGCGCAGAAGGCGGCGACGGAACTGGCCGCCCTGGGCATTGCCGTCTTTCCCTCCATCGGGCGCGCGGCGCTGGCCCTGGGTCGCTTTACCCGCTACTGTGCAAGGCGAAGCCTATGGAACAGGTGATTGCAAAAGTAGCCGGACAGCTCGTCAAAAGCAGACACGCCATTGCGCTCACCGGCGCCGGCCTCTCGACCGAATCGGGCATTCCCGATTTCCGGGGGCCCAACGGCATCTGGACGAAGAACCCGGAGGCCGAACGGCAGGCCTACGAAAGCTATTACAAGTTTCAGCGGGATCCCCGGCAGTACTGGGTCGAGAGCCTGACCGGCGCCTCGTGGCTCACGGCGCTCTTCAAGGCGCGCCCCAATGCCGGTCACGATGCGCTGGCCCAACTGGAAAGCCTGTCCATTTTGAAATGCGTCGTCACTCAGAACATCGACAATCTGCACCAGAAAGCGGGCAGCAAAAAGGTTCTCGACTATCACGGCAATATTTCGCTTTTGCGCTGCTTCGAATGCAACGCACGGTTTGATCCTGAGGAGTACGACCTGGAGAGGCTGCTCGCACAGAACCGTCTGCCGCCCCTGTGCCGCCGCTGCAACGGCGTGCTGAAATCGGACGTCGTCCATTTCAACGAGGCGATTCCGCCGGACGTCGCCCGGGAGAGCCTGGAGGAAGTCGAGCGCTGCGATTTGATGCTGATCTGCGGAACGTCCGCGACCGTTTATCCGTTTGCCATGCTGCCCCGGACGGCAAAACAGAACAATTACCGGCAAAAGACCGTCATCATCGAAATCAACGCCGATCCCACGCCGCTCACCCGGGAGGGCATATCCGATGATCTTCTTCAGGGAAAGACGGGAGAAATTCTGCCCAGGATTCTGGAAGAGGTGCAGAAACTGAAAGCAGCCGGACGCTGAAAAAAAGCGTCCGCCGGAATAAAAAACGTTGGCCGCCCGGGCTTATTCCCGAATGGCGCGAAAAGCCCGGGCGCTACACGACCTGCGGCCCGTCCTTGGTGAATCCGACCACTTGAACCGACGTTTCCGGCGCAATGTAGCGGGAAAAGACGACGGGCACCGCAAATTCTCCGAACCGCGCCGTTCCATCCTCCAAGAGCACGCCCCTGTCCCCGATGCTGATTTTGTGAGCGCGGTCCAGGTAAGGAATCACCAGGACCATTCCCGGCCCTTTGAGCCCCGCATACTGCCCGCGGCGAAAAAGGGCGATTCTCTGCTGCTCCGGGACCATGCGCATGCTCACGGCAACAAACAACATGATTAAAAAAAGAAAAAGAGAATCAAACGATCCCATTTTTACCGCCTTTCTTCGCGATGCTTAAGGTTCGTGCGCCTTCTTTCCGTAAACGCGCTCATAGGCCGCGCAGTAAGGGCAGAAGCTGCTTTCGATGCTTTTTACAAACCAGTAGGCGATGCCGCGCTGCTTTTTGCGGGCGCGTGTGCAGACGGGACACTCCACGCAGCGCCGCGCCATCTGCCGGTCTTTTTCCGTGATTTCCGGGGTCATGGTTTGTCTCCTTTTCATCCGGTGAAACGGTTTGCTGAAAAAAAATACCGCCTGTCCGGTCAGGCCTGCTGCGTTTGAGGGTCGCCCAGTTTTTTCAAAAGCCAGGCCATGTTCCGTCCCAGCACTTTCATGATATTGAGGCCTTCCTCGTCCTGTATCACGTCTTGTGGATTCAAACCCATCCCCACATTCCAGTAGCAGGAGCCGGGCACGATCATCTGGTGGTACAAAAAGAAATGGTTGAGCGCGTCAAAGGCGAAGACGCTGCCCGCCCGGCGCACCGCCACGACGCCCGCTCCGACTTTCCGGCGCAGCAGAAAACCGTTGGCGCTTGCGACCAGGCCGGCGCGGTCGATCAGCGCTTTCATCTCGGCGGTGATGTTCGAAAAATAGGTCGGCGATCCGAGCAGAATGCCGTCGGCTTCAATCATTTTTTCGAGACATTCGTTGAGGCCGTCGTTTTGCACGGCGCAGCGCCGGTCCTGATTTTCGAAGCATTTATAGCACGCGATACAGCCGGTGATCTTTTTTCCGGCCAGCTGCACCAGTTCCGTCGCGATGCCTTCCTGTTCCAGTTCGCTTAAAACCGTTCGGAGCAGGGCGTGGGTGTTTCCCGTTTTCCGCGGGCTGCCGTTCACGGCGATTACTTTCATGACTGATTCTCCTTTGTCCTCGCGTAAACGGCGTCAGCGTAGCGACATTTTTTTGCGAAAGCAAATAAAACATCGAAGCGGGGCAAAAGAATGACCCAGCCTCCGGCCGCTTCGCAGGGTGTCCCCTTCAACCGGGGAGGAAACCAAGCGGCGCTTTACGCCGCTCCATGTTCCGTGCGGGCGATGATGCTGTTTTGCACGTCGCGGCCGAGCCGCGTGAAATAGGCAACGTAGCCCGCCACACGCACCGTGAGGTCCGAGTAGTCCTCCGGCTTTTCCTGCGCGGCGCGCAGGGTTTCCGACGATACCAGGTTGAACTGGCAGTGGTGAATCTTCAGATCGACAAAAGTGCGGATGATCGAAGACAGCATCCGGACGCCGCCTTCGCCGGCAAACACGTCGCGGTTGATCCGCATATTCAGGGTCTGGCCGAAGAAGATGGAAATATTATCGATCTTGCCTACCGAGTTGAACACGGCCGTGGGGCCGCTCACGTCCGCGCCGCGCGTGGGCGAAATGCCGTCGGAGAGAGGCTCCCATGCCTTCCTGCCCGAGGGCAGCGCGCCCACGAGTTTTCCGGTGCTCACGTACCAGACGAGAGGATTCTGGTAGGGGACCAGGCGCCCTCCTCTGGTGTTTTTGTGCTTCACAACTTCCGTACAGTAAGTTTCCATGACCCAGGCGACCAGGCGGTCGACGTCATCGACGTCGTTGCCGAATTTGGGCGCCGCAAGCAGTTCCTGCCGCAGCGGTTCGCAGCCGTCGAAGTTTTTTGCAAGCGCATCGAGAAGTTCGGCCATGGAAATCTTCTTCTCGTCGAAAACCAGTTTTTTGACGGCGATCAGCGAGTCGCCGACGTCCGTGGCGCCCGCCGTGGCGATGCAGGGGCCGAAGTTGAAGCGCGCCCCGCCCGCTTCGCGGGGAATGCCTTTTTCAATGCAGTCTTCGATGAGAGCGGAGGTGTACACCGTGGGATAGCGTTCGGCCAGCGTGATTTCGGAGTTTTTGTTGGCGATCTCGCAGTGATGGGCGAAGTAGGCAAGCTGTTTTAAGTAAGCTTCCTGCAGCTCTTCGAAGGTTTGAAATGTCCGGGGATCGCCCGTGCGGACGCCCATATACTTGCCGTGGTATCGGCTCCAGCCGTCGGAAAGCGCCAGCTCGAGCATTTGCGGCAAAAGCAGAAAAGGCCCCACGTTGAATTCGGAATCGTAGTTGGCCACGTGCGGCTCGTTGCAGCCGATCGCGCCGCTGGTGCGCGCGAGTTCAAGGGGAACCGGCGGTCCGCCCATCGTGCCGCGGGCGAGGAAGTTTTCAACAAAGACATCATTGTTGAGAAACATGGGGTGCCCCGTTCCCAAAACGCACAGCCGGCAGGCCTTGCGCAGAAAATCGTCGGGCGTTTTGCTGTGAACCAGAACGCCGAAATTCGGTTCGACCAGGCGCGTGTGCATCATTCCCTCCAAGAACAGAAAGGAGAGCTCGTTGGTCGCGTCGCTGCCGTCTTTTTTCAGGCCGCCCACATCCATGTGATAAGCGGCGCCCGCCTGCGGAATGAAGGGCGACACGCCCTGCGTGAAGCGCATGAGCCAGCAGTCGATGAGTTCCTGCGCTTCTTCCCGCGTCAGGCGGCCTTCGCGGAGATCCCTTTCATAATAGGGGAACAGATACTGATCGACCTTGCCGGGGCCGACGGCAAACGTAATCGGCGTTTCGCACCAGTTGAGAATCTGTGTGAACCAGACCGACTGCAGCGCCTCGTGAAAGGTGCGGGCCGGATGCGCGGGCACGCGGTCGCAGATCGCGGCGATTTTTTCCAGTTCCGCTTTGCGCGCCGGATCGGCCTCCCGGACGGCCGCTTTCCGGACGCCTGCCGCGAATTTCGCTCCGATGTGCGCCGCCGCTTCCATCGCGAGGATGACGCCTTTCAGAAAAGGCACCTTGCGCAGCTCCTGCGGGTCGTTCCAGTCCAGCCGGTCCAAACGCTCCCGAGCGTCTTTCTGGACGCCGAGAAATCCCTTCCGGAGCACTTTTTCGTAGCCGAAGGAACTGTGCCCGATGTGATGGCGGGTCATACCGTCGCTGATGAATCCGCGGCCGAGGCCGTCGGTTTTTCCCGGAACCTCGCGAACGTCGACGCGCGGCATCGCGGGCGGTTTCGACCGGGTGATGATGCCGATCTTCTTCAGCTCCGGATCGGGATCGCCGTAGAGGAGTTCGCGCGTGAGCGGCGGAAGCGTCGAATAGTTCTGGTAAAACCAGTGCCGCTTCCAGTCCCCTTCGCCCTTCCAGTAGGGGATGATTTCTTCCTTGACAATGCGGCGGTCTTCATCGCTCATGAATTTGTAGCGGTCGATTTCGATTTCCAGGCGGGTGCCGAGCTGTTCCGCGCCCACCGGAACGGCCTGCGGAGAGCCGCCGATCCAGCCGACAAAAGGCTCGTCGGGAAAAATTTCGACCGGAAAAGCCGCGACGGCCGCGGCAAACGCTTTGGCGCGCCGGAGGATCATCGGCTCGCCTTCCGTTTCTTTCATTGTCCGCGCAATCGCCCGGTCGAAGTAAATCGTATAAACGGGGTCCGTCCGCTTCGTGTTTTCGAGGTAAAAGGCGCGCAGCCTTTGGGTGCGTTCGGTGGGCTTTATCGTAAAAAATTTTTCCGGCAGATCTTCCATCCTGAAACTCCTTACAAGCCTATAATTTGTGCTGCGTCCTGGCGATCAAGCCATCCTGCAGCGGTTTGATGAGCTGCGTGAAATACGCGCTGTAGCCCGCGACTTTGACGACCAGGTCCCGGTACTTTTCCGGCTCTTTCTGGGCGCGGCGGAGCGTTTCCGTATCGATGATGTTGAGCTGGACCTGAAAGATTCCCTGGTCCGCAAACGCGCGGAGGAAGGCGGCGAAGCGGGTCATGCCGTCGCGGCTCCGGAAAATCTCCGGGTCGAAGCGCAGATTGAGCGTGACGCCGGCGGTGAGCTCCGCGGCGTCGATCTTGGCCATGCTCGCCAGAATGGCCGTAGGGCCGCGAACGTCGCATCCCGCAGAGGGCGACCAGGCGTCCGCCAGCGGCTGCCACGCTTTTCTTCCCGAGGGCAGCGCGCCCACCGCCCAGCCGCCGAACATGTAGTATTGCAGCGGCGCGCCCATCGGGACGGCGTGTCCGCCGCGTGTGTCTTTCTGCCGGGCAACCTCTTCGGCGAAAAGATGGCTGACCCAGGCCGCCTGCTCGTCGGCTTCGTCGCTGTCGTTGCCGAATTTTGGCGCGGCGCACAAAAGCCGGCGCTGATCGTCGTATCCTGCAAAATCGGCGTCCAGCGCCCGGCACAGATCGTCCATCGAAATCTTCTTTTCCTCGAAAACCAGTTTGCGCACGGCGGCCAGCGAATCTCCCGCGTCGCTCGATCCCGCGCCGATAACCGTCCGGAAATTGAACCTGGCCCCTCCGTCCTCGCGCGACTTTCCGCGGGCAATGCAGTCCTTGATGAGGCTTGATTCGAAAGGCGTCGGCAGAAGATCGGCCGTGACCCGCTCAAAAATGTCCGTGGCCGCGGAAAAATGCTTCATCATGAAGGACAACTGGGCTTTGTATGCGCTGCGGAATTCCTCAAAATCGGCAAAGGCCCGCGGATCGCCCGTTTCCGGGCCTATTCTTTTTTTGTAGCGCCGGCTCGCGCCGTTGGTGAGCGCCAGTTCGCAGACCGCCGCGAGATTGAAATAGCCGCCGTAGAAATAGCCCGAGTCGAGCCCCATCAGGACCGGCTCGTAGCAGCCGACGGGCGTGGCGGTCCGCGCCAGCGCCAGCGTGACGGGCGCGCCGCCCGCGCTTCCCCGCGCGAGCATCTGCGTGGTGAGGACATCGGCGTTCAGGTAGACGGGGTGCCCCGTGCCCAGGGCGGATAGTTCGGCCGCCCGGACGAGCAGCTTCTGGGGCGTCCGGGGGGAAATCAGAACGCTGATGAAAGGATGCGCCAGCCGGATGTGCTTCATGCTTTCGAGGATCATGCAGGAAAGCATGTTCGTGGCATCCCGGCCGCAGGCGGTGTATCCGCCTACCGCCAGATGATTGCCGCGGTTGACGTGGTTGAGCTTGATGAGATAGCAGTCGAGGAGTTCCTGGGCGTCTTCCGGTGTCAGTGCGCCCCGGGTCAGGTCGGCTTCGAGATACGGCAGGAGGTACTGATCGATCCGTCCCGCGGTCTGCGAAAAGATGTTGGGCGTTTCCCAGTTGATGAATACCTGCGCCAGGAAAATGGATTGCAGCGCCTCGTGAAAGGTCCGGGCCGGATGCGCCGGCACCCGCTCGCAGATCGCGGCGATTTTTTCCAGTTCGTCTTTGCGCTGCCGGTTTTGTTCCTGTGCGGCGAGCTTTCGGGCGCGGCCGGCAAAGCGCCGACCCGCGTTTTCGGTCGCCGTGAGGGCCAGAAACGCGGCTTCGAGAAAAGATTTCGCCGCCGCATCGTCAGGAGACAGCGCCGCGAGTTTGTCGGCAACGTCCCGGCGGATACCCTGAAGACCTTTTTCCAGAATTTCCGGGTATGCGGCCGCATTGTGTCCGTAGTGGCCGCCCGAAATGAAAAAAGGCGTGTAGATCATGGATTGCTTCGGAGGAAAATCGCCCGCGTCCAGGAAGAGGAGGTCTTTCAAATAGTCCGGCAGCGCCTGCAGATTGGCGCCCGTCTGCGTTTTTTCCCATCTGCCCCCGCCGCGCCAGTAGGGGGCGATGTCCTCGATAAGCTCTTTTTGACAGGCGGGATCGAAATCGGCAAGCCCGTATTCGATCGTATCGACCATCAGCGAGGCCAGGCGCTGACCCTTGAGCAGCACCGCGCAGTCGTCGGGAATGACATCCCGGCAGAGGGGCCGCGGCCCCGCGTGACCGACGATTAATTCATCGGGCCAGATGTCAATGGGCATTTCGCTGCAGACGGCGGCAAAGACCTTGGCCCGGCTGAGCGCCATCGGCTCGCCTTCGGTTTGCTTCATGATCCTTGTTTCGATGCGCAGACGGTCGATCGATGCGGTGCAGGGGGTGTCGAGATGTCTCTGCCGCAAACGCAAGATGCGCTCCCGCGCCGGGAGCGCATCTGCGTCCATTGATGTCGGATGCGAAATATGCGCAGAATGTTGCGTGTCTTCCATGGAACTTCCCTTGATGCTCTTCCTGCAATGCTGTTTAAATACTATCAACCGCCGATTTCAACCGCGATTCCCGCCGTCCGGGCCCGGTCGCGCAAATTTGCCATCTGCTCGTCCGACAGCGGCGGGATCGATGAAAGGGCATAGCCTCTTTCCAGCTCGGCGTACCGGTGAATACCAAAGAGATGATACGGCAAAAGCTCCAGACGCGCAACATGGTTTCCGAGCGATTTGACGAATTTCGCGCTTTCCGAAATATTGTCCACGGAGTCGTTGAATCCGGGAATGACGGGAATGCGCACGATGACGTCGTTTTGCCGCGCCGCCCTTTGCAGGTTGTCCAGAATCCTGCGGTTGGACGCGCCCGTCCACGCCCGGTGGGTCTTGTCATCCATGTGCTTGAGATCGATGTAAACCAGGTCGAGTTTTTCCAAAAGCGGCGCGAATCTTTCCCAGGGCGCAAACGCGCAGGTTTCCATCGCCGTGTGGAAATGGTTTTCCCGGCACAGGTCAAGGAAGCCGGCCACAAAGGCCGCCTGCAGCGTCGGCTCTCCGCCGCCGACGGTGACGCCTCCGCCGCTGCGGCGGTAAAAGGCTTCGTCTTTTTCAACTTCCCGCAACAGGGCTTCCGGCGTGTAATACCGGCCCGCCAGTTCGCGGGCGGCCTGGGCGCAGGCGGCGACACATTCGCCGCAGCCGCTGCAAAGGGTGCGATCCGTTTTTACCGAAGCGCTCGCTTTGTCGAACGTGATTGCCCGATTTTTGCAGACTGCCGCGCAGGCCGCGCACCCCGTGCAATCCGATTGCCTGTATAGAACTTCCGGTTTGGGGCTCTGGGTGTAGGGAGAAGAGCACCAACGGCAGGAAAGGGGGCATCCCTTCGTGATCACGAGCGTCCGGATGCCCGGTCCGTCGTGCAGCGAAAAGCGCTCGATTCCGTAAATAATGCCTCTTAGATCGTTCATCGGTCCCTCTGTCGCGGTAATTGCCTGCATAGCATATTTTCACTCCTTGCCGCTACCGGTAATCCCCGGCCATCTCCTGTTTTGAAAAAATCTCCGGTCGTCACCGGGATTTTTTTAGAAAATTTCATCTGGAGGTGGACAGCAGGTGTCCGGTATGAGAAGATGAAAACGCCGGCAGCGGATGCAGCGGCACGGATCCGCCGGGAACAAATGCCGTCGCGGCCCGGGCGGGCTGCTGCCGGTTTGGACGTAAACGACAACACAGGCCGGTTGGCTTGTGATGAAAAAGACAGGAAAGGAAAGATTTCAATGGAAGCAAAATTATGGTGTCGATTTTATGATCGCAATGTCCCCCCAACCCTCCGGTATCCCCGCTACCCTGTTCAGCAAATGCTGCACATCAGCGCGGCCATGCTGCCCCACAAGGCGGCGACCAATTTATACGGCTCGGAACTGACGTTCCGGCAGCTGCGCGACCAGACGCTGCGACTGGCAAACGCCCTGGTAAGGCTGGGGGTCAAAAAAGGAGATCGCATCGGTCTGGCCATGCTCAACTGCCCGCAGTTCATCATCGCCTACTTTGCCGTTCTTTCGGCGGGCGGCATCGTCGTCAACATGAACCCCCTTTATACCCATGACGAGCTCAAGGGGATGATGGAAAACACGGGGATGACGGGAATTTTCACATTCGACGGCGCGCTGCCGCTGATCCGTCCGCTGGCGAAGGAAGTCGGATTGAAATATATCGTCGTGACAAAAATTTCGGATTACATGGACGGCGCCGCGAGAAGTTCGGCAAAAT
Organism: Deltaproteobacteria bacterium; assembly: GCA_012729055.1. GTDB lineage: Bacteria > Desulfobacterota > Syntrophia > Syntrophales > Smithellaceae > UBA8904. Next base: position 120,083 of record JAAYDW010000068.1, read on the forward strand.
CGCTGGATCTCGAGGAGGGGTGGCTCCATTTTTCACAGCTTGTCGACGGCTCCGCCGACACCCGCATTCCCCGGATTGCGTTTTCCCCGGATGATCCGGCCCTGATCCAGTTCACGGGCGGCACGACAGGCCTGCCGAAGGGAGCGGTCCTGACCCATGGAAATATCATTGCCGCTCTGTGCCAGAGCGGCGCCTGGGGCGAATCCATCAATCAGTACGTTCCTTTCGAGAGAAGGCTGGCCATCGCCGCGATTCCTTTTTTTCACGTGTACGGAAATACCGGCTGCATCGGCTGGTCGATGCTGAATGCCGGAACCCTGATTCTGATGCCGCGCTTCGATCTCGACGAACTGCTGGGGCTCATTGCCCGCACGCCGGAGATCACCTATTTCCCGTCGGTGCCGACCATGATTACGGCGATGCTCAACCATCCCAGGGCCGAGCAGATCAGGATCGGCGAGCATCTCCGCCTCCTCGGCAGCGGCGGCGCTCCCATGCCGCTGGAGCTGATCCTGAAGATACAGGATATGGGGATCTTTTTCAGCGAGGGGTGGGGAATGAGCGAAACGATGTCCAGCGGAATTTCAAATCCCATTATGAACCCGAAAGTCGGATCAATCGGCGTGCCGCAAATGGATTTTGACGTGAAGCTGGTGGATCCGGAAAACAGCGTGGAGGAAGTCCGGCCGGGAGAGCCGGGGGAAATCGTCATCAAGGGTCCGACCGTCATGAAGGAGTACTGGAATAATCCCGGGGAAACGGCCGCGCAGTTGAAGGACGGCTGGCTGTCCACCGGCGATATCGCCCGGGCCGATGAAGACGGATACCTCTCGATCGTCGACCGGAAAAAGGATATGATCATCGCGGGCGGATTCAACATTTACCCCCGGGAAGTGGATGAGGTCCTCTACCAGCATCCGAAAATCGCTGAAGCCGTAGCCGTCGGCATTCCCGATCCCTACCGGGGAGAAACCATCAAGGCGTTTATTGTCCTCAAAGCCGGTCAGCAGGCCACGGAAAAAGAAGTTCTTGAATTCTGCCGGCTGAAGCTTGCCGCGTACAAGGTGCCGAAGCTCGTCGAGTTCCGGGACTCCATTCCGAAGTCGACAAGCGGCAAGATTGCGCGGAAAATGTTCCGTGATGAAGAAATAGCCAAAAGGAAATAAACGGCATGGCCGGTGTTTTTGAGGAACACGGCTCTTTTTCGAGCGGGAGCTGATCCGGAAGGACGATTCCGGATCAGCTCCCGACAAACTGTGCAACTTCACGGGCGAGCCAGTCCGTCCACTCGGCAAGGCCCGCTCCCGTTTTGCAGGAAACTTCCATGATCCTGATTTGAGGATTGAGCGCGAGAACCCTATGGCGCAAGGCGGCAAGATCGAAGTCGGAAAGCGAGAGATAGTCGATCTTGTTGATGACGAGCACATCGCAGATGCTGAACATGAGGGGATACTTGAGCGGCTTGTCGTCGCCTTCGGGAACGCTCAGGATCATCGCGTTTTTGTGCGCGCCCGTGTCGAATTCGGCGGGGCACACCAGGTTGCCCACATTTTCGATGATGAGCAGATCGAAGTCCTTCGGAGGCAGAGCCTCGAGGCCCTGCGTGACCATGGTCGCGTCGAGATGGCAGAAGCCGCCCGTCCGGAGCTGGACGGCATCGATGCCGCAGGCGGCTACTTTCTCGGCGTCCACCCGGGATTCGATATCCGCTTCGATGACGCCGAGCTTGACTTTGCCCTGCAGCGCCTCCGCCGTTTTGAGAATCAGGCTGGTCTTGCCCGATCCCGGCGAGGACATCAGATTCAAAAGCAGCGTTTTCTGCCGGCCGAGCCTCTCCCGGACGCCCGCGGCCACCTGGTTGTTGTCGGCAAGGATTTCTTCCTTCACCTCGATCATGCGCACCTCTTCCACTACAGGACCTCCATGTTTTTGATGAAATATTCGCGGCCGGCAATGAGTCGGGTGTCCCTGCCGCCGCAGCCGGGGCAGGGCGTGTCGAGCCCGCCCGCGTTTTCGACCGTATAGGATTCGCCGCAGTCGTCGCATTCCAGGCGGATCGGCGTCCGCTCGATTTCCAACCTGGCGCCTTCGGCTGGCGTTCCGCGGCTCACGTAGTCGAAGTAGCGCTGCATCCAGTCGTCTTCCAGATCGCTCAGTTTGCCGACCTGGAGGCGGATGGTCACGACGCGGCGGACATCGTTTTTTTCCGCGTGCGCGAGAATGATTTTCAGAATGCTTTCCGTGACGGGCAGTTCATGCATCGGCGGCCGTTGTCCTTCTTATGCCGGAACGAAGTCGGCAGGCCGCGTTTCTTTGAGCTTCAACGCTTCCGTGGGGCAGACCACCGTGCAGACGCCGCATCCCAGGCACTTTTCCGGATCGACGATGGCGAGTTCGTCCTCCAGGGACAGAGCGTCGAAGAAGCACCGGTCCAGGCAGGCTTCGCATCCGCTGCACAGATCCCGGTCCACGAACGCTTCGTAGCGGCTGGGGGCGACCCATTTTTTCGGCCCCTTCATCACCGCCCAGTTGAGGCAGCAATCCTTGCAGCAGTTGCAGATGACGTGGCCGACCACCTGGCGGTTGTCCACCACGTGCACCAGGCCTTCCTCGCGGCACTTTTTCAGAATCTCGACGGCTTCGCTTTTGGAAAGCGCCCGGCCCGTGCCGCGCTCGATGTTGTATTCGGCGGCGCGGTCCACCTGCATGCAGACTTCCAGCGGTTTGTCGCAGTTTCCGGAAATGACGCGGCAGGAACAGTTGGTCACGGAAAGAACCTTGGCGTCCTGGACGATCTTTTCAACGTCCTCATAGGCCAGCACACGGGACTGTACCTCGACGCTTTCGTTGACGGGCACCACCCGCATAATGGAACCGGGCAGAATCTCCATGATTTTTCCGCCGTAGGCCGGCCATTCCTTCTCCATATACTCTTTCCACAGATCCAGGATCTGCCGGGAGATGCCCGGTGTCAGGCTGGTGGAGTCGTGCATCTGCGGGATGGTTTTGACGCGGTAGAATTTCTTTTCGCCGCCTCTGGTCGCCTTGAAGATCAGCCCCCGGGAAAAAAGGGAGTCCATCATCGTTTCAATGGCCTCGAGCGGCAGCCCGGATTTTTGCGCGAGATCTTCCGCGGTGGCCGGCGGAGAGGCGAGCAGCAGAACTTTTGCTTCATCGTCGCTGACCAGCGCTTCAAAAATTTTGGGAACCAGGGGTGAATCTCCCGCCCCGACAGCTTCCGCCAGCTTTTTGCACAGTGTTGCATTCGTCATCGGTGTTCCTCCATGGCTTTGGCTTTAGATTTTCTTTTTTGGTCTTGCGCCATAAGGCCGCGCAACGACAAAAAGAAGGATGAACTTTTTTACCGTTGTTGCGTAACCGGGATTTTATTACACCCATTGCGCGGAGGATGCCATGAATTTTTTGCGGAAGTGCGCGTCCGAAATTCCGCGCGCGGGATCCCGGCCATGGCCGGCAGAACGCGGAGATCGCGACGATCCGCGCATTTTCCCGAGATGATGCGGCAGGCCCGACCGCTTTTGCAGCGCCCGAATGAGAGCTCTGCAAGAAGGGCCGGGAAGGAGTCCGAACTTCAGATTCCATCCCGGCCCCGTTCAGAAAGGGCGTGTGAGAAAGGTAACGCTATCCGCGTCGGTTTCTTGTCGCGCCGCGCCATGCTGAGACCGCGGCAAGGTTTCCGGCGAAAAAAGAAGGCCGGATCAGTCTTTGTAAAGAGAAAGCAGCAGCTCCTGGTATTTCTTCAAAACGAACGGCCGTTTGAGCTTCATCGTCTGGGTGAGCATGCCGTTGTCCACCGTGAAGTCGTCCGCGATGAACAGGAACTTCTGCGGAACCTCGTAGCCGCCGTAGGTTTTACGCAAGTACGTTATGATTTCTCCGGACAGATAATCCGTCAGGGCTTTCTCTTTCAACGATGCTTCCAGCGTGTCTTTCAAAAGCGGCTTGATCTTCGGATCCGCCTGCAGCATGGCGAAATCCGGAACGACGATGGCGACGTTATAATCCTTGCCGTCGCCGTAGAGCATGATGTTCAAAATCCAGCGCAGCAGTTTGGCTTCGTTTTCGATGCCTTCCGGATGGACATACTTGCCGTTGGCCAGTTTGTATTCGTCCTTGAAGCGTCCGGTGATGTGGAGGAAGCCTTCCTCATCCAGCCAGCCGCGGTCGCCCGTGCGGATGCCGGGAAAGCCGTTCCATTTATCCGGCATCATCACCTCCGCCGTCTGCTGGGGTTTGTTGTGGTAGCCCATCATCACGTGAGGACCGTAAACGATGATTTCTCCGTCCAGGCTGTCCTCCCCGACGCGGGACTTGTCGATCACCACGCGCATATTTTTGTCGACGGTGCCGACCGTTCCGTACTTGTTGCCGTACTTGGGCGAGTTCATGCTGACCGTGGGGCCCGTTTCGGTAAGACCATAGCCGTCGAAGGTCGGCTGGCCGATATCCTTGAAGAACAGCGCGATTTCCGGTTTGATGAGCGCGCTGCCGGTGACGAAGAATTTCAAGTTGCCGCCGAAGACATTGCGGACCTGCGAAAAGACCAGCGCGTCGTAATCCTTGAATTCCTTTGTTTTCTCGGGAAGGTCGCGGTTTTTGACCGCTTCGGCCACGGCCGCGTCGAAAAATTGCTTTTTGACCGGATCGGCGGCGACGCCCTGCATGATCGTATCGTAAACCTTGTTGACGATGCGGGGAACGACGGAAAGCCCGGTGGGTTTGACTTCCTGGAAGTTCTGGATGAGTTTGTCGACGGATTCGGCAAAGGCGATGCCGCCGCCGCAGTGGATGTAATCGTGGAGATCGGCGGCCAGGCCGAAGACATGCGCCCAGGGCAGAATGGCCACCACGTGCATGGTTTCATCGAGGCTGAATCCGTCCACGCCGGAACGGGCGCACAGCGTCAGGCTGCCGTGGGAGAGCATCACGCCTTTCGGATCGCCGGTGGTCCCCGAGGTGTACACGATATTGGCCAGGTCCGACCAGTGCGGTTTGATGGAGGGCGCGGGATTCTTCCGACCCGTTTCCTCGAGGGCCGGAAGGGCATGATCGCCCTCGCCGAAGACGAGGAAGATCTCTTTCAATGTCGGAATGCTATTTTTGAACTCTTTGACTTTTTCGTAGACGCCGGCGTGCGCGACAAAAAGGAATTTTACCTCGGCATCCTTGACGATGTACTCGATCACTTTCGGCAGTTCCTGCAGGTACATGGGGACCAGCACGCCGCCAAGGCCGTGGACCGCCTGTTCGCAAACAAACCATTCCGTGCAGTTGTGAAGAATCACGCCCACTTTGTCGCCTTTGGAAAGCCCGAGCTTTTTTAAAGCGCCGCGCAGATGATCCACCCGGTCGGCCACGTACCGGTAGGTCACCCATTCATACTGGCCGGAGGCCTGGTTCTTGGTGCCGAACAGCCGGTTGTCCGGATATTTGGCGACGCTCTGTTCGAATAAATCGACTAAATTGTTCGGATTGTCGTACACGGTATCAACGCTTACTACTCTTGTCATAATTTCACCTCGGCATAGAATATTGATAAGGGTCGCATTTGTTTGACGCACGGAAGCTGCTGCTACTCCGACAGGATCGCCTTGAATTTCACCGGGTCCGTCGCGTAGAGCACCGCGCGTTCCACGCCTTCCGCCCGGAATTCATGAACCTTGAGATACTCGGGGTTCTGCGTCATGGTGAGAAACGCCTGGCGCGACGGGTACGAGACGAGCATCAGCAGATCCCAGTCCTCGCTACCCTGAAGCAGCTCTTTCGGTTTTCCGAAATAGAGCACCGAAGCGCCGACGGCTGCGACGAAGGGTCCGGATTCCTTGATGTAACGGAAGTAGGACTCCCGGCCGCCTTCTTTTTTGAATTTCAGCAGATTGAGCATGACAAACGGCTCCCGGCTGGGATTGTCCGCGAGAGCCTGAAACTGATCGTCGTTTGATTCAATTCCGGACATAGGGTTTCCTCCTTGGGAAAAACGGACGGCAGGCGGCGCCGGTTGCGGCCGAACGCCGCCCGCCATCCTGGATTTGCGAATTATTTGAAAAAGCGGTTCATCAGTTCGGCAACTTCCCGGGGCTTTTCTTCCTGAAGAAAATGAGCCGCTTTGACTTGCTCGATCTTGATCGAATCAAAGCAGTCTTCCAGATGCATGATGTTTGCCGGGATGATGACGGAATCTTCATTACCATAAATGTACAGCGACGGCATGGGAAATCTTTTGCCGGCCAGCCCCGCCCAGTGGGGAGCGTCGAGCGCCATGGAGCGGTAGTAGGAGGCCGCGGTGGCGGGTGTATTGTCGATGCTGTAGCAGCGGACATATTCGTCGATGGCCTCCCGGGGGATGGTGCCGTCCTGGCCTTTCTTTCCGAAGAAAAAGCTGACCCACTCGCGTTCCTTGCCCTTGATCATGGCTTCGGGCAGGCCCGGCATCATTTGAAAGTACTGATACCAGTAGGGAATGTAACGGATGGCGATCATGGCCTTGGTGACTTCTTCCGCGCCTTTGATGTTGGTGAGGATGGGGATGTTCAGAATAACGAATTTTTTGACCCGGTCGGGAATCAGAAAGGCCAGTTCCTGGGCCACGATGCCGCCCCAGTCATGGCCGACCAGGAAGAAGTCCTGGATTTTCAAAGCGTCGATGATTTCGATCACGTCTTTGGCGAGTTCCGCTTTCTGGTAGGCTTTCACATCCAGCGTCCGTTCGCTGTCTCCCAAACCCCGTAAATCCGGAGCGATCACGCGCAGGTTCGGGTCCAGATCAGAGGCCACGCCTTCCCAGCAATAAGAGCTCTCCGGCCAGCCATGCAGCATAACGACGGGAAATCCGTCGGCGTTTTCGCGGTCCCGGACATTAAAAGTTCCTCTGGCAACGGTGATTTTTTTGGTCTTCATGGTCATTTTGGATGCCTCCTTTCGTGCGGTACAGTTGTGTACAACGAGCGTTGGTTGTATTAAATGGATGTCGGGGCTCTGTCAAGCATTATTTTGCCGATTTTCCTGATTCCGAAAGACCGGCTGTAACAACCGGCTATAACTGCATTTTAGATTCCCCAAAAGAGCGGGGCTGTTGTTTTTCGGGCGTGTCCGGAAAAATATCTTGACAAAAGAGGCTCACCTCCGTTAATTCGTGCATAAACCAACGTCCGTTGTATAGAAGCGTCCGGTGGGTTGCGGAATGCTGAAATGAACGGAAAAACATACGGTAAACAGGGAAGCGGAGATGAATTATCTGTTGCAGCCGAAAAAGTATCGGTCGTTGATGACCGATGCCGGGTCGCGGGCCATCATGGATAAAACGATCGCTTTTTTCGAAGCGATCGGAAAAACGAAACTCACGGACGATTTTCACAAAAAGGTCTGGTATAAAAATTTTGTCGACTTTATCGGTCGTGAACAAATTTTTGCCAAGCTGCTGACGCCCGGCGCTTACGCCGGCGGCGATCCGGATTGCCGCTGGGACACGGCGCGCAACAACGAATACAGCGAACTTCTGGCTTTTTACGGTTCGGGCTACTGGTATTGCTTTCAGGTAAGCATTTTGGGGCTGGGACCGATCTGGATGAGTTCCAACGAAGGGGCGAAAAGGAAGGCCGCTGAACTGCTTAAAAAAGGAGCCATTTTTGCCTTCGGTCTGTCCGAACGCACGCACGGCGCGGATATTTACGCCACCGAAACCACCCTGACGCCGAAAGGCGACGGCGCCTGGGCGGCCAACGGCGAAAAATATTACATCGGCAACGGCAACGAGGCCCGGATGGTTTCCACGTTCGGAAAAGTGAAAGACGGCACGGACGACTACGTCTTCTTCGTCACCAACTATCTCAACAAAGCCTACGAGTTGAAGAAAAACGTCATCTCCCATCAGCAGTATGTCTCCAATTTTGCCCTGCACGATTATCCGATTACCGAAGAGGATATTCTTTCCCGGGGATCGCACGCGTGGGATTGTTCGCTCAATACCGTCAATATCGGCAAATTCAATATCGCTCCGTGCTCCATCGCCATGGCCGAGCACAGCTTTTATGAAGCGATCACGCACGCCGCAAACCGCATCCTGTACGGCAAGCCGGTGACCGATATGCCGCATGTGCGCGGCAATTTCATGGAAGCCTGGCTGCGGCTGATCGGCATGAAGCTGTATCAGCGGCGGGCGACGGATTATTTCCGCAATGCGACCCCGGCCGACCGTCGCTACATGCTCTACAATCCCACGAGCAAAATGAAAGTCACCCTGCAGTCCGAGGAGGTCATGAACCTTCTTTGGGATGTCATCGCCGCGAAAGGCTTTGAAAAAGACACTTATTTTTTCACCGCCACCAGCGAAGTCCGGGGCCCTTCCAAACTGGAGGGAACGGTTCATGTGAACGTTCAGCTGATCCGCAAGTTTATGAAGAACTATTTCTTTAACCCGAAGCCGTATGGAAAGGTAAAGCCGGAACTCTCCCCCAGAGACGATCTGTTTATTTTCAACCAGGGGCCCGCCAGGGGGCTGGGCACTGTGCAGTTCCATGATTACCGGCCGGTTTTTGAATCGTTTGCCGGTCTGCCCAATGTCGGCATCTTCATGAAGCAGATCGAGCACTTCAAGGCTCTGTTGGAAAAAGCGGGACCGGACAAGGCCCAGGATGCGGACCCGACTTTTTCTCTTCCTCTGGGCGAAATGTTTTCAGTCGTGGTCTATGGTCAACTGATTCTGGAGCAGTGCGAACTTGACGCCATGGACAACGATATCGTCAACCAGCTTTTCCGGTTCATGGTTCATGATTTTTCCCGGTTTTCCCTTCAAATTTATGGTATGGAAAACGCCAGAGATGAACAGCGGACCTATTGTAAGGACATCATGCTGATCAAGCCCAAGGGAGACAGCGCCCAGTATGACCGCGTCTGGGCAAAGTATGTGGCGCCGCTTTCCGGCGAATATGCAATGAATGAATGAAAAACTAAAAAAAGAGGAGATATTTTTATGATCAAAACCAGATTAACAGAATTACTCGGCATCAAGTATCCCATCATCCAGGCGGGCATGGGACCGTTTTCCAACAACAACCTCTGCGTGGCGGCGGCCAACGCCGGATGCCTGGGACTGCTTTCCACCAGCGGTCTCTTCAATAAAAATGACCAGCCCTGGGTGTACAACGCCTTTTGCGAGACCGGTGAAGCCAATCCGGAAGACGATATGGGCAAGGTTCTGGAATCGGTGTTGAAACGCACCCATCGCCTGGTGAAGGATAAGGGCGGTGTTTTTGGCCCGAATGTGATGGTTTCCGCCGAACTGAAAGAATATTCGAAAATCATGATTGAAACGGCCATCAAGGCGCGGCAGGAAAATCCGGAGATGAAAAACACGCTTAAGGTCATCTATACTTCCGCCGGTGATCCGATGGGCTGGGGAGACATGATCAAGGGCGCCGGGTTTATCTGGATTCACATTATTCCTTCCGTTCGGGCGGCGCAGCGCTGCAAGAAAGCGGGCGTGGATGTCATTGTCGCCTCCGGACACGAAGGCGGATTTCATACGCACTGGGAACCGCTTCATTCCATGGTCCTGTTCCCCGGCGTGGTGGAAGCTGTATCCGATGAAAAAACCCTCGTGGTGGGCGGCGGCGGCGTCTCCGACGGCAAAACCCTGGCAGCCGCTCTGGCGATGGGCTGTGACGGCGTTCTCATGGGAACCCGATTCCTTGCCACCCAGGAAAGCGATTTTCCCCGTCTCTGGAAGCAGTCGGTTGTGGAAGCCCAGGACCGCGGCACGCTGGTTGCGCGGGGATATGTCGGGCCGGCGCGCTGGTTGAGAAATGCCCGCAGTGAAGAACACGCGGTTAATACGCTGAAAAAGTCGCCCGGAGTGTTCCTCGGCACGCCGGACAGCTACATGACCATGGAAGATACGTCGCTGATCGATTTCGAGAACGAATCCATCAAGGCCGTCTACGAAGAAGACAAGGCAAGAGCCATGATGGCTGCCGGCGAATGCGCGCAGCGCATCAACGACATGCCCAAGGTTGAAGACATGGTGAAGTCCGTAGCGAAAGAGGCGGAGGACATTATCGGAGGCATGGCCAAGAAATTTCTTGCTTAGAATCACCCTCCCCTTGGGGGAGCGGAGGCGGATCATGCGGCGTGGACAAGGAAACACCGGTTTCCTCGGCGTTTATGCCTGAACGCCGTCCGGTCCCCTCTGGCGCCAGTCACAAAAGAAAAAGCCGGCTTTGCCGGCTTTTTTTACGTGATTTCAGGCCCTGGAGACTTTTACGCCAGCACCATTTTCAAAACGTGCTTTACCATGAGATCGGACAGCTCATCCCGGCTGTATTTCTTCATGTTCCAGTGACGCAGGGGATAGACGCACAACTGATAAACGATCAGGTTGGCGGTATAGGAGGTGTCCTCGACCAGAAAAATCTTCCTGTCCTTGCCTTTTTTGAGAATGGTTTCGATATGTGAGACGACCTGGCTTTCCCGGTCCAGAATGTTTTTCAAGAGACGCTTGGGCAGTGATTTTGATTCCCGGTATAAAAGCAGGACTTCATCGTCGTAATTGTGCCCTCCGGCGTCAAGCAGTCCGCGAATGGCGGCGCTCAACTGCAAGACGGGATCGTCGATGTCCATGATGCCCTGCTTTTCGAAAAGCTCGAGTTCCGGTTTGTGGAGCATGTCGAAAACCAGAAACAGGATTTCCTCCTTGTTTTTGATGAAGTAATACAGATTCCGGATGTCGATGCCGGTGGCCTTGGCGATTTCGCGCATGGAGGTTTGCGCATAGCCCTTTTTCATAAAGAGATGCGTCGCTTTTTTAAGGATCTGCATCTGGCGTTTATTGAAAAGATCTTTGTTTCTTTTGGGTGTCGCATCGGTTTTCGATGCAGCCGCTTTTTTCACCGGGCAACGAGGGTCCTTTCGAGGAAATTGCATCCCTTATAGCAGAACCTTTTCGATTGTCAATGTAAAATCTAAATATTGCTGAACAATATATGGATTGAGGCGTTTGATATTACATTCAACGATCGTTGTAAAAGCTCCCGCGCGCGGGCTTTTTCCGGCGTACGTTCCGGAGTGGCGAAGAAACATCACCGGCAACGTGTCGCCCGCGGGAAATTGTGCTTGACAAATAAGGGACGTCTTCCTATCTACAACTGTCAACAAAATGGGTTTCCGGCTGCAAGGCGGTCGGCGTCGCAAAACGAATTGAGGGGATAATCAACGTAAAGAAAGTGAGGATAGGCCATGAAAATTGAAGATGTAAAAAATGTTTGTGTCGTCGGGGCCGGAAACATGGGCCATCAGATTGCTCTCCAGTGCGCGCTTTCCGGATTTAAAACCGTCAGCACGGATGTCGTGCCCGCCGTGCTCGAAAAGGCTCAGAAATTCGTTGAGGGCTACCTGCCGGGGCGTGTGCAGAAGGGGAAGATGACGGAGGAAGAAGCCAAGAAAGCCCGGAGTCTGATTTCGTTTACCGGCGATCTCAAGGAAGCCGCCAAGGACGCGGACGTGGTTATTGAAGCCGTCCTGGAGCGCATCGACCTCAAGCGCAAGATCTTCGCCGATCTGGACAAGATTGCGCCTCCCGGCGCCATTCTGGCGACCAACAGTTCCTTCATCGTGAGCTCCCGGATTGCCGACGTCACCAAGCGCCCCTCCCAGGTCTGCAACCTGCACTTCTTCAATCCGGCGCTGGTCATGAAGCTGGTGGAAGTCGTCCAGGGGCCGCATGTCTCCGACGAGACGGCGAAGTGCATGATGGACTTCTGCCTGAAGATCGACAAAATTCCGATTCACATCAAAAAGGAAGTGGACGGCTTTGTGCTGAACCGAATTTTCAAGGTCATTTCCAAGGAAGCCCTCTGGATGCTGGAAATGGGCGTGGCCTCGCACGAGGACATCGACAAGGCCTGCGTTTACGGCGCCGGCCATCCCATGGGTCCGTTCCGCCTGATGGATCTCACGGGCATCGACCTGACCTACGACATCGGCATGAGCCATTTTTATGAAACCGGCGATGCGGCGGATCTTCCTTCGCCCAGCGTTGTGAAAAAAGTCACCGAAGGCAAGTTCGGCCAGAAAACCGGCGAAGGCTGGTACAGTTACAAGAAATAAATTCGACGTCCGGGGAGACGGCTCGCGGCCGGAAACTCCCCGGGGCGACAGTTGGAGGCCTGTCGGTATTCGGGAAGAATCCCCGGACGCCGGCAGGCTTTTTTTAGGTCCGGCCTCGGGCAAGACACGGCAAACGGGCTTGACACATCCCTGGAAATCCCGTTATACAACAGTTCGAAAATTTTCCGGAACCGGAAAGCAACGCTTATGGATTTTCTCAATGCCGCCGCGGCGGTGGTCAAAAGCATCCGGATCCAGGATGTCCTGGATATGATGATCATCGCCGCGATGATCTTCGCGCTCCTGATGTGGTTCAAGACGCGGGCGTCGCGATTCGTCCTCATCGGCATTCTGCTTTTGGGCGGCGTGTACCTGCTGGCCCGGTTTTTCCAGCTCTACCTTACATTAATTGTCCTGCAGGGCTTTTTTGCCATTTTGCTTTTTGTGCTGGTGGTGATCTTTCAGGAAGACCTGCGCGGTTTTTTCGAGCGCCTGGCGATGCTGGGCAATCTGCGCCGCGAGGTCCGGCCCTTGTCGGAGATGGAAAAAGCGGCGCGGGTCATCGCCGAAACGGCGGGCAATCTGGCAAAAAAGCGCATCGGCGCATTGATCGTCATTGCGGGCAGTGATCCGCTGGGCCGCCATCTGACCGGCGGCGTCGCGCTCGACGGCCGGCTCAGCGAACCCCTGCTGGCCAGCATCTTCGATCCCCATTCCATCGGCCACGACGGCGCGGTGGTCATCAAAAACGACCGCGTCTCTTTGTTCGGCTGCCATCTGCCGCTGTCCGTCAACATCGCCCAGCACGGCAACATCGGCCTGCGGCACACGGCGGCGCTGGGATTGACCGAACGCTCGGACGCCCTTTGCATTGTCGTGTCGGAGGAACGAGGGACCATCTCCGTTGCCGACCGGGAAACGCTGACGGTGGTGCCCGGCGCTTCCACCCTCAATGAAATCCTGGAAAGATATTACATCCGCTATCGGCCCGCGCCCCGGAAAAGGCCGCTTTGGGGCTGGCTCAGGGAAAACACCAAGGAAAAGGTCATCGCTCTGGTGCTGGCCTGCATGTTATGGGTCGCCTTTGGCTATCAGCGCGATATCGTCCGCCGCGATTTTTTGATTCCCATCGAATACAAGAACGTGCCGCAGACCTGGCGGATCGACGAACCGCAGATCACGGAAGCCAAGGTGGTTTTGCAGGGTCCCGAACAGGCCTTTCGCCTGATGAACGAGCGGTCGCTCCGGCTTTCGCTCGATCTGTCGGCGGTCGCCGAAAAGAAGCGGGAATTCGTTTTGACCAAGGACATGGTGAACGCGCCGTCTAGCCTGTCGGTGGCCGACATCAGCCCCGGCAGAATCCGGATTTATGCCTCCCGGCTCGTCGCGGCGACCGTGCCGGTCCGTGTCGCCACCCGCAACCATCCGCCCGACTCTCTGGTCGTACAGCGAATTACGCTGTCTCCGGCCATCGTCCGGGTGCTGATCGACTCCCGGATGAATCCGGAGGCGGTCGTTCTGGAAACGGAGCCGGTCGATTTGCAGAATATCTCGTCGTCCCTGACTACCATGCTTAGAGTTGTTCCCGTCGCGGGCTTGTCCTTTCCGGAAGGAAAGGCGCCGCAGGTCCGTGTAACCGTCCGGGTGAAACAACAGTAACCGCAAGAGGAGGAGGCCATGGATTCCTCTGTGAAAAAGAGATCGAAAAAAGCCGGCTTGAGCCCGGGAAGCCTGGTCCACATCGGCCGCGCCTACACCGACAGCGCCAGGGTCACGGTGATGCGCTACGACGCTGCGTCCGTGGCCGAAAAGGAGATCCGGACGCCCGATGAACTCCGCGCGGAAAGGCAGCAGTCGGGCATCTGCTGGATCAATGTCGACGGGCTGCAGGATGTGCGGCTGTTCGAGGAAATCGGCGCGCTTTTCGGTCTGCATCCCCTGATTCTGGAGGATATTCTCAACACCGATCAGCGGCCGAAGGCCGAGGATTTCGGCGACTATCTGTTCATCGTTTTGAAGAATATCTCGAATTCCACAAACCGCGATTTCCAAGTGGAGCAGGTCAGCATCATCCTGGGCAAGGACTTCGTTCTCTCCTTCCGGGAAAAGGAAAGCCCGCTCTTCGATCCGATCCGGGAAAGGCTGCGCACCGCCAAAGGCAGAGTCCGCAAAGCCGGCGCGGACTACCTCGCGCATCATCTGCTGGACGCCGTCGTGGACCAGTATTTCGTTGTCCTGGACGACATCGAACAGAAAATCGAACGGCTGGAGGATGATCTGGTTCTGCGCACGACGCCCGCCAAACTCCAGGAGATTCACCGCCTGAAGAAGGAACTGATCGTTTTGCGCAAATCCCTGTGGCCGCTCCGGGAGGCGATCGCCCTGCTTGAGCGGTCGGATTCCCCCCTCATTACCGATTCCGACCTGATTTATTTCAAGGACATTTCCGATCACATCATTGCGGTGATCGACACGGTCGATACGTTTCGGGACATACTGGCCGGCATGCTGGACATCTACCTGTCTTCGGCCGGCATCAAACTCAACCAGGTCATGAAGGTTTTGACGATTATCGCAACGATATTCATGCCCTTGACATTCCTGGCCGGCATCTACGGAATGAACTTCAAGTATATGCCGGGGCTGGACTGGCCCTGGAGCTTCTTTGTCGTGTGGGGGGCGATGTTGACGATCGCCCTGGGAATGCTTATGCTGTTTCGCAGGAAGAAATGGATTTGAGCGGCGGCCAAAACGGTTGCAATCGGTTTAAAAATATGCTCAAGCTAACTTAACAATTAAATTCTTCAGGAGGCCAAATTTATGCAGGTATTCACAGCAAACGATATAGTGGAAGTTGCTGTCCGTATTGAAGAAAACGGAATTACTTTTTACAATTTCGCGGAGAAAATCGCCAAGACGGAAGACGCCAAAAAACTCTTTGCCCAGTTGGCCCTGGCGGAAGCCGCTCATAAACGGACGTTTGAGAAGCTCCTGTCGCAGATCGAAACCTACACGCCCCCGGAGCGCTATGCCGGCGAATACGCCGATTACCTGCGCAATTATGTGGACAACAACCTGATCTTCACCAAGGACGTCATGGACAAGCAGCTCTCTCAGGTGACCGACACCGTCGGCGCTTTCGACTTCGCCATGCAGCGCGAGCTCGATTCCATTTTGTATTACCATGAAGTAAAGAACCTGGTGCCTGCCGCTCAGCATGAAGCCATCGAGAAAATCATCGAGGAAGAAAGAAAGCACTACCAGATGCTCAATCAGATGAAGAAGCGCTACGTCGGCTGAGAAGGTCCCCTTATCAAAACGAGAAAAGCCGCCTTTTTAGGCGGCTTTTTTTACGCCGGTTTGAATTTCGGCAGCGTTATGTTTTCGTCGATATCGGCCCAGACGATCTCCACCGGCATATCGCATGTTACCTCGCCCGGGGGGCATCCGATGATGTTGGTGAGGAGGCGGGGACCCTCGTCGAGAACCACGACGGCGACCGTGTAGGGCAGTTCGGCGGCGAATCCCGGATGGTAGGCGGTGTGGTAAACGGCGAAGGTGTAAATCCGTCCGGTTCCTTTGGCGGTCAGTCGGCGGGCCTCCGGCGAATGGCACCGGGGACAGAGCAGGGATGGCGGCCAGCGGACATGACCGCAGGCGCTGCACTCCTGGAACCGGAGTTCGTGATTTTTGCATCCCTCCCAGAAGGGCTGGTTGTCCGGATTTCGTTTCGGCAAGGGTTTCTCATAGGGCATGGCTCATAACCTCCGCAGCAGGATGCAGGCATGGCTTTGCAAAATGCCGCCGTTGTCGCTGCACAAAATAATTTCGGGCGACTTGGTTTTCGTTGCGGCGCCGAGCTGACGCTGTCCGCAGCGCCCCATAATCTGCATGGTTCCTTCGGCGATCGGCGTCAGGCCCATGAAGTAAGCCTCTGCGAGCTGTCCGCCGGACGTGTTCACCGGCAGGCGCCCGCCCGGCTCGATCGTTCCGCCTTGGAGCCAGTCTCGCCCTTCGCCCGGTTTGAAAAAGCCGTAGTCCTGGAGGGTGATTTCCACCGTGTAGGTAAAGCAATCGTAGATTTCGCAGGCGTCCACAGCGTCGCGCGTGATGCCGGCCATGGCAAAGGCCGCTTCTCCGGCCGGCCGGGCGCCGGTCGGCCCGGCCATCCAGTCCGATTGGGTGATGGACGTCGAGGGATTGTGCATGCCCAGGCCCATGATGACGGCCGGCGGCTGCCGCAAGTCGCGCGCCCGTTCGACCGAAGTCACGATGATGGCCCGTCCGCCGTCGGTAATCAGACAGTTGTCGGGCAGGCGCAGCGGTTCGACCACCCAGCGGGCGGCGTCGTAGTCCGCTTCGGAAAGCGGCTTGTCGCGCAGCATGGCGGCCGGGTTGAGGCCGGCCCACTTGCGCTGGCCCACGGCGATTTTTTTCCAGGTTTCCGGACCGGTGCCGAATTCGTGCATCGCCCGCCGCGCGGCGAGCGCGTACCCGCCGGTGGCGCCGAAATGGCCGAAGACGGCGTCGTCTCCCGAAAAGTCGATGAGCATCCGCTGCATGCTGTTGCTCGAGAGGGCGTTATGTCCGTAAGAGATGAGAACGTAGCGGCACAGGCCGGATTCAAGCGCGCCAACGGCGTGCTGTAAGTGGCTGCGCGATCAGTTGGCGTCCTGGCTCATGTATACGGGCGAAATCCCCAAATGCTGGGCGATGAGGTTGGGCGTGAGGTTGTCCTCGTTGGACGCGGCGGGAAAGTGGCGGTAGCAGATGAAGCCGTCGATGTCTTCTTTTGCGAGCCCGGCGTCTTTGATGGCGTTGGCCGACGCTTCCAGGTGGAAGCTGAGAGACGTTCTTCCCGGGACGCGCCCCTGCGGCGTGCAGCCCACCCCTACGACGGCATACTTGTCTTTTAAAGACGGCATTCTCAACCCTCCTGCAAACCGTGATGGACAGCAACTCCCTGATTTCTTCAGGGGTGCAGATAGCCAGCAGCCTGACAATCTCACATGCGGAATTTGTTGATTTCGCACAAGGCGAGCGCAGGTTCCCGATCCACCGGACCGTCAAAGATAAGCAGGTATGCTTTTAATCGCATCGGAAACGACCTCCTTGCCCTATCGGAATCCCTTCTGCCGCCGGTCATCCGGCCGATCTTCACTCTTGGCTGATAATTTTCATTCTTTTGGACCATCCGTTTTTATCGGTCCGAACATTTCTGCAATCTTCCTTGTACTGGAGAGTGAAAACAACCTTTTTGTGATTTTGTTCATCCTCCGCGATGCGATATCCCGTTATGATGCCGCCGAAGAAAGAGGGCTCCTGCTGCTTTTTGTGAAAATAGATTTCCCCGCCGACCAGATCCCTGGCTTTGCTTTCTTCTATCGCCCAGCAGCCGCTCTCCCATTGGTGATCGGGCAGTTTGACAAAATTGTTCAACGGTTCAACCATGTGGATGTTCATGTCGTGCCTCCTAAAAATAAATTTTTTGCATTTCCTCGTCTGCGATTTTTTATAACACAAAGCCCCGCCTTACTGTAATGGGCAGGGCTTCAATAGCAATGGCGTATTCTCTGGGCCGAAAAGAAATTCGTTGTTACAGGAGTGTCTATTACATTGCCGCTTATTAAGCTATCGATACGGCAAGAAAGTCAAGACAAATTATGCCGGGCGACAAAGACGAAGCGCGCAGGATCCGATTTCTTCCCGGTTACCGGGATGAAAAAGATGTGTTCGGACGGCCATGCAGATGTTCCTTGGCCTGGGCCAGTTTCTCAAAAAATGTCCCCCGGCGCACAAGTGAGGCCCAGCGCCGCAAAATGATCCAGCCGCCGAACCGAATCAGATCATTTCGCCAGAGTCGATACCATTTGCGCCAGCCGAAACGGATGTTCCACAAGGACAAAAACATCGCGGGAAAAATCATGATGTTGAGCCCTATGGCAAACAGGTATCGGAAGCGATAAAAGCGCCGCATGAGTTTCCGGGCAGCCTGCTGCATGTCTTCCGGAGTCAGCGGCTCATCCGGCATAAACACCGGGAAATTACCATCATAGTACTCCCAGCCGATGTCCGTGCGGGGAAAGATCCGGCCGGCTGCGTCAAGCCTTTCCGTCAAAGCAGTTCCCGGCAGAGGAACGGGCAGCAGCACCTGGAGTGTGTCTATCCGGCTTTTCCGGATAAAGTGTTTAAATCGCTTCAAACGCTCCTCAAGGGACATCTTCAGCGTAACATCTTCGGGCATGGGATAGCCGAAAATGAACATGCCATGCACCAGAAATCCGGCCTGATGGTAGCGCTTCGTCATCTCCAGCATTTCTTCGGGATTTATTCTTTTATCCATGACCGTCAATTCCTCGGCAATGGGCGATTCAAACCCAATGCAGACGGTATAAACGCCGGCATTGCGCATGGCGCCGAGCAATTCCTCGTCGCGGCCCCGATCAAGCCTCGTCTGGACGGTAATGTCCAATTTTACTCCCACGGCCTTTTGATAATCGGCCAGCATGCCGCACAGCCGGAGCGTCTCATGCCGACTGTGGCCGAACAGGTCGTCCACAATGAAAAAATGCCGGGCATTGTGCGCTTCCAGAAGGGACGCCATTTGTTCCACAACGCGTTCCGGGGCGGCGGCGCGCGGTTTGCCTTTCACGGTGCAGAATTCGCAGTTCATGCCGCAGCCGCGAATCCAGCCTACCGGATAGATTTTTACTTTGGCATAACGCAGCAGCGCGAAATCGGGCAGCGGCAATTCATTAAAGTCGATGACCGGCGGACGCGGCGGGGTCTGGACAGGCGTCCCGTTTTTCAAATAGGCGATGCCGGCGACATCCGCCGGATTGGCTCCGGCCGCGATGACAGCAAGAAGTTCGCGGATGGTGTGATCGCCTTCGCCGATTCCAATGAAGTCGATATCATTTTCGAGCGCCTCCCGGATATTGTCGCCCACAAAATGCTGACCGCCGGCAATCGTGACGGCGCCTGTCTTTTTATACAGGCGGGCCAGTTCATGCAGTCGCGGAATCGTGCTGCTGAGCCCGCCGTAAAGACCAACGACATCCGCGTGGCGGATGGCCTGCAGAGTCGCGTGGTCCGGCCGGCCCTCCGCGTCGCGCGGACCGAATTTACGGTAGTTGTTCTCATCTATCACCTCGACATCCCAGCCGGGCATCCGGCTGACCACGGTGGCAACGGAAAGCGGCCCCAGGGACGTTGTCCGGCGGGCAATGCGGGAATAAATATTAAAGGCCGGATAAGCCGGAACGACCATGCGAAAACGCCGCTTGTTGAGAAAATTATTCATTGTATTTTCTCCTTTCGGCCGACATGACTTTGCGTCTTTAGGCGGAGCAGAAACACGATTTGCGTTTACAGGCTTTCCTGAACTTATTGCCGCCGGGCCCTGTCTATTGGAAGGTTGGCTTTCTGGTGAATCGGTTTCCTGATATTCTTCAATGAGCCCGCCTGAAGCCGGGACGGATGAGGGAGATCCTTCTCTGGTACCTTAGCTGGGGGAAATTATAGCATACATGATGTGATTTGTGGAAAAAAAGTTTTTGGTGACAATTTCACCTGTGTCCTTACGGCATAGTGCATGATGTTGCCCTGTCTTGTCGCCGATGCCATTTTTACGTTGACAAGATTGAAATATTTTTAAAAGGGAAAAGCGGTTGGATTTCCCCAAAAACCGTAAAAATTGCCGGATAGCAAGGAAACAATACAGGAGGCCTCTTTGTTTTTCTTAACATCAGATACCCTCCGGAAGTTTTGCTGCCATCATTTCCCGTCGATTCAATTTTCGCCCGTCGACAATGAACGTGCCGTCGCCGACGGCGTGCAAGGTCCGCTTTTCTTTCCGCTCGTCATCAACGTAGGCGGCGACGCCGTCAAGAACAACGATGTTGTGCTTCCTTACGATATCGACCACTTTGCATTCAATATTTGCCCGGCATTCTTTAATGAGCGGCGCTTTAACGTTCTTTCCTTTTTCGGCGGTGAGTCTGAATTTTGCGAACTTGTCCGTATCCGCTCCCGAACACGTCCCTATGCCCACAACCGTATCAATCAGGTCGACGGTAGGAATTGAAATTACGCATTCCTTGAATTTTTCCAGCGCAGAAAAGGAGTAATTCCACGGCCCCGTTGTGATCGCGAAACGTGGCGTGAAGTCCATTACCATGGTCCAGGAGATTGTCATGATATTGTTCTTCCTTCCATTGTTCGTTGTGACAAGAACGACGGGGCCGGACTCCATTAGCGTAAAGGCTTTGTTCATGGGCATTTTATTCACGGTTGCACCAGCA
This sequence comes from Deltaproteobacteria bacterium, assembly GCA_012729055.1. Lineage (GTDB taxonomy): Bacteria > Desulfobacterota > Syntrophia > Syntrophales > Smithellaceae > UBA8904. Next base: position 140,506 of record JAAYDW010000068.1, read on the forward strand.
TTAGGGTATTTCACCGAAAACCTGATGGTCATTATTCTACTGCTTATCAAAACATAGGATGCTATATTACGCAAGGGTGTTCCGATTTATCTTCAATAGGCAATAAGTTCACAGCGTTTCCTTGTTGGCTCTTTGCAGGCCCTTTCCGGAGAGAGAAGAAACCGACCCCCGTTTCGGATGGGGCCGGTTTCTTGAAATATCAGCTCTATACAGTTTGGGTTGAATTGAAAATTATGAGGAGGCTTTGAGGCATTCGCTCATGAACTTCTTGCGTTCGTCTCCTTTGAGCCCCTTGGCCTTGGCGTCGGCGTTGCAGGCGTTCATCTTTTCCTGCTGATTCGCCTTGGTCTCTTTGGCCGGCGTTGCAGACGGCGCCGCGCTCGAGTCGCCTTTGAGGCATTCGCTCATGAACTTCCTGCGTTCGTCTCCTTTGAGCCCCTTGGTCTTCGCGTCGGCGTTGCAGGCCTTCATCTTTTCCTGCTGCGCCTGTTGCTTGGGACTCTTGGCTTTTTTCTCTGTTTCAACCGCCATAGCGCCACACGCAACCAGGATCAGCGCGGCGATGACGGTTACTGCCATTGCAATCTTCCACTTTCCTTTCATAAAGACCTCCTTTGCAGTTAATTCGGAAAATACAAGACAAACCCGAATTCCCCCTTTGAAAGGAATGCGAATTCTTATCCTGCAAATTCCGTGACTAATATAAAGTGATAGGAAAATTGATGATGCGTGGGCATTATATAGAGCACCCTCGTCGTTTTTGTCAAGGGTAATTTTTGTGACAACCATCGCTTCACGAGAAACCGATCAGCCGGTATGTTTCTAGGCGTGGAAAAAAGATATAAGAGACCCGGACAACCCCAGGTCGTCCGGATACAATTATTGGATGGGCCTGCTTGTGTTCTTGAGGTGCTGCCGCTGGCGCTAATTCTTCAAGTCGTATTTTTTGAGCTTGTAGCGCAGCATGCGCTCGGACATGCCCAGGAGTTCCGCCGCTTTGGTCTGATTGTCGGCGGCCTTGTCCATCGCCTCACTGATCAACCGCTTCTCCAGTTCTTCGAGGGATTCGCGCAGCGATCCGGCATGCTTTCTGGCGTCCGCCGCAAAAGCCTCATCGCCTTTGAAGGGCAGGTCGGAAACGGTGATGTAGTCGTCGCGGGCGATGACGACGGCCCGCTCGATGATGTTCACCAGTTCCCGAACGTTTCCCGGATAGTCGTACTTGAGCAGCAGGTCCCGTGCTTCGGCGGTGACGCCCTGCAGGGGCTTGCCGTTTTCGCGCGCGAACTGCTCCAGAAAGTGATCGATCAGGACGGGCAGGTCTTCCTTTCTTTCCCTGAGCGGCGGCAGGGCCATGGTGACGACTTTCAGCCGGTAAAAGAGATCTTCGCGGAACGCGCCTTCTCTGACGCGGGCTTCCAGGTCGCGGTTGGTCGCGCTGATGATCCGCACATCCACGGGGATGCTGACGTTGCTGCCCAGGCGCGAGATTTCCCGCTCCTGGAGAAAGCGCAAGAGCTTGACCTGGACGGCGGGGCTCAGTTCGCCGATTTCGTCGAGAAACAGCGTGCCGCCGTCCGCTTCCTCGAACCGGCCGATACGCCGCGCGCCGGCGCCGGTGTAAGCGCCTTTTTCGTGGCCGAACAGCTCGCTTTCCAGCAGGTTTTCCTGCAACGCGCCGCAGTTGACGACGATGATGGGCTTGTCCGCGCGCGGGCTTAACTGATGGATCAGGCGCGCGAGCAGTTCCTTGCCTGTGCCGCTTTCCCCCTGGATCAGAACGGACGCCCGGCTGGCCGCCACGCGGCTGGCCATGTTGATGAGCTCCACCATCTTGTCGCTTTTGTAGATGATCTTTTCGGCGGTCACGCCGCGTTTGCCCAGCTCCTGCCGGAGCAGTTCGTTTTCCCGGATCAGCCCCCGGCGTTCCGCCACCCGGTCCACCAGCAGCAGCAGCTCCTCGAGCTCTACGGGCTTGGTGATGTAGTCGATGGCGCCGACTTTAATGGCTTCCACGGCCGTTTCAATGGTTCCGTAGGCGGTGATGATGACGACGTCGATCTCATGGTTGATGCGCTTCACTTCCTTGAGCACGTCCATGCCGTCCATGCCGGGCATCTTATAGTCGAGCAGAATGAGATCGAAAGGATTGTTCAAAACCGACTTGACGGCCGCTTCGCCGTTTTCCGCCTCCTGGACCCGATGACCTTCGGAGATCAGAAAATCGCGCAGCATTTCCCGCTGCGAGCGGCCGTCTTCAACAATCAGAATGTTTAATTTACGCATGTGTCTCCGCCTCCCGCGTCAGGTTTTTTCTCCGATTTTTTCTTTCGGCAGAACGACTTCAAACGTGGTGCCGGCGCCGCGCCGGCTGATGACGCGGACGTCTCCGCCGTGGCCGCGGATGATTTCCATGGCCAGCGGAATGCCCAGCCCCAAGCCTTTTTCCTTGGTGGTGTATTCGGGATTGAAGATTTTTTCGATTTCCTCCGCGGTCATGCCGCAGCCCGTGTCGCTGATGCTGACGACGACGAAATTCTTTCCTTCCTTGTCCACCGCGATCGTGATTGCGCCCCGGCCTTCAATGGATTCCATGGCGTTCTTGATGAAATTCAGAAAGGCCTGCTGCAGCTTGTTGATGTCCATGGGAATGACGGCGGGATTGAGGCGCCACCGGGTTTCCAGCCGGATGTCCCGGGACTGCGCTTCTTCGGAAATCAGGTTGACGATTTTCTGCAGCACTTCCGTGACGGAAAAATCCCGCAGTTCCAGCCGCCGGCTCTTCGAAAAGGACAGGAACTCCTCGATGATGCCGTTGAGGCGGCGGATTTCATCGCGGATCACGCCGGAGAGATTCTGAAACTCCGCGGCTTTGGCTTCGTCGGACGGGCCGTAGTCTCTTTTGAGCCGCTGGGCGGCCATGCTGATGGCGTTGAGCGGATTGCGGATTTCATGCGCCACGCCGGCGGCAAGCTGACCCAGCGAGGAAAGGCGCTCGGCCTTCTCCAGGCGGCGCTCCATGTCGATGATGCCCGCCAGGTGGCGGTTCTGGTCGTGGTAGAGCAGCCACATGGACAGGAGGGCGATGAAAACCACCAGCATCATGAAGATGAAAATGTTGCGCCGGTTCTCGGCGATGATGGTATCCATCGAGCCCCGTTCCAGACCGATGCGGACGACGCCGACCGGCTTCTTGTTCATCATAAACGGGGCGGCCATGTCGAGGATCTCTTTCCCCTCCGCGTCCACTTTCCGGGTGGCGATTCGCGTTTTGCCCGCGAGGAGATGGTTATGGTCGAAATCCTTGTCCTGCAGGCCCTGGGTCAGCTGGCCCATGACGCTCAGCAGTTTCTTGTGCTGATCGAAGACCTGCAGATAGACGATGCCGTGGCCTTCGCCCATTTTGTGAATGCCCCGGTCCACCGCGACCTTCATGCTCCAGTAAATCAGGCCCGGCTTGTCGAGAGTGATGATGACGGTGCCGCTGTTGTCGTTGCGCCGCAGGCCGACATAGCCGATGCCTTCCTTAAGCCGGATCTTTTCCAGCAGATCGAGGGTGGTCGCTTTGCGCCCGCCGACGTACAGGTCGCTTGCGTCGAGCATGTCGGTTTCGAGCGGAGCGCTTTGATAGATTGCATTGCCCTGGCGGTTCAGGACGGCGACATACCAGAAGTTGTTCTCGGCGGCGAATTTACTAAGCGAGGCGTCGCTGATCAGTTTCTTTTTCCATTGCTCGTCGATTTTCTGGCCCAGGGCGGTGATCGCCTCGACGACCAGCTTTTTGGAAAAATCGGATTCCTGCTGGCTGGCCGTTTTGGATTGGGCGGGAGTTTTGCCGGGTGTGGCCACGATGCTCTTGAGATTTTCTTCCGTCAAGCGCTGGAGGACGCTGATGGTGGCGAGCGCCTGGTCCTCCAGAAAGCCGACCAGGTTGGTTTCGCTGCGGCGGACGTCCAGGTACCCCATGATGAGGATCATAGCGACCAGCACGGCGGAGACGATGGCGACGGCGAGCGGTTGCAGAAAACTGCCGTTGTAAGGGTGGGAAGCGCGCCGAATGACGGTTTCCTTTTTTCTAAAAAAAATCATGACATCCTCATCGTCCGGCCGGCAGAAGGATCATTTAAGTCGCCGGTCTTTTTCATTTTGCCGGTCATCTTAAGCTATTGCCGGGAAATGTCAACGGTTAATACCGGCCGTTTCGACAATTTTGTCGAAACGGCGGCAAAAGGCGACAGTTTTTCATGTTGTTGTAATAATAGAATAAATATTTAAATACCGGTTGCCTTCCCGACATTTATTGCCGAATTCCGGAAAGGAGGCGGTATGGGCCGCCGGATGATTATTTTCATATAACTCTGTAACATTAAGATGTTGGATTGTGTGACGTGACTCTGGCATGCTTCGTGCTTTAATCTCAGACAGAAGAAATAGTTAGTGTCGACTAAAATATCACGGGCATGATTAGCCGGCAGCAAAATAACCCTGGAAGGTCTTTAAACCTTCACTCTTCTCTCCTTGGGGGGCTCTAACCAGGCCCCCTTTTTTTATCCCTTTTTCTCCTGTTCCTTTTTCAGCTTCCGCCAGAGATTGACCCGCTCCCTGATGATCTTTTCGTAGCCCGCGTCCGTCGGGTTGTACAGCACCTTCCCCTGTAATTTTTCGGGCAGGTATTCCTGGGAGACAAAAGCGTCGGGATAGTCGTGGGCGTACTTGTAATCCTTGCCGTAGTCCAGCTCCTTCATCAGTTTGGTCGGCGCGTTGCGGATGTGCAGCGGGACCGGCAGGTAGCCGGTTTTGTTGATCAACTCTCGGGTCCGGCCGTAGCCGACGTACAGGGAATTGCTCTTGGGGGCGGTTGCAAGATAAACGGCCGCCTGTGCAATGGCGAGTTCACCTTCCGGCGGCCCGATGAAATGAAAGGCCTGCTGGGCGGCCATGGTCAGCATCAGGGCGTGGGGATCGGCGTTGCCCACGTCCTCCGCGGCGAAGCGCACCATGCGCCGCAGAATGTAGAGCGGATCTTCGCCGGCGGCGAGCATGCGGCCCAGCCAGTAGAGCGTCGCGTCCGGGTCCGAGCCGCGCATGCTTTTATGAAATGCCGAAATCAGGTTGTAATGTTCTTCGCCGTCCTTGTCGTAGAGCATCGCTTTTTTAAGCAGAGCCTCCTCGACCGCTTTTTCGGTGAGGATTCTTTCCTCGGCGGGCAGGTTCTGCACCAGGGACGCGGCCGCCTCCAGGTTGTTGAGCGCCGTGCGGGCGTCTCCGTCGGAGAGGCCGGCGAGGTAGCGGACGGCGCCGTCTTGGGCCTGGATGGCGAATCTGCCCAGGCCGCGCTGTTCGTCGGCGAGCGCCCGCCGGAGGATGGCGGTCAGATCCTCTTCTGTGAACTGCTTGAGGGCGAGAACACGGGTGCGCGACAGAAGCGGCGCGATCACTTCGAAGGACGGATTTTCCGTCGTTGCGCCGATCAGCGTGACGAGCCCGCTCTCCACGTGCGGCAGAAAGGCGTCCTGCTGGGCTTTGTTGAACCGGTGGATTTCATCGACGAACAGGATGGTTTTCTGCTTTTTGGCTTCCCAGAGTTCCTTTGCCTCGTCGATGACCTGGCGGATTTCCCGGACGCCCGAGAGGACGGCGGAAAAGCTCACGAAGTTGGTTTTCGTTTCCGTGGCCAAAATGCGAGCCAGCGTGGTTTTGCCGGAGCCGGGCGGCCCCCAGAAGATCATCGAAAAAAGCTTGTCCTCGGCGATGGCGCGGGCCAGGAGCGTTCCCGGGCCGGTGAGATGCGACTGGCCGACGTAATCGGCAAGTTTCTGCGGCCTCATTCTTTCGGCCAGCGGCGCCGTGTCCAAAGCGTCGCTTTCGGTTCCCAGACTGAACAGATCCAGATTTTTCATGACGGCTTCTTGGCCCTCTCGATGATTTCGATCAAACTCGATACCTTGTCCCCGGGCGCGCCTAGCGCAAACCTTTGCCGCTGTTCGGAAGTCAGATGCTCATCGAGAACCTTCGCCACATCGAAGGCCCGAAACCAGCAGGAGACGATCCGCGGGCAGGGAAGGTCGCCCGCTTCCTGCAGGCAGTAGCCGAAGGTCATTTCGTCGCCCAGTTTCGGGCAGCGGATCAGTTTATGGTCGTGTTCGGTTTTCATGATCCGCAAGCTTGTCGAAAAAAAGAAAAGCCGTCAAGAAAATAATTTTCCTGACGGCTTTTATCGCAAACGGCCGCGGCCGTTTTTAAATGAATTTCTTACGGCTTCGGGAAATCCTTGATGGCGTTCAACGCGCGCTCGATTTCATGATCGGGCAGCTCGTAGGCCTGCAGCTTGCCCGCGAAATAAGCGTCGTAGGCGGCCAGGTCGACCAGGCCGTGTCCGCTCCAGTTGAAGAGGATGATTTTTTCCTTGCCTTCCTCTTTGGCGCGCATCGCTTCGTCGACGACGGCCGCCAGCACGTGGTTGGTTTCCGGCGCCGGAATGAAGCCTTCCGAACGGGCCCACTTGACGCCCGCCTCGAAGGTTTTAAGCTGGTCGTAGGCGCGCGGCTCGATGAATTTTTCGCGGACCAGGTGGCTCACGATGGGCGCCATGCCGTGATACCGCAGACCGCCCGCGTGAATCGGCGCCGGAATGTAGTCGTGGCCGAGCGTGTACATCGGGAGCAGCGGGGTGGATTTGGCCAGATCGCCGAAATCGTAGGCGAAGGGGCCTTTGGTCATGGAGGGGCAGGACGTGGGTTCCGCGCCGACGATTTTCACTTCCTTGCCGTGGATTTTGTCGCAGACGAACGGCGTCGCGACGCCCGCGAAGTTGCTGCCGCCGCCGCAGCAGCCCATGACGACGTCGGGATAGAGGCCGAGTTTCTGCATCTGCTTGTGGGCCTCGAGGCCGATGATCGACTGGTACAGAAGTACGTGATTGAGCACGCTGCCCAGCGAGTATTTGGTGTTCGGCGTGGTGACGGCGTCCTCAATCGCTTCGCTGATGGCGATGCCCAGAGAGCCCGGAGAATCCGGATGCTCGGCCAGCACGTTGCGGCCCGCCTGTGTCAGGTTGCTGGGGCTGGCGATGCATTCCGCGCCCCAGGTGTTCATCATCATGCGGCGGTAGGGTTTCTGCTCATAGCTGACCTTCACCATGTAAACCCGGCAGGGAAGGCCGAACATCTGACAGGCCATGGCCAGCGCGCTGCCCCACTGCCCGGCGCCGGTTTCCGTGGTGATGCGCTTGGTGCCCGCCATCATATTGTAATAGGCCATGGGAATGGCCGCGTTGGGTTTGTGGGAGCCGGCCGGGCTCACGCCTTCATGCTTGTAATAAATCTGCACGGGGCAGCCGAGCAGTTTTTCGAAATTGCGCGCGCGGTAAAGGGGAGAGGGACGCCACAGGAGGTATTTCTGGAGGACTTCATCGGGAATGTCGATCCAGCGCTGGCCGGACACTTCGTGTTCGATGATGTTCATGGGGAAAATCGCCTCCAGATCGGAAGGGGTGACCGGCTGGCCGGTGGCGGGGTGCAGAGGCGGCCTCATCGGCGTCGGCAGATCTGCCATTACATTGTACCACTGCCTGGGGATTTCCTGATCTTCCAATAATATTTTGACCTGTTCCATAGACTCTCTCCTTTTTTAAAGTATTTGAGGCGCTGATTTTTTCCGGATGCCGGCGTACAGGCGTAAAAAAATGCCGTGGAGCTTATCTTCCCACGGCATTTTTTATATCGTAACGAGTCATGGGAAGGAGCTTCCCTGCCCATGCTCTGAGGTTTAAATGAGAGCTTACGGGCAGACTTTTTGCGTCTGCCACCACCAGTTTTTGTTGGAAAAACGTTTCAGCATTGCTTGCAGCTTACCTCAAGTTTCATTGGTTTGCTGCGTAGCACAGCCGGGAGAGACTTGTCAAGGACGAAATCATGGTTGCCGATTCCAATTGACAAAGAAAAACCCTCTCCGTTATAGTGATATCGTATTTTACGTTCCTTGATTTTTTCCGGAGACCGAAACCATCGAAAAAATTTTCATTGTGCGGAAGAACAGGGGAAGCCGGCTTTTTTTCAATTGACTTCAACCAATACCACTTTGGAGGATGCATGATGGAATCTTTGGTCTGCAAACACTGGCATCACTGTCCGGCCGACGAGGTCACGACGCTGCTTTCCACCCACCCCCAAAAAGGGCTGTCGCCCTTTGAGGCGAAGCATCGCCTCGAAAAATTCGGCCCCAACAGCGTGACGGCCAAAAAGCAGAAGGGTCCCCTGATCCGCTTTCTACTGCAATTTCATCAGCCGCTGGTGTACATCCTGCTGGCCGCGGGTACAGTGACCCTGCTGCTGCAGGAGTGGGTGGACGCGTCGGTGATTCTGGGCGTCGTTCTCGTCAACGCCTTCATCGGTTTCATTCAGGAAGCCAAGGCCGAAAAAGCCATCGAATCGCTCAAACAGATGATGACCACGCAGGCCACTGTGTTGCGCGACGGCAAGTGGCTCCAGATCGATTCGGTCCATCTGGTGGTGGGCGACATTATCCGTCTTCAGTCCGGCGACAAGGTGCCCGCCGACGCGCGCCTGCTTTCCTGCCGGGATTTGCAGGTGGACGAATCGGCGCTCACCGGCGAATCGGTGCCGGTCATTAAGAAGGAAGAGCCGCTCGATCCGGAAACGATTCTGGCCGACCGGCGCAACATGACGTACGCGGGCACGCTGGTCACCTACGGACAGGCGCAGGCGGTCGTCGTCGCCACGGGGGACGCCACGGAAACGGGCCGTATTTCGGAAATGATCGCGCAGGCGGCCGATCTTTCCACGCCGCTCACCAAGAAAATTGCGTCCTTCAGCAAGGTGCTGCTGGTGGCGATTCTGGCGCTGGCGGCGCTCACCTTCGGCGTGGGCCTGTGGCGCGGCGAAGGCGCGGTCGACATGTTCATGGCGGCGGTGGCGCTGGCCGTGGGCGCGATTCCCGAGGGATTGCCGGCCGCCGTGACGATTACGCTGGCGATCGGCGTAAGCCGGATGGCCAAACGCCGGGCCATCATCCGCAAGCTTCCGGCGGTGGAAACGCTCGGCAGTACGACCGTGATCTGCTCGGACAAAACCGGAACGCTCACGGAAAACCAGATGACCGTCCGGCGGATTCTCGCGGGCGGCGAATTGTTTGAAGTCGAGGGAAACGGCTATGCCCCGGACGGCCGGATTGTCGCGGGCGGCGCGGACGTTCAGGGGAATCTGTCCGTTGCGCTTGCGGAAACGCTGACGGCGGGATTGCTGTGCAACGATTCGCGACTGGTCGAAGCCGACGGCCTCTGGCGCATCGAAGGCGATCCGACGGAAGGCGCGCTGATTGTCGCCGCCGCAAAGGCGGGTCTTTCCCCGCGGGATGCGGAAGCGAAGATGCCGAGGAAAGATGTCATTCCCTTCGAGTCGGAGCGCCAGTTTATGGCGACGCTGCATTCCACGGCCGCCGGCCATGTCCTGTATCTCAAAGGAGCCATCGAAAAGGTTCTGGAAGCCTGTTCCGAAGGGATGTCGGCCGACGGTCAAACGTCCGCGCTCGATAAGGGCGCGCTTTTTCAAAAGGCCGACGACCTGGCCGCGGGAGGGCTGCGCGTTCTGGCCCTGGCGCGAAAAAAGATCGACCGCGACAGACTGGAGGTGGAAGACTGCCTGTCGGGGCTTACGTTTGTGGGCCTGCAGGGCATGATCGATCCGCCCCGCAC
>JAAYDW010000069.1 GCA_012729055.1 Deltaproteobacteria bacterium
TACATTGAAAAATATCTGGAATTGGTTGCAGGCTATTGCCAAAAGGCGCTTGCCGAAGGCGCAGGCTGCTTTGCCGTCAAGGATAATGCAGAAAAAACCATCGAACCCTTGCCGTCTTTTTTTAAAGCCAGTGACGCGCTGCGCGAAATGCTTCATCCGTTTCTGAAGACACTTGCCCAAGAAGGTCCGCACGCCGAAACGCTTAAGGAACTGAACGATACCACGACGTTATTCAAAGCCGATGTCGAATCTTTCCAGAAGATGCTTGTCGAACAGCAGACGGCATGGGAAAGTACGGGCACGGCGCGCCGTGCCCCAACCACCAACGGCGAACTCAAAAAAGCGGTGGAACGTCTGGCGCCTCTGGCGGAAGCCAGCCGCGACCTCATCAAGCAGGCCGACCTGCTCTATAAGCTCATCTCCCGGCTTATTGAAATCTGCGAAAACGATTGCAACGCCAAAGAAAGCGATGTCTGGTCGGGGCGCGACATCACACGCGGCCGTAAAGCCGCCGATGAATCGAGACAGATTGCCGTGGAGCAGCTCAAACAGGTGCGCTATTTCTGGAAACAGGCGCACTGGCTGACCGAGAGATTCCCGGAGGCGAAACTCCGCGATGTCGAAGGATTGGTAAAGCTGGTCAACCGCGCCGAAATTGAAGCCAACGACTGGTCGCTCACCCCTGGTCGCTACGTCGGCGTCGCCCCCGAAGAAGTGGATGAGGAGTTCGACTTCGAAGAAACCCTGCGCGAAATTCACGTGGAACTCGAAGACCTCAACGCCGAAGCGGTGAAACTCGCCGCGACGATCAAAAAGAATTTTGAGGAGCTGGGGATATGATGGCAACCCAGAAAACCCCTATGCGGGGAATGCAACCGCAGGGTGTAAAATGGATGATGTTACCGTAATGTAGAGGCACGGCGCGCCGTGCCCCTACGGTGGCATGTCTGGAAACATCTGGACGACGTTCCAATTTTACGGAAACAACCGGTTTGCCGGGAATGGTATGATGATAAACAAATATATAATCGTTGCGGCGATTAAGAAGGAATTTGGGGTGTTGGGGATATGATCAACCATACGAAAAAACTTGATGATGTATGCGAGTTTATTGTTGATTGTTTGCATTCAACAGCGCCAACGCAAGCGGACGGTTACCCATTGATTCGAACGCCCAATATAGGGCGTGGTAGATTAATCCTTGATGATGTTTATCGCGTGTCGGAGGAAACATATAAGAAATGGACGCGGAGGGCAATTCCCCAGACTAACGATTTAGTATTGGCAAGGGAAGCCCCTGCCGGCAATGTTGCGATTATTAAAGATGGGCAACAGGTTTGTTTGGGACAGAGGACGGTTCACATAAGACCTGATCTGAATCAAGTTGGTGCCGATTTTTTATGTTATTTTCTTTTGTCACCTGAACAACAAGGAATGTTGTTGGCAAATGAAACGGGGGCAACCTCAAAACACGTCAATATGAAGGATATTAGACGCCTCCAACTTAAGAACTTGCCGTCGTTAGAGATACAGCAACAAATTGGGAAAATAATCTCTGCTTATGACGACCTGATCGAGAACAACCGGTGGCGGATTCAACTTTTGGAGCAGGCGGCGCGGCTATTATACAAAGAATGGTTCGTCCACCTCCGCTTCCCCGGCCACGAACACACCAAAATCATCAATGGTATTCCCGATGGGTGGGAGAAAAAGAAGGCCATTGAAGTCATGGAGGTTCTTAGCGGAGGCACACCAAAAACAACCAATCCTGTATATTGGGACGGTGATATTCCTTTCTATACTCCCAAGGATTCAGTTGATTATGCTTATGTATTTGAGACCGAAAAATCTATTACGGAAGAAGGCCTGAAAAACTGCAACAGCAAGCTTTATGACAAGGACACGATATTCATAACAGCTCGAGGTACGGTTGGAAAAATTAATCTTGCCCAGCGACCGATGGCGATGAATCAATCATGCTATGCGCTTATTGCCAAGACTCCACTAGACCAGTATTTTATGTATTTTGCATTAGTTGAGAGCATTGAACAATTTCGCAGTCGAGCAGTGGGCGCTGTCTTTGATGCCATAATTGTTGACACCTTCAAGATGATTCCTTTTATCGTACCGGCCAATAATATTGTTGATCTATTCACAGAAAGCCTATTGCCGATGCTAAAACAAATAGATATTCTATCCGGGCAAAATAGAAATCTCATTAAAGCCCGCGACATCCTTCTCCCGCGCCTGATGAACGGGGAAATCGCCGTCTGAATTCTTCTCCTTACGATTAGACGAAGGTAAACTTACAATCAGCCGGATATAATGCTTGCAATTGGACGGGATGATCGGTTACGATAACCACATGAAAAATAGTGATTTATACCCCCGATATCTTCAACCCCGGATTATGGAGGCGCTGGCCGATTCGCCGGTGGTGCTGATCCATGGCCCACGGCAGTGCGGCAAGACTACGCTTGCCCGCCAGATCGGAGATCTGAAAGGATTTCCGTATCTGAGTTTTGATGATGATGTGCAGCGGGCGGCGGCAAAGGCCGATCCGGTGGGTTATGTCGCCGATTTGCCAGAGCGGGTTATTCTGGATGAGGTTCAGCGGGTACCGGAACTTTTCACCTCTCTGAAAGCCCAGATAGATGCACGACGGAAACCGGGGCGATTTATCCTGACAGGTTCGGCAAATGTGCTGTTGGTGCCGAAGCTGGCTGATTCGCTTGCCGGTCGCATGGCCATTTTGCGTCTGCATCCGCTGGCTCAGGCGGAGATTGCCGGAGGGAAGGCCGATTTTCTGTCGGCCCTGTTCGGTTCGGCTTTCAAGGCTGGCTCGTCAGGCCGCCGCCTGGGCCGAATGATGGCGGAACGTGTGGCTGCGGGTGGATACCCGGCTGCGCTTACACGGGCCACGGCACGACGGCGAACAGCATGGTATCGGGATTATGCCGATACGCTTATTCAACGCGATATTCGGGACCTGGCGCGCATCAGCGAATTTGACGCTCTGCCACGACTGATGATGATGGCTGCGGGTCAAACCGCCTGTCTGGTGAATGTCTCTGAACTTGCCGCGCCCTTTCAGGTGAGCAGACAGACTATTCGTGATTATGTCACTTTGCTGTCGCGGATTTTTTTGCTGGAGGAATTGCCGGCATGGCACAACAACCGATTAAGTCGCCTGATTAAAACGCCGAAAATGCATGTGGGAGACACCGGCCTGGCTTGTACACTGCTTGGCCTGGATGGGGAAATGCTGTGGAAAGACCGCGCACTTTTTGGACGAATTCTCGAGACCTTTATCTTTCAGGAGTTGCGCAGGCAGGCAAGCTGGCATGAGGAAACGGTATACTTCAGTCATTTTCGCGACAAAGATAAGGTTGAGGTGGATATTATTCTGGAATGCACCGGAAGGTTGGCCGGGGTTGAGGTGAAGGCGGCAGCGACGGTTACAGGTGACGATTTTAAGGGACTGCGCAAACTTCAGAATGCCGCTCAAAAGAATTTTGCCGCCGGAGTTGTGCTGTATGACGGCGAGGCCGTTGTGCCCTTTGGAAAAAATCTATATGCCGTTCCCATATCTCACCTCTGGGAGGGCAAATGACGCTTTACACCGAAGACACCCTCGTTCAGCAAACCACCGCCGAATACCTGGAGCAGAAACTCGGATGGCAATCCGTTTATGCATACAACAACGAGGATTTCGGGCCGAACAGCCTTTTGGGGCGGGCGTCGGACCGCGACGTGGTGCTCACGCGGCCTCTGCGCAAGAAACTGGCAGAGCTCAATCCCGGACTGCCCGACGAGGCTTACGATGACGCAGTGCGTCAGATGGTAGCCACGACGGCCATGCAGTCGCTCATCGCCACCAACCGTGACAAATACAATCTCCTCCGCGATGGTGTACAGGTTTCTTTCCGCAACGACAAAGGCGAACGGGTCAAGGAGCACCTGCGTGTGCTGGACTTCCATAATCCCATCAATAATGATTTTCTGTGCGTGCGGGAATTGTGGGTGCGGGGCGATCTCTACCGCCGTCGCGCCGATATTGTGGGGTTTGTCAACGGTCTGCCGCTTCTATTCATGGAGCTCAAAACCGTCGGCCGGGATATCCGTGTTGCCTATGAGAAAAATTTCAAGGATTACAAAGATACCGTTCCGCACCTTTTCCATCACAACGCCGTTGTCGCGCTGGCCAACGGCGTGGAGGCGAAAATCGGCTCGGTGACCAGCCGCTTTGAGCATTTTCACGAATGGAAACGTCTTGCCGAAGATGCGCCCGGCGTGGTGGATATGGAAACGCTGCTCAAAGGCGTCTGCGACAAGGCAAATTTCATCGATCTTGTGGAAAACTTCATCTTGTTTGACGACTCGGCCGGCGATGCCAAAAAGATTCTGGCCCGCAATCACCAGTTCCTTGGCGTGAACCGCGCCATTGAGGCGGTGCGCAACCGCAAAAACCGGGAAGGCAAACTGGGCGTATTCTGGCACACGCAGGGGGCGGGCAAGAGCTATTCAATGGTCTTGTTCACCCGGAAAATCCACCGCAAGCTGGGCGGAAATTATTCCTTTCTGGTGCTGACCGACCGCGATGATCTGGACACGCAGATTTATAAAACCTTTGCCGGTTGCGGTGTTGTGGACAACGACCGCGACCCCTGCCGGGCGGCCAGCGGCGAGCATCTGAGCAGATTGCTGGCGATGCAAAAGACGCACATCTTTTCTCTGATTCAGAAGTTCAACAAGGACGTGGAGCTAAACCGGCCCTATTCGGAGCGCGACGACATTATTGTTATTACGGACGAAGCGCATCGCACGCAGTACGGCACGCTGGCGCTGAACATGCGCAACGCTCTGCCGCATGCCTCTTACATCGGTTTCACCGGCACGCCGCTTTTTACGGATGATGAAATCACACGGCGGGTTTTCGGCGCTTATATTTCAACGTACGACTTCCAGCGGGCGGTGGAAGACAAGGCCACCGTGCCGCTGTATTACGACGCCCGCGGCGACAAGCTGGGCCTGTCGGTCGGCGACCTCAACGAGCGCATTGCCGCAAAGCTGGAGGAACTGGAAACGGACGACATTGATGTGTCCCAGCGACTTGAACAGGAGCTCAAGCGCGATTATCATATCATCACGGCCGACAAACGTCTGGAGCAGGTGGCCCGAGACTTCGTGGAAAACTATTCCAAAACCTGGGAAACCGGCAAAGCCATGCTGGTGTGTATCGACAAAATCACCTGTGTGAAAATGTACAACCTCATTGCCGGCTATTGGGCGGAACGGATGGCCGCGCTTGCGGCCGAACTGGCAAAGACGAGAGACGAACAGGAAGAACAGTATCGGAAGCGGCAGATTGCCTGGATGCGCGAGACGCAAATGGCGGTTGTGGTAAGCGAAGAGCAGGGTGAGGTGGACAAGTTCCGCAAATGGAATTTGGATATTATGCCGCACCGCCGTCTGATTAAAGACGGGATGGAACTGCCCGAGGCCATGCGCCAAAAACCGCAGTTTCGCAATATGCAGCGGATGGCCGTGGATGACGCCTTCAAGGAAGCGGATCATCCGTTTCGTATTGCCATTGTCTGCGCCATGTGGCTGACGGGGTTTGATGTGCCGTCGCTTTCGACGCTGTATCTGGACAAGCCGCTCAAGGCGCATACGCTGATGCAGGCTATTGCCCGCGCTAACCGTGTAAGCGAAGGCAAAAATAACGGCATGATCGTCGATTATTGCGGTATCCTCAAGCATCTGCGCAAGGCGCTGGCAACCTTTGCCGGAACAGGCGACGCAGGAAGACAAGGTGATGGCGGCCAACAGGAACCGGCGAAACCGGAAGAGGATCTGCTGGCCGATCTGGCGGAGGCCATCGCGTTTATTCGCACGTTTTTGACCGACCGGGGTGCAGCGCTGGACAATATCATCAAAAAGAAGGGCTTCGAACGCAACGCGGCCATTGCCGCAGCCAAAGAAGCGGCAAACGAGAATGACGAAACGCGGAAGCGCTTTGAGGTCATGTGCCGGGTGGTCTTTTCAAAATTCAAGGCCTGTCTGACGGTGACCGGCATCAACAGGTATCGCAAAGACTACGAAGCGATTAACGTTGTTTATAAGAGTCTCCAAAAAGATCGAGAGCAGGCCGACATCAGCGATATTCTCCAGCAATTGCATCAGGTGGTGGACGAAGCCATTGAAACACAGTCCGGGGGTGTCGCTGACAATGCGCCATATGATATCAGTAAGATCGATTTCGACCGATTGCGACGCGAATTCGAACGCAGCGCGACCAGGCGCACAACCGTGCAGAACCTGAAAAACGCCATTGATGCAAGACTTCAACGACTTCTGGAGCGGAACCCTCTGCGAACGGACTTTCAGCGGCATTATGAGCAGATTGTGGCCGAATATAATCGTGAAAAAGACCGCGTGACGATTGAGCAAACCTTCGAGGCGTTAATCAGATTTATAGATGAAATGTCCGAGGAAGAGTTTCGCGCAGTCCGAGAAGGTCTCGATGAAGAGACGCTTGCGGTTTTTGATCTCCTGAAGAAACCGGAATTATCAGCAGGAGAAATTAAAAAAGTTAAAGCGATTTCGGTGGATTTACTCACAACGCTCAAGGAAGAGAAGTTGCGCATCACCCGCTGGCGGGATAAGGAGGCGACGCGTGATGCCGTGCGGCAGGCCATTTATGATTTCTTGTGGAACGATTCCACCGGTCTGCCCGTGGACAAATACACGGAAGGTGACGTGCAGGTGAAAGCGGAAGATGTCTATCGCCATGTCTATCGCGTCTATGAAACGCTTCCCTCGCCGTTCTATCCGCCCCAATTGGCTGTATGAATTAGGTCGGGCTATCTCTTAGCAATTGTTTCGGATAATGGTATGGCATCGTTTAAACAGTATATCGGCATTGATTATTCCGGAGCCCAAACACCGACTTCAAGCCTTAAGGGGCTGCGGGTTTACAGGGCTGATTCCACAAAACTGCCTGTAGAGGTGCAACCGCCGCCGAGTCCCCGGAAATATTGGACAAGAAAGGGAATTGCCCAGTGGCTGGTTGACGAACTCCAAAAAGATCACGCCACGATTGTCGGTATTGACCATGGTTTTTCTTTTCCCTTACGTTACTTTGAAGTTCACCATCTTCTGCCTGACTGGCCAATGTTTCTCGACGACTTCCAGTGTCACTGGCCGACAGATGAAGATCATACCTATGTTGATTTTATAAGGGATGGTCTTCACGGAGACGGCGCCAATCGCATGGGTAATGCCCGATGGCGCCGTTTGACGGAGGAAAGGGCCGGGTCTGCCAAATCCGTCTTCCACTTTGACGTGCAAGGCTCGGTAGCCAAGTCAACTCATTCCGGAATACCCTGGTTGCGATATATGCGCCGGAATCTGGCTGACAAAGTCCATTTCTGGCCTTTCGACGGATGGGCGGTTTCACCATGTCGTTCGGTAATTGTGGAGGTTTATCCGTCTCTATGGAGCCGTGGTTTTCCCCGCGAAGACCGCAATCAAGATCAACATGACGCCTATTCAGTGGCGCGGTGGCTTAGACAAGCCGATATAGATGGCAGCATATCAAAATTCTTGTCACCGTCGCTGAACCCCGCCGAACGCACGCTTGCCCAGGTAGAGGGCTGGATACTTGGGGTGATGTGAAAAATGAATAGTAAGCACTACATAACAAATGTCTTAGAAAGGAATATGGCTTTCAGGATTTCCAATTATTCGCTTTTTTGAACGAAGGCGTACGAGATCGAACTACTAACGGCCTGGAGGTAGTAAACGAAGACGAGTTAGAAAGACGCGGCAGAGAATCCTCAGAAGAATTGGAGAGAATTGAATTTCTCAGGTGCCTCTTAAGTGACGAAAACGGAGCCGTCGAAGTCATCCATGATCGTCACTTTATGGGGTTGTTCCCAAGAAGCGTCTGGCTGGAGCTGATCGCGGCCGCGGGCTTTAAACCGCTTTCGGTCCCCTTCAAACACAGCGTGTTTTGCAACGTCGGAAACGAAGTATTTCTCGGCCTGCGGCCTGTCACCGACTATGGAAGCTCGCATTGCAAAACTCTGCGACAAGTATCGTTACGACGGCGAGGCGCTTGCCGCGCTCGATCAGCTTGCCCAGGAACCGGCCATGCACCGGAGGCATTCCGGCTGCTATGCCTACGAATTTTTTGTGGCGCGCAGAAGAGACTGAAAAAAGCGTCGTCTTTGCTGGAGCGCTTCATCCTGATGCCGGCGCACCCGGCGGCCGGATGGCCGGCTGATACCATGAAAAGTAAAATGATTTCTGAAGGATGCGCAACGAGCTGCATCCCCGGCGCGCCGCGGATGGCAAACTTGGCCTTCTTTTGGTGCCTCTTCTCTTCTGAATTCGCATAAACAACAATAAACATCGTTTACAAATAGCGCTTGACAACTTTTGTAGCACCCTTTAAGAAATTGCAGCTCGTTTTTGAAGTCCGGTGAGCTGACCAATTTGAATCTGCCACGCTCTGGACAAAGGTCGTTTTTCCCGTCCTTCCGTTGGGCGTCAGGAGAAAATCATTCCACTTATAAAAAAGGAGATTATGCGATGAAAGATGTGGTCATTGTATCGGCGTGCAGGACAGCGATAGGAACATTCGGAGGGTCGTTGAAGGACGTGATCGGCGCGCGCATCGCGGCGGTCGTCATGAAAGAAGCCGTCAAGCGGGCGGGCAACATCGATCCGGCGATCATCGACGACGTCCGGTTCGGCTGCTGCATCGAACATCCCAATACACTCAACACCACGCGCGTGGCGGCTCTGATGGCCGGCATTCCGGAAACGGTGACCGCCGTGACGGTCAACCGCGTCTGCATTTCGGGAATGGAAGCCGTGCTGAGCGGCGCGGCCATGATCAAAGCCGGAATGGCCGACATCATTCTGGCGGGCGGCGTCGAGCACATGTCCGGCGTTCCCTATGTGAGCTTTGACGCGCGCTGGGGCTGCCGCCTCCAGGATTCGGTGTTCGTCGACGCCATGATCCGCGCGCTGCATTGCGGCTCCTACGTCATGCCGCTTTCCGACGACGGCCCCGTCAAAGCGGGTCAGCCTTTCGAAAGCCTGAAGGGAAAACCCTACATCATGGGCCACACGACGGAACTGATTGCGCAACTCCTCAATATCAGCCGCCAGGAAATGGACGAAGTCGCCCTGCGCAGCCACAATAACGTCGAGCGCGCCACCAAAAACGGCGATTTCAAAGATGAGATCGTGCCGGTCGAGATTCCCCAGAAGAAAGGCAAACCGCCCGTTATCTTCGACAAGGACGAGCACTTCCGCCCCGGCCTGACGATGGAACAGCTGCAGGCCCTGCCGTCCGCCTTCATTCCGAAAGTCGGCAAGGTGACGGCCGGCAACTCCTCGGGGCTCAACGACGGCGCCTCCGCCATGATCATCATGTCGGCCGAAAAAGCCAAAGAGCTGGGCTTGAAGCCGATCGCCCGGATACACTCCTCGGCCCGCGGCGCCTGCCATCCGTCCGTGATGGGCTTGAGCCCGGTGCCGGCCGTGAGAAACCTGCTCAAAAACAACCCGAAACTTTCCCTGTCCGATTTCGAGCTTCTGGAGCTCAACGAAGCTTTCGCCGGCCAGTACCTGGGCTGCGAAAAGGAACTGGGCATCAACCGGGAAATCACCAATGTCAACGGCTCGGGCATCGGCCTGGGACACCCGGTCGGCTCCACCGGCTGCCGCATCATGGTCACGCTGCTCTACGCGATGCAGAAACGCGGCAAGACGCTGGGGCTCGCCACGTTGTGCGGCGGCGGCGGCGTGTCGATGGCCTGCGCGCTGGAAATGCTGTAGGCATTTGACTTCGGACGCCGCGGCTTGGGCGTTCGCAGTGTATTAAGCAAAGGGGACTCCGCTTTTTTCCGGCGGAGTCCCTGTTTTTTTTCGCGTGCCGCAACAGCGCCGGCGCGTGACCGCGACGGGATTTACCGATTAAAGGATCACAGACGACCGGGAAGGCGCGCCGCGCCTTCCCGGTCGGAACGGATGCCGGTAAGGCGGCCTTAAACCGCGGCCGCCCGGCGGGAAATCTTTTTCAGACGGCTGATTTGATGGCGCAGCGCGACGGACGCCTTCTGGTCCCGGTCTTCCAGCGCCTGCCAGTGCTTGAGTTTCAGTTCGCGGATCTTTGCCTTGAGTTCGGACTTGGTCAGTTTGATTTTGCCTTTGGGTTTGTGTTTGTGCGCCGGCGCTTCATCCTTGATGCCCTTGGCCTGCTTGATAAAGGCGATCAGTTCCTCCTTTTTCATGTCATGAATCGCCTTTTCATGAGGAAACGCGGCGGCCATTTCCCGCAGTTCCTTGACGGTTAATTTTTCCAGATGCTGTTCGTCGTGTTCCTTGTGTTCTTTTTTGGCGTGGGTTTCTTCCGACATCGCTCATAGACCTCCTTTTTTATATTGAGAAAATCGACTTGCAATGTGAAAAGCGGCTTTTTTTATACCACAACCATCCTCGCGGTTCAACACCGCAGAAAAAGAGCCGTTTTTCCCAAGCGCGATTCATTTCGGCAGACAGCCGGCGCGGGGCCTCCCGCGGGCGCTTCCGTCCCCGCGCCTTGACATCGCCGCAAACGGCCCTAGATTATTTTCACCATCAAGCGACGGGAACACCGGGAGGGAAAAATGCCGATTCACGAATTTAAATGTCAGAAGTGCGGAAAAACCTTTGAATACCTCTGCCTCAAAAGCGACGACAAAAAGCATGCGGTTTGTCCGGCCTGCGGTCATGACAAGGCGCAAATTCAAATGTCCGCCTTCTCCACGTCCGGCGGCGGCGGAGCGAAGGGTTCCTGCGCGCCGTCCGGCCCCTTTACCTGAGGCTGAAATCCTGCCGCGGTCCCGCGGCATCAATCTTTCTTTTGTAAAGACGATTCGCAAGAAGACGCGGCGGCGCTTTTTTAAAAACGGTCCGGTCTTTTCGCGCCTGTTTTCCCTTTGCCCGCCCACTGCCATTTCGGCCCCACCCAAGCGAACAGTGTTGACTTCACTTTCCCTTTTCGCATATGCTCCTTTGCAGAAGCAGTGTCGTTGCCTGCTCACTTTTTTCTGAGGGCCGGAACCGGTGACCGCAAAAAAACGCACCCGACTGAAAATATTTCTTGCCGTCGCCATCGCGCTGGCGGCTCTGATCGCTGGGGCCTGGCTTTTTGTTTCGCACGAGCTTTCCGAACTGGAAAACGTCAAAGAAACCCTCACGGCGACTTTGAGCGAGGCGCTGGACCGCGACGTTACTTATCAAAGGGGAAAAGCCGGCCTTACGTTTCGCGGCGGGCTCGCGCTTGAGCTTTCCGGCGTCGTCGTCCGGAACAAAGACCGGTCCTCCGACCTTCTGACCATCGATACCGTCCGGCTCCGGGCGAGGGTCTGGCCGCTGTTCTTCAATCGAATCGTTCTGGGATACGTCGAGCTTTCGCATCCGCGTCTGACCGTGACGCGCGATGCGCAAGGCGCCCTCAATATCGCCGATCTGCTGGCGACGGATGCGGACAAAAAGCTGCCCGTGTCTTTGCGGCGGCTTTCCGTTGACGGAGGCCTGGTGACCTTCGCCGACCAGGCGGCGGGCCGGACGACCTCTCTTGCGGACATCTCCTGCCGAATCACCAAATCCCGCTTCAGCGACAAATTTTCTTTTCAGGCGGCGGCCGCCGTCCGTGAAGACAACAACAAGGCTGAACTGGCGCTGAACGGCGTCTACCGCCCCTCCCCCGCCGGGAAACCTCTGTCCGACGGCACGCTCGAGGCTTCCGTTCTTTTAAAGGGAGCGGACCTGCGGCATTACGCCCCCTATCTCAAGTCCGCCGCGGCAATCGAGCATCTCTCCGGCAAACTGGATGCGGAGGCGGCGCTGGCGGGAACGCTCCTGCGCTTCACGGCAAAAGGAAGCGCAACGCTCCGAAACGCCCTTTGGAACGAGCCGCGGATTTTCCGCGGGCCCGTCGCCTCGTCGTCCGTCCACCTGGACTACACCCTGGCGCGCGACGCAGGCGCCTTGACGCTGAACGTCGCCCGCCTGGCGGCGGACAGGCTTGAAGCCTCCGGCCGCGCGGCGCTTGCCGACATGGATGGGGAAGATCCGCATCTTTCGGTCTTGGCCGCCACAACCGTCTTTTCTCTGAAAGGCATCCATTCCTACGTTCCCTGGAAAATTATTCCCCGGGACGTCGGCGATTTCATCGAATCTCATATTCCCGATGGAAATTTCCGCCTGGTCGAAGGAAAGCTGGAAGGAAGGCTCAGTCAAATCAGGAACCTGACAGGGCCGGACAATGCCGGCGTCCTTTACCTGCGCGCCGAAGTGAACAAAGGGATCTTCACCGTAAATCGCGACACGCCGGAATTTTCGGACATCGCCGGCACGCTGGAACTCGACCGCCGGCGGTTCCTGCTGAAAAACATGAAGGGGCGTTTCGGACGGTCGCCCTTAACGCTGGACGGGGGCATCTCCGATTTCGCCCTGGCCGGCCCCAGTGTGTACAGCGTCAGGATGTCGCTTGAACCGACGCGCGATGAGATCGTCTGGCTTTTCGGAAAAGAATCCCTGAGCGATTTGCGTTTTGCCGGACCTTCGGCGCTGCATCTTTCCGGAACAGGTCCGACGGATAAATTCGCGATCGGCGCCGACTGGGATCTCGCCGGCGCCGCCTATGCCTTTCCGAAGATCATGGAAAAACCGAAGGGGCGGCCCAACCGCCTGGTCTGCGACCTTCTCCTCGGTAGAGAGCGGCTTTCTGTCACTTCTTTCCGCTACGATCTGCCGCCGCTTGCCTTTACCGGCTCCGCCGCGAATCTCTTTGCCGCGAAAAAGCCCGTGGCGCTGAAAATACAGGCCGCCCCGTTCGACCTCGCGATTCTGGCCGAACTTCTGCCGGCTCTGCAATCCTGCCGTCCTGCGGGAACCTGCGCTCTCGACATCACGGGCGGCGGAAATCTCGACGAAACGGCGTCGTTTCGCTTAAGAGGCAGCCTGTCTCTTACCGATGTCTCGTTAAAACCGCCGGGAGACGTCAAACCGATTCAGGGCCTCACCGGTCGGATCGACTTCCGCGGCAACCGGGTGGAAACCTCGCTTTTCCAGGCCAGGATCGGCGAGACGGCTTTTTCGGCGCAGTGCGACAGCGACAATGTTCGCGCGCCCAAAGTCGCCTGTCAGTTTTCCGCCGCCGAACTTCGCACAGCGGATCTGGGGCTCGAAAGCCCGGAAGGAGAGATCTCCCTCCAGAATGTTCGGGGAAAAATCTTTTTCGAGGAAAACCATCTCCGCGCCGATCGGCTTTCGTTTCGTCTGGGAAAAACCCGCCTGCGTCTTTCGGGGGATATCCGAAATTTCGCGCAGCCGAAAATATCGTCGTCGATTGTGTCCCGCTATCTGGACTGGAATGATGTGGCGCGCCTTCTGACGCTCAGCCCCCCGAAAAAAAGCGAGCCCTCCGCGCCTGTGGAATGGGTCTCCGACGTCCGCGTGGACGCAGGCGTTTTCCACGGCGTCGATTTCAGCAAACTCAGCACCCGGCTCACCCACACCAGAGGCATTCTGAATATGGAAGCCCTGGAGGCCGGCATCTTCGAAGGCAGCCTCAAGGGAAAGCTCCGGGTGGATTTTCCTCCCGCGGGGCCGAATTCCTATCAGGCAACCGTCGCCCTGGCCGGAATATCGCTCGATCAAATCCAGTCGTATCTCAAACTCGAGGGCCGCACCGTCACGGGAAAACTTTCACTTGCGGGACAGGTCAAAGCCGCGGGAAGCACGCTGGACGACTTCACGAAAACGGCAAACGGAGCCTTTCAACTGCGCGCCGACAAGGGCGTGCTGATGAAATTTTCGGTTCTTTCCAAAATTTTTTCCCTGCTCAACGTTTCTCAACTGGTAAAGCTTAAACTTCCGGACATGGCCAAGGACGGCATGCCCTACAATGCCATCACGGGCGATATGACGCTCAAGAACGGCCTTTTAGCCTCCAATGATTTCTTCATCGCCGGTGACGCCATGCAGATTTCCATCGCGGGGAAAGTTGATCTGGTCGGCAAAACGCTCGACACGGTCATCGGCGTTCATCCGCTGCAGGCGCTCGACCGGATTGCCGCCAGGATTCCCGTCGCGGGGTGGCTGGTCACGGATGAAAAAGGCAACCTGATCACCGTCCACTTCAAGGCGGACGGGACCTGGGACAATCCGAGCGTCCGCCCGATTCCCGTCCAGTCCATCACCAAAGGCACGCTGGACGTTTTCCGGAAACTCTTTGAACTGCCCGAAAAGCTCGTCACGGACACGGGAGAGGTCCTCCTGGGCCGCTAAACCCTCCCCCGAACCCCCTCCAGAGGGAGACATCACATTTCTGTCCTCCGCAACGATGCAGTGCGGGGCTTTAGCCCCGCCACAGCCGGACCTCACGGTCCGCCCTGCA
>JAAYDW010000070.1 GCA_012729055.1 Deltaproteobacteria bacterium
AGTCCGCCGCGGCCAAAACCGAAGGAAAGGGGCTGCGGGCTACGCCCTCCGCCCCTTTCCTTGAACATCGTTAAAAGCGGACATATCATGTGCTACAAAATAGGACTTTTCTATTTGCTGCTAACACCGGAGAAAAAACGGGAATAGAGCCTGCCGCCACGGTCCTGCCTCCAATGTCCGTAAAGGCAAAACCGCGCTTTTCAGGTCCGTTCTTAAAGACTTAGTGTCCGCAGGAGGAACAGTTTGTCGAACTGCACGATGAACAGCCTGAACCGGAAGAAACGGTGGAAAGCGATCCTCCTGAGCTCAGGGAGCCGTATTTACCCTTGCCGACCCTTGAAACCAGCTTGTGGGTTTTCTTGGATTTGCATTTCGGGCACGCGGCGTTGGGCTTTTCGCCGAGGCTCAGCGTAACCACTTCAAACTGTTTTTTGCATTTATCGCATTCAAATTCATAGATCGGCATGACGTCACATCCTTGTTGCTTTTTTTCCAATCTAGAGATGATAGCGGAAAATGTCAATAGCCGCGTGGGGCTTCCGGTCGGAAATTGTCTCTGAATTTGTCCATTGACAGACCTGGCCCTAATTTTTATACTGCCAAGCATTGAAAGCAAGTTGGAATTCCAAAATTCTTTGCTTTTCTGAAAGGAAACTATGACTCAAAAAGACCAGTCAAAATCCATTTTTACAGAGTCCGTTCATGCGGGAGAGGAGCGGGCCCGCTATGCCGATTCCATCACGACGCCCATTGTCCAGTCATCCACCTATTTTTTCAAAGACAGCAAGGAAATCGAGGCTTACACGAAGAACGCGAAAAAACGTTATGAATACGGCCGTTACGGCAATCCCACCGAAAAGGTGGCGGAGCAGCGCCTGGCCATACTCGACGGCGCCGAGGACGCGCTGATGTTTTCTTCCGGGATGATGGCGATCACCACCACCATTCTGGCGCTCGTTCAATCCGGCGACCATATTGTCATCACCGACGACTGCTACGGAAGAACCCTGGAATTCTGCCGCACGTATCTCAAGCGGTTCGGCATCGAATGCACGATCGTGCCGTTCGGCGATTACGAGGCGTTTGACGCGTCCATAAAAAAGAACACGCGATTCATTTTCTCGGAGTCGCCGACCAATCCGTACCTCAATGTGTTCGATATGGTCAAATTCAAGCAGATCGGGGACAAGCACAAGGTCATCACGATCATCGATTCCACCTTCGCCACGCCTTACAACCAGCGGCCGCTCGACTACGGCATCGACCTGGTGATCCACAGCGGCACCAAGTACCTGGCCGGGCACAACGACATCCTGGCCGGCGTTCTGCTGGGGAGAAAGGAATTGGTAAGCAAAGTCCGCGAACTGCACAAGTCCATGGGCGGCGTGATCGATCCGCACTGCTGCTACCTGCTGTTGCGGGGGCTTAAGACATTCCCGTTGCGGGTGAAGGCGCAAAACGAAAGCGCTTTAATCATCGCCGAATACCTGGAAAAGCATCCGAAAGTCGAAAAAGCCTATTACCCCTTCCTCAAAAGCCACGCCCACTACGCCATCGCCAAAGAGCAGATGAAAGGGGGCGGCGGCGTGGTGACCTTTGCGGTCAAGGGAGACCTGGACGCGGCAAAGCGTTTCATGGATGCGCTGGAGATGATTTATATCGCGCCCAGCCTGGGCGGCGTTGAAACGCTGATCACGCATCCCGCTACGGTCACGTATTACCGCTACACGCGCGAACAGCGCTATGAGCTGGGCATCGTCGATACGCTCTTCCGCCTGGCGGTGGGTATTGAAGACGTGGAAGACATCATCGCCGATCTGGAAAGAGGCTTCGCCAAAATTTAAGCCGTAACCGGATCGCCTACTTCAGCGCTTTCACCAGTGTGTAGGGACAATCGGGCACCCGCTGACTTTCGACGGCGCGGAATCCCGCGGCCCGCAGGGCGGCAAAAAGGGTTTGTTCCGAATAACTCTGCCCGAAGATTACATTGCGCAATCCCCAGAACAGCAGGGCATCGGGAATAAACCAGATTCTGAAGCGCCGGATGAACGACCGGAGGGCGTCGTCCGAGGCGTCCTGGTCCGTTTCCGATATCATCAGATAGCCGCCGGGTTTGAGAACGCGGTGGATTTCCCGGAGCCCCCGGACGCCGTCGGGCCAGTGCTTGATCGATCCGACGCTCACGGCGGCGTCGAACTTCGCGTCCTGAAAGGCGATGTGCATGGCATTGCCGCGTCTGAAGGAGCAATTGGCGATCTTTTGCTTCCGGCGGTGGCGTTCCGCCTCGTGAACCTGCATGGGGGAATAATCGATCCCCGCGATCATGGCCCGGGGATTTCGGGACGCCAGTAAAAGCGAGATATATCCGCGGCCCGCGCCCACGTCGAGCACATAGGCGTGGCCCGAAAGTTTCATCTCCCGGGCGATGCGCTCGTAGAGTTCGGAAACGGCGCCGTAGATATGCCGGTTGTAAATCGATCCCATCCCATCCCAGAGGAGGCGCGAGTCGCGCAAGCGGGTCAGGAGCCGGACGATCCAGGAAGGCTTCTGCGGGTTCACAGGAACGTTTCCTTCTTTGCGGCGGTGTGCGGAGTGTTTGAAAGCGCGCTCATGCAAATGCCCCCCGGTGTTTGATGCCCGGACGCTAGCACGAAACGACAAGACCCGTCAAGCGCCCCCCGGTTAAGCTTTTTGAGGAGGCCAGCCGGCAATCGGCGGATCAACCGGTAAAGATATTTTCCGATGTTCATCTTTCCTTCAAAATGGCGGCGATGAGAAGCGCCGAAACGATGCCGAGCGTTCCGCCGCACACAAACGGCGCGTCGGAATTGATGGTGTTCCACATCAGTCCGGCGAGAATCGAAGCCAGGAGCAGGCCGATGCCCTGAAGCATGCCGTAGATGCCGAGCACCGTCCCCGTAAAGCCCTCCGGCGCGTTTTCCGCGATGAACGCCCGCTCCGCGGCGCTGATCAATGCGCTGTAGGCGCCGTAGGCGGCAAAGAGAAAGACGACGCCCGCCTTCGCGTGTATAAAAACAAATCCGAGGTAAACCAGACCGTAAATCAGGTATCCCGGCACCAGAATGCCGCTCCTGCCGTACCGGTCGGAAAGCCGGCCCGCAGGGATGGCCAGGATGGATGACGACAGATTGAACACCAGATACAGCAGGATGACCTGGGAAGCCGAAAAGCCTTTTTCCTGCGCCTTTAAAAGCAGAAAGACGTTTGAGGAATTGCCGAGGCAAAAAAGAAAAATGACGGCCAGATAAAGCTTCAGACGGCCGTCAAGTTTCACGTTCCGGAAGGCGAGCTTTGCGCAAGGGGGAGATTGGGGTTTGTCTTCCCTGACAGCGGGAATGATCGCCACTCCGATGATCGCCGGAATAATGGCGAAAGCAAACGCCCAGGGGTAACTGAAGCCGGCGGCGATAAAGACAAACGCGAGAGCGACGCCAAGCGCGGAGCCGAGCATGTCCAGCATTTTGTGCAGGCCGAACGATTCGCCCAGGGCGCTTTCGTCGCATGACTGGGCGACCAGCGCATCCCGCGGGGCCGTGCGGAGACCCTTGCCCGTCCGGTCGATGATTCTTGCCGCCAGAACGCCCAGCCAGGACGTCGACAGGAGTAAAACGATCTTGTAAACGACCGAGGCCGAATAGCCGGCGAAGGCCAGACGCTTCTTGTTCGAGCGCACGTCCCCGATATAGCCGCTGAAGACTTTCAAAAGCGAGGCGAGGCTTTCGGCGATCCCCTCGATAATCCCGACGGCCAGGGGCGTCGCGCCGAGCGTGGCCGTCAAAAACAACGGCACCAGGGGATACACCATTTCTGTGCTCATATCCACGAACAGGCTGACCAGCCCGATGAGCGCAACGTTGGAAAAAATCCTTTTTTTCATTCTCTTTCCCTGCTGGCCTTAGGACAAAGCTCCCGTTCCCGGCTTTTTCACCCGGGACTCCACAAATTTGAATTTTCCCATGGCATCCGGATTCCGCTCGAGGCGATCGCTGAACAAAACGCGCGTTTCCGGCAGTTCGATGCCCTGGATTTTGAGGCTGGCGACCGGATTAACTTTGACGGCATCAACCCCCTTCGTTTTATCGCCCGCGTCCCGCAAAACAATCTTGATGGTAAGACCGCTTGGTTCATGAATCACGCGGCATTCTTTAATATCGGGAATGATTCCCATCGCGGTTGTAAAGTGAACGGGGTGGATGGGGACGCCGCGCCCCCGGCCGTCCGGAAAGTACGGAATGTCGTCGTAGCGTCCTTCCGCTCCGGCGATGGGCCGGAAGGGACGTCTGCAGGGACAATGTTCTCCGGACAGGGTGAGAATGTCGGATATTTCATAGCGGATCAGCGGCTGGGTGTAGTTGAAGAGATTCGTGAGAAGGACTTTGCTGCCGGGCCGGCCGGCCGGGACCGGCCGGTTGTTCCGGTCGACGACTTCCAGGATGGCCAGGTCTTCGGCGGCATGAATTCCCCGGCGAAAGGGGCAGCTGATGTTAAAAGCGCCTCCTTCGGTCGATGCATAAATGTTAAAGGGAATAATGCCCCACGCTCTTTGGATCTTCGCGGTCATTTTGCCTGTACAGGTTTCGCCGGGCGTCCATCGCTCGCGCATTTTCAGCCCGATCAGTTTCAGCGAGGATCGGAAAAGGTCCTGCGATTTCATGAACGCGTACGAAAGGTTCATTTTCCCTCCGCGCCCATTTTACCGCATTTGGCCGACAACGCCAATGGCCGTAAGGAAGCCGGCCGGACGTCTTTCCGGCCGCTGGGCGCTAAAGCGGTTTTATTGCGTCAGGAGCGCGGCATAGGTTCCGAATCCCGCAAGCTTTCTTTTTCTGACGATGTCAAAACCGCAATGCCGTATTTCTCTCTCAAAGGCCTCCAGACTGAAATCCGCCTCCGGATGCCGCCAATGAAAAAGTTTATCGAAGCGGCGAACGATATTTCCGTCCGGTTCCTCGGCAAATAATCGGCCGCCGCCGGCCAGCACCCTGCGGCACTCACCGATGACGTTGCGCCAGTCCGGGATGTGATGGAGGATGCCGAAGATGACGATAATTTCCTTGCTTTGGGAAGGAATGTCCTTCATTTCCGCGGCGTCCATGGTTTTAAATTCGAATCCCGGAAGATGCCATTTTCCGGCCAGGGCGATTTGTTCCGGCATCAGGTCAATGCCGAGATAGGTTTTCGGCTGCAGGGCAGAGAGCAAAACGGCGCCGTATCCTGATCCGCAGCCGATTTCCAGAATATTCCTGTATTTGTCGACGAGCCCCAGCGACTGGAAATTGCGAAACTCCAGATGTTTTTGCACAAACCTTCGCAGCGGATGATTCATGGCCATGAATTCAACGTTGCTCAATCTCATGCCGGACCTCCTGATTTTAAATGTAACGTTTGACCTGCGTAAGATACAGGGAATATCTTTCTCCGTATCTTTGCTGCAAAAAGTTTTCCTCCTGCAGGATCTGAAAATGGCATCCGAGCGCCATGACGATGAAGCACACGCCAAAAAACAGGTTGCCGTAGATGAAGAACGTTCCCAGAAAGAAGAGATCCATCGACAGAAAAATGGGATTGCGCGACCGGGAGAAGACGCCGGCGGTGATCAATCCGCCCGGCGCGACGGTGTCGATGCCGATCCGCCAAGACGATTTAAAGGACACCAGCGCCCCGATAAACAGGAGGATTGCGGCGACAACCAGCGCGGCGCCGGCGGCCCTTACGGCAAAGCCGGTGAAGAAAGGCCTGACCATAATATCCGGCAGAAACTGAATATCGCAATGCAGCGCAGAGATCAGAATTTCAAAAAGCCACAGAGGGAAAAAAACGAGAAATCCTCTTTCCAGAAGCCGGGAAAAGCCTTTTTTGCCGCTTCCCAGACGGATGACTTCCGTCCCCGTCTGCCGTAGCAGGTAGGTCCGGCCGAAAAAAATCGCCAGGAAAAGCGTCAGGGAAACGACCTGAAGGGTGTCAAAACAGTCCATGGAAACCTCCTTATAATTAGTTAGTATGAACTAACTAATAGAATAAAAAAAATTAAACCTTTGCGGTCACCTTGTTCAAAAGCGCCACCAGCGTCTGCAGATCCTTTTCATCCAGATGATGCGCAAAAAAATCTGCGATCTTCTGGTGAGATGCGTCGTGAAGTTTTGTAAGCCTTCGGCCCCTGGCGGTCAGGTGGACGTGAAAAGAGCGACGGTCTTCATCCGATTGGCATTTTTCAACATATCCCTTTTCAACAAGTTTATCCACAATAGCCGTAACGGACGGCTTGCTGAAATGCAGCACACGGGCGATTTCTCCCGGTGTAGGATGGCCCATCCGGTTGATCGCATCGATGTAGTCGATCTGACGCGGGGTAAAACCTTCCGCCGTGTACTGCCTGATAAACTGCATTTCCGCATCGCCGATGAGTTTCGTTATGATTTCGATAAGTTCTACTAAAGTATGCGCCATAGTTCCTCTGCTTAATTAGTTCGTGTGAACTAAATATTGCAAACGACGGATTTTGTCAATATAAAAATCCAAAAAAAATATTTTATCTGACATCATGATACCGGAAGAACTGATTCGCCATGTGATTGCCGCGTTGACCGCCTTTGAGGCCGCGCTGCGCCGGCTGCATCCGATCGCTCTGCCCGCGCTCCGGAAGGAGCTGCTGGTTCATCTGGAGCCGCTTGCCGCCGTCCGCCGGAGCCTGCCTCCGGAAAAGCCCAAAGCCTCCGACGGGGGCGCCGCTTCCGCGCTTCGGCGCGCGTGCGATTTTCTTCTGGTTGCGATCAAAAACTTTGCCGATGAAGAGGACCTTCAGGTTGCCTATATCTCGGCGCTGCGCTCAGCGCGGCGGGTCTGCCGCGCCGAGGAAGCCCTGTATCCGCTCTGCGGAGTATCGCCCGGCGTGAACCGTCACTTTCTCGAACCGGGGGCGACCTTGCCGCCGGAGGTGAAAACATCCGCGGAAGAGACGGGCGTCCTTCATGACGGTCCGTCGGATCACCCTCACGCGCGGGGCGGCTTTTCGCTGTACGTTCCGGAAAACTATTCGCCCGCTCGGGCCCGGCCGCTGGTGATGGCGCTGCACGGCGGTTACAGCCACGGACGCGACTTTCTCTGGAGCTGGTTGCGCGAGGCGCGCAGCCGGGGGTTTTTTGTTCTGGCGCCCACTTCGCAGGACATGACCTGGTCGATCACCAGTCCTGACCGCGACGCACACCCGCTGTACCGTCATCTGGAATCCGTCTGCAGCCGATACGCAGTGGACCATACGCGGATGCTGATCACCGGCATGTCCGACGGCGGAACGTATGCGCTTGCCCTGGCCTTGTCTTTCCAAAGCCCCTTTTCGGTCATTGCGCCTCTGTGCTGCGCCCTGCCGCCGGCGGATCTGCGGCAGGCAAGGGGCAAGAGAATATTCTGGATACACGGGGCACAGGACTGGATCTTTTCGCCCGAGCGGACGGTTTGGGCCTGCCGGGAACTGCGGCAGGCGGGCGCGGACATCAAACTCAGTCTCATCGACGACCTGGCGCATACCTATCCGCGTGAGGCCAACGCAACCCTTCTGGAGTGGTTCGGCATCAACGGCGGATCGCCGGAAAAGTAATTTTTTATTTCCGGCACTTTCCCAGGGAGCCCGGTTTGCACGTTGATCCGTCGATCCATGTCGCGTTGGACAGGTTGGCGCCGGTGAGGTTGGCGCCGGTCAAATCCGCTCCCTTCAGATCCGCGCCGGTGAGCTGGGCCCCGCCCAGATTGGCGCCGGTCAGTTTTGCCCTGTTTAGTTTCGCATTGGTAAGCGTTGCCGCGGTCAGATTGCTTGCGGCCAGATTGGCGCCGGTCAGGGCTGCGCCGGCCAGAGGCGCTCCGGTGAGATTGCAGGAAACGCAGGCATTCGTCTCTTTTAATTTTTTCAGATCGTTGACGTTGTAAGCGGCCGCCGTGCCGGCATAAAGCAGCAGGACGCAAATAAACGCCGCGCCGATGGGGACCAGAAAATTTTTCATAAGCGATGCTCCTTTCCGGAGAAGTCCGCAAAGATGAAAAAATCTTAGGCGGGATTATTGCAATTATCAAGACATATCTTTTCCCCCTCGGGCGGCGGCTTGTCCGCGCCTGAACCGTCACAAGGGTTTCCCGAAAAGCAGTTTCAGCATGGCGACGAGCATTTTCTTCCGGCCGGCTCTTTCCTGGAGAATTTTCAGGTACAGCGCCTCCGTGTTCAAGGGCGGCGCTGTCAGGCGCTCTTTCTTGATCAGCCGGGCCGCGCCCGGTTTGCAGGTGGTAACGCACAGGCCGCAGCCGATGCAGCGGTCCAAATCCACATGGAAGATGTTCCCGCAGGCAACGATGGCGTCCATCTGGCAGCGTTTTTTGCAGACGCCGCAACCGGTGCAGGATTCAGCGTCGATACGGGCAAAATAGTTCGTGGCGAAAAAGCGGGCGGGGCGGGGGTCCTTTTTGGCGGTTGTCAGGACGCCGCAGCAGCAGCCGCAGCAAATGCAGAGACAGTCGGGCTTTTTTGAATTGCCCGGCTGCAGGACCATCCCTTTCTGCTCGGCCGCGTCGAGAATGGCCAGAGCTTCTTCTTTGGAAATGGTCCTGG
>JAAYDW010000071.1 GCA_012729055.1 Deltaproteobacteria bacterium
AATGGCAGGGAGCGTGATAAAGCGCGAAAAGTTCCACCCGGCGGAAGTCCGTCCGGAGACGGCCTGCGCGCGCAAGAGCGCACAGGTATTCCAGAAGGTCGTACGTCCGCGCGGCGAGAGTTTGGGCTGCCGCCGTTCCCAGCCGCGCGGGATATTTTTCCCGAAGTGCGTGCGCACAGCTGCTGCAGGGCGCAACAATGTCGCAGCCGGTTTTCAGAAGCGACCCAATGTTGAAGGCCGCGTTTTGCGCAAAGCCTTTCCGGTTGCCGTAGGCCAGGAGCGGCACACCGCAGCAGCGCGCGTCGGGATACAGCACGTCGATGCCGTTTTGCGCCAGAACGGCCAGCGCGTCCGCGCCGACGCCGGGATCGATGAAATTGACGGTGCATCCCGCAAAAAGGGCAATCTGCAAAGATTTTCCGGTACTCATGTTACTGCTCCGATCGGGTCAGGAAGTCCCGGTAAATATCGGCAAACGGCTTTGCCGCGAAGAAAGGCAGCGTCCGGCGGCTGTCGATGCCGCCGGCGGCTTCGGATATTTTTTTGACGAGTCGGTTTTGCAAAAAGAGATTGGCGAGCGGCGCCAGGCGGCTGCCCAGTCGCTCCACGATTTCGGCGTTGGCCAGCAGCCGGTCGGAAAGCGCCGGAAAAGAGCGCGCGCGGCGATGCCGCCGGTCCAGGATCATACCAGGCAGGTCGAGGGAAAGAGGGCAGGCGCTGCAGCAGCTTTCGCACTGGATGCAATGCATAAGCGGCGCCACAGTATTTTGCAGATCCGTAAACAAAAGTTCGCGCGGGCTTGGCCGGGGCGCGCCGAAATACTCGCCGGCCGGGCAGGACGCGGCGCAGGCGCGGCAGCCGATGCACTGGAGAAGCGCTCCGTACGCGCCGGTTGCGATGTCGCTGCGTCCGTTGTCCAGGAGGATCACGGTGATCTTTTCCGAAACGTCGCCGGGCCCAATCGTGAAAGGATAATTGTCGAGGGCGGGCGCCGGGTTTGCCTTCCGTCCGAGATCCAGCGCGAGTGCGGCGGTTCCGAACCAGGCCATGCAGCTTGCCTGAAAGACGGCGTCCGCCGGCGTCGGCACGATTTTATCGATGCCGGCAACCAGAATGATCCGGCGGCACTCCGTGAGCATTTGTCGGATATTCGCGCGGTGTTGCAACAAAACCGCAGAACCGTCCGCAGCGGCGAGTGCGTTGACGCCGATGACCGCCGCCAGGTTTCGGGCACCCCTTTCCCGAAGGCTTTGGCGCCGCCGGGCCGGAAGATCGTCTGTACTATGGAAGGCGTTGCGGCTCGCGGCGAGCGGCACCTCCGGCACCTGCCAGGCCTGTGTAAACCGGGCCTCTACTTCCGCGAGGCCGTCGTAATAAGGCGCGACAATCGTTAGTCCAGCCGCGTGCAGAAAGGGGACCACTTCCGCCGTGACAACAGCCGATTTGTTGACGGCGACGGCCGCGGTATCCGGACAGATTTGGCGGATGATGGCCGCAGCGCCGGCGGCGTCGGCGGCAAAAAACCACCGGCGCGAGGTTTGTTCTTTGGCGGCGGACTGCAACTCTCCGAGCAGGTCATTTCTTGCTTCTACGGCGGCCGTCCGCAGAGACCGCAATCTTTTCGTGATCTCTTCCCCGTCGCCTTCAGCCGCTGTCTGCGGATCGCGCAGCATTTGCGCCATCGCCTGCCGTTTCTGCGTCGACGAGGGTTCCAGGAGCAGGATCGATTCCATGGCTGTCTTCCTACTTTGCCCGAACGTCCGGAAAACCGGTTTCCTGTTCTTCCGGTTTGAGCCAGTCTTTGCTTTCCTGTAACTTTTGCGCCAACTGGACGGCCATATCGTCAAGGTCCATCTTCGTCAGCGTTTCCGCGGTTGGAATGCCCGTCTCGGGATCGTATCCCCGGCTTTTGCAGTACGCGTCGCCGATTTCCCGGAGTTTTGCTTTGTCCACCTTTATTTTCTTGAGAAATTTATCGTGAATCGCATCTTTCGGGGGCATATCAGCCGCTTCGGGGCGCAGCTCTTTGTGCGTCAGAAAGCAGAGAGAATTGTAGGCATCCACCAGGGTCCGCGTTTTCTGCGCCGCCTGCCGAAGCTCCTCCACCGTGCATTTTTTCCCGGAAAGAGCGGAAATCCAACCTGCCGTTTCCTCAAAACCGCCGAAGCAGCCGTAATGGATTTCGCGCTCGCTGGGCATTTCACAATGGCCGGAGAGATCGCAAATCATGTTCAGATCTTCGCTTATGACCGTCAACTGCGACTGCCGGACATCATAGACGTCCTGGCGCCAGAGGCTGCCGTCCGCGTCGTCACCCAGCCATTTTTTCACGCCGTCGGCGCTCCAGTCGTTGATCATCCGCTCGGTTTCCTCAATGGACTGGCCTGTCGCCTCCGCGTAAATTTCAATGTTGCAGTAATTGTCGAACGAGTAGGGGTGCGCGATGATGTCGCCCGCGCGGTAACGGATGGCCTTGCCCGTTTCCGCAAATCCGCGGTAGGCGAGATCGTGCATGGAAAAGGACGGCCGGTTGCGGCTTTGAATCACCCAGTCCAGCGTTTTAAAGCCTTTTCCGCCGGCGATTTTCTGCGCGGCTTTGCCCAGCCCTTCAGCGAACCATTCGCCGAAGCCTTCACGCCGGCAGATTTTTCCGACCGCGGCCGTGAACGGTTCCACCGCGTACTTGTCCATTTCAATGCCGTCCAGGTCTTGAAGCGTGATCAGACCGGACTGATACATGCCTTGCAGCCACAGGAGCATCGACCACACGGCGAAAGATTCCATGCCGTATTTGTGGATGCTGTTCGTGACCGCCCACCAGACCTGCTGATCCGGAAAGCCGGACAGCATGCCGTGATTCGAGCAGGTTGCCCCGCCGCTGCCGATGCC
>JAAYDW010000072.1 GCA_012729055.1 Deltaproteobacteria bacterium
GCGGCGCAGGAAGGGACGGCGCCGCGTTTGTCGGCGCCGGCGCGCAGGCGAGCTGTTGTTCCAGACTTTCCAGCGTCGCCAGGATTTCTCCCACCGGCAGGACCGGCTCCAGGTAGGCCATGCGCACGAGGATGGTTTCGAGCTTGATGCGGACTTCCTGGCTGCGGCGCAGGCTGTCGGCCTCGGCAAGCAAAATATCCAGATACCGCTGCAGCGTTTCGCACGAGACGCCGGCAATTTGTCCTTTGAGCTTTTCGGCCTGCTCGGGCGCGATGTCGAAAGACGCCCCGTCGCCGGTGATTCCGATCAGAAGCAGATTCCGGAAATGCCTGAGCAGCATGGCATAGAAGTGCTTCATATCGATGCCCGCCAGGTAGGCTTCCTCCAGAATCGTGAGGCAGACGGCGGCGTTGCGGGCCAGCACGGCCTCGGACAGACGGAAAAGATATTTCCGGTCGGCAAGCCCCAGGATCTCTTCCACGTCGTCGTCGGAAATCGTCGTTCCCGCAGAGGAGATGATCTGGTCAAAGACGCTCTGCGCGTCGCGCATGGAGCCGTCGCCCGCTTCGGCCACCCAGGTGAGCGCGGCGGGGCTGACGGTCAGTCCTTCCTCCCGGGCGATGCGGCCCAGGTTGGCGGCGATCTCGGCCAGCGAGATGCGGCGGAAGTCGTAACACTGGCAGCGCGACAAAATGGTGGCCGGAACCTTGTGGTTTTCGGTGGTGGCAAAAATGAAGATCACGTGGCCGGGCGGTTCTTCGAGCGTTTTTAAAAGCGCGTTAAACGCCTCGCGCGTCAGCATGTGGACTTCGTCGATGATATAGATTTTGTATTTGGAGGCGGCCGGGGCAAACTTGACATTTTCCCGCAGTTCGCGGATTTCATCGATGCCGCGGTTGGACGCGCCGTCGATTTCGCGGACGTCCATGGATGTGCCGTCCGTAATTTCCCGGCAGTTGGGGCAGACGTTGCAGGGCGCAGCCGTCGGCCCGGTTTCGCAGTTGAGTGATTTGGCCAGAATGCGCGCGACCGACGTCTTGCCGACGCCCCGCGGACCGGAAAAAAGGTACGCGTGTCCGATGCGGCCCTGGCCGATGGCGTTGGCCAGCGTGCGGACGACGTGCTCCTGACCGGTCACGTCGTCAAAACGCTGCGGGCGAAATTTTCGGGCTAAAACCTGATATTCCAACGGGTCCTCGTTCCGCGGGTGATGTCGTCATGAAAAAAAACTAAAGGTGACCGGGTTTACCGCAACACACGACGGGATTTGCTGCCGCTGCTTCCTTCCGGACCTGACGGGGTTCACAAGCCTTCGTTGTACGGGACCCGGCCATAATAAAATTACAACCGGCCCAGAGTCTTAATGGATAAATGCAAAGGAATCAACCCAAATTTTGCGGATGGGCCTCCGGAGAAAAAAATAAAAACGGCAACCTGTTGGAATAAATGGCGGAGAGTGGGGGATTCGAACCCCCGTAGGAGCTTGTGGCCCCTAAATCGATTTCGAGTCGATCCCGTTACGACCACTTCGGTAACTCTCCGCGAAATGAGCTTAAGAAAAAACGATGCGTTTTGGAAGCGCAGGACATGAAAATGGCGGAGAGAGCGGGATTCGAACCCGCGGTACACCTTTGTGGGCGTACACACGATTTCCAGTCGTGCTCCTTCGGCCACTCAGACATCTCTCCGCATTTTTGGTTATACTTCTTGGCTTCCAAACTCCTATGAAAAAGAACGGCCTTTAAGGCGGCGGCGCACTTCCGCGCGGCGCGTAAGCCGGCGCGGCTTATTCCGGAGCCAGTTGGGCTCTTACTCTCTTTTCTTTAAAAAATCTACTCAAAATTTCCGAACAGGCGTCGCTGAAGATCCCCTCGGTCACCGCCACCCGGTGGTTCAGGCGGTCATCGTTTAAAAGGCGGTACAGAGACGCCACCGCGCCGGCCTTGGGATCGCGCGCGCCGAAAACCACCCGTTCCAGACGCGCCTGAAGGATCGCGCCGGCGCACATCACGCAGGGCTCCAGCGTGACGAAAAGCGTTGCGCCCGTCAAGCGGTAATTGCCGATGGTTGCGCAGGCCCGGCGGATGGCCAGCATTTCCGCATGCGCCGACGGGTCGTTGCCGCCGATCGGTTCGTTGTGCGCCCGGGCCAGAATCCGGCCGTCCTGCACCAGGAGCGCCCCCACCGGGACTTCGTTTTCGGCAGCGGCCTTTGCCGCCTCTTCCAGCGCTATCTTCATGTAGTCTTCATCCGTCGCCATGTATCCGGTCCATCGTGCCTAATGTCACAGTTTCGTTATCATATTGTTGATTTTGAGGCAAATGCCGTATATGCTTGCGCCCAAAGCGGGCAAACGATGATTTCAAAAAAATTATTTCTGTGGCCGATTATCATTTCCGTTGTCGGACATGTCCTGCTGATCACAGCCGGCAGCATGGTCGACCTGCGCGAAAACGTCCGGGCCGCCGAGCTGTTCTCTGTGCAGATCGCCGAGCCGGAGCCGGAGCCCGAACCGGCCGCCCTGCCCCGGCCGCAGACCAAACCGGCGCCCGAGAAAAAGACAGGGCCGGTTCGGGACGCCAGGTCCCTGCCGCCGGAAGGTCTGCGCGAGGATACGGTGGATATCGGCTCCGTAGACGCCAAGTACGCCGCCTATCTGGCTCAGGTGAAGAAAAAAATTCAGCGCATCTGGAAATATCCCGCGCAGGCGTATTCGAACAATGAAGTCGGCGTGGTGATGATTCTGATGTCCATTGACGCCGACGGATCCCTGTCGCAGGTCATGCTTACGTCTTCTTCCGGCTCGCCGAGCCTCGATCAGGGAACACTCGACGTCATCAACGCCGCCGCGCCCTTTCAACCCCTGCCGGCGCAGTACAACCTGTCGCGCCTGCACATCACCGCTTCGTTCCGCTACCAGTAACGCGGCCGCAAGACGCCTGACTCCTCACGGAAAGTGGACGGACAGCATGGAAAAGTCGTCTTCCAGAATGTCCCGTCCGTGGTAGGTCTGCATCTTTTGGTACAGCGCGTCGATGTCCGCGCCGCTTTCCAGGCGGTGTTCGACCAGGTAGGCGCCCAGCTCCTCGAGCGTCCACATGGGGCCCTGGGGAGGATCAACTTCGTAAACGCCGTCGGAAAAGACGTAAAGCCTTGCGCCGGGCGGCACGGCGATGCGGCTTCCCGCGTAGGTGCTCTCGGGAAGGCCGCCGATGAACAGATTGTTCGTCATCAGCTTTTGCAGGACGCCGTCGGGCGAAACCAGGAAAGCCGGCGGATGGCCGCCGCTTGCGAATTTGAGCTCGCGGGTCGGGCGGTGAAACACGCCGTACCAGATCGTGAAGTACAAATTGTTGTGGTGCTCCATGGGGAAGGCGTCGTTGAGCGCCGCCAGCACCTGTTCAGGAATCCGGAAATCCGTTTGGGGCAGCGTCTGGGAGCGGATGGCGTTGAACGCGGAAACGGACAGCAGGGCGGAGCCCACGCCGTGGCCGCAGACATCGAGCAGGTACACGGCGAAATGGTCTTCGTCGATCCAGTGATAGCCGAAGCTGTCGCCGCCCAGCTGGGCGCTGGGAAAGAAACGCCAGGCTGTCGTGATGTTGCCCGCGGGAAGCGGTTCGGGAATCAGCGAGACCACGTAATCCGCCGCCTGGGCCAGTTCCGCGGCGAGCGCCTGCCGGCTGGCCAAGAGCGCGGCGTACGCCTCGTTTCTCTGGAGCAGGTTGATGTAGCCCCGGGAGTGGTAGCGGATCCGGGCGACAAGTTCTATCCGGTCGGGCAGCTTGACGAGGTAGTCGTTGGCGCCCAGGGCGAAGGCGTCGGCCTTGGTGAGCGCCTCTTCCTTGGAAGACAAAACGATCAGCGGCACGTCCTTGAGCTGGGGATGAATCCGGAAGAATTTGACAAGCGTAAGCCCGTCGATGTCCGGCATGATCAGGTCCTGCAAAATCACGGTCGGCTGGAATTCGGCGGCCGTCGGAATCGCCCGGGTGGGGTCCTGGCAGAACTCCAAAATGATGTCCGTTTCCGGCTCGAGCATTTTCTTGACGGCCGCGCCGACGATGGCCTGGTCGTCGATGAGCAGCACCTTGATATTGTGCGCCGTCAGCGTTGTTTCCCCTGCGGCGGAGGAAACGGAAGGTTGCGGTTCGTTGGCTGTCATACTTTTTTTCCTTCAGAGCGAGGTAGTTTTTTTAAAATGGCGCCGGCGATCCTGTCCAGCGGCAGGATTTCCACCGCGGCGCCCAGCTCCGCCGCCGCCGCCGGCATGCCGTAGACGATGGAGGTTTTTTCATCCTGAACGATGGTGTGCCAGCCCGCCTTGCGCAGGGAAGCCAGGCCTTCCGCGCCGTCTCGTCCCATGCCGGTGAGAAGTACGGCCAGATCTCTGCCCGGCCAGTGTTCGCGGAGGCTTTGAAAAAACGTATTGACGGACGGACGGTAGGGATATTCGCGGGGATGCGTCGTGTAATGAACGGTCCGGTCCGGGCCCAGAACGAGGTGATCGTTGGTGCC
Source organism: Deltaproteobacteria bacterium (assembly GCA_012729055.1). GTDB lineage: Bacteria > Desulfobacterota > Syntrophia > Syntrophales > Smithellaceae > UBA8904. Next base: position 4,519 of record JAAYDW010000072.1, read on the forward strand.
CGCGACCAGGACGACGCCCGGGCGCGGCCGCATGCCTTCCCGCGCCAGCGTTACGGTGAGCGGTGTCTGGGAGTCGAGCCACTGGGCCAGGCCCTGGGCGAACTGCAGATCAACATGTTGGCAGACGACAAGGGCGGCGGCAAGATTGCCGGGGAGCGCCGAGAGGATGGTCGCGAGCGCTTTCGGCCCGCCCGTGGAAGAGCCGATGGCCACGAGCGGCGGCAGACGGTCCGTCTGGCGGGAGGTCTTGGGCTGCGCCTTTGGCGCCGCCGGGGAGGCGTTGCCCAGCAGCTTGCTGATGGTGGCCAGTTTCTTGAGCAGGGCGTCCGCGCCCGCAACGCTGCCGCTTTTGTTCAAAACGGGCGTGGTGATGGCGTCGAGCGCTCCGCAGCCCATGGCTTCAAAGACTTTCCCCGCGTTTTTGGCGATGGCGTCGGACAGGAGCAAAATGGCGCAGGGCGTCTCTTTCATAATGTCGCAGACGAGGCGGGCGCCGTCCGGGCCGGCGAGCGCCAGATCGACAAGCAGAATGTCCGGGCCGTCCAGGCGGCATTTCCGCCGGGCTTCCTCTCCTTCCTGTGCGATCCAGGCCAGGGCGTAGTCCGTCTGGGGGGCGAGGATCTGCCGCAGAACGTTGAGGGCGTCTTCCTGATGATGGGCCAGGGCGATTCGAAAAGGCATCAGGGGCCTCCGATCAGGTCGCGCACGGCGGCCAGCAGACTCTCGTCGTGAAAGCTGCCTTTGGTGAGGTAATAATTGGCGCCGGCTTCCAGGCCGCGCAGACGATCTTCTTCCCGGTCCTTGTAGGAAACGATCATGACCGGCATCTCCTTGAGGAGCGGATCGGTCTTCACGGTGCGGACCAGGTCGATGCCGTTCATGCGGGGCATATCCACGTCGGAGACCAGAAGGTCAAAAGGCTGCGCCGAAAGCTTGTTCCAGCCGTCCACGCCGTCGATGGCCGTGGCGACGTCGTAGCCGGCGTTTTCCAAAAGCCTGCGCTCCACTTCCCGGACGGTGAGCGAGTCGTCGACGATGAGCACCCGTTTTTTCCCGGCCGCAGCCGCCCGCCGGCCCCGGCCGACTTTCTGCAGCTTGCCGGTGGTGAGAAGTTGATGGATGGAACGAACCAGGTCGTCGGTGTCGAAGATGACGACCGGCGATCCGTCGTCCAGAATGGCGCCGGCGCTGATGTTGGGGATCTTGCCCAGGCGGCTGTCGAGCGGCCGGACGACGAGATTTTCCTCGCCCAGCACCCGGTCGACGACGAGGCCGTAACGGTTGAGCCGGTCGCTGATGACCACCACCGGAAGTCTTTCCGTCCCGGCCGGCGCGGGCGGGAGCGAAAAGAGCTGGCGGGCGTCGAGGATGCCCAGATGCTCTCCGTCCAGCGAACAGTAGGACCGGTCCTCAATTTCCCGGATGTCGGCGGGCGCCAGGGACAAAATGCGGTCGATGCGCGAAAGCGGCAGGGCGTAAGGTTCGCCGGCGATGTCCAAAAGAAGGGTCCGCAGGACCGACAGGGTGAGCGGCAGCTGCAGATGAAATCGCGCGCCCCGGCCGGCTTCCGCATCGACGCGCACGGCGCCGCCGACCTCGTGGGCCATGTTGAAGACGACATCCAGGCCGACGCCGCGTCCCGAAATTTCCGTCACGACCTTGGAGGTGGAAAAGCCCGGCAGAAAGAGGAATTCAAAAAGTTCGGCCCGGCTTAAGCTGCCGGCCATTTCCGGCGACACGTACCCTTTTTCCACGACCTTGCCGCGCAGGTCCTCCGGATTGATGCCGCGGCCGTCGTCGGCCAGCGAGATGTTGAGCATGCCCGCGACGTGCCTGGCTTCCAGAACCAGCGTGCCTTCGGCGGGCTTGCCGGCGGCCAGGCGTTCTTCGGGGGATTCCATGCCGTGATCGATGGCGTTGCGGATCAGGTGAGACAGAGGCGCCTCCAGGCGCTCCAGAATGTCGCGATCGACCGGGGTGGACGCTCCGGCAATTTCAAAGCGCACCTGCTTGCCCGTTTCCCGGGCGAGATCCCGGACCATCCGGGAAAATCCGTGCAGGCCGTCGGAAAACGGCACCATGCGGCTGCTGATGACTTCGTTGTAAAGGCGATGGGCCAGATGCTCCAGACGGCGGGAGAAGCGCTCGAAACGGATGATGTCCCGGGCGATCCTCTGTCCGGCCTGGTCCACCCGGGTGAGGGTTTCCTGAAGGGCCGTCTCGCCGTCTGCGTCTTCACAGGAGGTTTGCGCTTCCATGGAGCGGCGCAGGGGCTTTTCCGCGTCCGCCATGTCCTTCTTCAGCAGCAAAAGACTTTGATAGACGGTTTTGACGGACTGGGCCTGGACGAGACATTCCCCCGCCAACGCCATCAGTCGGTTCATATTTTCCGCCCGAACGCGCACCAGGCCTCCTTCCGCCCTGTCCTGCGCTGTGCGGGAGCGCGCGGGCGGCGCGGCGGCCGGCGGTCCGGCGCAGGTGTTGTCGGAAGCGGGGCTTGCCGCAGGCGGTGTTCCGGCCGCGGCAAAGGGCGCCGGTTGGGCCGCCGGATTCGGCGGCGCAGCGGCTTGTGCCGGTTCTTCTTTTGCCCCGGCGGCCGGCGCCGCCGGGAGAGCCTGTCCGGCCGGCGCAGCAAGGAAGGTCCGCAGCTGGCCGGAAAGGCTCTCGATTTCAGCGGTTCCCCTGGCCAGGGCGGCGGGCAGTTCGCCGATGTCGAGCCGCGCCAGCCCGGCGAAGAAATCGTTGCTCTTGAGAAGGAGATCCACCGCATCGGACGTGAGCGTCCTTTTGCCGTGCTGGGCCGCCGACAACACGTCTTCCATGGCGTGGGCCAGCGTGACGGCGTCGGAGAGGCCCACGATCCGGGCCGCGCCCTTGATGGAGTGGGCGGCCCGCATGAGCGGCTCGATTTGCTCCGGCGTCTGATCCCGCTCCGCCGTGACCAGGCCGGCCTCGAGCGTCCGGGTGTGGTTTTCCAGCTCCACGCGGAACAGATCCAGCATCAGGGGATCGATGGAAGGATTGGCGGTCATGTGTTGAGGCTCCTGTCCATCGCGGGAAACAGACGCTCTTCGTCGAGAAGTCCCACGGGATAACCGTTTAAGAAAAAAATACCGCGCGTCAGCGCCCGGGCCGAGCGCGACAATGTCGAAGGCACATCGCCCAGGTCCTCCGGCGCGACCCGGTGAACGCCCAGAATCTGTTCGACGGGAAACACGAAGCGATGCCCGTCCCGTCCGACCACCAGCATCCGTTCATAGACGACAGGCGGGGCGTCCGCGGCTTTCCCGGAAGTCAGATCCAGCAGGTCCGCCACAGACAGGCATGGCAAAAGTTCGCCGTTGATGTTGGCGATGCCGCGGAAAATGCGGTTCACTTTCAACGGCAGGGTGTGCACGGGCGACGGTTCGGCCGCTTCCTGAAAAAAAATGGTTTTCACGGCGAAGCGCTCCGCCGCCACGCGAAAAGCCAGCGCGGAAAGCGCGCCGCTCCGGGCCGTCTCCTTGGGCTGCGCCATGACCTTCGCGCGGTCTTCGAGGTAGCCTTGCGGCAGGTCGCGGTCCAGATGCCGTCTTCCGGCGGCGGCATAAACGGGACAGCGGCGGCAGTGCACCAGGAGCGCCAACTCCGGGCAGGTTCCGTCGCCGAAGATTCCGATGTCCTTCCAGCAATATCCGTTTACGCCGGCTGTTTTTTTAGCCATGGATTCCGATCCTGTCTGATGCCGTTTGACGAAGCTGGAACGCTCTCATTTCCGAAGCCTTTGCTCTTCATTGCGTTGCCGCCGTCTTTTCCTTGATACGGGGAAAGGGGATTTCACGCAAATCATTTTTTACTCCCCCGGCGAGGTGTTATCGGTCCGGCCGGCCAGGCGTTCGGCCCGGGCGCGGTAGAGGGCCGCCCTGCGCGTGTCGCCTTTCCGGGCGTAAAGCAGGCTCATGTGGACCAGGCTCTCATAGTGGTCCGGATCGAGATAGAGCGCTTTGTGAAAAAAGTCCTCGGCGTCGTTCGAATCCTGCTGCGCCACGCGGATGAGGCCCATAAGTCCGAACAGTCCGGCGGACGGTCCGAACGTCCGGCTGTATTCACGGCAGAGACGCAGGGCCTTGTCCATTTCGCCCTTATCGGCGAGAAGGCGCGCTTTGCTGAGGGTCGCTTCGGCTGTTGCCGGTTGCGTCGGCGGTTTCCGGTCTGCCGCGGAATGCCTTTCTTGCGGTCTTGCGGCGGGCGCCGGCGTCCTGACCGCGCGCGGGACAGGCGCCGGCGGAGGCGCTTTTACCGGCGCGGCCGGTTTCGGTTTTCCGGCGGCCGGCGCGCAGGCGGGTTTGATGAGCGCGAAGGCGCGATCCGATTGGACGGGAAGATAGCCCTGCTGATGCCAGAAGACGGTTTCCGTATGGCCGGCAAAGAGCAGCCCGCCCGGTATTAGCAGCCGGTCAAGGCGGACAAAAACCTGCCGACGGGCCTCGTGTGTCAGATAAATCAGCAGATTCCGGCAAAAGATGACGGCATAGGGGCCCCGTCCGAGAAGGCTTCTTTCCGATGTGAGGTTGTCGTGGAAAAAGGCGACCTGCGCGCGGACCGGCTGGATGACCCGCCGCCCGGAAGGCGTCTTCTCGAAAAAGGAAGCCATCTCTGCGCCGATATTGCCCCGGAAGGAGCCGTTCCCGTAAGTGGCCCGGTGGGCCGTTTCCAGGGCGATGCGGCTGATATCCACTCCTTCGATGCGGAAAGAGGCGGGCGGCAGGCCGGCGGCCAAGAGGGACATGGCGATGGAATAAGGCTCTTCGCCCGTGGAACAGGGGGCGGAAAGGATTTTAAGAACGCTGCGGGCGCCGGCCGGCAGCATTTCGGGAGCCTGCCGGGCCAGATAGACAAAGGGGCCCCGATCGCGGAAAAACCAGGTTTCCCCGACCACCACGGCGTCGACGAGCCTCTGCCGGGCCTCTTCCGAGGTCTTGAATAATTTTTCATACGCTTCCGGATCCGCGATGCCTTCGCGGCGCATGACCTGGGCCAGGGCGCGGCTCAGGGACTCCCGGCCCACGGCGTCTTTGGCCATGCCGAGCGAGGCGGTGAGAAATTCTGCGATGGCCGGGGGAATGATCATCCCTTGCTGACCTCCGGCGGAAAGAGGGTAAAGAGCAGATCGCGGGTCAGGAGCCGTTCCAAATCCAAAAGCTGGATGGAGCCGCGCTCGTCGAAGACCATGTCGCCCAGGTAGGACGCGCCGCCGACGGAGACGACCGGCTGCTGCAGGCTTTCCCGGCGGCAGGAAATCATTTCGGTGACCTCCTCCGCGACAAGCCCCAGAATGTGGGACCGGCCGTCTTCTCCCTGAAAGGCGACGAGAATGATGCGCGTGCTCATGCGCGGGCGCGACGCAACGCCGGTGAGCAGAGCGGTGAGATCGACCACCGGCGTGAGGGTGCCCCGGTAGTTGAAGGTTCCCGCAACCTCCGGCGGCGCGTGCGGGATGGGCCGCAGGGACACCAGCGAGGAAATTTCCAGAATCTGTTCAATATCGAGGCCGTAGCGTTCGCGGCCTGCCTGAAACTGAAGGATGAGCATTACGCCGTCCGATCACGAGCTGATTCTGAACCGGGAGACCTCCGACTGAAGCCCGGAAATGGCCTCGTTGAGCTGCTCCGTCGCCAGTTTGAATTCATGAAGCGATTCCTTGGTCTGCTCGGCCGCCACGGACAACTGGGACATGGCTTCGCTGATTTGCTGCGCTCCCTGCGACTGGCCGTACATGCCGTCCTTTACCGCCGTGAACTGCGGACCGTGCAGCCGGACCTGATCGATGATCCGGGCGAGCTGGCCGCTCTGCGCGGCCATCGTTTCCACGCCGCGGCGCACCTCGTCGGTGAATTTGTCCATTTCCATCACGCCCGTGGCGACGGACGTCTGCATTTCGGAAACCACCTGCTGAATATCCTGGGTGGCGATGGCCGTCTGGTCGGCGAGCCGGCTGATCTCGCGCGCGACGACGGAGAAGCCCCGGCCGAACTCACCGGCCTTTTCCGCTTCAATGGCGGCGTTGAGGGACAGGAGGTTTGTCTGGTCGGAAATCTTGTTGATCGTGGTGACCACGTTGGAAATCTTGTTGGCCCGGTCATTGATGACCGCGAGCTTGGAGGAAATCGACGTCGTCGCCTTGACCAGCTCCCGCATCGCCGTTTCCATTTGGGCCAGGTCGGTGCGGCCCGATTCGGCCATGCCGATCGTGTCGTTGAGAGACGCGTTGACCCCGTCCATCGTCTGGGCCAGATCGTCCGCCGTCGCGGAGATCTCGCGGCTGGTGGCCGTCACTTCCGTCGTGGAGGCCGCCTGCTGGGCTACCGTCGCTTCCAGTTCGCGCGCCGAGGCGGCGATTTCCGTGGCGGAGGTGGTGACCTGGATGCCGGACCGGTGGACCTGGCCGATGAGGGAGTTCAGATTGCCCGTCATGGTTTCGAAGGCGCTGAGCAGTTCGCTCGTTTCGTCGCCGGCCGCGATGATCCGGGTCGTCTCCGGCCGCGCCAGTTCCTCGCGGGTCTGCTGCAGGTCTCCGGTGGCGATTTTCTTGGCCAGGTCGGTAGTCAGCTCCAGAGGCTTTGTCAGGCGACGAGCGAGGAAGACGGCCAGCAGGAGCGACAGGAGAATGATCAGCGCGCCCGCCAGGAGGACTTTCAGGAAAAGGGACCTGATCATCCGGTGCACATGGCCGATGGGTCCGAAGAAATCGTCTTCATACGTGCCCGCCACGATAACCCAGTCGAAAGGCTCGAAATAGATGACGGCGGAAACTTTTTTGCGCGGTGCGGGTTCGCCGGGGTTTTGCCAGATGTATTCGTGATAGAAGGACTCGCCCTTGGGCTGCGCCAGGGCCTTGGCGATGATGGTCCGGACGATGTCGTTGCCGGCGATGTCCTTCTGGTCCCAGATGCTTTCCCCGTCGCGCGTTCCGTCCTTGGAAATAATGTAGCGGCCCCGGTGTTCGCCCCGGCCGCCGATGACGCCCACGTATCCCATCTTGCCGACTTTCATGCCCATGATGGCCCTGCGCAGGGACGCCACGGCTTCCAGCTTTTCTCCGACGTACAGCATGCCGATGACATTTCCCGCCTTGTCCGTGAGCGGTTCGTAGGCGGTGAGATACCAGGTGTTGACCACGTAGGCGAGCCCCCGGTAGGACTGGCCTTTCAGGACGGCCGCGACGACCGGGTTGGGGCCGCCGTCGGGCAGCGCGGCCGGAATGTAGGTGCCGATGGCCCGGCGTTTGTCCAGGTCCTCCACGTTGGTGGCGACGCGCAGCATGTCGCCCTGGTCATTCATGCGCTGAAAAATGGTGCAGGTGATGCCGACCAGGCGCTTGACTTCATCGACGATCGGCGTGGGAGTTGCAAGATTGCGGTTCTGGCCGAGCCAGACGCCGTCCGCCGTGAGTTTGGGCAGCTCGACCTTCTGGGTCTGTTTTGTGACCTGGTTGACGGCGTCCCAGACGACCTTTTCTTTTCCGGGTTCGATGCCCTTGTGCAGCTTCACGATGTTTCTGGCCACGTTGAGACCGTTGTTGATCTTTCTCTGGATGAGGTCGTTGGAGGTTTCGCAAAGTCCGTAAACGTCTTTGGCGATCTGCGCCATGTTGGCCATGGCGACGTCGCCAAGCTCTTTGGAAGTCAGACGGGAGACCGATGATTGAAAGGATCCCATGAGGATCATCATGACGATGACGGGTAAAACGGCGGCGATGACGGCAAGGCCAATGATCTTTCTCTTGAGGTTGAATTTTATCATGGCGACACGTCCTTGTTTATTTGGGATGGGAGAGTATAGGGAAGGCCAATGGGCCTGTCAAGGGAATTGAACGGCAAGGGAACGATTGTTTTGCGGATCCACGGAATCCTTCCTGCTATTAAAGCCTGCTATTAAAGAATTGACACGCGGTCTCAACTTTTCTATAGTTCGGTCGCAATAAAGTAAGGGAGGATTCCTATGCGGTCTGCGATCTGCAAAGCGATAGGCGTGATCATGCTGACAATGATGTGCCTGGCCTGTTTGTCGTGCTCGGATGCCAAATGCCTGGCGGAAAGAACAAAATGCAAGCTGGACTGCCCGTCGACAATGGGGCTCAAGGAAGCCTGCGAGCAAAAATGCAATTTTCTGTATGACGTGTGCCGGCGCAAATCCTGATTCTGCCCGCTAGAAGTCTTTGCTGCGAATGAAGGCCGCGGCGTTTTTGAAGATCGCGAGCCCCTGGCCTTCCTCGGGAAGATTTTCGCGCGTCCAGCGCGGATGGTTGGTGCGGTGCAAAAACGCCTCGGGGTGCGGCATGAGACCGAAAAGCCGTCCCGACTCATTGCAGATGCCGGCGATGGCC
>JAAYDW010000073.1 GCA_012729055.1 Deltaproteobacteria bacterium
GCAGAGCGCCGCGAGCTGGCGGATTACGTGCAGGCGCACGGCTTAAAATAAAACGTCAGGACAGGCCGTCCACCATTTTCCAGTCAGCCAGATAACGCTCCAGCTCAGCCACGCACGCCTCCGGCCCAGTCTTTTCCGTGTCGAGGATCAAATCCGGACGGTCCGACCCGGCGGGAAAATCGATTCAAAAAGTTTTATCTTCCTGCATCCCCCCAATGCGGTTAAAAAAGGTAGGTCGTCGTCTCTGAACAAGTCACTTTTCCCTAAAACACATGAGCCGTGATCGTTTCGGAGTGATTCTCACTCATTTTCAGACCGATTGAGCTGTTCTTAAGACAAAAAAAGGACTTTCGCCAATACGCAGAAGCGACAGACGCGTACTTTTCATGGGGATATTTGCCGGATGCCTTGAACAGTGAAGAAGCGCCGGGATTGTCGTCCTCATGGGTCGTGACGGTCTTGTCCTTGTCGATCGGGTAAAAAGTCACCTTGTCGTTGGTCAGGCACACGGCCTTTTCGATGAGTTCGATCTGGGGAATGCCTTGAACCGCCGCGCGGCAAAGCGGCAGGGTCGTCGGGTTGCATTCGAAGCTGTAGATTTTGGCGTCGGGATAGCATTCGTGGAAGGCCAGGGTTTCCGAACAGTTCCGCGCGCCGACTTCGATAATGGTCCGCGGCGGCCGCGGCAGGCGTTTGTCGATCACGTCTTTAAAGACGTAGAAACTGCTTTCTACTGATTCCATCATGAATAACCGTCATTTCTGTGTTTCAAGAAGCCTGGAGGAACTGTTCATACCGCGCCTGCCTCCTGGATCGCTGTGCGGTATCCTTCCTTTTTTTTCGCGTCGTGAAACGGAAACGTCCTGCGCTCCAGCCCGTCGGACACGTCCCGCGTCACTTCGAATATCCAAAAAATTCGAAGTCCTTTTTGAGCGTCGCATAAATGATCTCTTTTGTTTCCGGCGTGTAATATTGCTCGTAATCCGGCGCCCGGGTGGAGGTGTTGGTTTTATAGTCGATGAACTGAAAGCGGTGCGACAATCCCTTTTGTGCGCAAAGCGCGTTTAGCTTTTCAACAATGGTCATCATGTCGTTGTTGAAATTTTCCATGCGCCCGATAAAGTCGATCCGCTGGGATTCCACGTAATTGTACTGCAGCATCGGAGAGAGGTTTTCCTTGACGAAGTCCGTGCCGTTTTGCACCGTCACGTGATGCGGCATGCCTTTCTTGATCCAGACGTCAAACGGCATTGAGGCGTAAGGCTCCAGTTTCAGGTCTCTGCCGTACTGATACCAGGAAATCGTCCGGTCGTAGGGATTTCTCGCAAAGCAAAAGACGAACAGGTTGCTGAGATCGAAGCGTTGCTTTAAAACGGCGGCCCGCTGATGATTTTCGTAGATGACGAGGGAGGTCGTGTCCTCGACGTTGCGGTTCGGCCCCAGTTCCAGAATTTCGAGAATGCTTTTGCTGGCGTTTTTCGGCACCGAGATGAAAGCGGCGATGCGGATCGCCTGGGGATTGTTGTGAATAACCAGCTGCTTGCGGAAACCCAAGAATTTGAACACGGTATTAAACATGCGTTATATTTCTTCTGCGGACTAGAAATATTGAGATAATACATGCTTTTCCGTGGGTGTCAATGCGGGAAGCCCTTTGAAAACCGGTCCGGCGCCGTCACTTTCCCTCCAGTATTTTTTGCGCCGCCGACCAGACCTCGTCCACCGAAATCAAATCCATGCAGGTGTCGTCCGGCCGGACGCACAGGTGCTCCTCCTGGCGGCAGCCGCAGCAGTCCAGGTTTTTAAAGATCACCTCGCCCGAGGCGCTGTACGGCCGGCAGAGAACCGGATAGTTCGGCCCGAAAAGGCTTAAGGTCGGGCAGCCGACTGCCGCCGCAATGTGGCCGGGACCGGAATCGTTGCCGATGAACAGACGGCATTCGGCAAAAACAGCCGCCATATCCAGAAGCGAAAGAGAACTGGATTTGAGCGCGGCGGGAAATCCCATCAGCCGTTCGATATCGTCAAGCAGGCCTTGTTCGTCCGCGCCGCCAAGCAAAACGATCGCCGCACCGTAGCGATCGCGCAGGCGGGCGGCAATTTGCGCAAAGCGCTCCGGCTTCCACTGCCTCGTTTTTTTCCGTGCGCCGGGATGAATCGCCACGGTTGTTTGCCCCGGGGAAATCACGAGCGCCAGACGCTTGAGCATGCGTGCGCGCACCTCTTCCGGAATCGGAATCATGAGGTTCACGTCCCGGTTTTCAATGCCGAAGTACCGCAGGATGTCCACGTCCACTTCGATGAAGTGCCGGCGCGTCGTTTTTCCTTCCGGAATCGCGTTCATCATCCGTGTGATGACGCTGGCAATCCGGTACGTGAGGCGAACCGGCGCGCCGGTGGCCAGGGAGAGGAAAAAAGGACGCTCTCCCTGCGTGAGCGCGATGACGATGTCGAATTTTTCGCGGCGCAGTTTCGCAATCAGCGGCAGGTGGTAGGTGATCGTCGAGAAAAAACTTTTTTTGGCCTGGTCGCGGTCGTAAACCCAGACTTTCCGGATATCCGAATGATGGGCGATCAGTTCGGCGCACTCCTTGTGAATCAGAACGTCCACGGTCAGGCCCGGCGCATGGCGCTTCAGGGCGGCGACCACCGGCACGACGCTCATCGTATCTCCAACGTACTGGAGTTTGACGATCAGGATCTTCTGCCGGGAAAGCTGAATTTTATTCTGCGGTATCGTCATGGCCTTTTTGTTTCTCACAATTTGGGGGTTCATTACACGAGGCGGCCGGGAATTGCAATCATTTTGCCGGCATTTACGATGGGCCGGATCTTTGTTTCTTTGTCGGGGGCGTCTTGCAGTGCGCCCCTTCGGGCTCGCCTTTCCCACTGTTCCATGCAGGCCGGACCTTTGAGGATGCCCCATCCGGAGGAGGCCAGGGGGAGGTGGCCCTCCGTCGGCAGGCTCTGCAAAGAAAATAGCTCATGGTTCATAGTCATGTCCATGTAGGGCGGACCTTCAGGTCCGCCTGTGGCGGTGCTAAAGCCCCGCCCTACATTATTAGGGTGGATGGTGGATGGTGGATCGTGGGTGGTGGATGATTCATAGCCCTGTCAATGTAGGGCGGACCTTCAGGTCCGCCTGTGGCGGTGCTAAAGCCCCGCCCTACGTTATTAGGGTGGATGGTGGATGGTGAATCGTGAATCGTGGATGGTTCATTATCATGTCAATGTAGGGCGGACCTTCAGGTCCGCCTGTGGCGGGACTAAAGCCCCGCCCTACGTTATTAGGGTGGATGGTGGATGGTGGATCGTGGATGGTGGATGTTTCATAGTCATGTCCATGTAGGGCGGACCTTCAGGTCCGCCTGTGGCGGTGCTAAA
>JAAYDW010000074.1 GCA_012729055.1 Deltaproteobacteria bacterium
CTCTTTCTTTTCCATGCCGAACAGCGTCGCGTGGTGCTTCACGAAAAGCTGCGCTTCCTGAAACGTCCCCGGATCGAACAAAACATCCAGGCGCTCCCGGGCCGTAAGCTTCCCGCCGTCGCGCTGCTTGGCAACCGTCTTGGCCCCGCCCATCTGCCGCAGCTTCTCCACACGCGCTGCAAAATCCCGAATCTTGTCCTCGGTCGAGGACTGCTTTACTTCGTCAGTCATCAGAAAACTCCTTGCCGCTAAACTAAAAATTCAAACCATCAGCTACGAGCCATGAGCTGCGAGCTATATGCTATCTCACTTCCCCACCCATTCCCAGACGGCCGCCGCGCCCTGGCCGTGGCCGACGCACATGCTTTCCACTGCGTATTGCACGCCGTAGAAAGGCATTTCGTGCATGATCGTCGTGGCGATTCGCGCGCCCGTACAGCCCAGCGGATGGCCCAGCGAAATGCCGCTGCCTTTGGGATTGAGCAGCTTGTGGTTACGGATGCCCAGTTCCCTGGTGCAGTAAACCGCCTGGGCGGCGAAGGCTTCATTGACTTCCCACAGGCCGATGTCTTCCTTTTTCATGCCCGCGCGCGCAAGCGCCTTCGGAATGGCCACGGCCGGTCCGATGCCCATGTAGGCCGGGTCGACGCCGACTGCCGCATAGGCGACCAGGCGCATCTTCGGCTTCAGGCCGTATTTTGCGCAGGCCTCGGCGCTCGCAACGACCACGCAGGCCGCCGCGTCGTTGGTCTGGCTGGAGTTGCCCGCCGTGACCGTCCCTTTTTCATCCTTGATGAAGACGGGTTCGAGCTTGGCAAGCGTTTCCATAGTTGTGCCCGGACGGATGCCCTGGTCCCGGTCGACCACCATCTTTTTGGTGGACCCGTCTTCCTGGGGAACGTCCGCGGCAATGGGCAGGATTTCGTCCTTGAAGAGGCCTTTTTGCGTGGCTTCGTGGGCCTTGGCATGGCTTTCCACCGCCATTTCGTCCTGCTCCGCGCGGCTGACGCCGTACTTGCGGGCGACCATTTCCGCCGTGTAGCCCATCGAGACCATTTTCGGATCGCAGAACTCCTGCAGACGGGGATTCGGATCGGACATGGTGCCCATGGGAATATGCGTCATGTGCTGCGCGCCGCCCGCCAGAATCACTTCCGCCCAGCCCATGTTGATGGACGCGATCGCAAAGGCGATGGACTGGAGGCCGGAGGCGCAGAAGCGGTCCACGGTGCAGCCGGGAACGCTGTAGGGGAGCCCCGCCACGATGCCCGCGTAGCGGCCGATGTTGGAGCCCATGTCTTTCATGAGCGCCGTGCCGCCCCAGAGGACGTCGTCGATGACTTCCTTTTTGTCCGCCAGCCCCGCCCGGCGGATCGCTTCGTTGATCACCAGCGCGGACATGTCGTCGGCCCGCAGATGGGTAAACCACGAGCTCTTTCCGGCCTTGGCAATGCCCGTCCGGACGCTCTCAACCAAATAGATGTCTCTCATATGTTCATTCTCCTGAAAGAATTATTGACGATTTTCCTGAAAGGGGCGGAGTGCGCCCCCGCCCCTTCAAACCTGACAGCCTACAGCCTTTTCTTAACTGACCACCAGCGCCTCCTCGGGGCAGGTGAGGACCGTGTCCTCCTCGCTCCGGATGAGCGCGGCGAGCATAGGAGCGTTGGGCAGAATGTTGTTGGCGTAATACCGGGCGGAAGCGATCTTGCCCGCGTAAAACGTATAGTCTCCGTCGCCGGGTTTGAGGCCCTGCGACTTCTTTGCGGCGATGAACGCCTGATCGAGAAGGCACATCGCCACGTACACCTGGGCAAAGACGAACAGCGCCCTCTGGGCGTAAAGCGGAATGAGCCGGCGCTTATGTTCCATGTCGGCCCACCAGGCGCTGTAAATCGCCCGGACTTCCTCCGCGGCGGCAAAGGCGGCGGCCAAATTTTTCATTTCTTTGTCAAACCCTTTCTCCTGTTCATGGGCTGCGATAAAGGCCCGGATGTCCTGCATCCAGGCGGCAAAAGGCGCGCCTTCCTTCATCCGCATTTTCCGGCCGATGAGATCGTTGGCGTGGATGAACGACGTTCCCTCCCAGATGGTGAGGATCTTGGAGTCGCGCAGGTACTGTTCGACGGGGTACTCCTGCGTGTAGCCCACGCCGCCCAGCACCTGGATGGCCTGGGCGACCACGCCAAGCGAAGCCTCCGAGCCGTAGCATTTGACGATGGGCGTGAGGATTTCGGCAAACGACGAATACAGCTTGGCCTTCTCCTTGTCGGTGGAGTTGCCTTCGATGTCCAGGTAGTAGAACCCACGGAAGATCATGGCCCGGATGCCTTCCACGTGCGCCTTCATATCCAGAAGCATGCGGCGGATGTCTTCGTGTTTGATGATGGGCACCCGCTCGGCGTTTTTAATGCCGAAGGGCCTTCCCTGGATGCGCTCGGTGGCGTACTGGGAGGCGAAGTAGCAGGCGGCCGCGCCCTGCGTGTTGGCGTTGTGCCCCGTGCCGATGCGGGATTCGTTCATCATGTGGAACATCATGGCCAGACCCTGCGAGTGCCCTTTGGCGTCGGGAACGGGCCCCAGCAGAATGCCGCGGCAGTTGTCGTCGTCTCCGAAGTTCAAAAGCGCTGTGGCCTGGGCGTGGAGCCCCATCTTGTGTTCGACGCCCACGGTCGTCACGTCGTTGGGCTCTCCCAGCGAACCGTCTTCGTTGACCCAGTACTTGGGAACGATGTACAGGCCGATGCCGGGCGAGCCCGGCGCTCCGCCTTCGGGGCGGGCCAGAAGCAGGTGGATCGTGTTTTCGCCCGTGCCCTGGTCGCCGGCGGTGATGAACATCTTGGTGCCCTTGATCTTCCAGATGCGCGGATCATCGGTCGGGTAGGAGCGCGTGATGATGTCGCCCGTGTCCGAGCCGAAGTTGGGTTCGGTGAGGCACATCGTGCCCTGCCAGGAGCCGTCGAGCATTTTAGGAATAAAACGGTCCCGGTCTTCCTCTGTGCCGAAGCGCAGAATCAGGTTGGCCGCGCCGGACGTGAGCTTAATGCAGGAGGTCAGGGCCGGGCAGGCGGCGGTATTCATTTCGGCGCATGCTTTATAGAGGATGAGCGGCATGCCGGTGTCCACCTTGATGCACTCGCTTGATGAGCCCCAGCCGTTCTGCTGCAAAAACTGGTAAGCCTCCTTGAATCCCGGAACCGGCGTGACCACGCCTTTTTCAAGTTTCACGCCGATCTTGTCGCCCGGCGCGTTGATGGGATTGACGACTTCTTTGGCGACCTTGTAGCCTTCATTGAGCAGCATGTCGATGTCGTCCAGCGAGAAGTTTTCCTTGTAGCGGTCACAGGCCAGGACTTCTCCGGTCGGCAGCCACTCCTTCAATATGAATTTTAAATCGCGAACGTCGTATTTGAATTCCATAAATCACTCCTTCTTTTCCAATACCCTAACAGGCTAACAGTCTACAGCATAATAGCCTTCTTTATTTCCTTCCATACCCGATGGTCTTTACCGATTCCTCGATGAACGCCAGCACCGCCGGATCGTCAATGGTGGAGGGAACGACGTATTCCTTGCCGTCCACGATCTTGCGCATCGTGCTGCGGAGAATCTTTCCCGACCGCGTTTTGGGCAGGGCCTTCACGACCGCCGCTTCCTTGAAGCAGGCCAGCGCCCCCAGTTCGTTTCGAACCATCTGCACCAGTTCGGCGATGATCTCTTCGGGCTTGCGGTCCACGCCGGCTTTCAAAACGACGAAGCCCACCGGCACCTGGCCCTTGAGCTGGTCGTCCGCGCCCAGCACCGCGCATTCCGCGACATCCTTGTGCCGGGCAACGATTTCCTCCATCGCCCCCGTGGAAAGCCGGTGGCCGGCGACGTTGATCACGTCGTCGATGCGGCCCATGATGTACAGGTAGCCGTCCTCGTCGAAGCGGCCGCCGTCGCCCGTCATGTAGTAGCCGGGGCGTTCCGTTACGTATTCCAGGTAGCGCTTGTCGTCCTTCCACAGCGTCGGCAGACAGCCGGGAGGCAGGGGCAGCTTTATGACCACGGCGCCTTCCTGGCCGTCAGGCAGGGTTTTGCCGTCGAGGTCCTGAATCTGCACATTGTAGCCCGGCGCCGGTTTGGTCGGCGAACCCGCCTTGATCGGGAAGCGCTCGATGCCCATGCAGTTGGCCGCGATGGGCCATCCGGTTTCCGTCTGCCACCAGTGATCCACGACGGGAATCTTCAGCATGTCGCTGGCCCAGTAATAGGTGTCGGGATCGAGGCGCTCGCCCGCCAGAAAGAGATATTTGAGGCAGGCGATGTTGTATTTTTTCAGGTATTCTCCGTTGGGATCTTCCTTCTTGATCGCGCGAAACGCCGTAGGCGCCGTGAACAGCACGGAAACGCCGTGCTGGGAAATCACCCGCCAGAAGGCGCCCGGATCGGGCGTGCCCACGGGCTTGCCTTCATAAACGATCGTCGTGCAGCCGTACAACAGCGGCGCGTAGACGATGTAGGAATGCCCCACCACCCAGCCGACGTCGGAGGCCGCCCAGAAGACTTCGCCGGGCTGCACGTCGTAAATGTAGCGCATCGACCATTTCAGGGCGACGGCATGTCCGCCGTTGTCCCGCATGACGCCCTTGGGCTTGCCCGTCGTTCCGGACGTGTAGAGGATATAGAGCGGGTCGGTGGCCGCCACCGGCACGCAGGGCGCCGGCACAGCGTTTTGAACGAACGCTTTCCAGTCCAGGTCGCGGCCGGCTGCAAGCTCGGCTGAGACCTGCGGCCGCTGGTAGATCACGCATTTTTCCGGTTTGTGGGCGGCGATCCGGATGGCCTCGTCCAGGAGAGGCTTGTAGGCCAGGACTTTCTTGCCTTCGATGCCGCAGGAGGCGGAAATCATCACCTTGGGCTTGGCGTCGTCGATGCGGATGGCCAGTTCGTTGGGCGCGAAGCCGCCGAACACCACCGAGTGCACGGCGCCGATCCGCGCGCAGGCCAGCATCGCCGTCAGGGCCTGGGGAATCATCGGCATGTAAATGATTACCGTGTCGCCTTTCGCCACGCCAAGTCCGCCAAGCGCGCCGGCAAACACGGACACCTCTTCGAGCAGTTCGCCGTACGTGATCTTCCGGACAGTGTCGGTGACGGGGCTGTCGTAAATGATCGCCACCTGGTCCTTCCTGCCTTCGGCCACGTGATAGTCGAGCGCATTGTAGCAGGTGTTGAGCTCCCCGCCGACAAACCAGCGGTAAAACGGCTTGTTCGCGTCGTCGAGAACCTTGTCCCACTTTTTGACCCACGCGATGGCTTCGCCGGCTTCTCCCCAAAACGCCGCAGGTTCGGAAATCGAACGCGCGTAAACCTCCTGATACTTCATGGTCCCCTCCCCTTGATCCTAAGTCAGTTCAGAATTTTTGGTCACTTCCTATTTGGAGTAAAATCCTTTTCCCGCTTTGGCGAGCTTTTCCAGAAGCGGAGAAGGCGTCCAGTATTCGGCGCCCACCAGATCCCTGTACTTCAGGATGGCGTCGTAAACCTTGCCGAGCCCGATCGTGTCGGCGTAAAACATCGGGCCGCCCAGATAAACCGGGAAACCGTAGCCGTAGAGCCAGACCACGTCGATGTCCAGCGGCCGTGCGGCGATGCCTTCTTCCAGAATCTTCGCGCCTTCGTTGATCATGGAATAAATCGCACGTTCGACGATTTCCTGGTCCGTGATGGTCCGCCGCGCGATGCCGACGTCCTTCGAGTGATTGATGATGAGCTCTTCAATCATCGGATCGGGCGTCGCGTTGCGCTTCTCGTCGTACTTGTAGAAGCCGGAGCCGGTTTTCTGGCCGAAATGCCCCATTTCGCAGATCTTGTCCAGAATCGTGTTTTTCTTTTCCCGGTCGGAGAGCGTTGAGAATTTTGCCTTGCGGTTTCTCCAGCCGATGTCGAGGCCCGCCATGTCGCCCATCCGGTAGGGGCCCATGGGGAAGCCGAAATTATAAATGACCTTGTCGATCTGCCAGGGAAGCGCCCCTTCCTCCAGCATGAAACCGCATTCGCGGGTTCTTTTGGCCAGCATCCGGTTGCCCACGAATCCGTCGCAGACGCCGACGAGAACGGGAACCTTGCCGATTGTTTTGCCGATTTTCATGGCCGTGGCGTATACGTCGGGAGACGTCCTGGCGCCCCGGACGTTTTCCAGAAGCCGCATCACGTTGGCCGGGCTGAAGAAGTGCATGCCCATGACATCCTGCGGCCGCCGGGTGATGGCGGCGATGTCGTCGATGTTGAGGTAGGAGGTGTTCGAGGCCAGAATCGCGCCGGGTTTGCACACCGCGTCGAGTTTCGTGAAAACTTCCTTCTTGATGGCCATGTCTTCAAAGACCGCTTCGATGACGAGGTCCGCATCCTTCAGGTCTTCATACGCCAGCGTGGGCTGGATCAGCGACATCCGCTTGTCCATGACCTCCTGCTTCAGCGAGCCTTTGGCCACGGTATTGGCGTAGTTCTTTTGAATGATGGCGAGCCCCTTGTCCAGAAATTCCTGCTTGACGTCGAGGAGCTTCACCGGAATGCCGGCGTTGGCAAAGCACATGGCGATGCCGCCGCCCATCGTTCCCGCGCCCAGGACGCCCACGGAGGTGATTTTCCGGGTGGGCTGGTCGTCGGGCAGCCCCGGAATCCGGACCACTTCCCGTTCGGCGAAGAAAACATGGCGCTGGGCTTTGGACTGATCCGAGGCCTGCAGCTCCAGAAAGATTTCCCGCTCCTTCTTCATGCCTTCGGTAAAGGGCAGCTCCGCGGCGTTCTTAACGGATTCGATGCACTTGTAGGGCGCCAGAAATCCCCGAAACTTGCGGGCGTTGGCCTTGGCGAAATCCTCGAAAACGGTGGGCGTGTCGAGCTTGGCGGCAAGCCGGCTTACACGGCGCAGGGGCAGTTTTTCGTCGACGGCTTTCCTCGCAAAAGCCAGGGCCGCCGCCTTCAGATCGCCATCGACGATTTCATCGAGAATGCCCATCGCCTTGGCTTTGGCCGCCGCCACCGGCGTTCCGGAGGTGATCATCTCCAGCGCCGCCTGGACGCCCGCCACGCGCGGCAGGCGCTGCGTTCCGCCCGCGCCGGGCAGAAGGCCGAGTTTTACTTCAGGCAGGCCGACCTTGGCCGTTGCCACGGCGATCCGGAAATGGCAGGACAGAGGAATCTCCAGGCCGCCGCCCAGAGCCGTTCCGTGAATGGCCGCCACCACCGGTTTCGGGCAATCTTCAATGAACTGGCAGACGTCCGGCAGATGCGGCTCCATCGGCGGCTTGCCGAATTCCCGGATGTCCGCGCCCGCGATGAACGTCCGGCCGTCGCAGATAATCACCATCGCCGAAACATCGGCATCCGCGATGCCTTTCGCGATGCCTGCTTTGATGCCCGCCCGAACCGCCTGCGACAAGGCGTTTACCGGAGGATTGTTTACTGTAATGACGCCGACTGCCCCTTCCTTTGCAAATGTCACGACCTCTGCCATATTCCTGTCTCCTTATGTTTTTTTACTATACGGTGAAAAAAAGTCTTGCCGCGGCCGGTTCTGCCGTCCGTTTGGCAAATATGCTTTTACAATCCCGACGTTATGGATGAATTGTCCTGCGGTTTCCACGCGCCGGAAAACGGTTCGCCGATCGGATTATGCTATTTCACATAAGGATACAGCAAATACCGTACCAGCCGGGCGGCCGGCCCGGCGCGTGGCGCGCGCGGGTCCGGAAGGCGCTCCGGCGTTTGAAGGATCGGCCTTGCGGGGAAAAGCGCTTTTCCCCGCGCCCGGTCGCCCGGGATCCGGTCGGCAGGGATGTATTAATTCTATACACGGAAAAGGATAAATGTATATAAGATAAACAGACTCCTAAAGCCCAAGCCCCTTCCTGATCTTTTCCAGCATGACTTTTTCCGCGTCGTTGTAAACGCCGTCCACCAGGCACAGGCGGCGGGCGATGCTGAGCGCCTCCTCGCGGTCGCCCTTGTCCTTGATCAGGACGGCCAGGGCGCCGATCGCCTTGTCCTCGTCGGCCTGCAAAATGGCGGTCTGTTCGTGCATGATCTTTTTAAACTCCGCGGGGCGAAGTTTTTTCAGCACCCGGTGGGTTCGTGCGATTTCTTCGCCGGTTTCAAAATGCTTTCTTTTGACCTGCTGGCCGAGTTTGGCGATCGCCATGTAAACGCGGATCAGGCCCGCGGCGAGTCCTCCTTCTTCCATGGCCAGGAGGCGCCGGTCGTAATCGGCGCGCTCGGCGTCGGACATTTCCGCGGACGCTGCAGGCTCCGGCGGAGGAAAGAAGCGTCTCAGCCAGTCGCTCCCGTAGATCAGTTGAAACAGATTTTCCTGGTTGCGGTCGCGCCAGTCGCGGTAAATATCCAGCGCGCCTTCCATGTACGCGGAAACGTCCCGCTCCAGCGCCGGAAAGGGGTTGTCGGGGGACGCGGGCTTCCGGTGGGAGCGCACGATGGAAGCGATATTTTTGACCGGGCGCATCAGGGGATTGATGTCGGCGAACAGGTAGCGCTGCGTGCGCAGCGGATGCAGCCAGCGGAGGATTTCCGCGGAGAGCTCCGTCGTCCAGAGCTTGACCCAGGGACGCGCCAGCAACTGATAGGCGTTGTCGTTGGCTTCCGATAGGTTGGCCACCACGCTGAAATCGGTTTCGTCTTCCGTTCCGTCGTCGTAGGAGGCGATGTCGGCAAAGGTGCGCGGTTCGAACGCCGAAGTGAAGTTTTCGTTTTGCACGTCGCCTTCGATGACCATTTCATAGAGGCCGGGGCTTAAAAATTCGATCATGTCGAAGTTGCCGATGATTTCCTTGTGTTCCTTCTTGGCGACGGATCCGGCCACGAAGATGCCCAGATGTCCGATGTCCTTGTGGACGATGTAAACGATCACCTGCCCGTGTCTTTTAATGTCTTCTACGGAGGAGTAGACGCGGGGAATCCAGTTGAGCGCCTGCTGGGCCGGGGTGATGTTGTCGCCCAGGGACGCGAAAACGACGATCGGGCTTTCGATGCTCTTGAGGCTGATTTTTCGGCCTTCGCGCAGCTCCAGCTGTCCTTTCTCCAGTTTGTTGCCCACGAACAGGTTGCGCACGATGTAGTGGATCTCGTCGGTGTTGAGCATGAAGAAGCCGCCCCACCATTTTTCAAACGACAGGTAGCGCTCCTCTTCCTTGTCCAGGTTGGCATAGACATTGTACTGCTTGGTCCAGAAGGTGTTGGCCGGATTGAGGAGTTCAAAGTTTGCCACGAGGTTCGCGCCGTCGAAAACGCCGTTGCCCAGATCGCTGAGGAAAGAGTTGGCCCACACACCGCCGATCAGTCCGCCCCGGTAGCGCATGGGATTGACGCCCGCCACGCCGCTCCAGTAGGACAAGGGGGCTCCGTTGAGCACCAGGCAGCCGACGATGTCCGGCCGCTCCGCGCTCACCAGGGCCGCCGCCCAGCCGGCCTGGCAGTTGCCCATGAGGGCGGGCGCGTCCGCATCGGGATGCAGTTCGACCACTTTTTCCAAAAACTTTTCCATGGCCGTAATCACGTCCGCCATCGTCTGGCCGGGGAAGGGATCCGTGTAAAACAGGATGAAATACACCGGGTGGCCGTGCGCGAGCGCCATGCCGATTTCCGAGTCGCGCTTGGAGCCGCCGATGCCCGGTCCATGGCCGGCGCGGGGATCCACGATCACGATCGGCCGTTTCGGCCGGCGCGGCGTCTCTTTTTTCCGGCGGTGGTCGAAAGCATCCGGCGCCGGTTCAATCCGGCGGCCCCGGTCGGAAATCCGGACCAGCGCGTAATTGACGGGGCGCTCGAAGTGCTTGGCGTTGAGAATCATTTCGTAGTTGTAGGTGAGCACCGGCGGCTGGCCGCTGCGGATGTGGCTGATGTAGTTGTTGCCCCTTTTGCGCAGAATGTCCGTGAAGATGACGGACCGCTGGAAGGCATCCACTCCGTACTCCGCGATCTGCTTTTGCAGATCGGTCCATTGTGCCGACGGGTTCTGATCGGTCTTGACGTCCATAGGCGCTCTCCTTTGCAAAGCTTGGATTGTATCAACGATACCTTATCGGCGCGTCCGTCCGTTGTCAAGCCGGCAAAACGCGCCGCGGGAAAGGTCATCAAAGACCGACAGATGCGAACGACGGGCGGCGGCGCCGCGCGCGCCGGTCAGGCGCTGAAGCTGAAGCGCTTTTCCGCAAACAGTTTCAGACAGGCGTCGACAACGGCCGCGTCGTAGAGCCGGCCGCGGTTTTGCCGTATTTCCGCCAGCGCCGGTTCGACGCCCAGGGACGGGCGGTAGGGGCGGTGGGATGCCATGGCTTCCACGACATCGGCGACCATGACGATTTTCGATTCCAGAAGAATGTCGTCTTTTGTCAGGCGCCGGGGATAACCGGAGCCGTCGATCCGTTCGTGGTGCTCCCGGACAATGCGCGCAATCGGCCAGGGAAAGTCGATGTCCTTGAGAATCTCGTAGCCGGACTGCGCGTGCGTCCGGATGATTTCAAACTCAATCGGCGTGAGCTTGGTCGGTTTGGTGAGAATTTCCGCCGGAATGGATATTTTCCCCAGATCGTGAATGGTGCTGGCCATCCGCAGGCCTTCGATCAGGTTTTCGTCAAGGTTCATTTCCCGGGCGATGGCAAAGGCCAGATCGGCCACCCGCCGCTGATGGCCGGCCGTGTAGGGATCCCGCGTTTCCACGGTCACGGCCATGGCGTGGATGGTCGCTTCCAGCGACCTGCGCAAACGCTTCACGCTTTCGACGCGTTCTTTTTCCAGCTGCTTGAGTTCCGTGATGTCGCGGATGACGCCCCGGAAGCCGGAAGGCTTTCCCTTGTCGTCGGTCATCAATGTAAAGGTGGACTGAACGGTTTTGGGGGTTTTGTCCTTCTGAAAGATATCGTATTCGAGCAGACGGCCCGGCTGGCCGGTGCGGTAAACGCGGTTGTGGGCCGCATAGACCCTCCGGGCGGTTTCTTCGTCCATGTAGGTTCGGGTGCCCAGGCCCAGAAGTTCTTCGGGAGGGTATCCCCAGATCCGGCACAAGGCGCTGTTGAAAAAGGTGAACCGGCCGGCGATATCCGTTTCGTAGTAACCGTCTTCGATGCTTTCCAGAATGGTCCGGTATTTTTCTTCGCTTTGCCGCAGGGCGGCTTCATCCTCTTTGCGCCTGGCGCGCATGTCCTTTTTTTCCAGCTCCCGTTCGACGGCGAGTCCCAGGCGCGTCAGATTGCCCTTCATGAGATAGTCGGAAGCGCCGTGGTGGATGCATTCCATGGCGGTTTCTTCGCCGATGGCGCCCGACACGATAATCAGGGGAATATCAAGCCGGGTCTTTTTCAAAATCGCGATGGCGTCGAGGCCGTTGAAGTCCGGCAAATTGTAGTCGCACAAAATGATGTCCCACGCGCCGTCCGCGAGGGCCTGCTCCATTTGACCGGCCGTCTGTACGCGCTTTGCGCCGGGATCGAAGCCGCTTTTTTTCAGTGCGCGCAGCAAAAGCAGGGCATCGTCTTCCGAATCTTCCACCATCAAGACCCGCAGGGGATGGGCCATGTTTCCTCCTGGAAAATTAAAACGTTGTTAAAGTACAGTTTTCGTCCTTATCGTTGTTCCTTTCCGACCGGGGCCGGTTTATTCCAGATCAGCCAGTAAAGGCCGAGCAGACGGACGGCTTCGATAAATTCCTTGAAATCGACGGGTTTGCGGATGTAGCTGTTGGCCCCGAGCTGATAACCGACGACGAGATCGCTTTCTTCGGCCGAGGAGGTGAGAATGACTACGGGGAGCAGACGGGTGAGCTCATGTTCTCGGATTTTTTTCAGAACTTCCAGTCCGTCGATTCTCGGCAGCTTCAGATCGAGCAGCGTCACCACCGGCAGATCTTTGGCCTCGCGGCCGGCATGCGGACCCGTGCCCATCAGGTAGTCAAGCGCCTCCACGCCGTCGCGGGCGACGACCACCTTGTTGAGAATGTTGTTTTGCTTGAGCGCCCGAAGCGTGAGGTCCACGTCGTCAGGGTTGTCTTCCACCAGCAGGATAACTTTTTCTTCCATTGCCACCTCCCTCCGTGGAAAGAATTCCGGCGACTCTGAAAATCCGCGCAGCGGCCGCTTAACCGGCGTCATCGGCTTTTCAAGCGCCGTTCGTTTGTCTTATACCAGAAGTCTTCTTTCTGCGCAGCATTTGTTTGCTTCCGTTACGGCAGGGTGAAAAAAAACGTCGCCCCTTTCCCGACTTCGCCTTGCGCCCAGACCCGCCCGCCATGTCGGGAAATGATGCGCGAAATCGTGGCAAGACCGATGCCGGTGCCCGGAAATTCATCCGTCCGGTGCAGGCGCGAAAAGGCGCTGAAAAGCTTGCCGGCGTAAGCCATGTTAAAGCCGGCGCCGTTGTCCCGGACAAAGATCGCGGTTTCGCCGTTTTCGGACCGGGCGCCGAAGGCAATGCGGGGATGGTCGGTTTTGCCGCTGAACTTCCAGGCGTTGTCGAGGAGATTCGTCATCACGACGGACATCAGGTGCTGGTCCGCGCGTACGAGGACGGAATCCTGAATCTCCAGTACGAGATGATCCAGCGGATTTTTCTGCTGATTGGCCTGGGCGATTTCCCGGACCATGGCGCTCAGGTCGAACGTTTGCGGGGAAAGTTCGGATTGCGACACCCGCGAGAGATTGAGCAGATCGTCGATGAGATGGCCCATGTTTTGTGTCGCCCGCCGGATTCTTGCCAGATAATCTTTCCCCTGTTCGTCGAGCTTGTCCGCACAGTCCTCCAGGAGGGCGTTGCTGAATCCGTCGATGCTTCTCAAGGGCGAGCGCAAATCGTGGGAAACGGAATAACTGAACGACGCCAGCTCCCGGTTGACCGCCTCCAGGGACTGGTTGGTTGTCGTGAGATCGCGCGCGCTGTCGTTGAGGTCGTCCACCAGGTTCAGAAGCGCCAGTTGACTGTCGCGCAGCTCCCGGGTCTGCATGGCGACCTTCTGCTCCAGCTCCTTGTTGAGGCGGCTGATTTCCAGAGCCGCCCGGCGGCGGTCGCTGATGTCGGCCACATTGTGGACGGCCCCCGTGTACCGGCCGGCCTCGTCGAGTATCGGGTCCACTGTGACCTCATACCATCCGCCCGCCAGCGGCAGTTCGGTGGATTCGCGCCGAATGCTCCGGCTTACCCGCAAGAGGGGGCATTCGGGGATCGGTTCCGTCGTGCCGTGGGCGATTTCCCAGCAGCGGCGGCCGATCATTTCGGCGGCCGGACGGCCGAAAAGGCGCTCCGCGGTTTGATTGGAGCGCAGAATCCGGTGGTCCCGGTCCAACACCCAGACCGAATCGTTGGTGGCGTCGAAGGTCTTCTGCCACTGCCTCTCAGCCAGGCGCAGGTCCTCCGCCGCCTTTTCCCGGTCGCTGATGTCGTTGATGCTGGAAAGCAGGCAGTCTTCATGGCGGATGGTGATCCGTTGCGTGGAATACAAGCCCGTCAGAATTTCCCCTGATTTTTTCCGAAACGGCAGTTTCCGCTCAAAGACGGCGCCGGTATCCTGAACGTCCCGGACAACGAGGGCACGGTCTTCTTCGTTGACCCACAAATTCAACGCGAGCGTCGTCTTTCCCCGAATGTCCGCTTCGTCATAGCCGGCAATACGGGTGAAACCGTCATTGACTTCCAGAATTTTTCCGTCGGACAGGCGCGTCAACACGAGTGCGTAAGGCGCGGAATGGAAGGCCAGCGCATATTTTTCCTCCTCCGTCCGAATTTCTTCGTGCAGTCTTTTATTATACATAAGCGCCAGCGCGAAGGTAAGGGCGATAAGCAACAACGAGTAAGCGATCATGCTGATCGCGTTGGCCGGGCTGGGCTGAAAGAAATCCGTCCGCGCCTGGGAGGCAA
The DNA here is from genome assembly GCA_012729055.1 of Deltaproteobacteria bacterium. Lineage (GTDB taxonomy): Bacteria > Desulfobacterota > Syntrophia > Syntrophales > Smithellaceae > UBA8904. Next base: position 13,906 of record JAAYDW010000074.1, read on the forward strand.
GGACGGACTCGACCATGCGACCGAAACTGAGTAAGGCGTAAAGCGCAAAAACGCCGCCGACGCCCGTCATCAGCGGCCGCACGGCGTCGGGCGCGCTCCGGAGACAAAACCAGGCGCACTGCGAAAAAATAATCAGGCTCGCCGTTGATATGGTGAAGATTCGGGCATTCACGTCCGGCTGCGCGAAGGTGAAGTAGGCCTGGATCAAAACAACCGTCGCCACAACAAGATTATTGAAGACCTGCCGGCGGGTTGCGCCGGCGAAGCGCAAGAGCGCCTGGTATCCGATGAGCAAGCCGGCCAGGATGAGGGTGTTGGCCAGCAGAATCGACGCCCCGTCGGGAATAGCGCCGCGCAAAAACATCAAAACGAGCGCGGACATCTGAAATGCGTAATCGACAACCCACAGGTGTGTTCCAGGGACGCGCTCGCGGTTTTGCCGCCAGAGCAAAACCATGACGGCCAGGCAGACAAGGCCCGTCAGCAGATAAGATAAAACGAGGGTCCGGATGTCTACCGTCATCAGCAATCAGCCTCATTTGTCTTCGGTTTGGCCGCTGCGGCCGCCGCGCGGGCTTCCAGCTTGGCGATTTTTTCCTTGAGTTCCACCATTTTCAGTTCCCGTCCGATGAAGACCTTGTTGGTTTCTTCGAGCTGGCGGATGGTATTTTGAAGTTCGGCCGTTCTTTCCTCGACCCTTCGTTCCAGCTCTTCATTGATTTTGAGAATCCGCGCCCGGGCGGCTTTGCGCTCGCTGATATCGTTGATGATCGCGACGAAAACGCTCCGGTCCGCGCCGCCGTGCAGTTGCAGATGCGCCTCGACCGGATAGACGCTCCGATCCTTCCGGCGGTGCTCGGTTTCGAACACCAGTCGTTTCACCGCGCCTTGCCGGAGCGGTTCCAGCATTTGGGCGAAGGTCTGCGGCGTGAGTTGCGGCTTGATCTCGAGCGGCGTCATGCGCTTCATTTCCTCCATCGTAAAGCCAGTGTTCTGCAGGGCGCCCTGATTCACATAGTCAAAGCGCAGCGTTTCCGCGTCAAAGACGTAGATTTCATTGAGGCTGGAATCCACGATGCTGAGCAGCCGAAGCTGCCTGTTTTCCAGTTCCTTTCGTTCGCTGATGTCGGTGATGATCGAATGCAGAAGCGCTTTTCCCTTAACGTCGATCCTGCTGCTGAAAATCTCGACGTCGCGGATGGCGCTGTCGGCGCAGCGGTGACGAAACTGAAAACGCGTGCGTTCCTGATCCTTGACGGTTTGCAGCCCCGTGCGAATTTCCGCCTCCGAAAGCGTGTTGATGTCGAAAATTTTCATCTTTAAAAGCTGTTCGCGGGGCCAGCCGTAAAATTCGGCGGCGGCGGTGTTGGCGTCGATGATTTTGCCCGTTTCCGGGTCCAGAATCAACTTGACCGCCTCGTGGCGCATGAAGAGATTGCGGAAAAGTTCTTCGCTTTCGCGCAGCGCCTCCTCCGCGCGCACCCGTTCGGTGACGTCCATGATATTGCCGAAGACCCGGACGATTTTCCCGTCCTTCCATTCGGCCCGCCCAATCGTCCGCACCCGGATGGATTCACCCGTTGCCTTGTTGAATCGGAGTTCCAGATCGTAGGATTCGCCCGTTTCCAGCAGGCGCCCGAAGGCTGCGGCGATGACCGGGCGGTCCTCGGGAGCGTAAAAATTAATCGCTTCTTCGTTTCCGGGGCGATTGTCCGGGGAGAGGCCGTAAATCTTGTAAACTTCATCGGTCCACCGGCCCAGGCCGGTTTCCGGATCATGTTCCCAGCCGCCGATTTTGCTGAGCCGCTCCGTCTCGGCAAGGAGCGCCTGCAGTTTTTTCAGGGGCTCTTCCTCCTGCAGGCGCCGGGTGATGTCGCGGATGATCAGGCTGGTGCGGGTCTGTCCGAACCGGTCCGTGAAAACTGAGGTGGATATTTCCACGGGAATTTTCGTTCCGTCTTTACGGATCATCGTCAGTTCGCCCGCAAATTTCCCCGTCCGTTCCCGTTCGACAAGCGCCGCGGCGAGCCGCGGATCTTCCCGGTCCACGACGCCATGTCGTCCCAGAGCGATGAGTTCCTCTTCGCTGTAGCCCAGCAGACGGCAGGCGGCGGGATTGGCGGAAAGGATCCGGCCGTCGGGCGCCGTCAGCATGGCCGCGTCCAGACTGGCTTCGAATAAAAGACGGTAACGCTCCTCGCTTTCCGAAAGCGCCGCGGCGGACTGCATCGTCAAAAGATGGTCGGAAAGAATTTTCCCCGCAAGCAGCGTGGCCGGCGGAAAAAGCAGGAGGACCGGCAGGCCGATGCGTTGAATGACGTCGATGCCCGCGCCGCCGGGAAGGGTCAGCATCAGGGCCAGCATGGCCGCGTGGACGGCGAGCCCCAGCAAAATCAGCCTGCCCGCGCCGGGAGGCGCCAATGACGGCTTCCAGCGGTAGTGAGCCGCAAGCCCCAGCGCCAGGGACGAAGCAATGACGAGCGAACCGGTCAGAAGGCCCATGCCGCCGAGCAGAATGCGGCAGACCAGAGCCGCTCCTCCCGCCACGGCTGCCGCGAGCGGGCCGAAGTAGACGGCGCAGAGGCAGAGCATGACCGAACGCCCGTCGAAGATCAGCCCCGGACCCAGGACGAGCGGGCGCAGCATGCCCAGGACGGTCACGACGCCGAACAGGAGGCCCTGCAGGAGTTGGCCCGGCCGGGTTTCGCGCGCAAAGCGCTTGTCGAGAAATCCCGAAACGACGGAGAGCGCGACCAGCAGCGCCAGGTTGAATATTAAATCCAGGTAAACCATCTCTTTTCCTACGAGCTATGAGCCATGAGCTATCAGCTACGAGCTATGCTTCTCCCTCTCCGCGATCTGCGCCTTGAGCTCGCGCATTTTCAGCTCGCGGTCCACGAAGACGCGGTTGATCCGTTCCAGTTCGGCGGTTTTGGCGGCCAGGGCCTCCGTCCGTTCGATGACACGTTTTTCCAGCTCCTGGTACATGTTCTTGACTTTTTCTTCCGCCTGGTTGCGCCGCATGGCCTCCACGAAGGAAACCGCCAGCGCCTCGAGATCCTCCCGCTGTTCATCCGTATAGCCGCCTTCGCGGTTGGCAAGCGCGATCATGCCGATTGTCTGGCCCTGGTCGCTAAGCGGCACGCCCAGAAAAGACGTGAGCGGCGGATGTCCTTCGGGCAGGCCCACGCGCTTTGGGAAAGATTCCGGATTGTTGATGATGAAAGCGTGTTCCTGAAGAATCACCTGTCCCCAGATGCCGCGCACCGTCATATTGTTGAGTGTAACGGCTGCTTCGGATTTTTTAAGGGCGCAGGCCTCCCAGCCCGGATTGCTGATGGAGGTGGTGTTGAACAGACCGGCGGAATTCACCTCGCCGATAAAGCCGAAGGCGCTTGATGTGATTTCCCGGGCGACGGCCAGACAGGTCCGGGCGACCGCTTCGCTGCTGTCCGATTTGAGCGTTTCGGCAAAAAGACGGTTGATGGCGGTGAGGAGCCTTGTTTGCCTTGCGATGCGATCCTCCGCCTGTTTGCGTTCGGTCACGTCGTCGAAAACGGAAACCACCTCGCCTGCGGGAAGCTTGAAAACGTAATTGTCCGCCCAGAAGGCCTGCCTGTCGTCCGAGTAATAAAAGGTGGGATGCTCCTCGGCCTTTCCTGTTTGCCACACCCTTTGAAATGTTTCTAAAAGCGTGGTTTTTGCCAGCCCCGGATAGACGTCGTAAACGCTTTGATCCTTAAAGTTCCGGTCCACCTTTGTGATCCGGCGGGCGGCGGCGTTGAGCTCCAGCAACAAAAAATCTTTTCCTCCGTCCACCGGCCGGTAAACGGCCACGCCGCTGTGCAGGTGGTTGAAAAGTTCGCTGAAACGCAGCCGGCTGTCGAGCAGGTCTTTTTCGGCTTGCAGAGCGTCCAAAGCAAACTGGGCCAGCGCGCGTTTGCGGATGTACATCAGCAGCAACACGATGCATAAAAGCAGCAAAAGGGAAATTGTGGCGATCTGGATGAAGTAGCCGGACGACTGTGCCAGGATGGCATGCCGGCTGCGGCCGACAAAAGCGCGCCAGCCTGCGCCCGCCACCGTCGCGCCGGAAATATAGCGCGCCGCGCCGCCCGCGTCCGGGTCGGGGACGGCGACGGTGGAATCCGTTGGAGTTCCTTTTGCCGCCGCGTCAAAGAACGGATACCGGAGCAGCGCTTTTTCGTAAGCGTAGCGGCTGCTGTATATGAGCGTGCCCCGACGGTCCGTGAGGGAAACGGACAATCCTTCTTCCAGCGGAACCCGCCGCAGGATTTTGCCGATTTCAACGGCCCGCAGGGTATTGAGCAGAATGCCGACAATGTTTCCCTTTTCATCGGCCACCGGGACGGCAATGTGGACGGCCGTGTCTTTTTCGGCCGTAACGCGCAGCACCGCCTCTCCGATGTAGGGTTTCCATTCCCGGCTCACGCCCCGGTACCAGTCGCGAAAGGCGAAGTTTTTTTCCACAACGTCCGGCAGATGGGGCAGATTGACCCAGAGCGTGCCGGCCGGGTCCGTAATGAGCAGGCGGTCCATTGACGGATTAAGGAGATTTAAGTTGGCGAGATGCTGTCTGGCTTCGGCAACGTTTTTCCGCCGGACCGCCTGGATCAGCAGAGGCCGGTTGGCGTAGGATTCCATGGTGGAGCGGATATCGCCGAGATAGGATTCCATGATGAGGGAAATCAGTTGGGCGGATTCCCGGTCGTTGCGCAGGACACGGTCTTTGACGTCCTGGCAATGGCGATAGCTCAGGAAGAGGGAGCCGGCGACGATTAAAAGGAAAAAGCCCAGCGCCAGCCTCAGAATGTTCCGGCGGTTGGCGAGCCAGGGAAATTCGTGGGGCTGCATGTTCTTTTCCGGGGTCATAAACGGCCTAAGGGTTATTGAGATCGAAAAGAAGATCGCCTCCCGGCAGGGGGCGCAAACACACCGTTTGCCGAATGCTTCCGTCGGCTGCATTATGGGAAGGTCGCCGGATAAAGTCAAGCGTGAAATCGGTTTTGAAGGGTGCTTGCGGGCGGGCGTGATCCGTGTGGCAAAGGAAATAAAATTCTGGTATTAACGTTCCATATGTCGAAACCTGCAAAGTGAGAAAGATATGGCCAAGGAAGATGTAGGCAAACTCAGAATCGACCAGTCGGCGAAGAAAAGCGTTACCGGCGGGCGGAAAAAGAAGCCGTTTGTGATCGCGGGCGTGGTGGTCCTGCTGGTGATCGGTTTTGTGCTTTACCGCATGGGCGTCATTGCGCCGGCGGTCACGGTGGACGTGACGACGGTCGCGCAGGTCTATCCCGCGCAATCCCTGTCCGTGCTCAACGCCAGCGGGTACATTGTGGCGCAGCGCAAGGCGGCGGTGGCGTCCAAGATGACCGGCCGGCTCACGGAGCTGCTGGTGGAAGAAGGCTCTCCGGTGAAGAAGGGACAGATTCTGGCGCGCATGGAAAATGCGGATACGGCCGCGATGACCGAGCAGGCCCAAGCCAATCTGGCCAACGCCCGTTCCATGCTCAAGCAGGCGACCGTGGAGCGCGACAATCTCGCGCGCGATCACAGCCGGTATCAAAAACTGATTGCGGGCGGTTATGTTTCCCAGTCGGAATACGACCTTGTCAGTACGCGTTACCGGCGCGCCGAGGAAGCCGTCGGAGCCGCCCTGGCCGCCGTCGACGCAGCGAAAGCCGCGCTTGCGGGCGCCCGGGTGAATTTCGACTATACGCTGATCCGCGCGCCGTTTGACGGCGTGGTGCTTACCAAAAACGCCGACGTGGGCGATATCGTCACGCCGCTTTCCGCCTCGGCGACCTCCAAGGCCGCCGTGGTCACCCTGGCCGACATGGAGTCGCTGCAGGTCGAGGTGGACGTTTCCGAAACCAGCATCACGCTCATCAAGGTCGGGCAGCCCTGCGATATCCAGCTCGACGCGCTTTCCGAAAAGCGCTTCCGCGGCGTCGTGCACGCCGTTGTGCCGACGGTGGACCGCTCGAAGGCGACCGTGCTCGTCAAAGTCAGGTTTCTCGACAAGGACGCCCGGATGCTGCCGGATATGAGCGCCAAGGTGGCCTTCCTCATCCGGGAACTCGCGGCGGAGGAACTGGCGCCCCGCCTGGCCGTTGACGCCGCGGCGGTTCTTGTCCGGAAGGAAAAAAACGTCGTCTATCGGATTCACGATAACAAGGTACGCGAAACCGTCGTCGAACTCGGCGGGAAACTGGGAGACATGCGCGAAGTCCTGGCGGGAGTAAAACCGGGCGACCGCGTCGTGCTGAGGCCCCGGGGCCTCAGAGACGGTTCCCGGATCAAGGTGGCCGAGCGGTAGCATTGGTGGATGGTGAATGGTGAATGGTGAATGGTGGATGGTGGATGGTGAATAGTGAATAGTGAATAGTGAATGGTGGATGGTGAATGGTGGATGGCTTTTTATGTAGGGCGGACCTTCAGGTCCGCCGATGGCGCGGCTAAAGCCCCGCCCTACGTTGTTAAGGGAAGTCAGGGTTGTTTTATGTAGGGCGGACCTTCAGGTCCGCCGCTGGCGCGGCTGAAGCCCCGCCCTACGTCGTTAAGGGAAGTCAGGGTTGTTTTATGTAGGGCGGACCTTCAGGTCCGCCGCTGGCGCGGCTGAAGCCCCGCCCTGCGTCGTTAAGGGAAGTCAGGGTTGTTTTATGTAGGGCGGACCTTCAGGTCCGCCAAACCACTTTGGCCGGGGTTTGAATACCATGCCATGCAGGCGCAAACTGAGACTGCCCGATTTCGATTACCGGGGCTGCCACCGGTACTTTATAACGGTTTGCACGGATGCAAAACGGCCGCTCTTTGGAAACGACACGCTTGTAAAGGTTGTTCTTGATGTTCTTGCCGAAGAATCCGGCAAATTTGATTTTACCGTTTGGGGGTATTGTTTCATGCCGGATCATCTGCATCTTGTGCTGGAAGGCAAAACAAAAAATGCAGATATGCCGGCTTTCATTAGGACGTTTAAGCAGA
>JAAYDW010000075.1 GCA_012729055.1 Deltaproteobacteria bacterium
CACCATTCACCATCCACTCATCACCGGCACACGTCCGCGCAGCAGGTGCGGCTGGTGATGTAACGGTAGTAGTCGGAAAAGGCGAGCTGCCAGGGCTGCATGGTTTTGCCGGTCGTGGCCACGAACTTCTGTCCGCTCATCACGCTGTAGGCCGGGCGTTTGGCCGCCCGCGCCAGGTCGCCGGTTTTGATCGGCAGCAGTTCCACCTTTTCCAGATGCGCTTCCTGAAGAATTTTTCGCGCAAAGTCAAACCAGGTGCACGATCCCCGGTTGGTCACGTGAAAAATACCGCGGGCGTTTTTATCGACCAGCAGCTCGGTGGCCGCCGCGAGATCGCGCGAGCAGGTGGGCGACCCGATCTGATCGTCGACGACCGAAAGCTTTCCCGTTGCCCGGGCGCACTCCAGAATGGACTGCACGAAACTCCTGCCGTTGGCTCCATACAGCCAGGCGGTGCGAATGAGGAGATAATTGTCCGTGAGCCGGCGCAGGTAATGTTCGCCGGTCAGCTTTGAGGCGCCGTAGGTGTTGATGGGATTGCAGGCATCGTCTTCCAGGTAGGGCCGGGCGGCATTGCCGTCGAAAACGTAGTCCGTGCTGTAATGGACGAGGGGGATGCTTCGATCGCTGCAGGCTGTCGCAATGTTTTTTACCGCTTCGGCGTTGACCGCGAAGCATTCTTCCCTGGCGGTTTCACAGCCGTCCACGTTGGTGAAGGCGGCCGCGTTGATGACCAGCTCCGGACGGACCTCATCGATTGCTCCGCGGCACTCGGAGGCGCGGGTGATGTCGATTTCCCCTTTGTCCATGCCGATGACTTCATGACGGTAGCGAAACTGCGCCGCGAGATCGCAGCCCAGCATGCCTTTATGTCCCAAAAGCAGTACTTTCATGGTGTTTCAGTATTTAACCTCCTTTAAGAAGAGACCGCAGGCCGGCGCGGCCGTTCCCGCCTTCATCCTGTCGCGCGAAGCGAGCATTTCCGGCAGGTCCTCCGGGGAAATCTTGCCCCGTCCCACGTCAACCAGCGTGCCGACGATGTTGCGCACCATATGCCGCAAAAAGCCGCCGGATTCAACCGTAATTTCCAGAAGTCCGTTATCGCGCTCGTCGATGGCGATGGCGCCAAGCGTTCGGACGCGGTCCTGGATGTCGCAGCCCGTCGCGCAGAAGCAGGAAAAATCATGCGTGCCCTGCAGATGAGAGGCGGCCCCGCGCATGCAGTCCAGAGAAAGAGGATAGCGTACGTGCCAGACGTACATGCGTCCCAGGACGGGGCGCAGGCGCGTGTTTTGAATCCGGTACACATAGACCTTTCCCCGGGCGTCTTTGAGCGCGTTAAAATGCGGCTGCGCGTCCGCGGCGCTTTTGACGACGATGTCCGGGGGCAGAACGCTGTTTGCGCCCAGAAAGATTTTATTGGCGGCAAGCGCGCTTTTCGTCCGGAAGCTTGCCACCTGAGCGAGCGCGTGCACGCCGGCGTCGGTGCGTCCCGAGGCGATGACCGATACTTTTTCGCATAAAATGCGTTCGAGGGCTTCTTCGAGGACCTGCTGAATGGAGAGGCCGTTTACCTGCCTCTGCCAGCCGCAGTAAGCCGTGCCGTCGTATTCCAAAATCAATTTGATGGTGCGCATGGCTGCAAATCGGACTTGTCAGTTTTTATCAAAAAGGTTAAATGCCGGAACAATTGCCACTTGGCCGGAGACGGTTTTGCGGCCGGCTAAATCCGGCGCGATAGTAGCTTACGCCCCAGGCCTGGTCAAGATAAAAACGCAAAAGGCAAAGGAGATATCAACATGACTGACGAAGTAAAGCAGTCCTCGACCGAGGACAAGATTCGGGATTTTGCAGTGCGTGTGGAGAAACTGCGGCAGATGGGCGGGGCCAAGGCGGTGGCCCGGCAGCGCGACGGCGGGAAGCTTACGGCCCGGGAGCGCCTGGATGTTTTGTTCGATCCGGGGACGTTTCAGGAAGCGCAGCTTTTCGTGAAGCACCACGCGACGCTGTTCGGCATGGAAAAGAAAGAG
>JAAYDW010000076.1 GCA_012729055.1 Deltaproteobacteria bacterium
AGCAGGTCGGACCAGGGCAGCATCACGAACATCCGGCTTAAGGGATGGTCGTCGTCGACCAGGCGGTGTTCGAGCCGGCTGAAGGATTTTTCAGCGATGGCTTTGACGGTCTGCGGATCGACGACGTCGTCTCTTGTGCCGTGGTAGAGGACCACGGGAATCGTAAGCGGGCTTGCCGCGGCGTCGGCGAATTCCTCCAGTGTCAGGGCGGGGGCCAGGAGGATCAGCTTTTTCACCCGCTGCTCGTTTTCCCGCGCAAAGCAAGCCGCCATCAGGCCTCCGTAGCTCGACCCCACCAGAACGAGAGAATCCCGTCCGCTTAACACGGCGTTGAGCTTTTGCATCCGGGCCGCAAAGTCCCCCGAATAATCCTCGATGATCATCTGCGGAAAATGTTCCCGGAAATACCTGGCCTTGTTGCCCTGGGAGGTGCTCTCCAGGCCGTGAATGAAAACCCGTGTGTCTGCCATTTTTTTTTGCGCTCTCCCTCCGGTATCCTGAATTTGATATTGCCCGGATTATGCCATTGTGTTACACCTTGCGCAACAGATTTTCAGCAAGGAGACAAAACAGTATGGCTTCGGTATTACCTTTTCAGGCGGTTCGACCACGGGCGGCTTATGCGGCCGAGGTGGCGGCCCTGCCTTATGATGTGATGACCCGGGAAGAAGGGCAAAAAGCGACGGCCGGCAAACCGCTGAGCTTTCTGCATGTGGAAAAATCGGAAATCGACGCGCCGGACGGCACGCGGCCCGACGATCCGCTGATTTACGAAACGGCGAAGAAAAACTTTGCCAGGCTCCGCGCGGAAGGCATTCTGCAGCAGGACCCGGCGCCCTGCTTCTACGTGTACCGCCAGAAGATGGGGGCGCAGGCGCAGACGGGAATCGTCGGCGTGATGAGCGCCGCCGAATACGACGCGGGAAAAATCAAAAAGCATGAATTGACCCGCCAGGACAAGGAGGACGACCGCATCCGCCACGTGGACGGCGTGAACGCGCAGACCGGCCCCGTTTTCATCAGCTATCCGGCGCGTCCCCGCTTACACACGCTCGTGGAGAAAATCGTCGCCGGCCCGCCCGAATACGATTTTACCGCCGACGACGGCGTGGTCCATACCGTCTGGGTCGTAGCGGATCGCGCGGCTATCGGAGAGATTTCGGCCGAATTTGCGCAGGTGGACGCGCTCTACATTGCCGACGGACACCATCGGGCCGCCGCAGGCGCCGCCATCGCGCGCCGGCGCCGCCTGCCGGACCGGGCGCAGGAATCCGACCGGGTGCTGGCGGTGTTTTTCCCGCACGATCAATTGAAAGTCATGGACTACAACCGCGCGGTGAAAGATCTGAACGGCCTGACGCCCGCGCAGTTTCTGGAAAAGGTGAGCGCCCGCTTCGCCGTGGAAAAGCCTTTTGCCGAAAAGTCGCCCAGGCGCCTTCACGATTTCGGCATGTACCTGGCCGGCGCGTGGCATCGCCTGACCGCCAAAGACGGCGCTTACGACGCCGCGGATCCGGTGGCGAGTCTCGATGCGGCCATTTTACAGGATGCCCTGCTGGCGCCTGTGCTGGGCATTGCGGATCCGCGCACCGACGACCGGATCAAATTCATCGGCGGCATCCGCGGCATGGCGGAGCTCGAAAAGCTGGTGGACCGCGACGGTTACGCCGTGGCCTTTTCCCTCTATCCCACCACGATGGAGCAGATCATGAAAGTGGCCGACGCCGGAAAGATCATGCCGCCCAAATCGACCTGGTTTGAGCCCAAGCTGCGCAGCGGACTGTTTGTGCACGCGCTGTAGGGCGATTATGTTTGATTGCAAGGAGGATGGAATGAAGAAAAATGGATTGAAGGGACTGCTGGTTTTTATTGCAGCGGCCGCGCTCGGCCTTGCGGGCTGCGCCGCCCCCGGCATTTATTCCGTCAACATGGGATACGATGCACAGCGCGCGTCGGTTCCCTCCTACCTGAAGCCGGACCAAAAGGCGTTGCAGTCCATCATCAGTGTGGCCGAATTTTCGGACACGCGCAAAATCGGCGATCCGCTGGTGATCGGGCGCGTCATTGAAAAAAACGGCGTCAAGGTGCTGGTGCTGCCGAAAACGACCAAACCCACGGAAGCCATGGCCCAGGGTGTGAGAGCCTATCTGCGCCGGGCCGGCTATAACGTGTCGGGTCTTCTCGGCCGCTGGGATTTGCGCGAGCAGACGATTCCGCAGCCGCCCAACAGCCGCCTCCTGATCGGCGGAGCGATCGAGGAACTCGAGGTGGATTGCCGCCGGGCCTTTCCGACCAACACCTACACGACCAAAATCCGGTTGACGCTCTATCTGGCGGACACGGCCCAGAAAAAAATTCTGTACCGGTCCACCGTGGAGGCGACAACGTCCCTCGAACATGCTTTGTTTTCCGAAGCGCGCCTGGGAGAGCAGGCCAGCGTGGCGCTGGGAGACGCGATTGAGAAATTGTTTGAAAAACACGAACTCTCCCAGCAGATTTCGGAGCTGTTGAGACGTTAGGACGGACGGCCCGGACCCGCCGGGCCGGTCCGGGTTTTTCACGGGGCAGGGGGATCATGAACGCCCAGGGCAAAACGCGTTTGCACAGAATTCTCTCCGTGTTCATGGATTATTTCGGCATGGGCCGCGCGGCATCCCTCGTGGCCATGATTGCCGTTGCCGGAATTGTCGTTTTTGCCTGCTTCTGGTTTTTTCATTCCGCGCCGCCCAAGACCCTCACCATCACGAGCGGCGAAAAAGGCAGCGCGTATTACAGCGTTGCCGAAAAGTACGCCCGGATTCTCGCCCGCGACGGAGTGACGCTGGTCATTTTGCCGTCGGCCGGATCCACGGAGAATCTCCGGCGCCTGGCCGATCCTTCCGTTGACGTGGACATCGGTTTTGTCCAGGCGGGGCTGGCCGGAGGACAGAAGACCGACCGCCTGGTGTCCCTGGGCAGCGTGTCCTATCAGCCGCTCTTGATTTTTCACCGTTTGCCGCAGTCCGTCGAGGTGTTGTCGCAGCTGGCCCAAACGCGCATCGCCGTCGGGCGCGAAGGCAGCGGCACGCGCAGCCTGGCCCTGGCGCTTTTGGCCGTAAACGGCATCGCGCCGGGCGCGACGACGACTTTTTCGGACGCCGAAGGCGAGGAGGCGGCCGCGGAACTGCTGGCCGGCAAGGTTGACGCCATTTTCCTCATGGCCGATTCGGCCTCCTCGCAAACCATGCGCACGCTGTTGCGGACGCCGGGCATCGGCCTGGTGAATTTCGCGCAGGCCGACGCCTACGTCCGCCGGCTTCCCTATCTCAACAAGCTCACCATGCCCAAAGGCGCGATGGATTTCGGAAAGAACATTCCGTCCCAGGACATCACACTCGTCTGTCCCACCGTCGAACTGGTCGCCCGGGACAACCTGCATCCGGCCCTCTCGGATCTGCTGCTTTCGGCGGCGGCGGAAATTCACGGCCGCCCCGCGCTTTTTCAAAACCGCGGCGACTTTCCCGCGCCGCTGGAAAACGAATACAAAATCAGCGACGACGCCCGGCGCTTTTACAAATCCGGCAAAAGCTTTTTTTACCGCTATCTGCCGTTTTGGCTCGCGAGTCTCCTCAACCGGATCCTGGTGGTCTTCGTGCCGCTCCTTCTCATCCTGATTCCCGGCGTGAAAAGCATTCCCGCCCTCTTGCGCTGGCGGATGAGTCTGCGCATGAACCGCTGGTACCGCCTCTTGCTTGCGGTGGAGCAGGATGCGCTCAAGCCGCAGGAATTCCGCGGCGCGGACGCTCTTAGCCGCCGCCTCGACGCCATCGAAAGGGAAGTCAACAAAATGAAGGTGCCCGCGTCTTACGGCGATCAGTTCTATCTGTTGAGGACGCACATCACGTTTGTCCGCAACAAACTCAGACAGGAGGAATGATGAAAATCCTCAATACGGCGCCGATGACGGATGCCACCCTCAAAAGCATTCTGGAGAGCCGGGCGCCCGGCCTGGCTTTTACCGTCATCGAGGGGCACAGGCTGCCCGAAGAAGAACTCGCGCGCCGGATGGCCGACGCGGACATGGTTCTGGGCGACTACACGGGCGCTACGCCCATTACCCGGCGGGTTGTCCGGGAGGCCGGGCGGCTGAAGCTCATCCAGCAGCCCAGCGTGGGCTACAACCACATCGACATCGCGGCGTGCGCCGAATTCGGCATCCCCGTGGCCAACACGCCCGGCGCCAACGATCTTTCCGTCGCCGAGCACACGATCATGCTGGCTCTGGCCTGCCTGAAGCGGCTCACGTTTTACGACGCCAAAACCCATCAGGGCGAGTGGCTCTTCATGCACGCGCAGCGGACCGGCGTTTTTGAACTGGCGGGGAAAACCTACGGCCTGCTGGGCATGGGACACACCGCCCGCGCCGTGGCCGAAAGGCTCGCTCCGTTCGGTGTGAACCTTTTGTATTACGATCTCGTCAGGCTCGGTTCGGAGGAAGAAAAAAAATATCAGGCCTCTTTCGCCCCGCTTGACGCGCTTTTGAAAACCGCCGATGTGGTGAGCCTCCACCTGCCGCTCTCAAGAGAAACCGAACGGATCATCGACGCGGAAAAACTGGCGTGGATGAAGCCGTCGGCGATTCTCATCAACGTCGGGCGCGGCGCCCTCGTGGATGAAGCCGCGCTGGCGGAGGCGCTTCGCGCCGGAACGCTCGCCATGGCCGCCTGCGACGTCTTTTCCGAAGAGCCGCCGCCCGCCGGCCATCCGCTGCGGGGGCTTGCCAACGTCATCCTGACGCCGCATCTGGCCGGGTCCACCCGCGAAGCCGGCGGCCGCATTATCGACATGGCGCTTACCAACCTGATCCGCATCCTGAAGGGGGAAGCGCCCCGCTGGGTGCTGAACCTCTGAGGAGGCGGGATAGACCGAGCCTGCGCCGCCGGTATTTTAATTGACACCCGACAGCGCTTTTCCTATACTTCCGTAAAGCCAGAATGAAATGTTCTCCATTTCCATCCCGGCATATTCTGGAGGTTGTCATGGAAAAGCTGTTTTATCCCGAGTCCATCGCCATCATCGGCCTGTCATCCAAATCAAGCAACATTCCCCGCCTGGTCCTGGAAAACCTGATCCGCTGGGGCTACAAGGGGCGCATCTTCGGCGTCAACCCGCGCGCCACCGACGCCCACGTGGACGGCATCAAGATGTACCGGGACGTGCGCGATCTGCCGATCGTGCCGGATCTGGTCTTCGTCATGATTCCCGCGCGGCTCGTGCCCGACGCCGTCGAGGCCTGCGGCGCGGCCGGCGTGAAGCGCATGGCCATTCCCACCGGCGGCTTCAACGAACTGGGCGAGGAAGGAAAAAAACTTTCCGATCAGGTCGTCGCGACGGCCAGGAAATACGGCATCCGGTTTGTCGGCCCCAACGGCGTGACGGTGGCCAACACGGCCAACGGCCTGTGCCTGCCCTTCGTTCCTTCCTTCAGCCCGCCCAAAGGAGGTCTGTCGATCATTTCGCAAAGCGGCGGCGTGGGACTGATGCTCTGGAATCTCATGACCGACGACAATGTCGGCATGGCCAAGTTCGCGAGCATCGGCAACAAGCTCGATCTCGACGAGGTGGATTTCCTGGAGTACTTCGGACGCGATCCGGAAACGAAGGTTATCGGCCTGTACCTGGAAAGCATTCCCCGCGGCGAACGGCTGATCGCCGCCGCGGCGAAGATCGACAAGCCGGTGATCGTTTTGAAATCGAATACGACCGTTGCCGGCCGGAAGGCGGCCATGAGCCACACGGCGGCCCTGGCCAACGACGAAGACATCATCGATGCCGCCTTTGAACGGGCCGGCATCATCCGCATCCGCCACTTCAACGACTTCATCGCCATGGCCAAGGCTTTCGAACTGCCGCCGATGCGGGGGAAAAGGATGATGATCATGTCCCCCGCGGGCGGCTTCACCGTCATGATGGCGGATCTGTGCGAGGAGAAGGGTTTTGTCTTTGCCGATCCGGGGCCGGCCTTTTACGATGAGCTGAAAAACTCCTCCAACGCCGGCGTCATCAATTTCTCCAATCCCCTGGACATGGGCGACATTTATGATACGCAGGTCTACTCCAGCATTTTCTACTCGGTCATGCACAACCCCGGCGTGGACGGGGCGGTCTTTGTCACGCAGTGGCCGGAAATGCCGCGCGGCGAGGACGTCTTTTACAGGATGTTTCACACGGACCTCTCCAAGGAGGTCGCGGGAACGATTCTGTCTTCGGGAAAACCGCTCGGCGTCTGCCTTTTCGGCTTGTCCGCGACGATTTCCCGCATCAAGCAGAACCTGGACTTTCCCATCTTCAACAACGCCAACGAGATGATCCGCGCGTTTAAACGGCAGTGCGATTTCTACGCCAAGAAGGCCGCGCCGCCGGCCGTTTATACGCTGCCGGCAGGCGTTGACCTTCCTGCCGCAAGGAACTGGATTGCGAAGAACTCAGGCGTTCGGGGGGAAGAAACGTTGGACCTGCTGGACTTCTTCGGCATCAGCGGCGCACTATCTGATGTCGCCCGCGATGCCCAGGCCGCCGTGGCGGCCGCGGAAAAACTCGGCTATCCGGTGGTGCTTAAAATCGTCTCTCCGGATGCGATCCACAAATCGGAAGCGGGCGGGGTCCGGACGGGTGTCCACAACGCCGCAGGCGTCCGCGATGCCTTTGCTGCGCTTCGGGATAATCTTTATCGCTACAAGGCCCGCGCGCGCTTCGACGGCGTGCGTGTCGCCCGGCAGGCGAAAGACGGCTGCGACATGTTTATCGGCGGCAAATACGATCCCTCGTTCGGCCCTGTGGTTTTCTTCGGCTACGGCGGCATCTACGTCGAGGTGTTCGCCGATACGGCAAGCGTTCTTTGCCCGGCCGGCGCGGGCGAGATCGAAGAGAAGCTCCGCCTTCTGAAGTCCTGCCGGATTTTACAGGGCGTGCGGGGCGGCAAAGCGGGCGATATCGCGGGTTACGTGGCGATGATCGAGCGCGTGACGCACCTGATGTCCGCATTCCCGCAGATCCGCGAGTTGGACATCAATCCGGTTCGGGTGCCGGCCGACGGTTCGGGCGTTGTGGCGCTCGACGCCCGGATCCGCATTGAAGACGTAAGCTAGGCGAGGGCTTTTTCCGTCTTCACGACAACCACCTGGTATTCTTATGAGCAGCCGGCAGCTTTGACTTGCTGATCAGGCAGTTTCACTAAAAAGTGGAAAGACAGCGCAAAACCTCTCACGAATTGGCGAACCGTCCTGTCGAACACCGGCCTGGCCCGTCATCCTTCCTGGTTCATAAGCAGATCCGACGCCGCCCGGCGCGGTGGCTGCGTTCATTGCAGGAAAATCAATCCTTGCCGGCGCGGGACGACGTTGCCGCGGGAGAGGTATCGCGGTCTTGTGAGAGGGATTTGATCTGACGGATATCCTTTAATCATTGTTCTTAAAATATTTTTTTCTTTTGGATATGCGGTCAGGAATCGCGCTGCGGCCGGCTTTGCGACAGGGCCGTCCGGGCCCCGACGGTACAAAATTGAATCAAAAAAATTTGCAAACCACAAATTTGTATTTGACAAATCCGTGGTTTGCAAGTAGGCATACGGCAAATGATTGCCGTATGCCGAAGGGGATCTGTTAAAGACTGTCGGGGCAGGCAAAAACTATGATTAAAAGGGAGATGAAAACATGTCAGTCATTAAAGACGTAGTTGAAAAAGTGAAGCGGACGGACCCGGACCAGCCGGAATTTCACCAGGCGGTAGAAGAAGTGATGGAGACGCTGGAGCCGACGGTCAAAAAGCATCCGGAATTCGTCAAGGCCAACATCTACGAGCGGATCGTGGAACCGGAGAGAACCGTGATTTTCCGGGTGCCGTGGATGGACGACAAGGGCAATGTGCAGGTGAACCGCGGCTTTCGCGTTCAATTCAACAACGCCATCGGCCCCTTCAAAGGCGGTTTGCGCTTCCATCCTTCCGTGAACCTGGGCATTATCAAATTCCTGGGGTTTGAGCAGATCTTCAAAAATTCGCTCACCACGCTGCCCATGGGCGGCGCCAAAGGCGGGTCGGACTTCGATCCGAAGGGCAAATCCGACGCGGAAGTCATGAAATTCTGCCAGTCCTTCATGCGGGAACTGTTCCGCTACATCGGCGGCGAGACGGACGTGCCGGCCGGCGACATCGGCGTGGGCGCGCGGGAAATAGGATATCTGTACGGATACTACAAGAAAATTCGCAACGAGCACACGGGCGTGCTGACGGGCAAAGGCCTGGAATACGGCGGAAGCCTGGTCCGTCCCGAGGCGACCGGCTACGGCACGGTGTATTTCGCCGCTGAAATGCTGGCCACGCGCGGCCTGGATTTCAAGGGCAAGACCGTCGCGATCAGCGGCGCGGGCAACGTGGCGCAGTTTGCGGTGGAAAAAGTCAACCAGATGGGCGGCAAGGTCATTTCGCTTTGCGATTCGTCGGCGTGCATCATCGACGACGCGGGCATCGACCAGAACAAGTGCAGCTACGTGCTGGATCTGAAGAACGTCCGGCGCGGCCGCATTTCCGAGTATGCCGGCCAGTACAAGGGAACGGCCTGCTACGAAGGCAAGAACGTCTGGGACGTCATCCGCGAACAGGGCATCAAGGTCGACATCGCGCTGCCCTGCGCGACGCAAAATGAAATCAACGGCAAGAACGCGGCGGCGCTGGTGAAAAACGGCTGCTACTGCGTGGCGGAAGGCGCCAACATGCCTTCAACGCCGGATGCCGTCCGGATTTATCAGGAAAACAAGATCCTTTACGGCCCGGGCAAAGCGGCGAACGCCGGCGGCGTGGCCACGTCGGGCCTGGAAATGAGCCAGAACAGCCTCCGTCTGTCCTGGACACGCGAAGAAGTGGACAACCGCCTGCTGCTCATCATGAAGAGCATTCACAAGGCCTGCTTCGACACGGCGGAAACTTACGGCAAGAAGGGCGACTATGTGGCGGGCGCGAACATTGCCGGCTTCACCAAGGTGGCCAAAGCTATGCTGGCGTACGGCGTGGTGTAAAAACGTAAGGAAGCGCAAAGTCGCGGGGAGCGGCCGCCCGGAGCTGTGCCGGGCAAGTCCGCTGTTTCCCGCAACCGGGACTGCCGTCTGAACGGGCGGTAAGTGCGGGTGCTTCGCGCCGCAGCAAGAAAAAAACCAGGTGCTTAGCCGGATGGTTATACATGCCTGGTGTATTTGGGTTTCCCGGTGAACGCAACGTTGTTTGCCGGGAAACCTCCTCCTCGAAAAAAGGGCCGCGATGGTTTTTCCATCGCGGCCCTTTTGCCCTCCCCCGAACCCCCTCCAGAGGGGGACAACCATTTGTTCCCCGCCGGCAGAGGATAAAGGAGTGGTGTATCGGATCGGCGGGAAACTGTGCAACCCTTTGCAGGGAGCGGTCGCGATAACCTGAAGGTCACAAGACCGTTCCCTGCAAATATATCAATCCCGGTACAAGGCGGACCTGAAGGTCCGCCCTACATTGAAATGGCTGTGAGCTACGAGCTGTGAGCTACGAGTGATGTAGGGCGGGGCGTGAGCCCCGCCAGGAACAGCCCTGAACGTCCATGTCTTTGTGTTTTCCCTGGGCGAGTCAGCGCAAGCGGACCTGAAGGTCCATCCTGCATTAAATGGCTGTGAGCTGCGAGCTATGAGCTATGAGCTACGAGCTGTTCCCCGACTCCCTCCGGGGGGGGCAACCCGGCAGCTTGTCGTCTTTTATTATCCCAGGAAGCAAATCATCTTCTGCGTTACCACATCGGACAGCAGGCGCAGGTCTTTTGCCCGCACGTCATAGACGTGGACCACGCCGGACCAGCGCGCGTCGTCGGGCATCAGGTCGGTGAGAACGTTGGGCTGCTTCTTCATCCAGGCCGTATTGAAGATGACGCCTTCCTTGCCCGGGTAAATGGCCATGTAGAAGATATCCATTTCCACCATGTCCTGGAAAAAGTGCGTCCCGAAGGACAGATCGGGAATCAGCGCACCGTCCTGATAGGCGATCTCGCCGATGGCGGTGATGTTGTTGATTTCGGAAAACTTGACCGGAACGCCCATCGCCGGCGTGGTGGTGCCCCAGCGGCCCGGCCCCAGCAGGATTGTCGGCATCGCGTCGCGGCGGCCGATCTGGCGGTTGAGTCTGCCCACCAGGCGGGCGATTTCGTATTTCTCGGGAAAAGTCAGTTTGGCGTAACCCTGCGGATCAATGTAAATGATGCGCGAGATGGCCTGATAGACGCTGCCGCCCATGAAATTCGCCTCCTGCCGGATCAGGATTTTCGTCTTCACGATTTTTTTCGGCAGCTCCACCCGGCTGTAATGTCCCTTGGTCTGGAACGGCCGGCACTGGAGCAGGTTGATCCGGGTTTTTCCCTGCGCGTCGAAATTGACGGTGAATTCGATGTCCACGGGGTAGCGGTAAATCGATTCCAGGGTCTTGAGCATCTTGGCCATGGTTTCTGCAAACGGCGTGCGGGCCAAGAGGTCGTCAAACGTGAGCACCCAGACTTCCCGGGAGGTCCGGCCCAGCGACCGCAGGTATTCGCCGGCGGCCGTGTCGCGCGTTGCGAGCAGATCCAGGTGCGCTTCGACGGCGTCCGTAAGAAACTGCTGCGCCGGAAGCGACTGAAACTCGTTTTCCCGAAGGTTAAGCAAATCCACTTCCCGCTGCGTGAAGCGCTGCATATCCTCCTTGTTGGCGTAAGGCTTTACCAGGGGCGCATCAAGGGCGACGATCCGCGGATAGTCGTTTTCGACCCGGTTCACCGCGCGCGTGCCCATGCCGAAGACGATCCGGAGCATGCCGGCCTTCGGGTCCATGCCTTTCTGCCAGACGAACGTGTTGTAGGACAGGCCGACGCCCGCCAAATCCGGGAAGAAGTAAATGTCGCGGTGCGATCCGGACACCCGCTGCACCAGGAGCGCCATCTGTTCGTCCTGACTGGCCATGCCGCGCTGGAGGCGGTAGGTGAGCGCGTCTTCATTCATCGTCGAGGCGAAGATTTTGCGCACCGCGTCTTCAAAGGTGCGGTAGCGCTCTTCCGGCGTGCCCTGGTTGACGCAGAAGTAGCTTTCGTATTTACCGGCGAAGGCGTTGCCGAAAGCGTCCTCCAGAAGAGAACTGGACCGGACGATGATCGGCGACTGGCCGTAATATTCCAGCATCAGCTGAAACTGCTCCTTGACTTCATCCGGGAAGACGCCGTGCAGCATTTTTTGCTTCAGTTCGCGGGCGACCTCGAAATAGCCCTCGTCGGTTTTCTGCGCCATGAGCAGCTTCCACCAGCCGTTTTGCACCATGTAAGAATAAAAGATATCCGAGCCGATATAGAAGGAATCATGGATTTCCAGCTCCGCGTTCCAGTCGAACGTCGGGTCCCGGCGCAGGATGTTGCGGGCCAGCAGCATGCCGACGGATTTGCCGCCGATGAATCCCGTGCCGATGAGGCGCTTCTTGATTTCCACCAGATCCTCGAGCGAGAAGTATTCCTTCACGAGCGCCAGCATACGATTTTCGCGGCCGATCATGACGCGGGAGAGCGTCTCCACCATTTCCTGTTTTTCGGCGGCGGCGCCGGGGTCTTCCAGAATGCCGGTGGCCTTGAGGAAGATGCGGTCCCAGTAGTCCAGGTTGCGCACGCCGCCGGTCGCGTTCTTGTTGGTGAGATAGGAAAGAATGCTTGCCGCGTCCGCGCTGTTTAAAATCGGGACGAACTTTTCGCCCTCCATGACATGCGGCAGATACATCGTCGGTGTGTAGCGTTTCCAGGCTTTCAGCGGATGAACGCAGATTTTGCCGTTGTTGTTGTAGACGTCCAGAAGCACCTGGGTGGTTTCGCGGATGCGCGCCACGGTTTTGAAGGAATGGCGGCTGCGCAAAAGCGCGAAATAGGCGACCGTGTTGAGCTCGAAAAGATAGGGGCAGGTGATGACGAAAAAGTTGCCGATCATCAGGTCGGTGGCCCAGGCCAAGAGCAGATCGGAGAGAGAATCGAAAACATAAAAGACGTCGCGTCCTTCGTCCCGGATGATGTTGTGCACTTCGGTGGAGAAGGATTCAAATCCCCGGTTGGCGTTCAGTTTGTAGATTTGGCTCGCCTCTTCGGCCTGAAGCAGCGGGGCATGATTGGCAAACCGCATGTAAACGACGCGCTGCCGGCGGGAGCGGGCCGCCCGGACGTAGGGATCGACAAAACGCCGGTAGTCGGCGATGTCGTCCACCTGCAAAACGACATTGTCGCCCATTTGCAGATAGTTGAGAATTTCATCGAGGCCGCTGATGCCGGTGGTGACGCGCGTGTATGGTGTCATAACGAATTTATCCTTTTACTGGTACAAATTTGTACGCCGCAAACGGGTTGATCCGTCCGGCGCCGATCGAGCAATTTTTTCCAAAAGCGTTTTAATCTCACGGTTTATGAAAAAAATGCCTTCCTCCGGCTGCCACGTGGAGGGCCTTCGCCCGCCCTTTATTGGCAGATATGGGAAATTAAATCAATAATTGTGCCAGGAATCGCCGTTTTTGCGATTGGCCCGCCGCGCGCCTTTTCTTCTCGAAAAATTTTCAGGAAATCGGCCTGAATTATGGTATAAGCCATGAAACAGCCGCATCAATCATTTGTCAATACCAGAGGAGGTCTTTTATGAAGTCGCTTTACAGAGTTGTCTTGGCCGTCGCGGTCAGTGGAATGCTTCTTTGCGCCGTTGCCTGTTTTGCCCAGCAGAAAAGTGACGTCAAGGTGGAAATGCCGGACAGGAAGAACATCGTTGATTCCCGGGTCATTGAAACGGTCGGCGACAAGGGAGTGGTGAACTACGAGGAAGGCTATATTGAAGCGGTCGGCACGGGCGCGCCGCCGGAGCAGTATTACGGAAAACCGCAGGCGCGGCCCATGGCGCTGCGAGCAGCCCAGGTGGACGCCTACCGGAATCTTCTCGAAACTGTGCAGGGCGTGCAGATTGACTCCAGAACGACCATCAAGGACTTCGTCGTGGAAAGCGATACCATCAATACCGCCGTCGAGGGCATGGTCAAGGGCGCGCAGATCGTGAAAAAAGAATATCTTTCGGACGGCACCGTTGAAGTTACCGTCCGCATGCCGCTTTCCGGCGTCGCCAAGGCGATTCTTCCCCAGGCCATTGATGACGACAAGAAAAAGGACATGAAAGACCATAAACCCGTACCCTTCTCCAAAAAGCCGGCCCCGAAAAATGAGGTTTACACCGGTCTGGTTGTCGACGGACGGGGGCTTTCCGGTCGCCCGGCCATGTCGCCCAAAATTTTCGACGAAAACGGCGCGGAAGTTTACGGCACGCTGATCGTCAAAAAAGACTACGCCGTTCAGCAGGGCATCTGCGGCTACACGCGCGATCTGGCCGCCGCGCAGGGCAACGTCCGGGTGACGAACAATCCGCTGACCGTAAAGGCCATCCGGGCGCAGGGCGCGGGCATGTCGGAATTCATCATCACGAACGACGACGCGGGCAAGATCCGCTCCGCCAAAGATAACCTGACCTTCCTGGAAAAATGCCGGGTCATGATCGTTCTGGATTGATCCACCGGTTGTTTGTCTATTGTGGGAACGGTTTTTCACTCCGGCATCGGACGGATAAAACCGTTCCCACCTTCCCCTCATCCCCTCCAGATGGAGACCACCTCCCCCGAACCCCCTCCAAAGGGGGACAACCTTTTGTCCCCCGCCGGCGGGGGATTAAGGGGGTGGTCATGCCGGCGAGCGCCGGGGGGCGGTCTTGAAAAATTCTTGCATCACCCGGCAAATCACGCAATAATGTCACTCATCGACCGTCCCGGAAGGATCATCGGACGTTCCGCGCGGGAAGGAAACGAGGCGGCATTTGCCGCCGGGCGCTATCGGCAGGCATACTCGATAAACAAAACCTTCTTCCCGCAGGAGTTTACAACGTGAACGTCCTTTCCCGCCTGAAAACGTCTTATGTTCTCGCGATCGGCACCGCTGTTGTCTTCCTGTTGCTCACCGCGCTGGTTCTGCTGCTGGTGAACCAGAGCATGAAACAGCAGGCGCTTTTGGAGGCCGAGGCCAAGGCACGCATTCTTCTGGATCGCAATATGGCCGTCCATACCTATTTTTCCCACATTCTCAAGCCCAGGCTGTTTGAGTGGACGGAACCGTTTCGTCCGCCGGACTACTTCGATCCTGCGTGGATGTCCTCCACCTATGCGATCCGGGAAATTCACAAGTACTTTGCGGCGCTCAATTCGGAAACGGCTTATTACGTGAAAGACGCGGCAATCGATGCACGCAGCCCGGAAAATGAAGCGGACGCCTTTGAAAGGGCTTTTCTGGAGCAGTTAAACCGGGGCGGAAAGCAGGACCACCAGGCCGAAGTCCGGCAAATCGACGGGAAACCCTTTCTCACCGTTTTGCGCAAAGGCGAAGTTTTGGAAGAATCCTGTCTGCGCTGCCACAGCCGGCCGGAAAACGCTCCGCAGAACATGTTTGCGTTTTACAGCCGGGAAAGGAGCTTCAACCGTCACAGCGGCGAAGTGGCAAGCGCCATCTCTCTGAGAATTCCCCTTGCCGACGCTTACCAGGGCATGTACCGGGCCTTCTGGAAAACGGCCATTGTTCTGGCCGCCGTTCTGGCCGTCCTGTTTATCATTCAACTTTACCTGTACCGCCGCTTCCTGACGAAGCCCCTGGCCATGCTCCGCGACAAGGCCGTCGAGATCGCCGGCAGCCGGGAGCATTTGGGAGAAACCATTCCGCAACCGGCCGTTTACGAACTGCGGGAGCTGGCGGACGCTTTCAACGATATGTCCGCCAAGCTTCGCGCCGGCCGGGACCGGTTGGAGGAGCGCGTTCTGGAGCGGACCCGGGAGCTTCACACCGCCAATAACCGCCTCCAGAAAGAGGTCCGGGAACGCACTCAGGCGGAAGCGGAAGTTTCCCGACTCAACAACGATCTGGAGCGGCTTGTCCGGGAGCGCACCGCCCAGCTCGAGTCCACCCTGCGGGAGCTGGAGAGCTTCAGCTATTCCGTGTCGCACGATCTGCGCTCGCCGCTGCGGGCCATCGACGGATACGGCTATACCCTCCTGGACGAATATGCGGACAAACCCCTGGACGAACAGGGCAGGCGCTACCTGGAGCGCATCCGCAAAGGCGCGCAGCGCATGGGTAATCTCATCGACGATATGATCGAGATGGCGCAGGTTACGCGGGCCAGGTTTTCGAGACAACCGGTGGATCTGAGCCGCCTGGTTCGCAAAGTCGCGGAAAAGGTCCGGCAGAGCCGTCCCGGACAACAGGTCGAGGTGCGCATTGAAGAAGGACTGGTGGCCGACTGCGATCCGGACCTGATGCGGATCGCGCTTTGGCAGCTTATGGACAACGCCTGGAAATTCACCGCCGCTGTTTCCCATCCGAAAATTGAATTCGGGCGTGACATCCGCGACGGAAAACAGGTCTTTTTTCTGAAAGACAACGGCGTCGGATTCGACATGGTTTACGCCTCAAAAATTTTCACCGCTTTTCAGACGCTTCACCCGTTCGATGAATATCCGGGGACGGGCGTCGGCCTGGCGGTTGTGCAGCGGATCATCCGACGCCACGAGGGGGACATCCGGGCGGAAGGCGAAGTCGGCGGGGGAGCAACTTTTTATTTTACTCTGGGTTCGAAATAGCAGCCGCGTGCCGGAATATTCGTCCGGTCAGGCGCCGCATGGAGATTTTCGCGGACCGGCTTAGGGAACTTTGCCGGCGCGCTGATGATCGGAAACAACAGACCGAGAACTGAAAAAAACATTCTTTACCGAGGCGAGTATGGCGTTCAAAAAGCTGGGGGGATTTCCGTTTCGCGTGGCGGCATTGTATGGCCTGATTGCCGGTTTGTGGATCCTGCTTTCCGACCGGTTGATCAGCGAAGTCACAACCGATTCCACGCAGATGACCTTTTTCCAGACCTACAAGGGCTGGGGCTTTGTTCTGGTCACGGCCGTTTTGCTGTATGTATTGCTGTACCACGAGTGGAACAGACTGCGGCGCGAAATATCCGCGCGGCGCAAGGCGGAAGACAACCTGGTTCGGCTGAATCTCGAACTTGAAGAGCGGGTCGCCCGGCGCACTGCCGAACTGGCCCAGGCCAAGGAGCGGGCCGAGTCGGCCGACCGCGTCAAATCCGCCTTTCTGGCCACCATGAGCCATGAACTGCGCACTCCGCTCAATGCCATTCTCGGGTTTACCGGCCTTATGCTCCAGGAATTGCCCGGCCCCCTCAACGACGAACAGCGCAAGCAACTGGCCATCGTGCAGAACAGCGGAAAGCATCTGCTCGATCTCATCAACGATGTTCTCGATATCTCGAAAATTGAAGCGGGCCAGCTGTCCCTGTCTCCGACGGTCTTCGACCTCCGGCAGTCTCTCGAAAAGACGCTCAAGATGGTTTCGCCGCTGGCCGGGCCAAAAGGCATTGCCATTGAAGCGGCGATCGCCGACGAGGTGGGCGCCGCCCGCAACGACCAGCGCCGCGTCGAGCAGGTTCTCATCAACATCCTCAACAACGCCGTCAAATTCACACAGGAAGGACAGGTCCGCCTCTCCTGCCGCGGCGACGGGGACCAGTATGTGATTGACATCTGCGACACGGGCGGTGGAATTGCGCCGGATGAACTGGAAAACATTTTCAAGCCCTTTCACCAGAGCGAGACCGGTCGCATGGGCCGGCACGAGGGCACGGGCCTGGGGCTTTCCATCTGCAGGAAAATCCTCGATATGATGGACGGCACGATCGGCGTCGCGAGCACGCCGGGGCAGGGCAGCACCTTTACCGTGCGTTTTCCCCGAGAGCTCAAGACGCCGTAAAGTCCGCCTCCCGTCTTGCCAATGGCGAACCGGACATCCATAATAGCTTCACAGGAACGAGTCGTTTAATGGAAAGCCTCTTAACCAACAAAGAAAGGAGGTTGGACGATGGACTTCATAAAACGCATCCTGGCCGTCAGCTGGTCGACCAAATACTGCGGCAAAACCGTGCAAAGCTCAATTTCCCTGGCCCGAATGTACAACGCCGAACTCTTCATCCTGCATATCTTCGATACCAAATGGCTCCAGGGATTTAACGTGCCGATGATCACATTCGAAAAAGAGCACAAAAAAGACATGGAAAAATACAAGGCCGAGCTGGACATCCTCATTGAGGACGAGCGGAAAAAAGGAATGCCCATCCGGGAATTCATCGAAGAGGGGAACGCCGCGGAGGTCATTCTGAAACTGATCCGGCAGCAGAACATCAACCTGGTGGTGCTGCGCGGACACGAAGGGAGCCGCCTGGAACGCATGCTCGTCGGGGGAAGCAACGACGACATCCTCCGGGCAATGCCCTGTTCGATCCTGCTCGTCTGAAAAATTCCCCCGCTGCCGGACGACAAATGATGTCCACCCTCCGGAGGGGATCAGGAGACCAAAACAGCTCATAGTTCATAGCTCATAGCCCATGGCTCGCAGTTATTTCAATGTAGGGCGGACCTTCAGGTCCGCCTCCGCCGGCGGGGAACAAATGATATCCCCCGCCGGCATCGTAGTAAGCAGTTGCGATAACCTAAACGCTGTGGGGAACGGTCTTGTGACCTTTAGGTTATCGCGACCGTTCCCTACCAAACCTTCCATTTGTCTACCGCCCATCGCCCAACAAAAAAATTGATTTATCGGAAACTGCGTATATAATGCTTGGCGAATTTCAGAAGCCGTATCTGCCGTAACCCGTTTTACCATATTCGCGCATTTAGACCGCGCAACCAATCCGATCAGGATTGAAACGCGCGCAATTTTCCACGGAGGAACCGGCATGTCGTCGAAAATCATTTACGAACGCATCTTTTGGTTTCACAACCGCATCAAGGATGACCGCTTTCCCAATACCAGGGCGCTTTCCGAGCAATTCGGCGTCTCCCGCAAAACCGCCCAGCGCGATATCGAATTCATGCGCGACCGGCTTGGCTTCCCGTTGCGGTATGTCCCCGACAGCCGCGGCTACGCCTATGAAGACAATACCTGGGAACTGCCCGGCTTGTGGCTGAATGAAGATGAACTCGTTTCGCTGGTGCTGTCCTACCGCCTGGCCTCGGCCGTGCCGGACGCAAGCGTCAAGACGGCCCTGCGAACCTTTCTCAACGACGTCATTGCGCGCCACGCCTGCGCCGACTTCAATATCGATGAAATCAGCGAAAAAATCTCCGTCAAGAACATCGCCTATGCCCGGCCGCGCGAATCTGTTTTTCACCGGATGCTGGAAGCCCTGCTCCGGTCCAGACCGCTCAGGATCGAATACTACTCTCCCCACAACAACCGGTCGAGCGTCCGCGATATCCTGCCTTTGCACCTGCTCAACTACATGGGAACCTGGCACATCATTGCCCATTGTCACGTCAAAAAAGAACTGCGGGACTTTGTCCTGTCGCGCGTGAAATCCGTTACCGCATCGACGGCGTCCATTGCCGTTCCCGCGTCTGCCAAACGGGTCAAGGCGTTCATCCGCCGGACCTTCGGCATTTTCCGCGGCAGGGACACATCCGAAGTCTGCCTCAGTTTTGCCGGGGACATCGCCCCCTGGATTGCCGAGCAGAACTGGCATCCGGCGCAACAGATGACCGTCGGAAAGGACGGCCGGCTCTGCCTGACCGTTCCCGTAGCCGACTTCCGGGAAATCAAGCGGGAAATCCTCCGCTACGGATCTAAGGTGGAAGTGCTCTCGCCCGCCGCCCTGCGGGAGGAAATCAAGAAAGAAATTGGAATGATGAAAACTATTTACACGTAGGACTTCAAATGGGGCGGAGGGGAAGTAGAATAGTGACTGTTGGATAGCGGATGGCGGATAGTGAATGGTGTCCTCCGCCGGCGGAGATGGCGCGAAGCGCCGGAGGTGGATGGTGGGTCAAAATGGCAGCTCAGGCTCAATTAGGTAATACCCAATCAATTAGGTAATAAATTGAGTATTACGTTCCTGAGGTGTTCGGAGTCTTTCCCGGAGGTGCGGCATTAGAAAGAAATATTTTTTCGTCGGACGCTGCATGTCCGATCAGTTTTGCTATGATGAATAAAAATGGCTAGTTTGAGAAACCGCGACCGACTTGTCTTTTTTGATGTCGAAACAACCGGGCTTGACCATAGAAAAGGTCACAGAATCATTGAAATAGGCGCCATCGCTATGGAAAGCAATCAAATCGTGTCCGAATATCAAAGTCTTATTCATGTGGATGTTCCCATTCCCCGGCATGTTTCAAGGATTCATGGAATTACGAATGATATGCTTGCAGGCCAGCCGGAACCGGAAAAAGTGTTCCCGGAAGTGAAAAATTTCATGGCGGATAGCGTTCTGATTGCGCATAACGCCAAATTTGATATAGGGTTTTTGCGATCGGAATTTAACCGGTTGAAATTGAGCTTCACCAATCAAATCTTTTGCACACTGGAAATAAGCCGCAGACGTTACCCGCGCCTGTCGAACTATAAACTTGAAACTCTTTACCGCCACCTGGTCGGGCCGGTCCCTGCGGATGCCCAAAGGCACCGCGCGCTAGCTGACGCCCGCATGGTGGCGGCTGTCTGGATGGTGATGGGTAGAAAATGACTGATTTGACACCTTCATATTACAAGTATTGGGGAAAAGCGGACAAAGAAACGGGACAATATCATTTGTTGCCCTATCATTGTTTGGATGTGGCGGCGGTGGGATGGCTCTTGTTCAACCCGGCGGAACCACTCTGCCAACGTTTAGCAAAGCAGTTAATAGTTAATCCCGAATGGCTTCAGCGGTGGATGGTATTTTGTTTAAGTCTTCACGATATCGGTAAGTTTGCCATTGCTTTTCAGAGCCTGGTTCCTGATCAGTCCACATCACTCGTGCCTTCAAATTCAAGAATGCCTTATTCTGAACGTCACGACACGCTTGGATTTATTCTCTGGCAAGATGTGTTATCTAACAAATGGTTGGATAGTGGTGGACTGAGCCTTGAATCTCGTCATTCCGGCTTGGCAAAACTACTCCGCAATCTTGACCCCTGGATGGAAATCGTTACTGGGCACCACGGCGAACCACCCAAACGAATGCCGATACGCCACCA
This sequence comes from Deltaproteobacteria bacterium, assembly GCA_012729055.1. GTDB lineage: Bacteria > Desulfobacterota > Syntrophia > Syntrophales > Smithellaceae > UBA8904. The sequence continues at coordinate 20,128 of JAAYDW010000076.1, forward strand.
GAATTTCTTTACCGTTACTGATGAAGATGCCGCTTGCTATTTCCGAGAGGATGTTGCTGCTCTTTTTTTGAAGGATGTTAATGGTGCGGTTCTTGTAGAAAAAGACCTTAAAAAACGTTTGAAGTTCGTTTCATGGCAGTTGGCTGGCGCAGTTGTCCTTGCCGACTGGCTTGGTTCAGGACGCGGCGCAGAATCATATTGCCAGACTAGAGTATCTCTGGATGAATATTGGCAATATCATGCGTTACCGTTTGCAAAGCAGGTTATTGCTAAAACAGATCTAGCTCATTCAGAAATAGCACCATTTATAGGTACCAGTCATTTATTCCCTTTTATCAAGTCCCTTACACCTCTGCAAGATTGGGTCGAAAAGCGGCAGTTGGCTATAAGCAACCAACTCTTCATACTTGAAGATGTTACCGGTGCGGGGAAGACTGAGGCTGCGCTAGTTCTTGCGCATCGGTTAATGGCAAATGGCTTAGGTCATGGTATCTATGTGGCTCTTCCGACGATGGCAACAGCCAATTCTATGTATACGCGCCTTGGAAAGGCCTATCGACGTCTTTTCGGTATGGACGCGCACCCGTCAATGGTTTTGGCGCATGGCGCACGGCATCTTTCGGAGGAATTTCGTAATTCTGTTGGAATGCCTGAATCAGCACCTGCAAATCAGTTCTATTCAGAAGATGAAGAACCCATAGAAGCTTATTGCAGCGCATGGCTTGCCGACAGCCGCAAGAAGGCCTTATTGGCTGAAATAGGTGTGGGAACGCTCGATCAAGCCTTGTTGGCGATTCTACCGGCAAAGCATCAATCGCTTCGAATGTTAGGGTTGGCCCAAAAGCTTCTCATCGTGGATGAAGTGCATTCATACGATCCATACATGAACCAGTTACTGCAAACACTCATCGAAGCACACGCCAGGCAGGGCGGAAGCGCCATCCTTCTTTCGGCAACCTTACCACACCAGATGCGTGAAAAATATGTTCGTGCCTTTTGCAAGGGCACGGGTATAAATGTGCCAACACTCGAAGAATCGCCTTCTTATCCTCTTGCAACACACGTTCCAACTCTTGAACAATCTGAAACTGCGCTGACAACGCGGCATGAAGTTGAGAGAGCGGTTTCAGTTACTTTTATCGATGAGATTGATGATGCGTTGAATTTGCTCCGTGATGTTGTCAAGAAAGGACAGTGTGCCTGTTGGATAAGAAATACGGTCAAAGATGCCCGCGCTGCCTATGACACGCTTGTAAACCAGGAATGGGTAGATAAAAATAAGCTGACTCTTTTTCACAGCCGATTTGCAATGGTGGATCGCCGAAGGATAGAAACGAAGACGCTTGATCTTTTCGACAAAAATTCCACTGCGGAAAAACGCCAAGGTCAAATACTTATTGCCACGCAAGTTGTGGAACAGTCGCTTGATCTCGACTTTGATGTGATGATCTCGGATCTTGCCCCCATAGATCTGCTTATCCAAAGAGCCGGGCGACTGCACAGGCATGTACGAGATGCTGCCGGTAATCATCTTAAAACAGAAGGGGCTATCGACCAGCGCGGCGAGACTTGTCTGTATATATTTGGACCAATGCCGACAGAAACACCGGCGGAAGATTGGTTGAAATCAAAATTACCGGGAACGCAGGCTGTTTACCAACATGTTGGGCAGCTATGGCTTACCCAGCAGCGGCTTTTGCCATCAAAAAAAATATGCATATCGCGTGATGCACGTATGTTGATCGAAGGGGTTTATGGTGAACAAGATCAGGCATTTATCCCTGATACATTGTTAAATTTTTCCTTCAATGCCGAAGGTGAAGCTGGAAGCAAGCGGGGGATGGCGCAACTCAATGCCCTTAAACTGGAACAGGGTTATACCCGCACAAGTGCAGAAGATAGCGGCGGGTGGGACAAGGAAACGAGAATCCCAACACGCCTTGGCATTGACACCATGACCGTTGCACTTGCCCGAATAGATGGTGACCATCTAAAGCCTTATGCTCAAGAGAAAGAATTTGCCTGGGAATTGAGCATGATCGATTTACCCAAGAAAAACTGGGGGAAAATACAGGAAAATATTCCCGCACGGCTTCATGGAATCATCAAACGCTTGAAAGAAGATATCAAGATGTTGAAATGGATTGAAGTGTTGCCACTGACGGAAGAGATTACCCGTTATTATGATTCAGATACGGGGTGGGGATTAAACAAGGAGGTAAGTGATGAATCTGATTAGCGATGAATGGCTGCCGGTGATACGGGCCAGCGGGAAGAAGGACAAAATTGCACCCTGGCAAATTGCCGAGATGGATGATCCTGTCATAGAGCTTAATGCCCCGCGTCCTGACTTTCAAGGTGCGCTCTATCAATTCCTGATCGGGTTGCTTCAAACATGTTTTGCCCCAGAAGATTCTGATGAATGGGTGGAATATTGGAAGACACCACCAGATATAAGATTGTTACAGACCAGGTTCATGAACGTTGCCTCTGCATTTAGGATTGAATGTGGCGATGAATTCCCTGCGTTACCCGTGTTTATGCAGGAGCCCTATCTTGTCGCAGAAGAGAAAAAAGAGATATCGGGACTACTCATTGACGCGCCTGGTGATAAAACGATACGGGAGAATCTTGATCATTTCATTAAACGCAACAACGTTGTGAATATTTGCAAAGCCTGTGCAGTTACAGCATTATTCACACTTCAAATCAACGCGCCAGCAGGTGGTGTTGGACATAGAGTGGGACTCCGCGGTGGTGGGCCGCTGACGACACTCATATTACCAACTGAAGAAACGACACTATGGTGTAAGCTCTGGCTAAATGTCCTGGATATCGATAATTACGTCAACGGTATTGAACAGCCAACACAGGATGTATTCCCTTGGATGGGGAAGGTTCGTATATCAGATAAGGGTGGCGTGGATACCCGTCCAGAAGATGCTCACCCACTGCAAGCTTATTGGGGAATGCCACGTCGAATCAAACTCATCCCATCAGAAGCTGCTCATGGGACATGTGATCTTTGTGGTGTTCACGATAGTAAGTTAATCAAGGATTATTTTACACGTAACTATGGCATCAACTATGTGGGTGAGTGGGTACATCCACTTACACCATACCGATTTGATGCAAAGAAGAAAAATCCACCGCTATCCGTCAAAGGTCAAAAGGGTGGATTGGGATATCGCCATTGGGTTAGTCTTGTTCTTGCACATTCAGACGATGCGGACAGCGTGGCAAAGATTGTTAAGATTTACATGTCCCAACGTGCAAGAGAAATTGGAAGTCAACGAGTTGCCCGTCTTTGGTGTTTTGGATATGACATGGAAAATATGAAGGCCCGGTGCTGGTATGATCACACATTACCACTTTTTCATCTCGATTCTGCTCAACGGGATAACGTCCTTTCTTGGGCCAGTGATTTAATCAATGCAGCATGGGATGTTACTAAAAACCTACGCGGACAAGTCAAGGCTGCATGGTTTCGCCGACCAGGGGATGTGAAGGGTGATATGAGCGCCCTAGTGCAGGAATTTTGGGAAAAAAGTGAACCCGTTTTTTATCAGCTACTAGAACAACTTACTAACTTTCCTGGCGATCAACGCCTAGTGCCAGCAATAATTTATGCTGAATGGCTAACGAAATTGCAGACGCTTGCTTACAATCTCTTTGATGCGTGGGCATTAAATGGCACGGCTGAAGATCTTGACATGAAACGTATTATTGCAGCCCGGAATGAGTTAAAAAGCAAATTGAACGGGAGCAAACCTATGAAAGCATTAATCGCAAAAGCCAATATTGGAAAGGGAGGTAAAAATGCAGCAAACACAACAGTATCGCTTCCTTAAAAACAAAGAAACCCACGAGAATTTACGTTTTTGGTGGGAGTCACTCGACAAAAATCGTGGTGATCGCGCACGCTTGCGGCGTGCAGAAAGGCCGGATGATGTTCTGCTGACCGAAGCATTCTTCCGTTTCCTTAAACAGATGCCGGAAGAATGGTCTGCGCCGAAAGAACTTTTCACGTCGGCAATAGTAGCAGCAGCCCTATCGCATATTGAGGTGCCACAAAACAGTGAAACGTTTGCAACCCAACTTGCCTTGCCTAAGCAGGGTGGAAAAAACGCACGCATGAGCGAGCTGCGTTTTCAACAACTGCAGAAAAGCCGTGATCCCGAAGAGTTCTTCAGGCGCTTGTTGCGGGCAATTAATCTGGTGGAGAATAAAGTCAATATTGTTTCACTGGCTGAAAGCATTCTTCACTGGATGAATGAATATCGTAATGGTGCTGATCGCGATCCGCAAAAACGGATCACCATCAGATGGGCTACAGATTACTATACTGAAATATTAAAGCATAAATAGGAGGAATAAAATCATGAGCCGTTTCGTACAACTTCATCTATTGACTTCGTATCCACCCGCAAACCTTAATCGCGACGACCTTGGCCGCCCCAAAACCGCAAAGGTGGGTGGTGTTGACCGGCTTCGCACGTCGTCACAAGCAAACAAACGCGCATGGCGAACATCAGAAATATTTGAATCAAACATTAAGAATGGTATCAGGACAAAGATGATTGGTGTTGATGCATTCAACAAACTTTCTGCCTTCCCAGCATTAAGTCGTACTATAAAGGAGGATATCGCAGGGAATATTGCACAGGTTTTTGGTAAATTGAAAAACAACTCCTTGGAACTTGAAACATTGGTGTTCATTTCAGACACAGAACTCTCCAAAATTGATGATATCATTAACAGCTACAGTAATGGATTAAGTGGTGCAACAGAAGAATCAAATTCTTTAGGTGTTAAATTATTCACAATCCTCTCTTCCGATATACAATCAACATTAAATCCTTTGATTAG
>JAAYDW010000077.1 GCA_012729055.1 Deltaproteobacteria bacterium
CCCCTGGCCTTCCTCGGGAAGATTTTCGCGCGTCCAGCGCGGATGGTTGGTGCGGTGCAAAAACGCCTCGGGGTGCGGCATGAGACCGAAAAGCCGTCCCGACTCATTGCAGATGCCGGCGATGGCCTGCGTGGAGCCGTTGGGGTTGGCCGGATAGTCCATCGTTGCGCTGCCGTCGGCGGTGCAGTACCTGAAGGCGATCAGGTTTTTCCTTTCCATTTCCGCAAGCGTCGCGTCGTCTGCGGCGACGAATTTCCCCTCGCCGTGGCGCACGGGATAATAAACCGTGTCCAGGGCTTGGGTAAAGACGCAGGGGCTTTGCGCGTCGGCCCTGAGGTACACCCAGCGGTCTTCAAAGCGGCCCGAATCGTTGAAAGTCAGTGTCGCGCTTTGTGTCGTGAAGTTTTGATCCAGCGCCGGCAGAAGGCCCAGCTTGACCATCAGCTGAAATCCGTTGCAGACGCCCAGGATCAGACCGCCGGCGGCGATGAATTTGAGCAGCTCCTCGATGAGCATTTCGTCGGCGCCGGCAATGGGGGCGTGGAGAAACCGGTTGGCGCCCGCCTTGGCCGAACCCAGGTCGTCGCCGTCGAGAAAGCCGCCGGGCAGGTTCAGGAAGTTGTAATCCGCAAGGCGCTTTTCGCCGAAGAGCAGTTCGCTGAGATGGACGATGTCGTACCGGTCCGCGCCCGCCAGTTTGCAGGCGTGCGCCATTTCCATTTCGCAGTTGGTGCCGTTGCCGGTGAGGATGATCGCTTTGACCTTGTTTGCCATTGTCTGTGTCCTGTCTAGAAATTGAGCGGCTTTTGCCACGCGTCTTTGAGCCTGCCGATTTTTTCCCGAATCACGGTTTTTCCGGACAGGCCGTTTATCTGCAAAAGCCCGTCGCCGGTGACTGAGCCGATTTCGCGGGCGGCCTGGCCGGCCAGAATTTTTTCGAACTTTGCCTTGTCCTGCGGACGAACGGTGACGACAAAGCGGCTTGCCGACTCGGAAAATAAAATGTAGTCGTCGCGCTTTTTGCCGCGGTAGAGAACTTTCTTCAGATGGACGGTGAGGCCCAGGCCGCCGGCAAAGGCGGTTTCCGCGAGCGCCACGGCCAGGCCCCCGTCGGAGCAGTCGTGGCAGGAGGCCACGAGGCCCGCCTGGATGGCTTTGGAGAGCGCGCGGTAAAGCTTCATCGCCTTTTTCGCATCCACCTGCGGGACCTTGTTGCCGATCGCGCCGTGCGCGGCGAACCACTCCGAACCGCCCAGTTCATCGCGGGTTTCGCCCAGGAGGTAGACGAGATCCTCCGGCCGTTTGGCGTCCATCGTCACGGCCTTGCGCACGTCGGAAATCTTGCCGATGACCGAATACAAAAGCGTCGGCGGGACGGAGATTTTCGTTTTCCCGATGGAGTAGTCGTTTTTCATGCTGTCCTTGCCGGAAATGCAGGGCACGCCGTAAGCGGTGGTGTAGTCGTAAATCGCCATGTTCGAGCGGACCAGCTGCGCGAGCTTGTAATCTCCGTCGGGCGTCTTGGCGGATTTCACGGGATCGCACCAGCAAAAATTGTCCAGGCCCGCCAGATGGTCGAGGTCCGCGCCCACGGCCACGGCGTTGCGCACCGCTTCGTCGATGGCGCAGGCGGTCATGGAATAGGCGTCGAGATCGCTCAGGCGCGGGCAGATGCCGTGCGCGACGACCACGCCCTCCATGGAATCGAGCACCGGCCTTATGATGCCCGCGTCCGACGGCCCGTCGTTCTCAACGCCCACCAGGGGCTTCACCACCGAGCCGCCCTGGACTTCATGATCGTACTGGCGGACGACGGATTCCTTCGAGCAGATATTTAAACGGGCCAGCATCTGTGTCAGAGCCTTCCCTAGATTGGCGGGTACGGCAAACGTGGGTTCCGGGTGTTTCGGGGCCTTCCATCTGGCGGAAAGCTTCATCTGCGGAACGCCGTCGTGCAGAAAATCCATGTTGAGATACGCCACGGTCTTTTCGCCGTAGCGGACGTGAAATCTTCCCGACTTCGTGAATTTGCCCAGCACCGTGGCTTCCACGCCCATCTTGCGGGCCAGTTCCAGAAATTTGCCGACCTTCTTCGGATCAACGGCCAGCGACATGCGCTCCTGGGCCTCCGAGACCAGAATTTCCCAGGGCTGCAAACCGGCGTACTTCAGGGGCGCCAGCGAAAGATCGATGTCGCAGCCGCCCGAGTAGGTGGCCATTTCGCCGATGGAGGACGACAGACCGCCCGCGCCGTTGTCGGTGATCGCCCGGTAGAGCCCCCGATCGCGGGCTTTAAGCAGAAAGTCCGTCATTTTCTTTTGCGTGATCGGGTCGCCGATCTGCACGGCGGTGACGGGCGAGCCTTCGTGGAGCTCCTCCGAGGAAAACGTTGCGCCGTGAATGCCGTCCTTGCCGATCCGGCCGCCCGTCATGATGATGACGTCTCCCGGGGAAATTTCTTTGGTGTGCGTGGGCTTTCCGTTCAGCCGGGCGGGCATGATACCGGCCGTGCCGCAGTAAACGAGCGGCTTGCCCAGGTAGCGCTCGTCGAAGACGATGCTGCCGTTCACCGTCGGAATGCCGCTTTTGTTGCCGCCGTGCTCCACGCCTTCGCGCACGCCCTCGTAAATCCGCCTGGGGTGCAGGATGCGGGGGGGAAGCTTCTTCTTGTGGAAAGGCGAGGCAAAGCAAAACACATCCGTGTTGAAGATGAGTTTGGCGCCCAGTCCCGTGCCGAACGGATCGCGGTTGACGCCGACGATGCCGGTGAGCGCCCCGCCGTAAGGATCGAGCGCGGAGGGAGAGTTGTGCGTCTCCACTTTGAAGACCAGGTTGTGGTCGTCGTTGAATTTTATGACGCCTGCGTTGTCGACGAACACCGACAGGCAGAAATCCTTCCTGCCCTTGGCTTTGCGGATTTTCTCGGTCGAGCCTTTGATATAGGTTTTAAAAAGCGAGTTGATGGTTTTCTTTGTTCGGCCGTCGGTGTAGTCGATAAGGCTGTTGAAGATTTTATGCTTGCAGTGCTCCGACCAGGTTTGCGCGAGGCATTCCAGCTCCACGTCGGTCGTGTTTTCGTCGAGGCCGAATTTCCGGCGTGCTTTCACGACCGCGGGATCGGCAAAGTGCGAGGCGATCGCCTGCATCTCCTCGAGATTCAGCGCGAGAAGTTTTTCCTGGCTGATTTTTACAAGGGCTGCGGCGTCGAGCTTTGTCAGATTGATCGTCGCCACCTGCGGCTCGTCCTTGCCCGTGACCTGCGGAACGTGCGCGGGCATGCCGTTTTCAAAATCAAATTCCGCCCGGCTGATAACCTGATGGCGTTCAATGAGATCGTTGGCGAGCAGGCCGGAGGCGATGTTTTCCGCGTCGGTTTTGGAAATCGGGCCGGAAATCAGATACTGGCGCGACGTGTACACGCTGATCCTGCGTTCGCCGATTCGTTCGCCCAATAAAAGGGTGATCGCTTCGCGCGCGGTTTTGCCGACGTTGTCGGTGACGCCGGGACGGAAGCCCACTTCAATGAGCCAGTCGAAATTTTTCGCGAGCGGCTGATTGATCGCGTACGCCTGAATCACCGGGTCGGAAAGGGGGCCTTCCGCCGCGCGGCGAAGCTCGCCGGCCGTGAGTCCGCCGGCAACGGTATAGACTTCGATGGTAGCGACGTTGACAACCGGCAGTCCCAGGTTGTCGGCAATGCGCTTTTTCGTCTTTTCGCCCAGCGCGTCGCGAATGCCTTCCTTAAATCCAACTTCTATTCGATCCGCCATGAAATTTATCCTAGAGATTTCCGATATTTTTGATCTTTCCGCCTTATGGGTACCGTAGGGCTTATACCCAAAAGCCCCCGATTATGCAACGGACAAATATGTTCCACGCAAAAACGCATAAACGTTTGCGAAGCAAAGCAAATTACTTTAAAAGAAAAACCATCTGCACTTTCAGAGGCTGTCTGATCTTAAGCCGGTCGCCGGGGAGTTTCTCCCCCAGCGCAGCGCGTTTCGGCGCCGAACCACCTCATCGTAAAGTTCTTCGAGCGGCCGGGCGGTTTCGCTTCCTTCCAGCAAGGCAACGGCCGCAGCAATGGCTTCCAGCGTGGACAGGCCGTCCGGGCGGCGCTGGTCGCGCAGCCGTTCGCGGTTTTGCCGGGGCGCGGGCAGCGCCAGGCGGGGCAGACTCTGCAAAAGGGGCGTCTGGCGGTAAAGCCGTCTGGCCTGATGCCATGTCGCATCCAAAACCGCGACGCGCCGCGGCGGTGTTTGTTCCCAAATCTTCCTGGGACCAGCAGGGCCGTCGGGCCACAAAAGCCACGTTCCCGGCGCCTGGAGCGCCGCGTCGTCAAAGGCGGAGGAGAGAAGGCGATTGCCGCCGCCGCAGGGCAATATTCGGGAATTCGGCAAGGCCAGCGCCGCCAGGCGGCCGGTGTTGCCGGGCCGGCCGGCCTCCCAGATATGGCGCAAAATCAAAAACTCGGTTTTTGTCCTCACGTCGGGAAGCACGTTGCAGATGCAGATGTCCCGGCGCAGCAGGCAGCGCGGGCAGTGGGTGCCGGAGTCGCGGGGGCGGGATGCGCGCATCTTCTAGATTTTCCTCCACTTGAAGGGGAAGCCGGGCAAGGGCGTCGGAAACCGGAAATGACGGAGAGACCAGCTTTTCATAAAGACGGAGACAGGATCGGAAAGAAGACCGACCCGTCCGTTCGGAGGAGCCGGTCAGAAAATGATGGTGTATTCGGCCTGAAGACCGCCGCTCGGTGTCCTTGCGGATGCAAAGCGGACGAGATGTGCTTGCGGCAAACAGGAAAAAAGCGGCGGCGACGGTTTACTTCTGGCCGGTCCATCCAGTTTCCCAGGTGCCCAGCCGATAGTCGAAGTCGCCGACGGGGCGGACGAATGTGAATTCGACGGGATCCAGAATGAGCCGCTGCGCCACTTTCGGAACGCTGCCCGTGGGAAGTGAAAAAGGAAGCGAGACGACGAAGACGACCGAACCGGCGACAATGCCGACAATGCCTGCCGGCCTGGCCAGGAGCACGTCGCCGATGACGTCCGCGTCCGATGCTTCATAAGCCAGGGCAGGCGTTGCGCCTGCGACCAGCGCCAGTATCAGCAATGACGCAATGAATGCTTTTTTCATGAATCCATCCTCCCGGGATTTTAGTCCTTGAACTGGATAAAATATAGAAAACAGTATCTTATATGTCAAGCAAATCTTCGCTGGGGCAACATGCCGGCCCCCGCCGCCTGCCCCGGCGGGATTTGTCCGGCACGGCACTATCGGTCGGCGAGGGTTGGCCGGGATTGGGAATTAATCGGCCGTGTAGTACAGCACGCCGTTGGTCAGGGTTTCCCGGATCTGTCCGTCTCTTCTGAGCTGCTGCAGGTAAACGAAGGTTTCGTTGAGCGCCATGAACTTTTCCCAGTCGTCCCAGGTGGCGGCTGCCGCGCCGATGAGTTGGGCGCAAATGCCGAAGGTGGTCTTCGGCGTCCGGTCGACCAGGTTGAGCAGAACCTCTTTTTTCAGCGCATGGTGCGCGCGGATTTCGTCGATCCGCTCCCGGACGCCGCCAAACGAGTTGCCGTGCCCCGGATGAACGACGGTGATGGGCAGGTTTTCGATGACGGTGAGCGACGCGAGGTAGCTCGACAGCGGCAGAAAGATTTCATCGTAGATGTTGGGGCTTAAACTGGGCGGAATGTAAGGCAGGATGTGATCGCCTGCGAGAAGAAGTCCCTCGTCCCGGAAGAAAAAGCAGGCATGCCCCGCCGCGTGTCCCGGCGTGAAGATCACTTCAAAAGTCCGGTTTCCCGCGCGCCGGATTTCGTTGTCTTTCAGAAAGGTGGACACCTCCAGGCGCGGCAGGCGGCTTTTCATGTCTTCGATTTCTTCGATGACGGCTTCCACGTCGCGGGCGGTCATGCCGTGTCTGGTGTAAAACGCCCGGGCCTCAGCGATGAGGTAATCCCCCTCTTCAAAGTGCGCGTGCATCTGCCGGGCGATTTCCGTCAGATGCAGGCGCGCGCCGGACTTTTCCTGGAGCCTTTCCGTCAAACCGCAGTGATCGGTATGCGTATGGGTAAGGTAAATGTCGCTGATGCGCGCCGCGGAAAAGCCGATGCTCTCCAGATCCGCTTCCAGCTTTTCATAAGCGCCGGGCATGTGCATCCCCGTGTCAAAGAGGGTGATGCTCCGGCCGCAGTCCAGCGCATACGCGTGGACGTGACGCAGGCGGAAGGGCATGGGCAGGGTGACGCGGTAGAGGTTTTCGGCAATTTCAGTGATCATTCAGAGGAATTCAATTTCTCCCAAGGAACTTTTTTTCGCTTGTATTTGTTTTCACCCGCCCCGGCTCCTTCCCCCAGGGAGGAAGGATGAGAGACCGATTATTTTCATTCACCTTGAACCTTGCACCTGCTTTTTCATTTACGCCGGTTTGCGGAAGACCACCTGGATGTCGCCGATGGCCCGCTCGCGGAAACCCGCCTCGCAGGTGGCCAGATAGTAAATCCACTTTCGCCGGAAAACCTCGTCGAAGCCCAGAGCATTGATCTTATCGACATTGTGCGAAAACGTTTCGCGCCAGTCCTTGAGGGTGCGGGCGTAATGAACTCCGATGTCCTCGAGCTGCTCCATGAGCAGGCTGGTGTTCTTCGTTACGGCGGAAGAAAGGGCCGTCACCGAAGGCAGATGCCCGCCGGGGAAAATGTATTTTTTGATCCAGTCCGACGTCCGCCGGTAATTTTCATAGCTCTGATCCGGGATGGTGATGACCTGAATCACCAGCTTGCCGGCCGGCTTAAGCAGGCGGTCGCAGGATTGGAAAAAGGTTCCCAGGTACCGGTGGCCGACCGCTTCGAGCATTTCAATGGAGACGATTTTATCGAAGAGCCCCGTCATATGGCGGTAGTCCCGAAGCAGGATGCTGATCCGGTCCTGCAGGCCGGCCCGGCGAATCCGCTCGTCGGCCAGCGCAAATTGCTCTTCGGAGACGGTGATGCCGGTAACGCGGCAGCCCGTCGTCCGCGCCGCTTCCAGGGCGAAGCCGCCCCAGCCGCAGCCGATTTCCAGGACATGGTCCGTCGGCTGAAGCTGCGCTTTGCGGATGATGCTTTGCAGTTTGCGGCGCTGCGCGTCTTCGCAGGTGTCGCTGTCGCTTTCGTAAAGGCCGCAGGAGTACAGCATCGTCGGATCCAGAAACGTCTCGAAAAAATCGTTGCTCAAATCGTAGTGTTCGCCGATGTTTTTGCGCGAACCGGGAAGCGTGTTGGCGCGCAGCGCGTGGAGGACCCGGTCCTTCTGGCGGGCCAGCCATGCCGTGGTCAGATGGCCGTTGGCCAGCTTCCCGCGGTTGCGGATCAGAACGGTAAACAAAAGCGGAATATCGTCCGTGTCCCATAAACCTTTCATGTACGCCTCGCCCAGGCCGATGTCGCCGCCCAGCACCGCGTCCTTGAAAAAACCGTAGTCGGCAATGGCCATGCGGGCTTGCAGCGGTGCGTGCGGATCGCCGAAACGCCTTTCGGTTCCGTCCGGAAGTTGCAGGGTGAGTCCGCCGTTTTCAATTTTATTAAACAGGTTTTCAACCAGGTTTCGGCAGGTTCGCTCAAAGATCGTCGGCGACGATTTGCGGGGTGACCGCTGAGGCGACGGGCGTTCTTTTTTCATGGGTTGCCTCCTTTCTGCAAGCTATAAAACGCTAACAAAAAAAACGGCTTGCCGCAATGAAGAATTTGCGGCAAACGATTGCGGCCTGTCCCTGCAAGGGAGGAAGGCCAAACCGGGTGAATATCCTGAGCAGGTCAAAACAGGAATCCCTCGATCAGATAGGCGACAATGAGAGCGCCGACCGTGAGATAGTGGACCTGAATCATCGCCAGGTTGGCCGGAGCCAGGGCCAGAGGATCGTTGAGATGGCGGCGTAAAACAATGAGCGATTTGGCAGCCAGAGGCAGGCTCAAAAGGCCCAGCAAAATAAAGGGCGACAGGCGCCGGGTCGCGCCTGCGACAATCAGAATGGCGTAGGCCGCAGCGAGGCCCGCGCCGAAAAGCCGGGCGCCGGTTTGACGACCGAAACGGGCGACCAGGTTCCATTTTCCGCCGCGCCGATCCGCCTCGTAGTCTGGTATTTCGTTGATGATGATCATCGACCACATCAGCAGTCCCGGCACCAGCGAGGCGATAAACGGTTCGGAAGCCAGCGTTTGCGCCTGAACGAAGTACGCCCCGAGAACGATGATCGGACCGAAATTGACGAAGAGCCCCAGTTCGCCTACACCCCGGTAGCCGAAACGGACCGGCGGGACGGTGTAGAAGATGGAGGATGCCATGCCGAATAGACCGAACGCCAGGACCGGCCACCCGCAGGCCCAGGTCAGGTAGGCGCCGATGAGGGCGGTTGCCGCAAAAAACGCTCCGGCCACCCGCAGCATGTCTGTGTCTTTGAGGAGCCCTTCCGGCAGAACGCCGCTGCCGCCGGCAAAAAAATTCTTTTCCTCGCCGGTTTGCAGGTCGACCGTGTGCCGGAAATCGAGAACGTCGTCCACCAGGTTGAGGCCGAGATGATTGAAGGTGACGCCGGCTGCGACCAGCACAAAATGAAACGGATTGAAGGGGTGACCCGCCGCCCAGGCCATCACGCCGCCCAGGAGCGCCGGAAAAACGCTGGGCAACACGAAGTAAAGCCGCAGAGCGCGGCGCCACGCGACCCAGGCCGGCGGCTTGGATTTGCGCGCTGCGGCGGAGGGCAAAGACGATTCCGTGCGAAGCCTCATGATTTGCCTTTCAGGAATGCAGAGCCGCAACGACGGTTCCGTTTGCGAAGCGGTTGGCGGTTGTTATTTCTTCTGGCTTTTGAGCACCTCAAGAATTTTGTCGTGGTACTTCCAGGCCAAAAGCGAAACGACGACGGCCGCAAGGGCGACAACGGCCAAAAGCGCGTACTGCTCTCTCGCGGCAATGTTGCCGCTGATGGAGAGCATGGCCGTGCCGAAAAAACGGCCGACCGTGGAGATGACGATAAACGTCAGCACGGGAATGCGGCTCATGCCCATGATGTAGCACAGGTAATCCTTGGGAAATCCGGGGATCAGGAACAGGAGGAAGGAAACGAACAGGCCCCGGTGTTCCATGAAATGGTCGAACTTTTCAAAAACCTCTTTTTTGACCACTTTCTCCAAAAGCGGTTCGCCGAAAAAATGAGCGAGGATGAAAGCCAGCCAGGAGCCGATGGTGAGCCCGATCGTGGAATAAAGCGTGCCCCAGAACGGGCCGTACAGATAGCCGCCGATGAAACCCGACAGTTCTCCGGGAATCGGCGCCGCGATGACCTGGACGATCTGCAGAAGGATGAACACCACTTCATCGTAGGGATACGATTTGATGAAGGTGATGATTTTATTTTTGTCTTTGAAGAACTGGACCAGGTCGAAATGGACGAAAAGAAAAACGCCCAGCGCAATTAATAAAAACAGCAACAGAATCCGGAAAACTAAATTTTTATTCATGAGCTGGGCTCGATCTTTTCCACGTTGGTTTACAGCAATTTCTATATGAAGAATGATCTTTCGTCAAACGGTTTCCATGGCCGGGGCGGCCCGGTCCGGCGGCGGGGAAGCCCGGTTCAAAACAGTTGACTAAACAGTAAGGATATGCAAGAAAACCGCAGTCTTGAAATTCAACTCAGCTGCCGGTATTGTAAACGTTACAAAGGGGGAAGAGCAGACCATGTCAAAAGTGCCTCAAAAAATCGAAAAAAAGAAATCGGACATTTACAAAAACGCGCCCATCGCCGGGTTCGGCGAAAGAAAGCCGGATTTCACAACCATGGGGCGGAAAATGAAAAATCCGCATAAGAAGTTTCGCGAAGTCGTCTGCGTGGAAGCCTGCCGGACGCCCTACGGCCGCTCCGGGGGCGCGCTGAAGGATTTATCCGCCATGGAACTGGGCGCGCTGGCCATCCAGGAAGTTCTGCGCCGGACCGCAGGCAAGGTCAAGCCGGCGGACGTGGACTACATCTTCATGGGACAGGTCGTTCCCGCCGGCTGCGGCCAGATTCCCGGCCGCCAGGCCACTATTCTGGCGGGCGTGCCCGAATCCGTTCCCTCCATCACGGTCAACAAAGTCTGTTCGTCGGGCATCAAAACCATCGATCTTGCCTTTCAGATGATTTTGCTGGGGCGCGCCGAAATCTGCATCGCGGGCGGCCAGGAAAGCATGAGCAACTGTCCCTTTGTCCTGCCGGACATGCGCTGGGGCGCGAAGATGGGTCTCCCCAACGGCCGCGTGGTGGATTCCATGGTGTACGACGGCTTGTGGGACGCTTTCTACAACCGCCACATGGCGATTCACGGATCGGAAGTGGCCGACGAGTTCGGCTTCAGCAGGGAAGAGCAGGACGAATGGGCGCTCAACTCCCAGATGAACGCTGTGAAAGCGATGAAGGAAGGCAAACTCGACGACGAAATTTTTCCGGTGGAAGTCAAACAGGGCAAGAAAGTCTTTATTGTGGATAAAGACGAAGGACCGAGGCCGGAAACGACTCTCGAAGGATTGGCCAAACTGCCGCCGGTCTTCGGCCACTTAAGTACGGTTACGGGCAAACCGGGCAGTGTCACGGCGGGCAACGCCCCCGGCGTCAACGACGGCGGCGATGTCTGCCTGCTCATGAGCCGCGAAAAAGCCGATGAACTGGGACTTCCGCCCATCTTTACCATCGTGGATTATGCGGAAGTCTCGCAGCCCACCAAGGACATCGCCACGGTGCCGGGACTCGCCATCAAAAAGATTCTCGAACAAAACGACATGACGCTCGACCAGATGGACGCGATCGAAATCAACGAAGCCTTTGCCGCAGTGGCGCTGGTAAGCTGCCGGTCCATTCTGGGGATGACGAAGGAAGAGATGTTTAAAAAGGTCAACATCAACGGCGGCGCCGTGGCTTACGGCCATCCCATCGGCGCCACGGGAGCGCGCATCGCCATGACGCTGGGCTACGAGCTCAGGCGTCGCGGCGGCGGCTGGGGCGTCTGCGGCATCTGCTCGGGCCACGCCCAGGGAGACGCGATGCTGATCCGCGTCGATCAATAACCGCTGAAGGCAGGGAACGACTCGTAACCTTCAGGTTATCGCGAGCGTTCCCTGCCTTCTAAATCAAAGCTGCGCAATATGGAGTTCTGAATAGAGGAGAATCTTGCGCAGGCGGCAATTCATCGCCGCCGGCGCTTGTTATAAATCATATCCGGAACAGGACGCGTTGCCCCCAGAGATCATCAATTGTCGTAAAGGGCCTTCAGTTGTTCCCCATATTTTTTCATGACATTACGACGGATCAGCTTCATCGTTTGCGTCATCATTCCGTTGTCCACGGAAAAATCCTCGGCAATATAAAGGAACTTCTGGGGGATTTCATATCCGCCGAATGATTTACGCAAATGTCCGGTGATCTGCTGAGAGATAAAATCGGTGCATTCTTTGTCGGCAATGGTTTCCTCCGGAGTTCCCTGCGCCCACGCTGATGTCTGGGGATCGGCTTTCAGCGTCACAAAATCCGGCACGACCAATGCCACGTTGTACAGGCGGCCTTCACCGTAAACCAAAGCATTGGACACATAGGGGACTAATTTTATTTCGCCTTCGATGGATTCAGGATGCACATACTTGCCGTTTTCCAGCTTGTATTCATCTTTGAATCGGCCGGTGATATGCAGGTATCCTTCTTCGTCCAGCCAGCCGCGGTCTCCCGTCCTGACACCGGGCAAACCCTTCCAGGTATCGGGCATCATGGCTTCCTTGGTGATGGCCGGTTTGTTATGGTATCCCTGCATCACCTGCGCGCCGTAAACCACGATTTCGCCGTCCGGGCTGTCTTCTCCGACGCGGGATTTATCGATAACCACCTTCGTGTCCTTGAAAGCCCTGCCGACCGTGCCGTATTTATTGCCCCGGCCGGGCGAATTGTTGGAAATGACGGGCGAGGTTTCCGACAAACCGTAACCGTCATAAGTGGGCACGCCGACATCACTGAAGAACATGGCGATGTCCGGTTTCATCATCGCTCCTCCGGTGACAACGTGTCTTAACCTTCCGCCGAAGATCGCCCGGATCTGTGAAAACACCAGGGCGTCAAGGTCCTTGAAGTCTTTTGTTTTCTCGGCAAGGCCCCGGTTCTTGACGGCCTCGGCGCAGGCGGCGTCAAAAAACTGTTTTTTGACCGGATCGGCCGCCACGCCCTGCTGGATTTTGTCGTATATAATGTTGAAGACACGCGGTACGGCAGACATGTGGGTGGGCTTGACTTCGCTGAAATTGGCCAGGAGTTTGTCCGCGGATTCGGCAAATCCGAGGCTCCAGCCGCCAAAAATATACGTGTGCAGATCGGCGGTCAGACCGAAGCTGTGCGCCCAGGGAAGTATGCTCAACCCTACTTCATCCGTGAACCCTTCATCAAAAGTTGCATGACACTCCTTGGCGTTGTGCGTCATATTGCCGTGATGCAGAAGCACGCCTTTCGGATCGCCGGTAGTGCCCGATGTGTAGATGATAAAAGCCGTTTCCGACCAGTGCGGTTTGTAGGAGGGAACAGGATTTGCCTTGCCCGTTTTTTCCAGCGCGGAAAGCGTTTTTTCTCCCTCGCCGAACAGGATGAATATGTCCTTTAATGTTGGGATGTTTTTCTGGAAACTCTTGACGGTATCGCAAATCTTCTGATCGCGGACAAAAAGATATTTAATGGCCGCGTCCTGGATGATGTATTGCCAGACCTTCTGCAGTTCTTTTTCATACATGGGCACGAAAATACCGCCCAGGCCGTGGGTGGCATTGGCGCACACAAACCATTCCACGCAATTGCTGACAATGACGCCGACTTTTTCGCCTTTGCTGAAGCCCAGTTTATTTAAAGCTCCTCGAAGGTTGTTCACCCGCTCGGCCACGGCGCCGTAGGTTACCCATTCATATTGGTCGGTCGTCTTGTTTTTGGCGCCGAACAGGTTGCATGAAGCAAACTTGTCCACCGAGTTCTCGAAGAGATCGATCAGGTTGTTGGGTTTGGTGTAAAAAGCATCCAGGTTCTGTGACGGGACCACGACTTGCTGATTTGACATATGCTTCCTCCTTTGCAGAAAAAATGACAATCGATTGAAATCATCTCTATGGGAAGTTGACTAAACGGAGAGATCATTTATCTATAAACCGAAGGGTACATTGCTTTTATTTGACGCAGCAGCTTTGATCATCATGTTCAAGAACAGCTCTGTTGATCAGGTTTTTTGTTTTGTTGCCGTCACGACGTCAGGATCAGACGCTATGTATTGCATGAAGAGTGTTGCGTATTGCCACGCTTCTAATAGTGGGGTATTTCGTGGAAGTCAAGAATATATTGTGATCTGATCACGGCGAAACAGCCATTTGGGGATTGCTGCAAAGACACAAGGGCCGGAGCGTCTGCGGCATCTGCTCGGGCCATGCCCGGGCGAGACGCGTTGCGGATCCGCGTGGACATGTAACCGCATCCGTCGGCCGCTTTTGCGTTATTTCTGTGTGGCCACCCAGACGCCCCGCCAGTCTGCGGGCGGCCGGGCCAGGAGCTCCGCGCATTTTTGGACATAGGCTTTTGCCGCCGCGTCTTGCGCGGCGATTCCGGCAAAAAGATTTTTTGCCTGCGAAAAATCGCCATCGTAAAATAATTTCAGGGCCCGGGCAAATATATCCAGTACATGTTGTTTTTCTGCGGTGATTTCCTCCGGCAGCAGCGGTTCGTAAACGACAACCGGTTCGCGCCTTCCGACCACCGCAACGCGCGAAATTTCCCGCGCGGGAAACGCGCCCGCAGTCTGTTCCCGAGTGGCCTGAGAGATCATCGTGTAGGTGCCGAACTGCTTGTTGATTCCTTCGAGCCGCGCCGCCAGATTGACCGCGTCGCCGATCATCGTGTAATCAAATCGGGAATGGGAGCCCATGTTGCCCACAACCGCCTGGCCGGTATTGATGCCGATGCGCATGTTCAGATTTTTGTTCAACCTCTGATAAAACTTCGGGCGCATCTGCGCCAGTTTCCTTTGGCATTTGAGCGCGGCGCGCACGCAGCGCACGGCGTGATCCGGCTGTTCAAGCGGCGCATTCCAGAAAGCGATGATCGCGTCGCCTTCGTATTTATCCACCGTGCCGCCTTCTTCATGAAGAATATCCGTCATGGCGGAAAGATAAATATTCAGCAGATTCGTGAGTTCTTCAGGATCGAGTCCTTCGGAAAGAGACGTGAATCCTTCCAGATCGGAGAAAAAGACGGAAAGCGTTTTTCTTTCGCCGCCCAGTTTCAGGCGTTCCGGATGCGCAATGAGCTCTTCAATGACATCCGGACTCAAATATTGTTTGAAGGCGTTCTTGATATAAGCTTTCTGTCTTCCCTCGGTCGTGTAATAAAGCAGACCCGCGCCCACCAGCGTAACCGCCACGGCTGTTTCCTGCACCAGCAGGGGCAGCCAGAAACCGATCCGGTAAGCGGCAAAACAAAGCGCCACCGGCAAAAGCAGAAAAACCATGTAAACAAAAGCGCTGCGGGCAATGCCTGTCGCCCATGATGAAAAAAGCCCCGCCAGAAGCGCCAAAAGAAGGGTGAGGACAATCGTAACGGCCTGGGGCGTCGGCTTTAGGAAATCTCCGGCCAGCACATTGTCGAGCATCGTGGCAAAAACTTCCACGCCCGGATAAACGCCGGCGACAGGCGTGGGGCGCAGATCGTACAGACCGGGGGCGGAAAAGCCGAAGAAGACAAACGCATCTTTGAATTCCTCCGCGGCGATCACCGGCTTTTGTCCTTCTGCCAGTAAAAGGGCGCTCTGGATGACGGATGCGGCGGAATAGGCCTTGTGCGTTCCCGTTGGGCCGCGGAAATTGAGAATGGCTTGTCCCTGGTCGTCCAGGGGAATGGTTTTATCGCCGATCGTTAATTTGCCCGGTTGAATGGTCATTTTTGTTTCCGGATGGGCGGCAAGATAGCCGGCCAGCCCCAGCGCCGGCGTTACTTTGCCATCAAATACTTCCAGAAGCGCAACGCGGCGATAGACGTTGTCGGCATCGGGGCGCATCTGCACGTTGGCCAGAATATTTGCCGCCGCCGCAATTTCGGGGACAGGGAACGAGGCACGCGCGTAACTTTGATAACGGGTCTTCGTCAGCCATTCATCCAGTCCGCTTATCGTTACGGCGGGGGCGGGCGCGAAATGCGGCCAGCGTTTTTCGCTGCCGGTATTTCTGCTTAAAAAAACCGTGCCGACAACGGGCATCGCCCGCATGGCATCGGCCAGAAGCTGATCATCCGACACGCCGTATTTGGAAGGTTCCGTGAAGAGGACGTCAAAGGCAACGACGCGCGCGCCCGCGCGCCGGCAAAAATCTATGACCGCGCCATAAACTTCGCGCGGCCAGGGCCAGGAAAGGGCGTTTTCGTCTTTGCCCCAGTCCAGCGACCTCTGGTCGAGCAGGATGACGCGGATTTTATTTGTCGTATCCGCCGGTCTCGCCAGGGTGCTGACGCGCCAGTCCCACGTTTTGGCTTCCCAGCGGGCCAGCCAGCCCGGCAGAAACAAGGTCAGCGCCAGGACGGCGCCGATCAGCCCCGCCGCAAGTCCCTGAAAAAGTTTATTCCCCATTATTGTTTTAAGCACCATTGTCTGATCCCGGCGCGCAAAGTACGTTACAATAAATGACCGGCGGCTCTCGTAAATCTCTCTGTGCGGACGTTTTGCGTCTGCTGGGTCGGGGCGCTCATTTTCAGTTCGTTCATCCGCGCCTGCGGCGACGGGTGGGTTTTGGCAAAATCGGATCCGCCGGGTTTCAGCTCTTTGCTCATGATCTGCAGCATTTTCACCAGCGCGCCCGGCTCGTAACCGGCGTGTTTCAGCAGGGTGACTGCCGCCGCGTCGGCCTGATATTCATAAGCGCGGGAGTATCCGTTGTTGATCATGGTGGTGGTGATATCGGAGATCACATCGCCGAAGCTGTTCGACAATTTGGTTAATTCCTGGTCGCCGTAGGTTTTCACGCCTTCTCTGGCCAAAACCGTTAAAGCCTCCGCCAGGCGCGCTTTTTGAATGGCTTTCATGCCGTGACGCATCTGGATATGGCCGATTTCATGCGCCACAACGGCGGCCAGTTCGTCTTCCGTCCGGCAGCAGCGGATGAGGCCGCGGGTAATAAAGACATGCCCGCCGGGAGTGGCAAAGGCGTTGATATCGTCGGAATCCAATACCAGAAAATGAAAACCGGCGAAGAGCTCCGGCGTATCCGAAGCCAGCACCAGCGTATGGCCCAACAGATTCAGGTAGGAATTGGCCTTTGCGTCATTGAGCGGTTTATATTTTGTCAGAACGACCGCTCCGACGGACCGGCCGATGTAATATTCCTGCTCCGGCGTGAATTCTTCCAGGCCTCTGGCCACGGCCGTCGTGCCGGTGCGGATGGAGGCGGCCTGTTCCTTGGTCATGGTGCCTTTCTGAACGGCAATGTCTGTTGCCACGGTTGTTGCGGTTTCCACCGCCGCGCAGCCGCACAAAAGCAGCAGGGAAATGAACAAGGCAAGGTGAACAGTTATTTTTTTCATCTTCAGCCTCCCTCGTTGTCCGGCGAAAGCTTTCCTTCGCGAAGAAAAGTTTCTATCTGTTCCGGGGTGACGTTGAAGGTTTCCATGCGGTTAATCCAGGTGTAATCCAGATTTTTGTCGCTGGTTCGGTAGCGGTTTTCCACTTCCTGATTGAATCCTTTTCCCGCCAGAGCGATTTCATCCTGCCCGACGGTTCCGGCGGGAGACGTCTTCCCGGCCGTCAACACGATTCTCTTCGTGGTCAGGGAAGAGGCATGCACCCAGCCGCGGTGATTTCCGTAAGCCGCTCTTTTCCAGGCGCCGCGTTCCTCGAGAATGGTCAGGCGCGCGCCGTAGGGCGCTTTAACCACCATCTTTCCCAGATGGGAGGGCTTAGCTCTCAGCTGCGTTTCTTTTACCTGAACGCTCATGGCTTTTTGCGTTTGCGCCGTTGCGCCCAGGCAAAAAACGCTTAGCGCCGCAAGCAAAACGATTACGGACATGTAGCGAGCCATTTTTTTACCTCCTTATCGTATAAGCCCAATCAGGCAAATTATTTCGCCTCATTGCGGTAATGATCCTACAATTACCCACCGCTTGAAATCAAGCGATTCTGTGGACCGGCAGGTCGCCCAAGAGGGATTTGCCGATTTCAGCCATGATTTCCTTCACCGTTTGTTTCTCCCCGCGCGCCCGATCCGTTCGGCAGGAATTGTGTGCTCCGGAATATGCATCAACTATAACACACAGGCCGGGATACTTCCAATCCGATCATCAGGCGCGAATCAAGATTGAACCGCTTGAGGCAGAAAACGCCCGCGCGCGTTTCCTGCCGAATTTTATCCAGAAGACTTCTTTGTTCACTTGTGGTAAATATCAAAAGCCAGGTCGGCCAAAACGGCCGAGCCGGACTTGCCCGGCAGCGGCGATGAAGAGCGCAAAGGCATGGCGGCGGCCGGATCCGGTGTTACAGGGAGATTCATTGGGGCCTTCGGTTCAATTCGAATCATAACATCAGGACGATGGAACTTTTAAAAGTGAAAGGAGAAGCACATCATGAAAAGAGGATGGAGAGGGATTGTTTTTCTGTTGGTCGCGGCTGTTTGCGGACCGCTGCTGTTTTCCGGAATTTCGTCCGCGGCGGGACCGGGAAGCGAGGAGAAAATTTTCCAAAGCGGTGCGATTCTGACGGTGGCCGAATCCAAGCGGCTGATCGGCAAGGCGGTGGCGCAGATGCCGATCGTCAAGAATGCGCTCGCCAACGGCATGGTCATTATCATCAAGGGAACGACCAACGCCTATGTGGCGGAAGAGATCACCGGAAAGAAGGCCGATCATGCGGCTTTTGTAACGGGAAGAATTGAACCGGAAAAGGGAACCAAAAACCTGCCCGAGGTGAAGGCCGTCAACCACGTAATTCTGGAAAAAGGCAAGATCGTGGATATTTCGCTCGGCGAAGCGGCGAAGAAGCTGAAGGCGGGCGACGTGGTCATCAAGGGCGCCAACGCGCTCGACTACAGGAACAAAATGGCGGCGGTCAATATTCTGCACCCGGAAGGGGGAACGACGGGGATTACCATGCCCATGATTGTGGCGCGCAAGGTTCACCTCGTGATTCCGGTCGGCCTCGAGAAGGTGGTTGCCGGCGATGTTGCGGAGCTGACCTTGAAGACGCGGGAACCGGTGCAACTGCTGCCTCCGTCGTCCGGCAAGTCGATGAATCGGTTTCCCGGTCACCTGGTTCCCTCCCAGTGGCTGATTACCGGCGAAATCGTCACGGAGCTGGAAGCCATTAAAATTCTGACGGGCGCGACCGCCTTCCAGTGCAGCGCGGGCGGCGTCAGCGGCGCGGAAGGAGGCGTCTGGCTGGTCTTCCGGGGATCCAGGGATCAGGTCAAAAAAGCCCTGGAACTGACCGGCTCCATCCAGGGAGAGCGCCCCTACTCTGAATAGAAATTTCTGAACCGGCCGGCCCGCGCAAAATGATGAAAATTTTGCGGGGCCGGTCATTGCTTTTTGAGAGACACTCCCGCGGCAAAATGCCGGCGCTCCGCCCGCCGGTTTTGGGGCCGCGGAGTGCGGCAGAGTCGCTGTGCGCAAGTGTCCCGCTGAAAGAAAGAAACCTCCATGCTGTTTAGCCTGTTTGCCGTTTTTGCTTCTTCCTTTGTCATTGCGCTTTCCGGCGCGCTGATGCCGGGTCCGCTTTTGACCGCGACGATCAGCGAGAGCTCGCGGCGCGGATTTGTCGCGGGGCCGCTCCTGATCGCCGGCCACGCCATTCTGGAGCTGGCGCTTGTCGCCGCGCTGCTTTTGGGGCTGGCGCCTTTTTTCCAGCTGCCGGCCGTCTTTGTGGCAAGCGCGCTTGCCGGGGCCGTCATTTTACTGGTCATGGCCGCGGGCATGTTCCGGTCGTTGCCGACCCTGCGCTTGTCCTTTGAAGGGGAACAGAAAAAAATGAACTCGCCGGTGCTCGGCGGAATTCTGATGAGTGTCTCCAATCCTTACTGGATCATCTGGTGGGCGACGATCGGCATCGGGTACATTGTGTACTCCCGACAGTTCGGTCTCTGGGGCGTTGTCTTTTTCTTTGCCGGCCACATTGCGGCTGATCTCGCCTGGTACTCCTTCATTGCGGCGGCGGTCGCCAAAGGACGGCATCTGCTGACGGACCGTCTCTACCGCGGGCTGATCGGCCTGTGCGCAGTTTTCCTGACGGGTTTTGCGGGATACTTTGCCTATGCGGGGCTCGACAAACTCAGCGGCCTTCTTTCTTAACTTCCGGAATGACCGTAGCGCTCCCGATGAACCGCAGCGCCGTCGGCGGCCAGAATTTCAAAAAAGCGGTTTTCCGCAAACGGCCGATCGATGGCACGCGAAAAACTCACGGATAAAATGTCTCTGTAGCCGATCACGCCGCATTCGATAGGATAGCAGTGCAGACTGCCTCCCATCGTATCGAAGCGCTCCACTTTGTCTCTGATGGCTTCGGGGAGTTCAACGGCCCCCATGTTGGCAAGGTGCATGGAAGCCGTGCGGGAACCTGCGCAGTCCAGGACCAGCGTGGCGATGCGTTTTTTTCAGAAGCAGGGGCAGGGCCCGGGGGCAACAAAGAATTATGGCGGCTGCTTTTCTTCTCCCGCGCCTTCCTGCGGGCTGTATCGGACGGCGAGGCTGCGGATGATACCCAGGCACAAAAGCAGAAAGCCGAAGGCGGCAATGGTTTCCCAGAGCGGTTTCATGGCGCCTTTTCCTCTTGCCGGAGCCGCGTTTCAATCAATTGCAGAATCTCCTCGTTGGACGGAATGTCCGACATGGAGTGGCCGTAGTGCACGAAGCGCAGCCTTCCTGTCCGGTCGATCAGCATCTGCGCGGGAAGCCGGCCCAGTTTGAAGAGCTTGACCTCCTGGCCGTAGAGCTTCAAGACCCGGTGTTCAGGATCGGGGAGCCCGACAAACGGCAGGTCGTGTTTGGCCCAGTAGTCCCGGAACGTTTCGGGCTTTTCCGGTCCGACCACCCAGACGAGCGTGTCCAGTTTTTGAAATTTTTCATAGTCGAGGCGCAACTGCGCCATGTGCGCGCGGCAGAAGGGTCACAGAAAACCGCGGTTGAAAACGACCAGAATGTTTTTCTTTCCCGTGTTATCGGAAAGGGATACGCTTTGACCGGTGTAATCGGTGAGGGTAAAATCGGGCGCCTGCGTGTTCACGCTTAGTTCCACTCTGGCCATGGCTGGGACCTCTCTTTTTACTTGTGAAAAAAGGTTTGATAAAGAATTACCGCACCGGCGCTTGCGCTGGATGTACGGCGGTCCGGCGCATGAAAAAAGAGTAAATCAGGTCAATAAAATATTCAACGTGAACGTTCGGGAATTTCCGCTTCCTTTTCCCGGGGCAGCAGTTCGAAAGCGGCCTTGACCTCCCTGGGAATGGAGCGCAGCGTGCCCTTGTGGACGTCCACGAAAACCCAGTTTGTTTCTCCCTCGGCCAAAAGGGCATCGTCCGCCGGGCGGGTGATTTTATATCTGCGCAAAGACTGCACGCGCCGGAAATCGGCAATCCAGGTGACGATTACCACCCGGTCGCCTGCGAACGCCGGCTTGAAGTATTCGATTTTATGCGTGCGCACCACCCAGGTGGCGCCGGCGGCGTTCGTGGCGGCGGTGCAGCCGGTTATTTCCGAATGCTGCATGGCCGCGTCCTGCATCCAGCGCAGGTATTCGACGTTGTTGACATGCCCGTTCTGGTCTTCCGCTTCTTTGGGCACGAGAAGTTCATAGCGATGGATTTGCTGCATTTTTTCTTCCGGGGTCCTTGTGATTTGCGTTTGCGGAAGTATAGGCACTAGCGGCGGGGCTGTCAATCAGATTGTCGGCCGGTTCTTCAATCCGGCGCCTGCGCAGGCGGCGGGACCTGCCGGCTCCGAGCCCCCTTGACAAGTTTTTTTTCAATGATTACTTTAAGGCTGAATAGGTCAATTAGTTAATGATATTAAATTGTTGTTGTTCGTTGGAAAGGAGGATGGATTATGATTAAAAACCTGCTGCCTGCCGTACGGCGTAAGAACGACAAAGCCCTGCGTCAAGCTGGAGAGCGTCCGTTCTTACCGATTCAACGGGAGATGAATAGACTGTTTGGCGATTTCTTCGGGGATTTCGGCCTGGAGCCTTTCGACCGCATTCGGGAGTTCGGTTTCGAACCCAGCATCGACGTCTGGGAAGACGACGAGAAAATTCATGTCAAAGCCGAACTGCCTGGTATCGAAGAAAAGGATATTGATGTAACCCTCACGCCCGGTGTTCTTTCGATCCGGGGTGAAAAGAAGGAAGAAAAGGAGGAAAAAGATGATGATTACTGGTACAAAGAAACCAGTTACGGCTCCTTCCAGAGAAGCATCGCTCTTCCCGAAGGCATCAATCAGGAAAAAGTGGAAGCGAAGTTTAAAAACGGCGTTCTCAACATTGAGATCCCTTGGCTGGAAGGCGCAAGGGCCGGGAAAAAGATTACCGTTAAAACATCATAAATAAACCAGGGAGCTTCCCCGTCCGGGGAAGCTCCCTGGTTTTTTCTTAAGCTCTTATCGCAGACACTTATTGAGATATCTGCTCTCACGCCTGCCCGGCAGGTGGAAATTTTTTATTGACGCAGTTTTTCCAGCATCCTGCCCGCCTCGGGCGCCAGCTTGATGAAGGCCGAAAGGGTTGAGCAGGCGTACTCGGAACAGGAGGCACAGGTGTCGACGCCTTTGGATTGGCAGCATTTACGAATTTCGCATGAATTTTCGCAGTGGAAGAATAAGCGCCCGCTCGATTTGCAGCCGTCGCAGTTGATCTGGCCCGGCGAAATTTCACTGTGATAAAGGGCCGACCACTTTTGGGCCACTTCCGATCTTTTGCTATCGTCGTCTTTTTGCGTTGCGAGGTAAGCTTCGCATTTCGAACAATCCAATCCGCAAAACGCAATCATGGGCTCCTCCTGAGCGTTTGTTCCCTGTGCACCGTCAACGGACAGGGTCGGTTTGTTTCGGTTTTTCGTTGTCCTTATACGTTTTTTGACCGGAATTGAAAAGCTGAAAAACCGTCGGCTCAGGGATCCAGCTTTTTCAGGAGGGGATCATCGGCCGGGAAGATATTGGTGGTTTCGGTTTCGTCGTCATAAACGAGAACGGCCGAACCGTTTTCCAGCCGGCGCTTGATCTGCCGGAATTTGACATCGAAGGAAGCCTCGACAGCGCCGTAATCGGTGCCGTCCCGGGAGATGAATTCGTCGATGATCCCTTTCATGGCTTCGGGACTGAGTTTGCCGATCGGAATTCTGTAAACAGGCATCAGGCTCTCCTGGCGTTTCAATGCCTGAAGAATACAGGATGAACGGCCCGGAAGTCAAACAGGTCTGTTCTGCGGCTGCGTTTTCATTGGCGGCTGTTTGCCCGGCTTGACAGGCCGTTTCGGTCATGATTAGGTCCTTGGGGGAAAAAGATAACCGGCCGTTTCCGGAAAAAGGATGGGTCAATCATCTCAAATAATATCTTGAACAAACGAACTGCGCACAAGCCGTTGATTCCGCTCAATCCCTCCGCTGAACTCTTTCTGATCTGGGAGCGAGACGGTTTTCCTTCAACGGGCTGGACGGCGTTTCTCTTTCAGGGAGCATGCGATGCTGCCGCCCTGGAAAAGGCCCTGCACAATACGCTTCCGCTCGCGCCGGTTTTTTCTTCGCGCCTGGTGATTTCGTCCCGGGGGCTTTGGCAAACGCTTTGCTGGCAGCCCGACGACGAATTCTGTCCGCTCAGCGTGACCGACCTGCGCCATCTGAAAGAAAAGCCAAACGATATGGAGGAATGGATTCAGCAGCGGATGGAGCCCACCCTGCTGAGGTATCGGCGGGATCTGATGGAGGATTTCCCTCTGCGGTTTTTTCTTTTTCTGCTGCCGGAAAATTCCGGTTTTTTTGCCGTATCCTGGCACCACTGCGCCATGGATGGAGGCGGGCTCTATGATTATCTGCGCGAGCTTTTCAGCGATTATCACCGTCTGGTCACGGGAAGCCGGCCCTCCTGGTCTTCTGTGGCCGCCATCCATTCCCAGGCCAAAACAGCCGTGGATGCTCGCCCGCCGCGCCTGGGGCCTGTGATCAAGGAAATGCTGGCGCAGGCGATTCGTTATCCGGTATTTCGAAGCACGCAGATTATCGGGGTGCCGGAGGCGTCGGCGGGCCGCAGAATGATCCGCTGTTATGATGACGATCCGCTGGCGCAAAAGGCGCTGCGCGACCGATCCAGGCGCAGCGGCGGCACTGTGTCGGATCTGTGTCTTGCCGCGGCCAAACTGGCGTTGCAGGAGTGGAATGAAAACCGCGGGTGTCCGCCGAACATCATGCATCACATGCTGGCCGTCAACCAGCGGCCGCGCCGGACCGGGAACCAAACGGCGGGGCACAGTATTCCGCTCAGCGCCGTCGTCATTCCCAGCCGGCCCGAAGACAGGAAGGACCCGCAGGCGCTGCTCGATCACGTCATTCGCTACCGCAAACGGCTGATTGAAGATAGAGTTGACGCGGCGCTCAAATGGCTGAGCACGACGGCCATGAAGGCGGGAAGAATCCTGCCGGTCGCCCTCCGCTATCCGGTTTTGCGGCCGGTCTTGGATTACAAAATTTCTTTTTCTCTTTCCAACGTCGGCGTTGTCTGGCCGAAAATCGCCGAAGGAAAACCGACCGGAGAAACGGAGATTGACCGGATCGGCGGCATGGAATTTCTGGACATTTACACCAGTCTCGGAGTCACGTACAATAATCCGCTCGCCATGACTCTCCGGACATTCCGGGGCCGGCTCAGCTTTATATTTTCCGCCAGCCGCGAACGCATTTCCGATAAAGACGCGCAGGCTTTTGCAAAACTGGTCATGGACAAGGTGAAAGGGTATTTGTAAAAGCCGGCGCTTCAGGCGGCTTTAGGCAGAGGCAGCGTATTTGGAGAGCGGGGCGCCAGACCGATTCTAGCCCTGGCCTTATTGCAGCGGGGATTTTCTTCTCCGACTTTCCAGGAGGGATCGAAGGTGCGGCAGACGGAAGGGCGGCTGCCGTAAATGGCGCAGCGGACGCTTTGCCCCGGCGTTCCCAGAAGGGCGATGCAGCGCGAGTCCGGCGGGCCGGTCCGGCGCATGGCCCGGCGAAACGCGGTGTTTCTTTCGGTGAGCTGAACCGGCACGCCCCCTTCGGTGGCGTCGCCTGCCTCGGCCCGGTAAAAAGACGCGCGAAAAACCGCGCAGCAGGCGCCGCAGCTCATGCAGGGGTTCCATTCCGTCTTTCCCTCCCCCCGCCCGAGAAGCTCTGGGATGTCCGTTTCCATATTTTTCCGACCGTTTTCGAAAAGAGCGGTTCCGTCGCTGAACCGGCTTTTCCGGCGGCTTTCATATAGAAAGACCAAATAAAAATCAAGCCCCTGCTTATCAATGGGGGACGGGGGAAAAAAGAAAAAGCAGCCATCCGCATGACGGCTGCTTTCAGGATGTGACTCCGGACATCGGGAGAAACAACCGGTGACTTCAGTGCCCGGCACAGGCGGCCTGCCTCAGGCAATCTTGATTACCTTGGGCTTCACCAGTCTTTCGAAATCCTGGTAAGACATCCGGACCAGCTCCGAATGCGAGCAGGCGTTGAAAAAGATGTCCTCGTCCTCGGTCAAATGCTGGTCCACGTAAACGTCCATTCCATAAAGGTTTCCGAACGGGGGCATGGCCCCGACTTCGCAATCCGGAAACATCCCCCTGAATTGTCCTTCGGTGGCCAGCCGGATATCTTCTTCGCCGACGGCTTTCCGGAAGCGGTCGAAATCAATGGAATGATTGGCCGGCAGCACCGCCATGGCCATTTTCTCCCGGATGTAAACGATTACGGTTTTTGCCACCATGCTTCCCTTGATGTGCAGCGACTGGGCGAGTTCCCGGGCCGTGTAGGCCGGCGAATGCGCGATTTTTACGTATTTGACCGACTCACTGTCTAAAAATTCCTTTAATTTTCTTGCTGGCATGGGCGACCTCCTTTGCTCCGATTGACGGGGTTAAAGAGTTTCCAGAAACCGGTCCCGGCCGAGAAGCGAAATTCCGGATTTTTTACCGCAGCAGAGGGAGGAGGAAATATCATTTTGAACTTTAGTGTATTCTACCACAAAAAAAGCGCCCGGGCAGCAGAGAAAAAGGCACAGAGAAAAAGGCCCGGTCCGCGGTCGCTCGTCTGATTGTTTGCACCAGGGGGACCCGGGGCATCCTGCCCCGGGCATCAGGAACAGAAGGTTATTCGCCTTCCCGATACATGCTTTCAATCAAGTCTTTGAATTGCGCGTTGATGGATTTTCTCTTGACTTTCATGGTCGGGGTGACTTCCCCGTCCTCCGTGTAGAGCTTTTTGTCGATGATCCGGAATTTGCGGATGTTTTCCACACGGGACACCTGGTTGTTCACCTTGTTGATTTCTTCCTGAATGAGGGCAACGATTTCCGGCGCGCGGGTCATGGAGGCATACGTCGTAAATTGGACTTTGTTGTCCTGGGCGAACTTGGTGACATTCTCCTCGTCGAGGACGATAAGCGCCGACAGGTATTTCCGGCGGTCGCCGATGACGACGGAGTCGTTGATGTAGGGCGAGAATTTCAGAAGGTTCTCCAGATACTGGGGCGCGACGTTCTTGCCGCCCGCCGTAATGATCAGGTCTTTCTTGCGGTCGGTCAGTTTGAGATAACCTTCTTCGTCAATCATGCCCACATCGCCGGTATGCATCCAGCCGTCCACCAGGGCCTCCCGGGTGTTCTCTTCATCTTTGTAGTATCCCTTGAAAATGCCCGGATGTTTGACAAGGATCTCTCCGTCTTCTGCAATTTTGACCTCCGTACCCGGAATGGCCTTGCCGACGGTTCCCACTTTAAAATCCACTTCACTCGACATGTGCGTGATGCCGGTGGTTTCGGTCATGCCGTAGCCTTCGCGGATCGGAATGCCGATGCTCTGGAAGAACTTGAGAATCTCGTGGGAAATGGGTGCGGCGCCGGAAACACCTACCTTGACGCGGTCAAAGCCCAGCCGCTCTTTCAGTTTCCGGAAGACGACAAAGTAAGCGATATAGTAGGACAACGCGAGCCCGAGAGGGACTTTTTTCTTGGCCAGGGCGATATTGTTATAGCGTGTTCCGATCTTGACGGCAACGTCGTAGAGGGTGCGCTTAAGCCAGGTCGCGTCGGCCATTTTGAGCACAATGCCGGAGTAGTATTTTTCCCAGATGCGGGGAACGGCGTGAAACATGGTGGGTGAAATTTCCATCATGTCCGCCATGACGGTGTCCGTGTTTTCGGTAAAGTTGACGATTTGTCCCACGGACAGGTGGTACATGATGTCGAAGATTTGCTCGTAGACGTGGTTAAGCGGCAGAAAGGATATCGTTTCGTCTTCGTTCGTCAGCGGAGTAACCTGGGCGGCGGAGTGGGCGATCCACAGATAGCCTTCATGCGCCAGAAGCGCGCCCTTCGGCGGTCCGGTGGTTCCCGAGGTATAAATAATTCCCGCGATGTCGTCCGGCTGCGCCTGTTCGGTCAGCTGCGTGAAGAGGTCGGGATTTTTTCGGTCTTCTTTTTTGCCGAGCTCTAGCAGCTGATCGAAGCTCATCAGCATGGGATCTTCAAAATGCTTGAGGCCTTCCATTTCCCAGACAATGAGTTTGCGCAGCATCGGCGTTTTGGAGCGGAAAGCCAGAGCCTTGTCCAGCTGTTCTTCATCCTCACAGATATAAACCACGGCGTCGGAATGGCCCACGACGTATTCGCATTCCGCCACCGGATTGGTCGTGTAAACGCCCACCCAGGCGCCGCCCGCGCAGACGATACCCAGCGCCGAATAAAGCCATTCCGGCCGGTTTTCTCCGATGATGGCGACATGGTCCCTGTACTTGACGCCCAGAGCGTGCAGGCCGAGGGTCACGTGCTTGACGTTTTCGAAATATTCTTTCCAGGTGATATCGTGCCAGATGCCGTAATCCTTTCTTCTCATGGCAATGTGATCCGGCTGCTTTTTGACCATGTTCAGAAATGCCTTGGGTAACGTCTTACTTGCCAATGACTCCGTCATAGTTTCTCCTTGATCATTTTAGAACCGTCAACTCATGTCCTTTTCATCTTCCCTCAACCCCGGGTCAACGGAAGCGGACCTTTCTGCGATAACGCTTGTATCCTTTAATCGACTGTTCCGTCGCGATTCCCAGGTAGAATTCCTTGATGTCCTGGTCTTCCCGGAGAACCTCCGGTTTGTCGGCCCGGACGATCCGGCCGTTTTCCAGCAGATAGGCGAACTTGGAATATTTCAGCGCCATGTTGACGTTTTGCTCTACCAGGAAAATGGTCACGCCGTCTTTTTCGTTGATGTTCTTGATGATGGTGAATATTTCCTTGGTCAGGAGCGGAGAGAGCCCCAACGACGGTTCGTCGAGCATGAGCAGTTTGGGGCGGCTCATCAGCGCCCGGCCGATGGCCAGCATTTGCTGCTCGCCGCCGCTCATCAGCCCCGCCTGCTGGTTGCTTCGCGATTTCAAGATGGGGAAATGGTGATAAACGTTTTCCAGATCATTTTTGATGTTTTTCCGGTCTTTCCGGGTATACGCGCCCATCATGATATTTTCCAGCACGGTGAGTTCGGGAAACACCTCCCGTCCTTCCGGGACGTAGCCGATACCCATTTTCACGATATCCGCGGTATCCTTCCGGTCGATGCGCTCCCCCAGAAATTCGATGGTTCCCTTCTCCGGCTGTTCTTCTTTCAGATCGTAAAAAAGGCGCATGATCGTTTTCAGCGTCGTTGTTTTTCCGGCGCCGTTGGACCCCAGGAGAGCGACAACGTCGCCCTGCTTGATCTCAAAAGATATGCCGTGCAAGGCGCGGATCAGATCGTACCAGGTCTCGATGTTTTTTACTTTCAGCATTAGGCCGCTCCCTCCTCTCCGAGGTAAGCTCTGATGACTTCCGGATGCTTCTGAACCTCCCGCGGAGGTCCCAAAACGATTTTCTGCCCCTGGCTCATGGCAAAAATGCGATCGGATATCCCCATGATCATGTTCATGTCGTGCTCGATCAGCAGGATCGTCACATTGTAATCTTCCCGGATGTCCTTGATCCAGATGGTGAGGTCGTCTTTCTCTTCCGTATTCATGCCCGCCGACGGCTCGTCGAGCAGCATGATTTTGGGCTCCAGCGCCAGCGCGCGTCCGACCTCCACCAGCTTTCGCTTGCCGTAGGCGAGGCTTCCGACAAACTGGTCCCGGACGGATTGCAGCTCCAGAAAATCGATGATGTGCTCCACCTTTTCGCGATGGGCGATTTCTTCCCGGGCGGCCCGCGAGCGCTTGCCCCACATGAAAGCGCCGCTGAAAACGCCCGTGTCCATAAAAATGTGGCGGCCCAGCATGAGGTTGTCCATCACCGTGGCGTTGGCAAACAGTTCAATGTTCTGAAAAGTGCGCGCAATACCTTTTCGGGCGATTCGGTCGGGAGTTTTCCCCACCAGGTTTTCTCCTTCCAGTTTAACGGTGCCTTCGTTGGGATGATAGATCCCGCTGATCAGATTAAAGATGGTTGTCTTTCCCGATCCGTTGGGACCGATGATGGAGAAGATTTCATTTTTATCAACACTGAAGCTGATATCATCAACGGCTTTCAAGCCGCCGAAACTGATGCTCAAATGTTCGATATCGAAATAGCCCATTGCTTTTCCTCTTGTCTGTCCAAAAAGGTCAGGTCTTGCGGGGGCGTGAAAAGTCCGCCCCCGCAAGATGGGGACGCCGTTTTAGTGCCGGCTGATCTCGTTTTCCGTCCAATCCTGAAGGACGATATTTTCTCCTTTGGGTCCGGCCTGCCAGATCTGAACCGACCGGGGGGCCTTGTGATAGTTGGGCTTCCAGGTAATTTTCGGACCGACGCCCTGGAAATTCTTCAGGCTGTCCAGTTCCTTCTTTACCGCTTCCGTACTCAGGTTTTTGCCCGCCTTTTTCATCGCCTCAAGCAGAGGTTCCCCGACGACGATTCCGGCCTGATAGAAGATGCCCCAGCGCTCCGTGGGCGCCAGTCTTTCCTGGGCCTTTCGATACTTATTGATCAGCGGATGATCGGCAAAGGACGGAATAAAGAACGCGCTGGAAATCACGGCTTCCTTGGACCACAAACCGTCGGTGATCTTGTTCATGAGCGGATAATCCGACAGGTTGTAGGAATGGAACCACTGCGGACGGAATCCCTGAGAGACGCTGGTTCTCAGGGCAATGGCCGCCTGGGTCGGAGCGCAAAAGCCGATGACCGCTTCGGCGCCGGAGGCTTTCAGTTTGGCCACCTGCGAGGAAAGATCGCGCTCGGTGGGCTCAACGGGAAGCGCGGCCACCAGTTCCATTTTATACTTGCTCAGGCGGTATTTTACCGAATCCAGAGCATCCAGGCCGTAGTCATCGTTGTTATACAACATGGCAATCTTCTTAAATTTCTTTTTTTCGACGGCAAATTTGGCCAGGATGCTGGCGTCGTCTTCATACGTCGGCCAGATGTTCCACAGGTAGGGATTGTGCGGATCCCAAAACGACCGGGCGCCGGAGCAGGGGGAAATCCAGATGATTTTATTATCGAGAAGGATTTTGTAAACGGACTGACAGCAGGCCGTGCCCACGCCGCCGACAAAGGCGAAAATGCCGTACCGTTCAATCAGTTCTTTAACGGCGGCGACGGTCTGGGAAGGATTGTACTGGTCATCGCGCACGAAGAATTTAATTTTGCGGCCGTGAATGCCGCCTTCTTCGTTGACAATATCGAAAAGGAGTTTACTGCCGCGCGCCACGGCGCCCCACGGCGCCGCCGGACCCGTCTGAGGCCCCCAGGCGGCGATACGGATTTCCTTGTCGTCAAACCCGCGCTCCGCTGCCGCTTGCCCGGCTTGAGTAAACAAAAAAACGGCAAACAGACAAACAAGCATAACCCTCGTTATTCTTTTCAAATCCATAGCCCTTCCTCCTTAGTTAGTGACATGCAAAACGTTTTCGTTGTCATCGACAAATGTCCGTCGGGGTAACACTGTTTGTGAAAAAAACGGACATCCTTACCGGTCTTTGTGAAGCGTCTAGCTTTTGTACCACCTGCCTCCTTCCTTGAGAAAAATGAAGCCGATATTGACAACCGATTGCCGGTCGGTGCCTTCATAGGCAAACGTCACTTCCACTTCCACCTGGGCGATTCTGCTCGCGGTGGTGATGCTCTTGGGATTTTTATTGTCCTCGATGTAGCTCACCCGGACGATCTGATAAGCCACGACGGAATACGGGGCGGCTTGGGCTTCGGCCAGATACTGCCGATACGTATGCGTCCGGAGATAAGCGGATGACGGGGCGAAACAGGCGTACACGGCAGGATAATCCCGGCGGACTTCCGCATCGAGAAATTTTCGGGCGGCCTGGAGCACCGCTTTTTCCTCGCGATCAACGGCTGACCCGCAAAAGGCATTCGGAGTCAGACACAAGACCGGAACAGAAGCAAGCAGGAATAAGAGAATTCTCCAAGGGGTGCGGGGCGTCATCTGCCGCCGCAGCCTTGCCATGGGTCTTGTCATACCGGAAAATATTGCGTTCATGCTGCCTACACTTTCTTCACCCAGTGTTTTGCGAACAAGCCGCTGGGGCGGACGCAGAGCACCAAAACGATGACGATAAAAGCTGTAATCGGTTTCCAGACCGGCCAGGCATAACCGAAGAAATTTTCTAAAAGCCCCATGATGGCGCCGCCGATCAATACGCCGGGAATGCTCATGAGTCCGCCCAGAACCGCGGCGGCGAAGGCTTTTAAGAACGGCTCCATCATGAACTGCGGATCCAGAATGGTTTTGGCGGTGAGCAGCACGGCGGCGATGAGTCCGATGACCGAGCTGAAGGCCCAGGAAAAAGCAAAGACACGGTCCGTGTTGATGCCCATGATTTTAGCTGCGTGCTTGTTTTGCTGGGTTGCCCGCATGGCTGTTCCCAGGCTGGTGCGATTGAAGAAAAAATACAGGAAAACCATGACGACGGCGGCAATGATAAAGACCGCCAAAGCCCACTGGCTGATGATAAATCCCTTGATGGGTTCGTATGTGACCATGTAGGATATCGGAAGAGAAAATTCCTGTTGTTCTGCGCCCCATTTCCAACTGGCAAAACCCATCAGCAGCATCTCCACGCCCAGCGTGATAACGATCAGACTCAGAAGCGTCGGATTTTTAGCCGGCCTGAGGAAAAAGTACTGGACCAGAATGCCCAGCAAGGCAGCAAACACAATAGCCGCAAGCAGAGCCACCCAGAAGGGACAATGATAAAACGTCAGCAGGTGAAAAACAATAAAAGTGGAAAACATGGCCATTTCTCCTGCGGCAAAGTTCATGACCTCCGACGTTTTATAGATAATGACGACTGCCAAGCCAAAAAGACCGTAGCAGGCTCCCATCGCCAATCCTTCAATCAACAGTTGTTCGAAAGGCATATCTTCCCCCTATTTCATCCGGTTTTCCGTTTTTGACCATTTAGAAGATTCCATCCGGTGTATCCCACTCCTAAAAGCAATCGTCGCTGAACGCTTCCGGTGTGCTAACGGATTTAAAAAGGCCAGGTTTTCCAGTATTTTTTTATTCGGATCCAGACGCCGAAGATTCCCATCGGTTCAAAAATCATGATGCCGATCATGACAAACCCCAGGGCGATGGCGCTTAAGTTATCCATTCCCGTGATGGACAGCCAGCGCTGCGAAATGGCCGTCAGGAAATCTCCGACGTAGGGAACGTCCTTGATGTTCTTGAAAAGGGCGTACATCAGGTAGGTGATAAAGGCCGCTCCCGTAATGGAGCCCATGATCGAGCCCAGCCCCCCCACGACAATCATGACCAGAAAATAAATCGACAGAAACATGTTGAAGGTGATGGGATCGAAAAATCCGAGAACGAAGGCAAAAAGACCGCCGGCAATACCGGCATAAAAGGCGCTGACGGCAAAGGACAGGGTTTTGTAAATCGTAAGGTTGATGCCGATCACTTCGGCGGCGATGTCGCTGTCCCGGATGGCGACAAAAGCGCGCCCCACTTTTGTTTTTAAAATATTAACAGCTCCCAGGACCATGAGGATGGCGATGATGAGAACGAGATAATACTTGCTAAAGTCTGTGGTGAGGGTGAGATTCCAACCCAGTTGTGGAATTCCGATATTCAGATCAGGCGCCCTGAGGCCTGAGCGGCCGCCGAACACTTCCATATGGCCGATAATGTGCATGATGGCCAGACCGAAAGCCAGTGTGGCGATCGTCAGATACGGCCCTTCCAATCGCAGGGCCGGCAGGCCCAGAATGAATCCGAAAAAGGCCGCGATAAAGGCTGCAAGGATGAGCGCCGGGAAAAAGGGAATGCTCAGTTTTGTCATTAAAAGCACTGTTGCGTAAGCGCCGATGGCAAAAAAACCGGCATGGCCCAGGGATATCTGTCCGGTCGAGCCGACCAGAATATTGAGACCCACGGCAAGAATCACATGAACCATGATGAGATTGAAAAGGTATAAGTAATAATTGGTTGCTATGAGGGGAAGGGTGAAGAGCGCGACCATCAGAACGATTGTCCAGAAAAGAATGGTCCCGCTTTTGAAAAGCTCGATATCCTCGTAATACGCACGCTTCATGTCCATGAGATCACACGCTCCTACGGTTGGAAATAGAAGGGTTGATTACATCTGGTACAGCTTCGCTTACGTTGCCATTTTTAAACGGGAATGACCTGGATATGTCAAGACGTTTGAATTTCTGAGGTTAAAATTGGTAAAGACCATATTTCTCCTTAAGAAAATCTCAACTCCTCATCATAACCAGTATGCATCGCCGTGATTCATTCGAGCAGGACATCACCTCAGCATTTATTTCATAGCGTGCACTTTTATTACATCAAAACTTTTGTGTCAATGTGAAATAATCAATACCGTTTCCATACAAGATATGTATGGAATTACCTAGGGAAGGCTTAAAAGATAGGAGCGGAGATTCACTTTCTGGTTGTTTATCCCCATTTT
This sequence comes from Deltaproteobacteria bacterium, assembly GCA_012729055.1. Taxonomy (GTDB): domain Bacteria; phylum Desulfobacterota; class Syntrophia; order Syntrophales; family Smithellaceae; genus UBA8904. The sequence goes on from JAAYDW010000077.1 coordinate 33,157, forward strand.
TTTACGGATGCGGTACCGGTAGACATCGACGGCACTGCTCGAAACACTTAAGACATCTGCGATCTCTTTGCTGTTCTTTCCGTCTTTGATCAGGTGTGCCACCTGGATTTCCGTTGTTGTCAGGCTTCTGAAACGATTGGATAGTTTTCGCGAAAAGGGCGAAAACATTTCTTCCAGGTTGGAGGCGATGAGATCATGATAGATTTGGCGACTTTGTTCAGAGCCCGCCTTGCGCAGTTTTCCCAGATTAGGCATAATTAACTCCTTAATGCTGGACATGAGCGTCTGTTCCAGTTCTTCACGATCTTCCGCCCGTTGCTTCAGCATTACTCTCAAAGCGGTGTTCAGTTCCTCCAGTTTGTGGGTCTTGACGAGCAGTTCGCTTCCTTTTTCCTCAAGTTCCGTAATGTCGATGACCGAGCAGACGTGCTTTCTTGTTCCGGGAATGAGGCAGTTTGCGCTCAGCATGTTTTTAATGTTCCCCTGGCTGTCCACCAGACGGAATTCATACGTCCGGGGGGCCAACTCGGGATCAATGCGCCTCAGGCGGTGATATTCTTCCAGCCTGCTGCGGTCTCTTTCATCAATCAGGTCTACCCAGGTCCTCTTTCCCTCCCAATCTTTTATCTTGTAACCGGTCACTTTTTCGAATTCCGAGTTGATCAGAGACAGGGTTTTATCATCTTCAATGATGACGGTAGCCGTTCCCGTCGTTTCAAAAATCGTGCGGTAGAGGTTTTCCGACTCCATCAGCTTTTTTTCCGTCATCTTCTGCTGTGTGATGTCCATCGCGCTTCCCAGAACGGCCTGTTTTCCTTCAAACGTAATCGAGGCAACCACCTCCAGAACCCACCGGATTTCATTTTGCCTGGTGACGATGCGATATTCGTAGGGTATGACCAGCGATCCGGTTTTCATGGCGAAGGCATTTTTCTTAACACTCTCTTTATCTTCGGGATGAATCAGAAAATCCGCCGGTTTTCCGATGATTTCTTCCTGCGCGTACCCCGTATAAGAGGCAATGATGGGATTGATCAGACGGAATTCTCTCTCCAGGAGGATGTAGTAACCGCCCAGCGATTTTTCCAGGATGGTATTCTGAATGCCCTGTTTTTCCGAAAGGAGGCGGTTTTCCTTTGTCAGCTTTTCGATTTCAGACTCCAGAAGCTGGATCCTTTCCTCAAGGTAAGATATTTTATGCTCATTCTTCATGGGAAAAACCAACCGTAGTGTATGGGGCCCCGGGCCTTCCTGCCGGTTTCCTGCCGTGTTTCTGTGTAGCATAGAACCCCGGGAGGGATAAACCGGTATTTTACGCCTTCGGACTCGTCCTCTGCCGATCAGCAGGACGCAGGTTCGGCAGCCCGGGCATAGCGCCAGCCCATGTAAATGGCCGCCAGAACGAACAGGCAGCGCAGCGGCGCCTCCGGAATGAACTGTGCCGTGATCCCGCCGAAAAAGGCGCCGAGAAGAATGCCCGGCACCATGCCGACAAGCAGCCGGCCGGCCACATTACCCAGGCGCCAGTGGGTAAAGGCGCCGGCCAGGCCGGTGGGAATCATGACGAGCAGGGAGGTGCCCTGTGCGGCGTGCTGCGTGAAGCCCGCCAGAAGAATCAGCGCGGGTACCATGATCGCTCCGCCGCCCACGCCGATCAAACCGGAAAGAAATCCCGTCACGGCGCCCGTAACAAGGAGGATGAAAAACGAGGCGCAATCGGGCAGCCCGCCGAGCGGGCTTGCCAAAACGGGTTTGAGCAGAAGCAGCACGGCGCAAAAAATGAGAAAGGCGCCGAAAACTTTTTTCAGTTGCCACCCGGGAAGGCGGTCGGCAAGGCGCGCGCCGGCTGCGGCAGTGAGGACGGCCGGAACCGCGAGGATCAAAGCGGCGTTCCAGTCGATTTGCCCGGCATAGCCGTACGTCAGCGCCCCGCTGACACCCGTAAAAACGAGCACCGCCAGGGACGTCCCCTGCGCGCGGCACTGATCGAGGGCGAACCATCCGACCAGCAGCGGGATCATGACAATGCCGCCGCCCATGCCGATGAGGCCGCCGAAAAGTCCGGCGGCGAGGCCGATTGCAAAACTGATCCCTGTCGTTTTCATCTTTGCCTTGCTCCGCAGCATCCCGGCTGGTCCTCCCGGGGATTGGAATGCAGGCGCCCGCGCGACAGCGAAGCGAAAACGCCGAAAACACAGATAACGGCGAGCAGAGCGAAGATCAGCCGGGCGCTCGCGAGGAAAAGCCTGCTGTTTTCGTGCGAAATGGTATGGTTGCCGATGATCCAGGAGAAGACCAGCATGGCGATGCCCATGCTGAAGCTCTGCCCCACCAGTCTCATTGTCGCCTGCGTCGCCGAAGCGATGCCGTAAAATTTCTGATCCACCGAACTCATGATTGCGTTGACGTTGGGTGAGGAGAACAGCGCAAAACCGATCCCCAGCAGGGCCAGGCACAGGAGAATGTAGGACAGGGGCGTTCCGGCGCCGATGAAGATCAATCCGGTAAGGCCGATGACCGTCAGCGCCATGCCGGCAGAGGAGATGATCCGCGGCTCATAGCGGTCGGAGAAACGTCCGGCGGCGGGCGAAAAAACGGCCTGCAGGAGGGGTTCAACCACCAGCACCAGTCCCGTCTGAACGGGCGTCAGAAGTTTGACATGCTGCAAATACAGGCTCAAGAGAAAGGTGATCGCAAACGTGGCCGAGTAGTTGATGAGCGCCGCCAGATTGGAAAGGGCGAAGACCCGGTTGTCCCGAAACAGCGCGATGTCAATGAGCGGAAACGGGTGGTGAAGCTGCCGGCGGAGAAAGAGAACGAAACAGACCAGTCCAACGGCAATGAGAAGGAAGCCGGACCAGGAGGGCAGACGGGAAAACCCGAACATCAGGGCGAACAGGGAAAGCCCGTAGTGAAAGGAGCCGGTCAGATCGAATGCTTCGCCGTGGGCGGCGGGCTTTCCTTCGCGGGGTATCCGCGAGGCCAGGCCGGCCGCCGCCAGCCCCAGGACTGCGTTGAAAATGAAAAGAGTTTTCCAGCCCAGGTGTTCTGTCAAAAGGCCGCCGATGAAAGGTCCGACCGTAAGTCCGACGTAAACCGCAGCGATGTTGATGCCGAGAATCCTGCCGCGCCGGTCGGCCGGATAGGCAAAGATCAGCATGGCCGTGCCGGTGCTGAAGATCATCGCACCGCCCACGCCCTGCACGACACGCAGGGCGATAAAGAGGCCTTCGGTCTGCGCCCAGATGCACAGGAAGGAAGACAGGGCGAAGATCAGCGATCCCGCGAGAAAAAAAAGCCGGCGGCCATACAGGTCCGCCAGGCGTCCCAGCGGCACCAGCGTGATGGCCGCGGCCAGAAGAAAAGAGGAAGCCACCCAGCTTAAAGACAAGGCGGTCATGGAAAAGTCGCGGCCGATCATCGGCAGGGCGACGTTGACGGACGAGCCCATGAAAGGGGTCGTAAACGAGCTGATGGTGGTGGCCAGAAGGACGATGGGCAGCTTTGTTTTTGGAGTCATGAGATTCCGTCCGGGGCCCCGGGATTATTTCCGGGCAAATGCTTTTTGACGCCGCGCGGCAAAGCCGTCTTTTCCGCAAGCCATCGCGAGTGTCCGCGGCATGACCCGGCGGGCCAGCCCGAGCATTTTTTCGGACATCCGGCGGATGTCCCATTGGGCATGGGCGTCCGCCCGCAGGCGGGCGACGTGATACATTTCCCGGGCGTTGATCTTCAGAAGCACGCGCCGGCGGTGCGCGTTGGTGAGCACGTAAGCCGCCGCGGCGGGATTTTTGGCGCAAAGAAGGTTGTAGACGCGGTTGGTTTCCCGGATGACGGCCATGAAATCCCGGTAGCGACCCACGGCCTTGACGGAGGGGGGGACCGTCACCCCCAGGTCCGGATCATAGTCCTGGCACAGCAGTGTAGCCATGCGGTGGCGCTTGAGCTGCGCGAAGCAACTGGCGCTCGGCGCCAGTTCAAAAAGCAGGTCGATGGCTTCGAGCTCCCGCAGCGCCGCGTCGTATGGCTGCATGCCGGCGAAGACGGTTTCAAAGAGCGCCCGCGCTTCGCGCGCGGTCAGGCGTTTGGCGCGCGCCAGGCAAGTGTCGTATGTCAGACCGGACGCAGCGAAGATGAGCGCGGCCGCACTGCGCGTATCGGCGTCGGGCGCAGCCTCCAGCAGGCGGACGGAGGCAGACGAACGATGGATGGGGGCGGGCGCAATGGGCGCGCAGAGCGTGCGCAGATTCCGCCGCGTCAGCCGGTCGTAATCCGTGGCCCGGGTGTAGCGGATCAGCGACGGCGCGATGTCTTTCGTCGCCGCGTAAAGTTTCTCGCTGTAGAGGCGCGCCTCGGCCAGCGGCAGCGCCGCAAGCCGCCGAAGCATCAGCTCCAGGTTGCGGGCGTTCACAGTCATGCCCAGCTGCGTCTCGGTGGCAAGCGCAATGGCATAGCGCGCGTCTTCCTTGGCCCAGCCTTCCAGCAGGGACTTGTTGGCGGGATCGGCCGCGAGATCCTTGTTTTGCTCGTAAACGTAGGGTCGCAGGTCTTCGTAAAGACGGTGATAAAAATCGTTTTGCCGGTCGACCGTTGCGCAGAAAACATCGGCCAGTCCCGCGTCGCGAATTTCGTCGGGCACGACAAAATCTTTATCGAACAGCACGTAGCGCTGGGATTTTTCCGTATAGGAGCACAGGCGGAATTTTTCGATCTCCTCGACCAGCAGGCGGGAGACGCCGATAACGTCGATGTTGAAGACAGCGTGTTCGGCCACCGAGGCGTGTCCCATTTCAAAAACGATGTTGCGGTTGGAGCGGCGGGCCTTTTCCACTTCGGCGCGCGCGTCGCGCCGAAGCTCGTCCACCGGCTTGGGGCTGCGGCTGATGCGCGCATAGGCAGCGGAGATCGTCTCCGGCGTCAGCTCCTGCTCCAGGGCTGAGCGGTCTGAGAGCTCGCGGATCAGGTCGTAATCAATGTTGCAGCCGGCCAGAAGAATTTTCATCGTTTACAGCCTCACCATTTCAACGCGCGCCAGCGTGCGTCCGAGAAAGCGTTCGCCGATTGTCTGAAAACGGTACGGCACGTCGCTCACGCAAAACAGGTAATCCGGCGAACGGCCGGAGGGATTGCCGAGCTGCCGGGCGTTGATGAGGCCGGCCGCTTCCTCGGCCATCGCTTCCGCCGAGTCGATGAGCCGGACCTGCGGTCCGACGATTTCGGCGATGAGCGGTTTGATAAGCGGGTAATGCGTGCAGCCCAGGACGAGCGTGTCGATGCCTTCGGCTTTCACCGGTTTCAGATACTCCAGGGCGGCCAGGCGCGTGGCTTCGTGTTCAAACCAGCCTTCTTCCACCAGCGGCACGAACAGCGGGCAGGCCTGCGAAAAAATCCGGACGTCATGATCCAGCAGAGAAATAGCGCGCGCATAGGCGTTCGAGTTGATCGTGGCGGGCGTGCCGATGACGCCGATGATCTTGTTTTGCGTCGCGCCGACCGCGCTGGCCGCGCCGGCCCCGATGACCTCCAGCACGGGCACGGGAGACAGGTCGCGGATCGCCTGGCAGGCCACCGCCGCCATCGTGTTGCAGGCGACGATCAGCAGCTTGACGTCTTTTTTGAGCAGGAATTCGGCAATCTGGAGCGCGTAGCGGTTGATCGTTTCCACGGACTTGACGCCGTAGGGAACGCGCGCCGTATCGCCGAAGTAGACGATGTTTTCGAAGGGCAGACGCTCCATCAGCGCGCGCACGACGGTGAGGCCGCCGATGCCGGAATCGAAAACGCCTATGGCCTGCTCGGTTTTGTCGTTCATGGTTTCGTCTTTCTCATATCCCCGCCAGAAAGTCATCGACTTTTTTCTCCCCATCGGATAAGGGAAATTTCCGGCAGTCCGGGTATCCATTCGCTTAAGGCGCTGCTTTTTAGCATACCTTTCCCCGACTTGCCAAGCGTTCTTCGGAGATCCGGATTTTGCGCCGGCGGAGAAAGAGAGGGTGACGATGCGCCGTTCGGAAAAGGAAATCACCGACCCGCGGGAAATCGACGCGATTCTACAGCGCGCGCCGGTATGCCGGATTGCGCTGGCCGCGGAAAATTCGCCTTACGTGGTGCCGGTCAATTTTGCGGCCACGTCCAAGCATCTTTACTTTCACTCGGCGAAATCCGGCCTGAAAGTAGACATGCTGCGGAAAAATCCTTTCATTTGTTTTGAAGTTGATCTGCCGGGCGGAGTCGTTAAGGGAAAGACTGCCTGCGCGTGGGGAATGGCTTACCAAAGCGTCATCGGTTTCGGCCGGGCGTTTTTTGTGGAAGACCGCGCTGAAAAAGAAGAAGCGCTGATCCGGCTGATGAAGAAATACGCCCCCGGCGAACCGCTTGATTTTCCGGCCGACGCACTCGACCGGGTTTGCGTTATCGGCGTAAGAATCGAAAAGGTGACGGGCAAACGGTCGGGATAGGAAGGCTTGCCGTCCGTCAAAAGGATTTTGTCTGCGGACGCGGGCCGCCTCCGGTGAAGGAAAGATTTAAAAAAGGAAAAAGGACGTGCCTGTATATTTACAGATTATTTTACTGCTGGTCGGATTTGTCGTTTTTGTTTTTCTGGTTCTGTTCGCGGCCGGATGGGGCTTGCGCAGGGTCTGCTTCAAGATTCTTTCCGAACTGGAGGAGGCCGGCGCCGTGAAAGCCTCCAAAGCCGTGCGCCTGCAGGACGAGCGGAAGAATTTTTTCCGCGTCGGCACAGGCAACATGCGCCCCCGCGCCGTGGCGCTGCTGCTCAAGGACGGTCTGATCGTTAAAACCGGCGACAACAAGTATTACCTGGACCGGGAAAAGGTCGCCGCCATGCGCGACAAACTTTCCCGCCGGCCCTAACGGATGGTCAGAGCCGAAATCACGTCCAGAATGCCGTCGGCGGTGAAGAAATACAATTCGTGCGCGGTGACCTGCCGGCTCTTGTCTGCGCCTTCCGTGAGGACAGGGACGATTTCGATGGCCGTGACGGCGAGCCACTTAGCGTCCATATTGATTCGGACCACGGCCCCCTGATCGTTTGTTTCATGCGGGATCTTGTAGGAACGGAGCACGCGGACGACAAAATCGTTTTTCTGTTTGGTCACGTAAGCGGCCCGTTCGCGAAGCGCGCGGATTTTGCCGTATTCCTGGGCGTCGGCAAAAGGCAGCCAGGAAAACAATAAAAGGGCCGCAAGCAGTCCGATAGAGATTTTTTTCATGTCGTCCTCCTTAATTAATCATGCGGCGGGCGCCCGGCATTTTTGCCGTGGGGCGTCCGAAGGCGCGCCGTGTTCACCCCTCGTCCTTCCGCGCGCGATTCTTGTGTTGACTTTAACGCATCTTTTTTCTATATGCCAGTGAACTTTTTAGGAAACTTATCCGGGGGATAAAATTTGCAGTTCAACCCGTGCATGAAACATAAACTGATCCGCGCCTCCGCGCGCCACTTTGCCGAAACGGAACTGGCGCCGATTGCCGCCGAGATTGACCGGCAGAGGATTTTCCCGCGCGACGTCATCGCCAAAATGCGCGACCTCAACTATTTCGGTCTGCAGGTCCCGAAGGAATACGGCGGCGCGGCTCTCGATTCCATCAGCGCCGCGATTGTGGTGGAGGAGCTGTCCCGCGTGTGCGCGGCGGTGGGACTTTGCGTCACCGTCCACAACGGCGTGGCCGTCTATCCCCTCCTGCGGTTTGCCGGCAGAAGCCAGAAGGAAAAATATCTGCCGCCGCTCGCCGCGGGCGAGGTCATCGGCGCGTTCAGCCTGACCGAGGCCAACGCCGGCTCCGACGCGGGCAGCGTGGAAACGACGGCCGTCAAACGCGGGGCGGAATACATTTTAAACGGCACCAAGATCTTCGTCACCAACGGCGGAGTTTGCGACGTCGCCCTGATTTTTGCGCTCACCTCTTCGCCCGAAAACAAACTGCAAAGCAGCGTCTTCATCGTCGAAAGCCGGTTTCCCGGATTTCTGCGGGGCGAGTTGGAGGACCTCTGCGGCATGCGCGCCAATCCCGTCTCGTCCCTGTTTTTGGAGGACTGCCGCGTGCCGGCGGAAAACCTGCTGGGCAAACTGGGCGACGGCATGAAAATCGGTCTGGCGACGCTCGACAACGGCCGCATCGGCGTGGCCGCGCAGGCTCTGGGCATCGCGCAGGGCGCTATGGAAGCGGCGGTGAAATACGCCAAGGAACGCCAGCAGTTCAAAAAGCCCATCGCCTCCCAGCAGACGATTCAAAACTATATCGCCGACATGGCGACCGAAATTCTGGCCGCGCGCCTGCTTCTGTACCGCGCCTGCGAACTCAAGGACGCGGGCGCGCCGTTCGGCTGCGAGGCGTCCATGGCCAAGCTCTACTGCAGCAGCGTGGCCTCAAGGGTGACGTCGCTGGCCGTGCAGATTCACGGCGGCTACGGCTACAGCAAGGAGTACGACGTGGAGCGGTATTTCCGCGACGCCAAAGTAACCGAAATATACGAAGGCACCAGCGAGATCCAGCGCGTGGTCATCGCCCGCGCCATTCTGACGACGCCGATATTGTGAGAAACGAGAAACGATGTTGAATATTGTGGTATGCATCAAGCAGGTGCCGATGGTCACCGAACTGCCCTGGGATGAAAAAACCGGGACGCTCCGCCGCGATCTGGCCGCGGGAATGATGAATCCGGCCTGCAAGCACGCCGTGGAGGCCGCACTTCGGATCAAGGCCGACGGCGGCGCTTCGATCACGGTCGTCACCATGGGACCGCCCGCGGCGGAGGAGGTTCTGCGCGAAGCGCTCGCCATGGGCGCGGACCGGGGACTTCTGGTGTGCGACCGGCTCTTGGCCGGCTCCGATACGTACGCCACGTCTTTCGTGCTGGGCCGCGCCATCGCAAAAGAAGTTCCGGGCTACGACCTCATCCTGTGCGGGGCGTATACCTCCGACAGTGAAACGGCGCAGGTCGGGCCGCAGCTGGCCGAGGAACTCGATCTGCCGGCGGTGGCCTACGCCGAGCGGCTGGAAATTTCCGGCCGGGTGCTCCGGGTGCGCCGCCTGGTGGACAAGTTCCGCGAAACGCTGGAAATGGAATTTCCCGCGCTCGTGACCGTCTCGATGGAGCAGTACAAGCCGCGCTACGCTTCCTTTGCCGGAATCAACCGGGCGTTTGCCGAAGCGGACATCCTTTCCGTCAATCTGAAGCGCCTCGACATTACGCCCGCGGAGCTTGCCGCCCACGGCTCGCGCACCAGGGTCCGCCGGGTCTTCATCCGGAAAACCCAGAAGGAAAATGTTCTCATCACGGGAGCGGCGGCCAACGCCGCGGCCGAGTTTCTCGATAAGTACCAGCGGAAAATCAGCGCGGTGATCGGGAAATCCATCGAGGCGAAAAAACAGACCTGACGAAAGAAAAACGATGACCGGAAAACGAAAAAGCATCTGGGTGTTCGGCGACTACCGCAACTATTATCAAAACCGCGTGACGCTGCAATTGCTCTCCAAGGCGGTGGACCTCTCCCGCCTTCTGGATGCGGAAGTCTGCGCGGTGGTGGTGGGCCACGATCTGGAGGAGTGGATCATGGAATACACCGCGCACGGAGCGGACCGCATTCTGGCCATCGATCATCCCTCGCTTACCAGCTACAGCACGGAACATTACCTCATTCTGATGGAAAAGCTCGTCCGCGAAAGGGATCCGGACATTCTGCTTGTCGGCGCGACCGACTTCGGCCGGGAGTTTGCGCCCCGGCTCGCCAAGCGCCTGCACACCGGGCTTTCCGCCGATTGCGTGGGGTTGGAGCTGACTTCCGACGGCCTGCTGGTGCAAATCGCGCCCTCGTTCGGCGGCAACATGCTGGCGGAGATCGTTACGGAAAAGCACCGGCCGCAGATGGCCACCGTGCGTCCCGGCACTTTCCGGGAGATTCCCCACAACAGCGAACGGACCGCTGCGGTCGAGCGTCTGCCGCTGCCCGCCCAGCTGCCGTCCGCGCGCGTGCGCCAGGTCGAGTACGAACGCGCGGTGCAGCGGGAGCACGCCATCGAAAATGCCAACGTGATCGTCTGCGGCGGCCGCGGCCTGGGCAATAAAAACAATTTCCGGAAGCTCGACGAACTGGCGAAACTCCTGGGCGGAGACGTCGGCGCGACCCGGCCGGTGGTGTACGCCGGATGGGCCGGCCACGACGTTCTGATCGGCCAGGCGGGAAAGCACATCAAACCGAAAATTCTTTTTTCCTTCGGCATCAGCGGCGCCATCCAGCACACGGCGGGTCTGGGCGAGGCGGATTTCATCGTCGCCGTCAACAAGAATCCTCAGGCCACCATGATGAAGATGGCCGACGTCGCCATCGTGGCCGACGCGGCGGACTGGCTCAATCATCTCATCAAGGAACTCCGCCGGCGCATCCGCGAATAGCCGTCACCGGCCGGCCGGCCGATGTTTCTCGGCGTCGGGCTTCACCAGCGGGAAAACGCCCTTGCGCACCGAACGCACGTCTTCAATCGTGAAGAACGCGAGCGGGTTGCAGGTGCGGACCAGGGAAAGAACGCGATCGATGTCTTTTCTTTTCACGATGGTGAAGATGATTTTCACCGGCCCCATGGCGCCCTGCGCGTCCACATGCGTGACGCCGAAGTTGCAGCTTTTGAGAACGTCGACGAGGGCATCGGCTTCCTTTTGCGTGATGATCCGGATGACCACCGTGCCGATGGCCATTTTATCTTCGATCAGAATGCCGATGAAGTTGCCCAGCGCGAAACCGCCCGCGTAGGCGATGTAATAAACGGGATTCGTCAGATTTTTGAAAATCTGCGTGATGGCGGTAAGCCAGATCAGCACTTCAAAAAAACCGATCACCGTCGCAAGAATTTTGAGTCCGCGCGAAACGTAGATGATGCGCAGCGTGTCGAGCGTCACGTCGCAGATGCGCGCGAGGAAAATAATCGCCGGCAAAACGGCCAGACGAAAGAGTTCCGAGTCGAATAAAGCGGCGAGGTCCATGGCATTCCAATCCTTTTTTTCGCCATTATAGGCGCTTTGGCGAATCGTGTCAAATTGCGGGTCAAATTGTGGGTCAAATTGTGGGTTGACACGAAGGGCTGCTTTTCCTATACTTTTGGCGAACACAACACATCCTGACCAAGAGCGCGGGATTAAAAAAAGTCCGTCCGAAGTTGACTGTCGATTTTGTCCGGCATCCGCTTTCCTTCACGTCATCAGAGAGACAAATCCCGAAAACACCCTCGGACGGTAAATTGTTTCCCCGGCCGCCGCCGGCAGGCCGGAGGGGCAAAGACCACTTGGGGAGGCTATCGGCATGCGCGAGCAAGACCTTGTTCTGGGCATCGATATCGGCGGGACCGGCACCGCGCTGGGATTCGTGGAGCGTTCGGGGGCTCTCACCCAGTATTGCGCCATTCCCACCCGCCCGGCCGATTCTGCCGAGGCTTTTGTCGTGGCGCTCCACCGGCGGATTGAAGCGCTGCGGGCGGAGATCCCCTTTCCCCACCGTCTGGCCGGGATCGGGATCGGCGCGCCCAACGCGCATCCCGTCCGCGGGACGCTCGAAGAGCCGGTCAATCTCGACTGGGGCGCAACCGTCGATCTTACAGCGCTGGTCCGCAAATACTACGACCTGCCCGTCGAGCTTACCAACGACGCCAAAGCCGCCGCCGCAGGCGAGATGCTGTTCGGGGGCGCCCGCGGCATGAAGCATTTTATCGTCGTTACGCTGGGCACCGGCCTGGGCTGCGGCATTGTGGCGGATGGGCGGGTCTTGACCGGAGCCAGCGGTTTTGCCGGGGAACTCGGCCACATGACCGTCGATCCGAACGGCCGCGAATGCCGCTGCGGGAAACGGGGTTGTCTGGAAACCTACGTTTCCGCGACCGGCCTGGTCCGGACCGTCCTCGCGCTCCTGGCCAAGCGCTGCGACCCGAGCCCGCTGCGCCGCTGCGCCGCCGACGCCCTGACCGCGCATAAAGTCTTTGAGCTCGCCTCGGCCGGAGACGCCATTTCGCTTTGCGCCTTCGACCGGACGGCGAGAATTCTGGGGATGAAGCTGGCCGACGCCGTCGCCTGCCTGAGCCCGGAAGCCGTTTTTCTTTCGGGAGGTCTGGCCGCAGCCGGAGACCTGATTGTTGCGCCGGCCGGGCGCTACATGAACGACTACCTCTTTCGCGCTTACCGGGGGACGGTGCGACTGCTGCCGTCCGCTCTGAAGCCCGGCGAGGGCGCCGTGCTGGGGGCGGCCGCGCTCGTTTGGCGCAGGCTGGCGGCGGAAGACGCGTTTGGACGCAAGGAAGGGGCGGCATGAAAAATTCACTGGATCTGGGACTCATCGGCAACTGCCGCATCGGCGCGCTGATTGACGAGCGCGGCGAAATTGTCTGGAACTGTCTGCCCCGGTTTGACGGCGATCCGATGTTCTGTTCGCTTTTGCGCGAGCATCCGGACAGCGAGGGCGGAGGCTACTGCGTCGTGGAACTGTTCGATCAGGCGGAAGCGCAGCAATTCTATCTGCCCAACACGGCGGTTCTGGTCACCCGTCTCAAGGACAGTCACGGCGCGGCCATTGAGATCACGGATTTCACCCCCCGCTTTCACCAGTACGGCCGTACGTTCATGCCCGTGATGATTATTCGACAGATCCGGCGGCTCGCCGGCAATCCGCGCATCTGCGTGCGCGTCCGGCCGCTTTGCGAATACGGGGCCCAGGCCTGCGCGGTGACGCACGGCAGCCACCACATCCGGTATGTCGCCCCGTCCTGGGTCCTGCGGCTGACCACCGACATCTCCGTGACTGCCGTGCTTCAGGAGCTGCCTTTCTTTCTCGAAAGCACCGCCACGCTGATTCTGGGGCCGGACGAAACCATTCCGGACGCCATCGGCGAGATCGCCCGCCGCTTTCTCAACGAAACCGTGGACAGCTGGCGCGACTGGGTGCGGGATTTGTCCATCCCGTTCGAGTGGCAGGAAGAAGTCATCCGCGCCGCCATTACGCTGAAGCTCAACACTTTCCAGGACACGGGCGCCATCATCGCGGCCATGACCACGTCCATCCCCGAGGCGCCCGGGTCCGGCCGCAACTGGGACTACCGCTACTGCTGGCTTCGGGATTCCTACTTCGTCGTGAACGCGCTCAACCGCCTGAGCACGACCAACACGATGGAGCGGTATTTGAATTATCTCATCAACGTCGTCGCCGGCGCGCCCGACGGACGCGTCCAGCCCGTGTACGGCATCGACGGACGGGCGCGCCTCGAAGAGTGCGAACTGTCCGCCCTGCCCGGCTACCAGGGCATGGGGCCCGTACGGATCGGCAATCAGGCCTGCGAGCAGATTCAGCACGACGTCTACGGCTCGGCCATTCTTGCCGTAGCGCACGTGTTTTTCGACCGCCGGCTCGCGCATCGGGGAGGCCAGGCCCTTTTCACGCGGCTGGAGCCGCTGGGGGAGGCGGCCATCTTAGTTCACGATCAGCCGGATTCCGGACCGTGGGAGACGCGCAACACCCTGCGCGTTCATACCTTTTCCGGCATCATGTGCTGGGCCGCCTGCGACCGTCTGGCCCGGATCGCCGACTACATCGGCCTTTCCGACCGGGCCGCCTACTGGCAGGGCAAGGCCCGCATTATCCACGAAACCGTTTGTCGTCGGGCCTGGAACGAAAAGAAACAGACCTTTGTGGCTTCCTTCGAAGGCGACGCGCTCGACGCGAGCCTGCTTCTGATCCATGACATCGGATTTCTGGCGGCCGACGATCCGCGCTTCGCAAAAACCGTCGCCGCCGTCGAGCGGGAGCTGCGCCACGGCAACTACATTTACCGCTATGTCGAGAAGGATGATTTCGGCGTGCCGGAAAATGCGTTTGTGGTCTGCACCTTCTGGTACATTTACGCGCTGGCCGCTTTGGGCCGCGCCGATGAGGCGCGCGATCTTTTCGCCAATCTGCTGGCCCGGCGCAACCGTCACGGCCTTTTGGCCGAACATCTCGATCCCCGCACGGGCGTCCCGTGGGGGAATTTCGTTCAGACGTACAGCATGGTGGGGCTGATCAACGCCGCCATCCGTCTGAGCAAGCGCTGGGACAGCGCCTTTTAAAACGGAAAGGAGGGGGGTCATGCTTTTTCCGGCCGGAGCCAAGATACGATCCTCCCGCTCCCTGCGCCTGGCGCTCCGGTTCGTTCTGCCGCTCGTCGCGGCGCTGACGCTGCTCGCCTACCTGGTCGTTCCGCTGGTGGACAGGCTGAACCTGCGCTGGTCCGTGCGCGACATGGACATCCGTTCGCAGCTCATCGCCGACACCCTCCAGGAGCCGCTGGGCGAGCTGCTCGAACAGGGCCACAAGATGAAGATCAACACGCTTCTGGCCCGGGCGACGCGAGATGAACGGCTTTTTGCGCTGGGCTACTGCGACGGCCGCGGGAGGCTTCTTTATTCGTCGCCGGTGTTTCCCGCCCAGCTGGGCTGCTCTCCGCCCAGGTCGTCGGACAGCGAGTCGCCGCTGGTCCAGCTGTCCCAGGGGCTGGTGCATGTCGCCGTCCGTCCCGTGATCGTCGCCGACGTTCCGAGAGGATCGCTCATTCTGGTGCACGACATGAGCTTCGTCCAGCACCGCAGCGCCGATACGCGCAAGTACATCGTGCTTTTGTTTGCCGTGCTGGGGCTGGTGATCTCGTTCATCACGGTGCTGGTGGCGCATTTGAGCTGGCGCGGCTGGATGAACGGCGTGCGCGCGCTGCTGCGGGGCGAGGGGCTGGTGCGGCCGTTTGCCAAGCCCGTCGATTCCGAACTGCAGCCGCTCGTGGGCGACCTGCGTTCGCTTCTGCGCTCCATCGACGCGGAAAAGCGCATGGCTGACGACACCACCGTCGCCTGGACGCCGGATGCTCTGCGGACGCTCTTGTACGAACAACTGGCGGGCGAGCAAATCATGGTGGTGTCGAACCGGGAACCCTACATTCACATGCAGGGAACCGACGGCATCAAGATTCTGCAGCCGGCCAGCGGTTTGGTTACGGCGGTGGAACCCGTCATGCGTGCCTGTTCGGGCATCTGGATCGCCCATGGCGGCGGCACGGCGGACCGCGAGGTGGTGGACAGGAAAGACCATGTCCGCGTGCCGCCGGATGCGCCGGACTACACGCTGAGGCGGATCTGGCTCAGCCCCGAAGAGGAAAAGGGATACTATTACGGACTGGCCAATGAAGGGCTCTGGCCGCTTTGCCACATCGCCCACGTCCGCCCCGTTTTCCGGACGGAAGACTGGCGGCATTATGCGGCGGTCAATGCGCGTTTTGCCGACGCCGTGGTGAAGGAAGCCCAGCGGGATGATCCGGTGGTGCTGATCCAGGACTATCATTTCGCGCTGCTGCCGCTCATGCTGCGGAAGGTTCTGCCCCGGGCGACGATCATTACCTTCTGGCACATTCCCTGGCCCAATCCGGAATCCTTCGGCATCTGTCCCTGGCGCGATGAACTCTTGCGCGGCATGCTGGGCAGCACGATTCTCGGCTTCCACACGCCGTTTCACTGCAAGAATTTCCTGGAAACGGTGGACCGCTACCTGGAAACGCGCGTGGACCACGCTTCTTCCACCATTTTTCACGGCGGCACTCTGACGCTGGTGGAAGCTTATCCGATTTCCATTCAGTGGCCGCCGCCCTGGCAGGATTCCCAGCCGTCCATCGAAGAGTGCCGGGCCGACATCCGCCGGTCCCTCGACATCGCGCCGGACGGTTTCGTCGGTCTGGGCGTGGACCGGCTCGATTATACCAAGGGCATTCTGGAGCGGCTTCGGGCGGTCGAACAGCTGCTCGTGAGCCATCCGGAGCTGATCGGACGATTTTCATTCATTCAGATCGCCGCGCCGTCGCGTTCGGTTCTGGAAGAGTATCATTCGTTCGAGTCGCGCGTGCGGGCGCTGGCCGCCGAGATCAACCTGCGCTTCGGCCGGGGGAATTACCAGCCCCTTCATCTGCGGGTGACGCACCACGAGCCCCGGGACGTCAACCGCTACTACCGGGCCGCGGACGTGTGCGTCGTCACGAGTCTGCACGACGGAATGAATCTGGTGGCCAAGGAGTTCATCGCCGCCCGCGACGATGAACGGGGCGTGCTGGTCCTGAGCCGCTTCACCGGCGCGGCGCACGAACTCTACGAAGCCCTGATCGTCAATCCCTATCACATCGAACAGACGGCAGACGCCCTGTACACGGCGCTCACCATGCCGGCGTTCGAGCAACGCGAACGGATGCGCAGCATGCGGAACCTGGTGCGCAGTTTTAATGTTTACCGCTGGGCGGGGCGGATGCTGCTCGACGCCGCCCGGATCCGGCAGCGCGAAAAACTGACAGCGCGGATCGGGGTCCAGCCATGACGCATTTTCGGTCCGCGGCTTTCCTTTTCGGAAAATCCGCGCAGGCCCGGTTGGCGGATTTTGTCGATCCGGTCACGCTGTTTGCCTTCGACCTGGACGGGACGCTGGCGCCCATTGTCTCCGATCCCGCGCTCGTCCGCGTTCCGGATGCGGTGGAGCGCGCCCTGGCCGAGCTGGCCGGCCGGGCTCCCGTCGCGATCATCACCGGACGCTCCCGTTCGGACGCTCTGGCGCATCTCGAAAGCCCGCCGCGCTATGTGATCGGCAACCACGGCGCGGAGGGGCTGCCCGGCTGGGCCGAGCGCGAAAACGACTTTGTCCGGACGGCGCAGGGCTGGCAGCAGCAGCTCGACATCCTGCTTCCGCAGGAGGAACAAACGGGCATTGTGATCGAAAACAAGGGCCCGACGCTCTCGATTCATTACCGGCGCGCCGTGAACATCCCGGCGGCCCAGGGACTGGTTCTGCATGCCGTCCGGCGGCTTTTGCCGCCGCCTCGGCGCGTCAGCGGAAAATTCGTGGAAAATCTGCTGCCGGACGGCGCTCCGGACAAGGGGGTCGCGCTTGAGCTGCTGATGCGGCGGGAAAACCTGGCGAAAGCGTTTTTTGTCGGCGACGATGAAACGGATGAAGATATTTTCCGCCTTGGCCGCAAAAACATTTTTACCGTCCGGGTGGGACAAAAGGAAACGAGCGGCGCGGGCTTTTATCTGCGGGGCCAGTATGAAATGGCCGGACTCCTGCGCCTGCTCAACCGCCTGCTGAAACGTTTCTAAAGGGTTGACAGCCTCTCGGATTGGTTGCTATATAACCGGCGCATGAGAAAGGAAGGTCCGGATGAAAGAATTTCGAAATCTGCTCTACGCGATCAATCTGGACGACGAACGCCCGTCGTCGATGATATTTGCCCTGGAATGTGCGCGTCTGTTTAAGAGCCGGCTGCACGTGGTCTATGTGAACGATCCGCAGGCAGGATACCGCCATCCGACCGACCGGGAAGACGCCATCGCTCTCAAGGTCCGCCAGGCCGTCCCCGCGGCGCTGTTGGAGGATGTGGAGATCGTTTACGCCGCCGCCCGGGGAAACGCGGCGGAGGAAATCGTCAAGTATGCGGAGGCGCAGGACATCGATTTGCTGATCGTCGGGCATAAACACCGCAGCAAACTCTATTCCTCCATGTTTGACAGCACCGACGTCAATATCATCGACACGGCGCTGAGGCCGGTTCTGGTCATTCCGGAAAAGTAGGCTATCCTTCGCGAATAACGCGGCGCGCCGTCCGGACGACGGGCAAGCCGCAGGGGGCATTATGGACATTTTGAACACCATCTATCTGGGAAACACGCTGCAAAGCTGGCTCGCGGCGGTTTTGATTCTGGCCGCCGTGTTTGCCGTTTTGAAAATCGTCCAGCGCGCCGCCATCTCCCGGCTGACGAAGCTGTCCGCCGCCACCGACAATCAAATCGACGATCTTCTGGTCACGATGCTGAGGCAGACGAAATTTTTCATCCTGCTTATCGCCTCCGCGTATGTGGCGTCTTACGCGGTTGTGCTGAGGCCGTCCGTCGCGGCGCTGTGGCAGAAGGCGGTGATTCTGGTCCTGATTGTTCAGGGCGGCCTCTGGGCCAGCGCCGGCGTCCGGTTCTGGCTTGGCCGGACGATCGCCAGGCGGATGGATCAGGACGCCTCCAGCGCCACCACGCTGTCGCTTTTGGGATTCGTGGCGCGCATGGTTCTCTGGATCATCGTGTTCCTGCTGATTCTGGACAATCTGGGCGTCAACATCACGGGGCTCGTGGCGGGGCTGGGCATCGGCGGCATCGCCGTGGCGCTGGCCGTGCAGAATATTCTGGGCGATCTGCTGGCGTCTTTGTCGATCGTGCTGGACAAACCTTTCGTCATCGGCGATTTTATCGTGGTGGATGCGCTTTCCGGGACGGTCGAGCACATCGGACTCAAGACCACGCGCATTCGCAGCCTGAGCGGCGAGCAGCTCATTTTTTCCAACAACGATCTTTTGAAAAGCCGCATCCGCAACTACAAGCGCATGGAAGAGCGGCGCATCATCTTCAGCTTCCGCGTCGTGTATTCGACGCCCCCGGAGAAGCTGGAGCGCATCAAGGCAATCGTGTGGGACATCATCGAAAAAACGCCGAAAGCGCGCCCCGACCGTGTCCATTTCAAGGAATTCGCCGATTCGTCTCTGAACTATGAAGTGGTTTATTTTGTAGCCCTGCCGGATTACAATGTCTATATGGATGTTCAGGAAGCGATCAATCTGGCCATCTACCGCCGCTTCCAGGAAGAAGGCATCGCGTTCGCGTATCCGACGCAGACGATTTTTCTTGAACGCACGACCGGTTAATTTGCGGGCCGCCGCAGCGGGCAAGGCCCTTTTCCCCCCTTATTGAGTATGCTGCCTGTCGGAAAAGACGACGCAAGGTCTTTTTTTCGTCTGGATGGTTGTTGCACAAAGGATAGAGATGCTCCCGGCAGCAGACGCGGCAAGGGTACAAATTTTGCACTCCAGTGACTTTACGGCTCTGATCGGTTGATGCAGCGGCGGACGCCGATCGAGATCGACGGCAGAGAAATTGCGCTGAATTTTGATCCCCGCGCCGCCACAGCGCCAAAAGGGTGAAACCGCGGGTGTGCAGCATATGGTTCATTATCATTCGAAGGAGTGCAGCATTTCAATGATGAAAAAATTTTTCGGCATCTTTTTTTCGGCGGTTCTTCTTGTGCCGGGTGTTTCCGGCTTTTGTCCGGCGTCCGCGACGGTCGATATCGGAGTCGTCCTGCCCTTGTGGTCGGCTCTGCCCTTTGCGGGCATTTTGCTTTCCATTGCGCTGATGCCGCTTATTGTGCCGCGTTTCTGGCACCACCATTTTCCCAAGGTTTCCGCTTTCTGGGCCCTGGTCTTCGCCCTCCCGTTTTTGTATTTTTTCCGGGAAGTCGCCGTCCATGAAATTCTGCATATCGTGATCATCGACTACATTCCCTTTATTCTGCTCCTCTGGGCTTTGTTTACGGTTTCAGGCGGCATTTACGTCCGCGGTTCTCTGAAAGGAACGCCCGCCGTCAATTCCGTCATTTTGCTCATCGGCACACTTTTGGCCTCCGTCATCGGGACCACCGGCGCCTCCATGCTGCTCATCCGCCCGATCCTGCGCTCCAACGCCTGGCGCGTTCATAAGGTACACACCATCATTTTTTTTATTTTTCTGGTGAGCAACATCGGCGGGGCGCTCACGCCGCTGGGCGATCCGCCCCTGTTTCTCGGCTTTCTGCACGGCGTTCCGTTTTTCTGGACGCTGCACATTCTGCCGGAAATGGCCTTTGCGAGCGTTATTCTCCTGGCGCTTTATTTTGTACTCGATACTTACTATTACAGAAAGGAAAGCAAAACCGCCATGCCGGACGATGCGCCGGAGCCGCTGCGCGTTGAAGGCAAGCGCAATTTCATTTTCCTGGCCGGCATCATCGGCGCGGTGCTGATGAGCGGAACTATGAAAATGGGCGAAGTTTCCGTTTTCGGCATCCACCAGACGGTGGAAAATCTCGCCAAGGACGCGATTCTGATCGGTATGGGCATACTGTCGCTCGCGGCGACGAAACGCGAAGTCCGAGCGGGAAACGAGTTCACGTGGGCGCCGATTCTGGAAGTCGCTTATCTCTTTGCCGGCATCTTCATCACCATCATTCCCGCGCTCGCGATTCTCAAGGCGGGCGACAAAGGGGCGCTGGCCTGGCTGGTTCAATCCGTCAATACGCCGTCCCATTATTTTTGGGCGACGGGGGTGCTGTCGAGTTTTCTGGACAACGCGCCCACCTATCTCACCTTCTTCAACAGCGCGCTGGGCAAGTTTTATCCCGGGCTTCCCGAAGCCCAGGCGGTTGCCGGCCTCATCGTGGACAAAATTCCGTATCTCGCGGCCATATCCGCCGGAGCTGTTTTCATGGGCGCCAATACGTATATCGGCAACGCGCCCAATTTCATGGTGAAGTCGATCGCTGAGGAAGCGGGAGTGAAAATGCCGAGCTTTTTCGGCTACATGTTCAAATATTCGATCCCCGTTCTGGTGGTTCTGTTCCTTGTGATCACCCTCGTTTTCTTCTGAGCAAATATCGCTTGAAGATCGGGGGGAAAGCGGATAAGGTGAAACCGATTTTGCAGCCGGAGGCCGTCGCGATACTTACCGCGTCGCCCGCCTGAGCTGCGGAAGAAGAATATGGAGGAAAATCATTCATGGCAGCCACACTGCGCAAATCTTTAAAAACCATCGAGGATTACAAGGTTTCCAATCCTCACTACACCGACCTGCTGGATATTCTCGCTGAAATCCTGATTCTCCGGGAAGCGTACCGCAAGCAGATGGAGCAGCCGATCTTTTCCGTGGAAGAAAAACTGATTCCGGGAAAAATGGAAGGAGGACTGCCTCTCATCGATTTGACCGGGCGCACCTACGATCTGACACGGTCGCGGGAATATTTTTATTCACTGGTTTCCATTGCCGAAAAGAAAATGCCCCAAGACGCGCACAAGTTTCTGGAAATCATTAAAGACGAACAGTTCGACTGGGAAAAGATCGTCCGGGCGTCGTTCAATCCCGGCCCGGCTGAAGAGGAGGCTCCGGAGGAAGACCTCAAGGCATCCGGAGACAATGACGAACAGATCGATCTGATTGATTTGTTTCTCGAAGAGAGTCTTCGTCCGGAACTCGAAGCGGTCGCCGAGAAATACGGCGTTTTGGTGGCTAAATCGGGCTGGTCGGAAGGCTACTGCCCGATCTGCGGCAAGGAGCCGAAAATCGGTGAAATCCGCGAAAAGGAAGACGGCAAGCGTTATCTGTTCTGCCACCAGTGCGGCTACAAATGGCCCTTCCGCCGGATCAAATGCCCGTTCTGCGGCAACGAGGAGCAGCATTCGCTGGCGTATTTCGCCGTCGAAGGCGAGGAAAGCCGCCGCGTCGATGTCTGCAACAAGTGCCGCCGCTACATCAAGATCGTCGAACTTCCCAAATCATCCGAGGACGTCAATCTGGATGTCGAGGATATCGCCACGCTGCATCTGGACATGCTGGCCTACGATGAAGGATACAATTAAAGAAGACCGTCCGTCCGGTGTAAAAAAGCCCTGCGGGGGAATCTCCCGCAGGGCTTTTTTATGCGCGGTTGAAACCGTTTCCGAAAACGGCCGTGATTAATAAACGGGGATGTTTCTCTTGAACATGTCGACGATGATATTTTCCATCGAATACATTCCCGCGGGGGCGGTGTTCAGCCACTTGGCGGCGAAAATCGCCCCCTGTCCGAAGGCCGCCTTGCTGATGCTTTCATGAACCAGGCGGATGGTCTGATTGGGCAGGCCGAAAATGATTTCATGCTTGCCGACAATGCCGCCCACGCGAATGGAGTTGACGTGCCTGGCTTTGTCCAGGCCGAGAATGTCGGCGATTTTCAACGCCGTGCCCGATTCTTCCTTTTTGCCCCGGAAGTGTTCTTCCACGATTTCAATATCCGCGTGCGGGGCGATGCCCTGCAGGATTTGCGAGGCCACCAGAAGAAAATTGATGCCGAGCGTGATGTTGGGCGAATACAGGACGGCTGTTTTCGCCGACAGGCTTTTCAGATCAGCAACGTCCGGCTCCCTGTATTTGGAAATGGCGGAAATGATTCGAATGCCGTAGTTTGCGGCGGGTGCGTACCGGGAATGCGCTCTGGCGCTGGAAAAATCGATCAGGATGTCGACCGGATGGTCCCGGAAAAAGTCGGGGGAAACTTCATCCACCGAAAAAATCGGGGCTTCGTTGACTTCGTAGCCCAACAGACGGGTGGCGTATTTGTGGTTGTCCTTGTGCGTGCGCCGGACGACCCATTCCAGATCGAACTGGCCGTCCTTGTAAAATTCATCGGCCACCAGGCGGCCTGTTTTTCCGAAGCCGAAAAGACCGATCTTGATTTTGGCAATTTTCCGATCTTTTTTCTTCATGGAGAATCTGTACAGGGGATTCTTTTACCTGTCAATCCTGAAGTTTGGCCTGCTCCTGTTCCACCGTTCCCTTGATGATGGACTGGCCGTACTCCCGGCCGTTGGTGAAGGCGCGCAGGTTGTTGTCCCTTGTCGCGGGCGGCACGGATTCGAGCACCGCTTTTTTGAGCGCGTCGGCATGCACCAGCGGTTCCACCGCGGAGAGAAACCCCAGCATGACGATGTTGGCCATCATCTTCGTGCCGAGCTGTTCGGCAAAGCGGGTGGCGGGAATATGAAAGGTTTTGAAGCTCATGTCGCTTTTGCGCGTGCGGACCAGATCCGTGTCCCAGATCAGCGTCCCCTCGGGGCGCAGGGATTTTACGTTTTTCGTGTAGGCCTCCTGGCTCATGCAGACCAGAATTTCCGGCTCCTCCACGCAGGGGAAGAGAATTTCCTCGCTGCTGATGATCACCTGGCTGGAGCACGCGCCGCCGCGCGCTTCCGGGCCGTAGTTTTGCGTCATGGTGGCGTGCTTGTGGTCGTAAAGCGTCGCCGCCCGGCCCAGGATGTCGCCGGCCATGACGATGCCCTGGCCGCCGAAGCCGGTAATAAGAATATGTCTTTCCCGCTTGTCGGTCATGGCGCGTCACCTTGCTTTCTGATCCGGATGCATCGCCCGCCACTGGGGGGAATTCAGCCGGTTGACTTTTTCATAATGGTCCATAAACGTGGGCCGCTCGATATCGACAAACTTGCCCACGACGATTTCCCGGTCGATATCCATGGACGCGTCCCGGGGATCGATGTCGCTGCGGATGACGGACCGGCCATGGTAGAATTTGAGCATCTCCAGCGCCGTGCCCATGCGGTTGCGCCGTCCGAAAGACGACGGACAGGGCGTGATCACTTCCACGAAGCTGAAGCCCCGTTTGTCGAGCGCTTCGCTGATCGAGCTCCGCAGAGACCGCACCTGCATGGCCGTCCAGCGCGCCACGTAGGTCGCGCCGCAGGCGGCGGCCAGATAGCAGAAGTTGAACGGCTCCTCGGGCGAGCCGTTGACGGTCGTGGTGGTCTTGGCGCCGAGCGGCGTGCTGGGGCCCTGCTGTCCGCCCGTCATGCCGTAGTTCAGATTGTTGACGCAGATGACGGTCAGATCCATATTTCGGCGCGCGGCGTGGATGAAATGGTTGCCGCCGATGGCGAGGAGGTCGCCGTCGCCCGACACGACGATGATCTTCGTATCCGGCTTGGCCAGCTTGAGCCCCGTGGCGAACGGCAGCGCCCGGCCGTGCGTGGTGTGGAAGGAATCCAGGCGGATGTAGCCGGCCATGCGGCCGGTGCAGCCGATGCCGGACACCATGGCGATATTGTTGGGGTCCAAGCCGGAATTCTTCACGGAGTGAATGACGGCGGAAAACACCGTCCCGATGCCGCAGCCGGGGCACCAGATGTGGGGAATCCGTTCCGTCCGGAGGAGGGAATCCATCGGATGAGGCGGCAGGTTTTTTGCGGTTTTTGCTGTAATCATAATTTACCCTTTGCTGCTTTGGATATGGAGCCGAGAATCAGGGCCGGATGCAGAATGGCGCCGCCGTAATTGGACACCAGGCGGACCGGACAGGCGCCGCAGGCCGCGCGTTCGAGCTCCAGGACCATCTGGCCGCCGTTGATTTCGGCCATGATCATGGCTTTGGACTGGGCGGCGACGCCGCGCATCAGATCCTCCGGAAAAGGCCAGACCGTGTCCAGTTTGATGAGCCCCGCCTTAATCCCTTCCCGGCGGGCGTCCTGAACGGCCTGCATGGACGAGCGGGCGCTGATGCCGTAAGACACGACCACAACTTCCGCGTCGTCGAGAAAGAGATTTTTCGTGGTAATGATCTTGTCGCGGTTGTTACGGATTTTATCCACCAAGCGGGTGACCATCTTTTCCTGGGCTTTCGCGTCCATCGCCGGGTAGCCGCGTTCGTCGTGCGTCAGACCGGTGACGTGGATCCGGTATCCGTCGCCGCAGTTGGCCATCGGCGCGATTCCGTCTGCGTCCGCTTCATACGGCAGATACTCTTCCCGGGACACGGCCGGCTTGCGGCGGTTGACGATTTCGATTTCCTCTTCGGGGGGAATCACCACGCGTTCGGTCATGTGCCCGATGGTTTCGTCGGCCAGAATGATGACGGGCAGGCGGTAGTACTCGCTTAAGTTAAAGGCCCGGACGGTAAAGTCGAACATTTCCTGCGGGCTTGACGGGCAGAGGGCGATGATTTCATAGTGCCCATGCGATCCCCAGCGCGCCTGCATCATGTCGCCCTGGGCCACCAGCGTGGGCAGACCCGTGCTGGGGCCGGCGCGCTGAACGTTGCAGACGACGCAGGGCGTTTCCGTGCAGATGCCGAGGCCGATGTTTTCCATCATCAGCGAAAATCCCGGGCCCGAGGTGCTGGTCATGGATTTGACGCCGCCCCAGCTCGCGCCCAGAATGGCCGCCATCGAGGCGATTTCGTCTTCCATCTGAATATAGATGCCGCCGATTTCGGGCAGGCGGCGCGACATGGATTCGGCCACTTCCGTGGCGGGCGTGATCGGGTAACCGGCGAAAAAGCGGCAGCCGGCGGCCAGGGCCCCTTCACAGCAGGCCTCGTCGCCGTTGATGAAATGGATTCCTGTTTTTACTTCTTTGGCAGACAAAATTACGCTCCTTTTTAATCTTGCTCTTCGAGGTCGTCGTATTCCACGCTGTAAATCGCAAATTCGGGACAGAGAATTTCGCAGAAGTGGCAGTTCACGCACCGGGTGGTGTCGATCACTTCCGGGGGATGATACCCTTTTTTATTGAAGACGGAGGAAACCCGAAGGACCTGCCGCGGACAATTGGCGATGCAAAAACCGCAGCCTTTGCAGCGGTCTTCAATCACCACCACCTGTCCCATTTTCTTTTTTCGCCGGCCTATTTCATCGGACGGGTTGATGGGATATTTTTTTGTTTTTTGCATGAAATTTCTACATCTCCCTGCATGATCCGGTCCATGCGAGGCGACCTGCCGGATGGATTGAATTTGCTTGTTTATCGGGGATTTTCGTTGGAGCTCCAGTCCCTGAAGTGCCAAACTCCATCATGCTCGCGCATAGGTGCAAAGTGGGCATTATAAGAATAGAATGGCCCTGTCAAGAAAAAAGGAAGCGGGGAAAGCCGTCGTTTTTCCGGGCATTCGCCGCTTTGCGAGATGCCGGCGAGGTTTAGGGGCTTGCTTTTCGTTTCCGCGCGGACTATGAAGACACGAAGTTTACAACCCGGGAGGCGGTGGACGGCGGCCATGCAGGATAGAGACATCACGACCATTGTGCGCATTTTGAAAAAGGAACTGGAACTGGGCGAGATGCCCGTCGTTTCGCACCTGGCGGAGCATCAGCGCGACCCCTTCGTCATTTTCATTTCCACGCTTTTGAGTTTGCGCACCAAGGACGAAGTGACGGCCGAGGCCACCGAGCGGCTCTTTGCGCTCGCAGCCACGCCGGAAGAGATGCTGAAAATTTCCCGCGAAAAGATCGCCCGGACGATTTTTCCGGTAGGCTTTTACCGCAACAAGGCCAGGACCATCCAGAGCGCCTGCCGGGAGCTGATCGACCGCTTCGGTTCGCGGGTGCCGGATCATCTGGAAGACCTGCTCAGCATCAAGGGCGTCGGCCGCAAGACGGCCAATCTGGTCGTCACGCTGGCGTACGGCAAGGACGGCATCTGCGTGGACACCCATGTCCACCGTATTTCCAACCGCCTGGGTTACGTGGCCACGAAGACGCCTGACGAAACGGAAATGGCGCTGCGGGCCAAGCTGCCGCGGCGGCACTGGATCATTTACAACACGCTTTTAGTGGCTTTCGGCCGGAAAACCTGCAAGCCTATTTCGCCGCTTTGCAGTGCGTGCCCGGTCCGGCGCTCTTGCGACCGCGTCGGCGTGACGAAAAGCCGGTAAGACGCAGGCGGGAGCAAAACGCCGGCAGCAAAAGAGGCGTCAAGATTTTCTTGACAGAATCCCCCGGCGTTTTCTATAGTGGCAAAAAGAAAAAAATGTAAAGATAACGGAATGATCTATGGGTAATAATATCGTCTTTTCCGGAAGCCTCCTTTTCCTGTCTGTGGCCGATGTGTTTCAGCTGCTGGGCGGCAATAACTGCACCGGTCTTTTGACGCTGCGCTCCCCTTACTCGCCGGAGAAGGGCGTTGTGTACTTTGTCGACGGAAACCCCGTCAACGGTTTCTGGGGCAGCCTGCGGGGGATCGACGCCGTGTATGCCCTTTTCGGATTAACGGACGGACGCTACGATTTTTCCGAGGAGCGCCCGGCGGGCATGGAAAAGGTCATCAGGCAAAGCATGATGGAGATTGTCCTTGACGCCCTGAGGCTGATCGACGACGGCAAGATCGCCCGGCTGGGCCCTCCCCCGCTGCCTGACGCCGGCGACGAGGATGAGGAAGGCGAAGCGCGCGAAAACATGGCCATCGATTCCGAGCAGCCCATTAAAGGCCCGCCGATGGATTATCGCTATGCCACGATGGAGCGAAGCTATGCCGATGGGGCGACCATCGTGCGCGAAGGAGAGCACGGCAAGTGGCTGTGGGGAATTTCCGAGGGCACCGTGAAAATCGTCAAGAATACGCCCAAGGGGGCGCTCACCCTGGCGCGTCTCGGCGAAGGATGCTTTCTCGGAACTGTGCGCTCGTTTTTGTACGGCGAATATGCGCGAAACGCCACGGCGATCGCCGAAGGCAACGTCCAGTTGTTTTTGCTCGACGCGGAAGCCCTGCACCGGGAATATTCCGCCCTGTCGGAGCCGTTTAGAAAAATTCTTATCAGCCTGGACAATCGGCTCCGCATGATCAATCAAAACGCCATCGAGGCTTACATCGGCGAATATTCCCGGACGCTGCCGCAGGACAAGGTCCTCGAGCACGGCTATCAGAGCCATACGGACCTTTATCTCATCGGCGAGGGAACGGCCGACGTCATCGGCAAGGGGCCGCGCGGCGAGGTCAACCTGCTTCAGCTGGGCTCAGACGATGTCTTCGGGCGTCTGCCGTTCATGGCTTTCGGCCATGAGCCCTTATACGCCTCGGTCATGACCTCGGACCCCTGCGACGCCGAACTTCTCGACAGCAACGCGCTGCAGAAGGAGTACGACGCGCTTTCTCCCACGTTCCGGAATTTTGTCTTTGGTCTGGCCACAAATATTTCGATGACCACGAAACTTTTCTATCAGCTCCTGGGCAGCATCACGCAGCATCCGCAAGTTTCTGAAGACGCAGATGCGCCGGAAGCTTCTTGACGGCGGCCTCCCCGGCCTAAAAAATGCGTCGGTTTTCCATCTTGACAAAACAAAAAAGTTTTGCGCTTTTATGCGCGGCAAAATTCTAAAAATCCGATGCTCAGGCAGGTGACTCATGGAACTCTTCTTCGATCCGAAATCCGTCGTCGTCGTCGGCGCCTCCAACGCTCCCTTCAATCTGGGCGCCACAATCTGCACCATGCTCAAGGATTATCTTCAGTATCCCCACCCGGTTTATGCGGTCAACTCCAAGGGCGAACCGGTGCAGGGCTACCCGGGCTTTGCATCCGTCCTCGATCTTCCCCAAACGCCGGATCTGGCCGTCATCATCGTGGCGGCGCGCCACGTGCCGGGCCTGGTCCGGGATTGTGCAGAGAAAGGGATCAAGCATCTCGTGATTGAAAGCGCCGGCTTTTCCGAAGGCGGAGACCTGGGCGAAGCGATGCAGCGCGACATCGACGCCGTCGCCCGGAAGCACGGCATCCGCATTCTGGGGCCCAACTGTCTGGGGACGCTCAGCACGCGCAACAAGTTCTGCTGCTTTTACGGCGTCAATCCCTCCCTGGTGGAGATGAAGCAGATCTTCGAGTCGCCCGGCGTCATGTCCTACGTCATTCAGAGCGGCGGCGTGGCCGTCCTGGTGATGGAATCGCTGTACTACGATCTGGTGGGCATCAACAAGGTGGTGAGCATCGGCAACAAGTGCGACGTGGATGAAGCGGACCTGATCGACTACTTCCAGAACGACGAGACGGAAATCATCGGCATGTACCTGGAAAACATTTCCGCCGGCCGCAAGCTGATGGAGGCGGCCCGGCGCTCCCGCAAGCCGGTGCTGATTTACAAGGTCGGCAAAACCGAGGAG
Source organism: Deltaproteobacteria bacterium (assembly GCA_012729055.1). Lineage (GTDB taxonomy): Bacteria > Desulfobacterota > Syntrophia > Syntrophales > Smithellaceae > UBA8904. The sequence goes on from JAAYDW010000077.1 coordinate 61,694, forward strand.
GGCGCCCGCGCCGCCATGTCGCATACGGCGGGCATGGCCAACAACGACGCGATTTTCGACAATGCCTGCAAACAGTCGGGCATCATCCGCCTGGAGTCCATCGACGAACTGCACTCGCTGCCCAAGATGTTCACCGAAATGCCGCTTCTGAAGGGCGGGCGGATCGCGGCCTTCACCAACTCCGGCGCCTTCGGCAGCATCGCCGCGGACCTGCTGGTGGAGGCCGGCCTGCAAATGACGAGGCTTGCGCCGCGGACGCAGGAGCGCCTCAAAAAGGCGGGGCAGGTCTTCAATATCGCCAATCCCGTGGATATCGGCCCCGCGCCGCCGCAGACGTATCTGGACATCTTCGACATTCTGCTTTCCGCCGATGAAGTGGACGGCCTCCTGCCGCTGCTCAGCGTCTGGCAGCCGTTTGTCATCGACTGCCTTCACGAACTTTTGAAGATGTGCAAGCATTACGCAAAGCCGGCGGCCATCTATACGCCCAACGCCATCGCCAAATCCATCGCCATTCGCGCCAAGCATCGCATTCCCATCTTCGAGACGGCCCGGCAGGCCGTGCGGGCCTTGTCCGTTTCCCGGACGTACCGCCAGTCCCTGCTGAAACGGAAGTTGCTTGCGGAAGAGCCGCGCGTCAAACACCGCGGCCCGCAATGAAATTCCGGCCCGCCCCGGCGGCCCGCACAAAAGAAAGGGTCATCTTTGATCATGCCCCGTCGGCGCATCATCCGTTCGCGCGTCCCGCCGCAGCCGCAAACCGTGGCGCTCGTCGATTATCTGGCCTCCCGGTTCACCTATCTGTCGCCGGACCGGTGGCGCGATGAAATTGCCGCCGGCCGGATTTTACTCGATGACGCCAGAGTGACCGACCCCGGTCGGCTGCTTTACGGCGGCGAACTGCTGGCGTGGCACGCCGGGCCGATCGCGGAACCGGCCGTCGATGAGGGCGTTGCCGTTCTTTACGAGGATGAAGACTGGATCGCCGTCAACAAGACGGGCAACCTGCCCGTCCATCCCTCCGGACGGTATTTCCATCATACGCTCACGGCTCTTCTGGAAGAGCGGTGCGGCCGCCGGGTTTATCCCGCGCACCGCCTCGACCGGGAGACTTCGGGCGTGGTGCTGCTGGCCTTCGACGGCAAGACGGCCGGAAAGCTTGCCGGTGCGCTTATCGCCGGAACCAAGGAATACCTGGCGCTGGTGCATGGTCATTGTCCCGCAGGTGAATGGACGGTGGACCTGCCCCTGGGCCGCGCCGCCGGTTCGGCAATCGCCAAGAAGCGCCTGGCCTGGCCGGGCGGAGAGGAAAAAGCGGTCACGCGGTTTTACCGGATACTTTCCGTGGCCGATATTTCTCTTGTACGGTGTTTCCCGGAAACAGGCCGGCTGCATCAGATCCGCGCGCATTTGTCGGCCGCCGGCTATCCGATTGTCGGGGACAAGCTTTATGGCCGTGACGAAAAGGCTTTTCTGGAATTTCTGCGGGACGGCTCCCGCGCCGAACTGGAAAAAAGTCTGCTTTTGCCGCGTCAGGCGCTGCACGCCGTCCGTGTGACGCTTGCGCATCCGCGGACCGGCCTTGCCATGACCCTTCGCGCGCCGCTGCCGAAAATGTTTGCGGATTTTATTCGGGTCCGGAAAACGACTTTACCTGCGACACAACTTTTCCCGGCTTAGGAAAAACGGCGCGCGCCGGCTGCTTCTTTTGGGGGATGTCCAGCATGGTGCCGCGGCAGCAAGGCGAGCCGCACAGGCAGGTGTGTTCCTTTTTATCCCGGGCAGTGATCCGGCCTTCGATCATCAAACAGTAGTCGTAAAAAAGTTCTTCGCCGGGCAAAATATCGCGCAGTGCCTTGAGGAAAACACGGTTGCCGGTTTGACAAGCTTCCAGGTTGGGAGCGCAGGAATGGTTGATCCACTTGGCGGGGGCGGCGCTGTGTGTGGCGTCGATGACATGGCCGTGGTCGAGATGGAAGAAAAAAGTATGGTGGGGCTGATCGGGATCATGCGGATGGCGCTTTTGCGCCTTCTGCCAGGTGATGATTTCGCCCTTGTATTCCAGAACCGTCTCGCCCGCTTTCAGCCGACGGGCGGCGTAAACGCCCCTGCCGTGGACGCCCGATGTTTTGACCTCGATCCGGCGGGAGCGGGTTTTGGCCTTTTGCTGTTTTTTTCTGTCCGCCATGCGCTTTGCCCTTTTTTCTTACAGTTGGCGGCGTTTATACAAAGATCGGCTGAGCGGGTCAAGATTAAATCACCGCGCAAGAGAAAGTCTTTTGCCGGATGTAGTTTTGTGTTATTATTTTTACCATACGTATTGCTGCCCGGACGATCGCACGTTTTTTGTTAATCCGATCAACCTGCGGCGGCGCATGCGCAAAACTCTCAATTGCATTTTTATTCCGAAATAGGGCTTATCTCTCAAGACAACGGATTGTCACGTTTTTTAGCATAGTTCATAACAACCGGCGTTTGTCATTTTTTTCAGTGAAAAAAGGAGGGGCCATGAATATTGCAAAACTCAACGAAGACAGAGCACTGGAGTATCCGGAATTAACCAAGCTGATTTACGCAGAGCAAGAAATCACCAACCGGGAAATCGTCGCCGAGGGAAGAAAGCTGGCCGCGACGCTGAAAAACCTCGGCGTGCGGCGCGGCGACCGGGTGATCGTTCAGACGCCCAACTGCCCGGAGGTGCTCTACGCTTTTTCAGCCGCGTGGCGTCTGGGCGCGGTGATCGTTCCCATCAATTATCTGATCGGCGAAGAAGAAACGGCGTATATTTACCAGGATTCGGGGGCCCGCGTCGTGATCAGCAGCAAACTCTTCTGGGCGAAAATCCAGGCCTGCCGGAAAAAAGCGCCCGATGTCGCGGCGGTGATCCTCATCGAAGACGACGCGCCGGAAGGGACCTTCTCCTACCGGGCGCTCACCGGGGCCGCCGGAGAAGAAACGCAGATCGTCGACACGAACGACGACGACATCGCCGCCCTGATTTACACTGCCGGAACCACCGGCAAGCCCAAGGGCGTTGTCCACACGCACGGGTCGCTTTACGCCAACGCCTACATGCAGCACCACTCCTATCCGCCCACCGACGGAATGACCTATATAGGCATTTTGCCGCTTTGCCACTCCTACGGCATCGCCTCTTCCAATCTGAGCCTGTTTCGCAACAACCGCACCGTTTTAATGAACACCTTCGATGTCAACGCCATTTTCGCCGCCATCGAAAAATACGCCGGCAACATTCTGGGCGCCGTTCCGACCATGTACGTTTACATGCTGCTTTTCCCGGAGCCGAAGAAATACAACCTGAGTTCCATGAAATACTGGGCCTGCGGGTCCGCGCCGCTGGCGGTGGAAACGTGGAACAGGTTCAAGGAAGTCTACGGCTTTGAAATCATCGAGGGCTGGGGGCTCACGGAAGCGGGGGCCAACAATTCCTGCAATCCCTGGGAGGGCAAGAAGAAAATCGGTTCCATCGGCCTGCCGATGACCGGCACGGATATGAAAATTATGGACGATACGGGGAAAATTCTGCCGGCCGGCGAAAAAGGCGAAATCGTGATCCGCGGTCCGCAGGTGATGAAAGGCTACTGGAACAAGCCCGAAGAAACGGCGCAGTCGCTCGTGGACGGCTGGCTGCATACCGGCGACGTGGGCTATGTGGATGAAGACGGCTATTTCTGGATCACCGACCGGAAAAAAGATCTGATCATCAAAGGCGGAGAAAACATTTCGCCCCGGACGATTGAGGAAGTCCTGTACAGTCATCCCCAGGTGTCCGAAGCGGCGGTGATCGGCGTCAAGGACGAAAAATACGGCGAGGAGATCAAAGCCTTTGTCGTTTTGCATCCGGGCGAAAAGGCCGCCGCCGAAGATATCGTCGCGTTTTGCCAGACGAAGCTGACCAATTTTCTTCTGCCGAAATATGTGGTCTTCCTGGAGGCCATGCCCAAGAGCCTGGTGGGAAAGATTCTCAAGACGGAGCTGCGGAAAATGTAGTTTGCATCCCCTGAACGCGCCGCCGTCCCCGGTCGGCCGGGAGAGCGGCCGGCCTTGCGCCGCGGATGAGCTTTCCGTCCGGTCCGCGAGGACAGAAACTGTCTTGACAGGAAGCATCCGCAGCGGGATAATCCGCGCAACATTCTTTCGGGAGGTGTCTCATGCATCGCAAACTCACAGTCGTAAAATACATTTCGATTCTCCTGCTCCTCTTTTCCCTGATCATTGGCGTGGGCGGGTGCGCAACGAAAAACCTGCCGGCGCAAAAGACGGACTATGACGTCATTGTGATCGGCGCCGGCATGGGCGGTCTGTCCGCGGCCGCGCACCTGGCCGTCAAGGGGCAAAAGGTGCTCGTACTGGAAAAGCACTTTGTGGTGGGCGGCAGCACGTCCAAATTCACGCGCGGCGAATTCACCTTTGACACGGCGCTGCATGAAATGGCCGGCGGCGGGCCGGGCAAGCTCGATCGCGGCCTGTATCAACTGCTCAAAGTGACGGGCGTTGACCGGAAAGTGCAACTTTACGAAGTTCCGCATTTTTACCGGTCCGTTTTCCCCGGCGTGGACATCACCCTTCCCCCCAACTGGGAGGGATTCAAAAGCGAACTCAAGAAAAAATGGCCCGGAGAAGCCGCGGGCATCGACAAGTTTCACGTTCTCTGCGCGTCCCTGTACGGCGACATGATGGAGCTTAAGGACATCTTCCGCTACGGCGCCGCGCGCGCGGCGCTCGCGCAGGCAATGGTGCCGCTGCGGCAGGGGACGTTTTTCACATGGAAGGACCGTACGGTCAAAGACCTGATGGATCACTGCTTCAAAGATGAGAAGCTCAAAGCGGTGGTTTCGCAGCTCTGGGTCTTTTACGGCGCGCCGGTGGATGCGGAATCCGCGCTGATTTTCATGGCGGCCACCGAAAGCTACCTGAGCGACGGCGCCTGGCACATCAAGGGAACGTCCCAGGCGCTGGCCGACGGCTATGCGGCCCGCATCCGTGAACTGGGAGGCGAAATTAAAACCGGCACGCTGGTGACGGAAATCCTGCTCCAAAACGGCATGGCGACCGGCGTGCGGACGGCGGACGGCAAAACCTATACCGCGCGCTATGTGGTAGCGAACACGGATCCCTATCAACTGGCCTACAAGCTTATCGGCAAGGAAAACCTCCCCGCGGCCTACATCAAAAAACTGGAGGCGATGAAGCCCGCCAACTCCCTGTTCGGAGTCAATCTGGTGCTGAATCTTGATCTCAAGGCGCGTGGCTTTTCGGATACGGAAATATTCAACAATACGCATCTGGACAGCAGAAAAAATTATGACGCGATGATGAAAGGCGACTACGCCAACGGCGCCGTGGCCATCACCGTCTACACCAATCTGGGCGATCCCGTTTATGCGCCTGTGGGAAAGTCGGTCGTCAGGCTCGATTCTTACTCCAATGTCGCCATCTGGCCCAAAGACCGGGCGGCTTACGCTCGGGCGAAGGCGGAAAAGATTGAGGAACTGATTACGCTTGCGGCGAAAGTCATTCCCGAGCTCAAAGACCCGAAAAACATTATTTTCAAAGAAGGCTACACCCCCCGGACGATTGAACGGTACACGCTTAACAAAGGCGGCGTCGTTTACGGGTTCGAGTTGACCCCCGGACAGTGGCAGAAAATGCCCAACACCACACCGATTCCGAATGTATTTGTGGCGAGCAACTGGACGCAGGCATGGCACGGCGTAGGCGCTTGCCAGGTGAACGGCTGGCGCGCCGCACGCTTGATCCTCGACCGGGAAGAGATTGAATAAGGCGATACCGGGCGGCTGTTGCGTTCGAAAAAGAAGAGAAGGCGGCGTTATTACGACGCCGCCTTCTCTCTGGTTGGCTGTGAGGTTGATCAGTGCCGGACGAGGAGTACGGGGCTTTTCGCCTCTTCCATTACCTTTTCGGATACCTGGCCCATGAGCTTTTTCAACAGGCCGGCTTTGCGATGGGACGGCATGACGATCAGATCAACGCCCTTTTCATCCTGTTCCCTGAGGATTTCCCGAACCGGATCGCCTTCCCGGATGTCGCTTTCCACCTCGATTTCCCGAACTTCAGGAAATTTGGAAAGTTCCTCCTGCATCATTTCCCTGACCCGAAGGATTTCGGAATCCTCCGCTTCTCTCATGGTCGACGCATCCAGACAAAAATCTCCGGCGCATTGTGTGATCGGTTCCGCGACGTGCAGCAAATACACCTTGGCATGATACTGTTTGGCAAGTTCCAGCGCTTGCTTCAACGCTTCGTCGGAGTCTTCAGAAAAGTCCGTCGGGACGAGAATTCTTTTTGGTGCAAACATGACTCTTCCCCCCTTTCATGAATGAACACCTTTTAAACTCGTTGACGCTTGCAACTTTTCCGCGAGACGTCCCCCGTCTCAGAGCGACGGAAGGATAAGGTCACCCCCTCCCTTTAGTATTTTCTTACATATAATTTGAACACGGAATATAAAAAAACAAGAGGAAGTTTGTTTTGCCGGGAAAGCGCCCCTGCCGGAAGCCGTTTAAAACCACGGGGCGGGTGCGGCTGGTCGCAGAAGTGGGATGCAATGCAAAATCAGACACATGCGGTTCATGAACCATGAAAATGGATGTCCGGGAGGATCGTCGGCGCCCCTTCCCATGCCTCGGACAGTAGAAAGGGAATCAGCATCTTCGGGCGGGCTGCGGAAGCGGCTACGCTTCTTTCGCGATCAGGGCGGAGAGGACGTCGGACACGGCATCCTTGTGCTCGACCAGAATCACTTTCACCGCGGCGTTTTTGCCGAAAACGGCTTCCCCCAGCTTTTTGCCGTCCATATCCAGCCGGCAGCCGAGAACGCGCGGTGCGTGTTCGGCAAGGATCTGTTCGATGTGCCGGTAAAGCCGCTCTGCGCCATCGCTGGAAAACAACAACAGGCGGGAAATGCGGTCTTGCTGAAGCTCCGGCGTTTTCTGCCGGAGGGCGGCGAATCCTTTTTCTTCGGCGGCAAGCTTTTGCGCGATTTCTTCAAATCCGAGGCGGACGCGCCCCTGCAATCTGGCTTTGGCAATCGCCCGGGCGAGCGCTTCGGTCCAGGCGAGCATCGGCACTTCCAGGCGACCCTGCGGCGACAGTTTTATTTGGCGCGCAGCCAGCACTTCGCGGATTTTCTCCGCGCTGTCGTCCGCCTCCAACCGGCGCGGAAAGTTTGTTTCGGACAGGTTCATAGATTCCTTGCACCTCGATCATGGATGTTCTGAACACCCGGGTGATGGGGACCGTAAAAGGGAAAAACCTTCATGTTCCGGTCCCGGGTCTGCACGTTACCGCAACGGAAGAGGCTCGGGCCATGACGAGCCTGCCCCTTCAGGAGGAGGCGGGGGAATTTGCCCCCGCGAACTTCGCCGCCATGTTCTCCAGTTCGTCCCAGCGCCGGTACCCCTCCTCCAGTTCCGCTTCCAGCTCTTCGAGGCGGATTTGGACTTGGGCTGCGCGTTTGTGGTCGGGAATTTGATAAAACTCCGGGGACGTCAGGAGGGCGACAAGCCCCGCTTTTTCCTTTTCCAGCGCTTCAACTTTTTGCGGCAGCTCTTCGAGCTCGCGCGTTTCCCGGAAAGACAGCTTATTTTTTTCCTTCGGCAGTTTCCCCTTTTTTATTTTTCCCGCCGCCGGTTCCGCGGCCGGTGTTCCGCGCTGGCGAAGCCAGTCGTCATAGCCGCCGACATACTCCTCCAGCCTGCCTCCGCCTTCCAGTACAATCGTGGAGGTCACAACATTGTTGAGAAACGTCCGGTCGTGGCTGACCAGCAGGATCGTGCCTGAATAGTCCAGCAGACGATCTTCGAGAAGTTCGAGGGTTTCCGTATCCAGATCGTTGGTCGGTTCATCGAGCACCAGGACGTTGGACGGCCGGCAAAAGAGCCTGGCCAGGAGAAGGCGATTACGCTCACCGCCCGAAAGAGAGGAAGCCGGCGCGGATATTTGATCCGGCGGGAAAAGGAACTCCTGCAGGTAGCCGACAACATGCCGTGCCGCGCCGTTGATGAAAACCGTGTCGTTGCCATCCGCAATATTGTTTCGGATCGACTGCGCGTCATCCAACTGCGCGCGGAGCTGATCGAAGTAGGCCGCGGCAATGTTTGCGCCCAGGCGGACCTTTCCTTCCGAGGCGGGAAGCTCTCCCAGCAGGACTTTCAAGAGCGTGGTCTTGCCCGAACCGTTGGGGCCGATGATGCCGACGCGGTCGCCGCGCAAAATCCGCGTCGAGAAAGGGCCGATGATCGTTTTGTCCCCGTAGGCAAAACGGATCTCCTGGGCTTCCACCACCAGTTTGCCGCTTCGTTCGGACTCGGATACCACGAATGCCGCCCGGCCTTCGCGTTCGCGACGCCGCGCGCGCTCTTCGCGCATGGCCAAGAGCGCGCGGACGCGGCCTTCATTGCGGGTGCGACGGGCTTTGATTCCCTGGCGGACCCAGACTTCTTCCTTGGCCAGCTTTTTGTCGAAGGTCTGCCACCGGCTTTCCTCCGCCTCCTGCATGGCCTGGCGACGCGTCAGATAAGTCGAATAATTACAGGAAAAGGAAAACAGCTTTCCCCTGTCGATCTCCACAATGCGCGTGGCAATTTTTTGCAGAAACATCCGGTCGTGCGTGACGAACAGGAGCGTCTTGGGAAAGTTTTGCAGAAACGTTTCCAGCCAGAGGATGGCGTCGATGTCCAGGTGGTTGGTGGGTTCGTCCAGAAGCAGGATATCGGGATCCGAGACCAGCGCCCGGGCCAGGAGCACACGGCGTTTCAGTCCGGCCGACAAGGTTTGAAAATCAGCGGCTCCGTCAAGCGACGCGCGGTCGAGGACCCTTTGCACCTGCCCGGAAAAGTGCCAGGCGCCGGCGGCTTCCAATTGATGCTGGATCTGCTCGATTTTTTTCAAAAGCCGCCCGTCGCCGCCGGAAGGCAGACGGGAGGAAAGTTCGGAGTATTCATGGAGCAAATCCAGGTGCTCTCTGCCGCCGCCGGCGACGACGTCGTAAACAGAGCCGGGCAGATCTTCAATGTGCTGCGGCATGAGGCCGATGCGGATATTTCTGTCCAGAACGATTTCGCCCGCATCCGGGGGGATGGCGCCCGAGAGCAATCCGAGCAGCGTGGATTTGCCCGCGCCGTTTCGCCCCAAAAGGCCGATGCGCTCGCCCGGTTCGATCTGCAGCGATGCCGAGTCGAAGAGCAGCGGTCCGCCGAAGCTCAGTGAAACATTCTTGATCCAAAGGAGTGCCATGCCGCCTTACCGTTCCCGGACTTCCCTCCGGCGCTGCGCTTGCTGTCGGAGAAGGGGTCTTTTTTTCAGGGTCTTTAACATACTTTCCGCCGGTGCGTACGGCGCGCCTTGCGGCAGGGCCGATCGCTCAAGAAACCATTTCACGGATAATCTCCGCAATCGGTTTGATGTCCCGGATGAGCGCGCCCACCTGGCCCGCTCCCAGCGCGGCGCGTTCGTCGCTGCCGATCTTTGCCGGATTGCGTTCCAGTTCGGCGCAGACCGTTTCCATGCCGGCTTCAGACAAACGCTTTTGAATCCACGGCGTGAGAATGAGCCGCTGGGCCAGTTTCATATTCGGCAGCGGGATCAGGCCTGTGCCTCCGTCCGGGCAGTCCAGGATCGCCTGCTTCCACGGTTCGGCCGCCGGGCTTTCGGCGGAAGCCAGAAAACGCGTGCCGATCTGCACGCCCTGGGCGCCCAGCGCCAGCGCCGCCCGGTAGCCTCGGGAATCGGCGATGCCGCCGGCTGCGACAATCGGAACCTTGACGAAATCGGCGACGAGCGGCACCAGGACCATGGTGGAGGATTCGGAATTCAGGGAGCGCAGGCCGCCCGCTTCCGAACCGACCACCACCAGGCCATCCACGCCGGCTTTGACGGCGCTGACGGCATGCGCGAGCGCCAGCACCACGTGGATGCCATGCATGCCCAGATCGTGGATGATCGGGTAGATATCGCGGGGAGATCCTACGGATGTCGTGACGGTTTTGACGCCCGCGTCCGCCAGAATCTTGAGATATTCTCGGCTGTTGGGATTCATCAGCACGATGTTTGCGCCAAAAGGCTTGTCCGTCAGGCTCCGGACGTCGTCAAGAAGTTTTCTGACCGTATCCGCTTCGTTGATGAAACCGACGGCCAGAAGCCCGTAACCGCCGGCCTCGGAAACGGCGGCAACCATCCGCGGGCTGTTGAACATGCCGACAGGCCCCTGGATAATGGGGTAGCGGCAGCCCAGCATTTTCAGCAATTCCGACATAAATCATGCCTCCTTGTTGGGAATGTTTTTTAAAGCGGCCCAAGCACGTTCATCCGTATCGTCGGGCCCGCGAAAAGTCAAGGTTGCCGTCGGGCTATTTGCTGCGGCGGCCCGGCGAAGGTATATTTTTTCCCTGAATCGTGGTAAATTGTCATCCAATTCATCGGACGAAGCGCGGCATCACCCCGGATGGATGATGACGGTGCGCGGCGGTTACCAGGACGCGCGTTGCCAGGAAGGACTTCTTCATTCATGGTCACGGGGGAGATGCCTCATGATTCCTGAACTTCAGCTCAAAGGCGAAATCCAGCTTCGTTTTGCCGCAGAGGACGTCCGTCGCTCGCAGGTGATTGCCTTTCTGGATAAAAGCCGGCTCCTGGTGGAGCAGACCCGGCCTGCCATCGGCAAGACCGAGCTTCGGTCATTGATCTTTCTTACCTATCTCAGAAAAAGGACCGGCCATCAGCGCTTTGGTTTTCAGGCCAGAATTGAAAACGTCATGCCCGAGAGGCAGGTGAACGTCCGGCAGCTCAGCCAGCCGTTTTTGTGCGATTTGCGCCTGTGGCCGAGAATCGGTTCTGAAACGGTTTTTGTCCGCGCTTTTTGTGAAGACCGTGAAATCCGGGTTTCCGATGTTTCCGGCGGCGGAACCCATCTCGTGCTTAAGGAAGGCGACTGCGCGTCTCTCGACGTCGGTGCGCTGGTCCAGGTCCGGTTTGTTTTTGAAAAAGGCGAAACGACCACCGACGGGAAAATCCTGCAGCGCTGGATGGACAGAGACGGTCTGCGGCATGTGCGCATGAAATTCTTCGGCGAGCCGGAGATCCGGGACTTTCTCTACCGGTGAATTCCGTCCGCGCCGGAATGGAATACTTCAGCGCGGTCGCCGCTGCATCAGAATTCATTGTCGCCGCTGCGTAAAAATTTCTCCACAATAAAATCTGCGACTTCCTTGGGATTGTTCAGATTCAGGCAGGGGACGTCGATGTCGAGGGGCGTGTCGGAAGCCACGGCGATCAGGCCGTCTTCCTTTTTGCTGATCAGGTCCCGCTTGAGTTCCGCGCGGAAGACTTCAATCTTCCGGTAATCGTTGACCTTGAAACCCTCCGTAAGAACGATATCCGCGTCCTTGATGAATTTGCCGCGGATTTCCTCGAAGGAGTGGTCGTGATCGACATCCTGGACCAGCGCGAGCTGATGCGGCGACGACACGACGGTCAGGTAAGCTCCCGCTTTTTTATGCCGGTAGCTGTCCTTGCCTTCGTGGTCGATGTCGAAGCCGTGCTTGTTGTGTTTGATGGTGGCAACCCGATAGCCGCGGCCGGCCAGATCGGAAATCAGTTTTTCCAGAAGCGTTGTCTTACCGGAATTGGATTTTCCGACAATGGATACGATGGGTATTCTCATTTATTCCTTATGATGATTCTGCTGTTTGTCGTCTTCTAGCATACAATCCGGCAAATGCCAATTTTTGATTTTTCATCGATCAGACGGCTTGACATTGCCGCCGGATATGATATAGAACGTACGTTCTATTCCGGAAAGAATCCGGCGGCAGGCGGACAACGGGGCGAACCGGTTGAAATAATTTGACACCCGTTTAAAAAGAAGCTAGGTTTTTTCCAACCTATCTTCCCGACAATAAACAACAAGACAAAAGGGACATTGTGGCGGCCGACTTCAAGGGCAATATCATCAAGATTCTGGCGACTGGCTTCGGGGCAGGTCTGTCTCCCGTCGCGCCGGGAACGGCCGGGACGCTGGTCGGAATGCTGGTTTGCCTGGCAAGCGCGCCTTTGCCCGGCCTCTGGCGTTTTTTCTTTGTGGTTGCAATCTCGGCTGCCTCTATTTATGTTGCCCAGCGGGCGGAAGCGCTTTACGGAAAAACGGACGACCAGCGGATCGTGATCGATGAAATTGCCGGCTTCCAGGTCGCCATGCTGCCGGTATCGATTACGGGACTTCACTTGTGCGTCGCTTTCGTTTTGTTTCGGATATTCGACATCTGGAAACCTTTTCCGCTGGATCGGTTTCAGAAATTCAAAGGCGGTTGGGGTGTTGTGGCCGATGACCTGGGCGCGGGCGTCTATGCCGGTCTGCTGCTGTTTTTATTTTCGCTTACGGGGATCTTATGAAAATTGGCATTCTGACCATCGGCAACGAACTGATGAACGGGCGCATCGCCGATACGAATTCGGCGTTTATTGCGCGGGAAATGAACTTGCAGGGCTGGCCGGTTGAAATTCTGATGTCGGTGGGCGACGATGCCTCCGTCATCAAAAGCCGTCTCCACTATCTCCTGAGTTTCACCGACGCCGTGATCTGCACCGGCGGCCTGGGGCCGACGGCCGACGATATTACCACCGCCGCGGTGGCTGAGGCGTTCGGTCTGCCGCTGGTTTTAAACGGGGACGTTCTGGCTTTTCTCAAGGAAATCTTCGCGCGCTACAACCTGCACTGGACGGACAACAACGCCAAGCAGGCCCAGTTTCCCGAAGGCGCAAAAGTCATTCCCAATCCGGTCGGCACGGCCGCAGGATTTGCGCTGCCGGTCCAGAACAAGCTGGTTTTGGTCATTCCCGGCGTGCCGGCGGAGACGTCCCGGATGGTGCCCGAAGGCGTCATTCCCGTTTTGCGCCGCTTTTTCCCGCAAGCCGTCCAGCAGACGGTCAAACAGACCATCAAAACCTTCGGTCTTTCCGAAGCGATGGTGGACCAGCGGCTGGCCGACGTCAATTTTAACGCCTTCGGCGTGAGCGTCGGTTTTTATCCGGTCTTTCCGGAAAATCATCTGGTGCTGATCGCGCGGTCCGAAACGATGGAGGCGGCCCGGGAAAACTTAAGCCGGGCGGTCGCGGAAGTGACGTCGCGCCTCGCCGACTGCATCTTTTCCTACGGCGAACAGACCCTGGAGGAAATTATCGCGGCGGCGCTTGCGGAAAAGAAGCTGACGATCGCCGTGGCGGAGTCCTGCACGGGCGGCCTCATTGCCAATCGCCTGACCGACGTCTCCGGCAGCTCCGTTTATTTCGACCGCGGTTTTGTCACCTACAGCAACGAGGCCAAAATCTGCGAACTGGGTGTGCCGTCCGAAATCATTGAAAAGCACGGCGCGGTCAGCGAGGAAACCGCGCGGCGGATGGCCGAAGGCGTCCGCCGGGTTGCCGGAACCGACCTGGGTCTTTCGTCCACCGGCATTGCGGGGCCGACCGGCGGCACGAAAGAAAAGCCGGTCGGGACGGTGTACATCGCGCTGGCCGACGCCGGCCGGACGATCTGCCGCCATTACGCGTTTCGGTGGGACCGCAAAAGAAACAAACTCCTGTCTTCCGAGGCGGCGCTCATGATGCTGAGAACCTATCTGCAGGAGAAAAAATAAGTGGCGTCCACGGAAAAAAATATTCGCGCCTTCCTGGCCATTGAACCGCCGGAAGAGATTTTACAGACGGTGATCCGCCTGCAGGAAAAACTCAAACGCGGCGTCGGCGGCAGGATCAGTTGGACGAAAGCGGGCGGGCAGCATCTCACGCTGAAATTCTTCGGCGATATTTCAATGGAAGAGGTCGATTCAATCAGCCGGACCGTGCAGAACCGTCTGCTATCCGGCTGGACTCTGGAGCTGAAAATCGAAAAGCTGGGCGTCTTTCCGGATGCCAAAAAGCCGCGCGTGCTCTGGTGCGGCACGTCGGGCGATATCGATAAGCTTGCCGTCCTGCAAAAGCAGCTGGAGGAGGATTTTGCCGGGATCGGCTTTCCCGGGGAAGACCGGCCCTTTCGCGCCCATCTGACGCTCGCCCGCATTAAAGACCCGCGCGACGTGTCGGGATTGGGAAACGCCCTGACCAAATACGCAACCTTTTTCGCCGGAGCATTTTCCGTCCGCGAATTGATTTTATTTCAAAGCAGGCTCACGCCGCAGGGCGCGGTTTACACCAGGCTGGCCGCGTTTCCGCTGGCGGGCTGATTCTGCAGGAACAGTCGCGACTGTTTTCTGCAAACCACAGGGAAGGCCCTGAGAGTTAAGGAACTCGCTTTGCGCAGACAATGAAAGCGAGATGAAGCGAAACAGAAGAGACATTAACCATCAGAGAAGGAGGATAGAAATATGTGCGCAGATATGGACAGGTCAAAAGCGGTGGATTTAGCCATCACGCAGATTGAGAGGCAGTTCGGCAAGGGATCGATCATGAAGCTGGGCAGCCACGATCGCGTTGCGGACGTGCCGGCCATTTCGACCGGCTCTTTGAGCCTTGACATCGCGCTGGGGACGTTCGGCGTTCCGCGCGGGCGCGTCGTGGAAATCTACGGGCCGGAATCCGGCGGAAAGACTACGCTGGCGCTGCACATTGTGGCCGAAGCGCAGAAGAAAGGCGGCATCGCGGCTTACATAGATGCGGAGCATGCGCTCGATGTGACCTATGCGCAGAAAATCGGCGTCAACACGGACGAACTCCTCATCTCCCAGCCGGACACCGGCGAGCAGGCGCTCGAAATCGCCGAAACGCTGGTGCGCAGCGGCGCGCTGGATGTGCTGGTGGTCGATTCGGTGGCCGCGCTGGTTCCCAAGGCGGAACTCGAAGGCGAAATGGGCGATGCCCAGATGGGTTTGCAGGCGCGCTTGATGTCGCAGGCGCTGCGTAAACTCACCGGCGCAATCAGCAAATCCAAAACGACGGTGATTTTCATCAACCAGCTGCGCATGAAAATCGGCGTGTTTTTCGGCAACCCGGAAACCACCACCGGCGGCAACGCGCTGAAGTTTTACTCCTCGCAGCGCCTGGATATCCGCAAGATGACCTCGATTAAAAACGGCCAGGAGGTGATCGGCTTCCGGACAAAAGTGAAGGTCGTGAAAAACAAGATGGCTCCTCCCTTCCGGGAGGCAGAATTCGACATCATCTTCGGCGAAGGCATCTCGCGCGAAGGCGACGTGCTCGATCTGGCGGCGGAAAACGGCATCATTGAAAAAAGCGGGGCGTGGTATTCCTACAAGGGGGACCGGTTGGGCCAGGGCCGCGACAACTCCCGCGTTTTCCTCAAGGAAAACCCCGATATCATGGCGACGGTTGAAAACGACGTTCGCGCCAAGCTGGGCATCGTGTCGCGGGAACAGGAAGAAGAATAGTGAAAGTGCTGGATTCGGCGGCCGCAAGGCAAAAGGCTTACCGCCTTTTGTCGCTGCGGCCGCATTCGCAACGGGAGCTGGAAAAAAAGCTGCGGGACAGGGGTTTTCCCGAGGCCGCAATAAAAGAAGCACTGGAAAAACTTCTCGATTTGAAGTATCTCAATGACGCGTCTTTTGCCAGACAATGGGCGCGCAATCTGGCGGTCAACAAACTCTGGGGCAATCGGAAAATATCAGCCAGTCTGCAGGAAAAAGGCATATCGCCGCAGTTGATTGACGAGGCGATCGCCGCCGCGCGGCAGGAATTGCCGGAAGAAAAAGCTGTCGCCATTCTGGTGAAGAAGAAAACGGCCGGAAAAGCGATAGCCGCGCCGGATATCAAAACAAAACATAAAATTTTTCAAAGCCTGGCGGGACGCGGTTTCCCGCCGGGCCTGATTTTAAATAAACTGGGAAAGGCAGCGGAGGAAGAGTGTGATGGCTAAGACGGGCGACGCGATACGGGAAAGTTTTCTGAGATTTTTTGAGAGCAAGGGGCACACACGGGTGGCGAGTTCGGCGCTCATCCCCAAAGACGATCCCACGCTGCTTTTCACCAATGCCGGCATGGTGCAGTTTAAAAACGCTTTCCTGGGGCTGGAAAACCGCGGCTATACGCGGGCCGTCTCCTGCCAGAAGTGCGCCCGCGCCGGCGGCAAGCACAACGATCTGGAAAACGTCGGCGTCACCGCGCGCCACCACACCTTTTTTGAAATGCTGGGCAATTTTTCCTTCGGCGACTATTTCAAGGAGGAAGCCATTGCCTGGGCGTGGGAATATCTCACCGACGTCGTGAAGCTCCCCAAGGAAAAACTCTGGGTGACGATTTTTGAAAACGACGACGAAGCCTTTAACATCTGGCATGAAAAGATGAAGGTGCCGGCGGACCGCATCGTCCGCATGGGCGAAAAGAGCAATTTCTGGATGATGGGCGAAACCGGTCCCTGCGGCCCCTGCTCCGAAATCATCTACGACCAGGGCGAAGGCACGGGGTGCGGGCGGCCCGAATGCGACATCTACTGCGAGTGCGACCGCCATCTGGAAATCTGGAACAACGTCTTCACGCAGTTCGACCGCGATGCGTCAGGCAAACTCTCGCCGCTGCCCAAGCCCAACATCGACACCGGCATGGGGCTTGAGCGCCTCACTGCGGTGATTCAGGGCGTCACAAGCAACTACGATACGGATTTGTTTGCGCCGATCATCCGCTTTGTCGAAAAAACCTCCGGGAAAACCTACGGCAAAAACGCCGAAAACGACATTTCCATCCGCGTGATTGCCGACCACAGCCGCGCCGTGACCTTTCTCATCGGCGACGGCATTCTGCCGGCGAACGATGGACGCGGCTACGTGCTCCGCCGGATTCTGCGCCGCGCCGCGCGCCACGGCAAGATGCTGGGCATCGACAAGCCGTTTTTAAACGAAGCGGCAATGGTGGTCATCGACATGATGAAATACACCTATCCGGATCTGGCCGACAAGGCGCCTTACATCACGAAAGTGATTTTAAACGAAGAGCAGCGCTTCATGGAAACGCTCGACGCGGGTCTGCGCATATTGCAGGAGGAAACGGAAACGCTCAAGAAGGCCGGCGCGTCCGTGCTGCCCGGCGAGATTATTTTCAAACTTTACGATACCTTCGGATTTCCCACCGACCTCACGGCGGACATCGTCAGACAAGACGGAATTTCGCTCGATACGGCAGGCTTTGAAGCCGAGATGGAGCGCCAGCGCGAACGCGCCCGCGGCGCCTGGAAGGGGAGCGGCGAGGAAGCCGTGGCGGAGTGCTACCTCAAGGCGTCGAGCTCCGGCGTGGCCAGCGTTTTCTGCGGCTACGAAACCGCGACGCGGGACGAAGCGAAAATCACGGCCATTTTTGTGGACGGGAAGTCCGTCGAAACGGCGCCGGCCGGACAGGCGGCGGAGATCGTTCTGGACACGACGCCGTTTTACGGAGAGTCGGGCGGCCAGACCGGCGATACGGGATACCTTGAAGGAGAGGATTTCAGCTTTACGGTCGAAGACACGAAAAAGCCCGTCGAAAACTTCATCGTCCATAAAGGCGTCGTGCAGAAAGGCACGGCGAAGATCGGCGCAGCGGCCCGCCTGGTCATCGATCTGGAAAGACGCAGAGCCATCGCGGCCAACCATTCCGGCACGCATCTTCTGCAGGCGGCGCTCAAAGCCGTCCTGGGCGATCACATCAAGCAGTCCGGATCGCTTGTCAACGCCGAGCGTCTGCGCTTTGACTTTACGCATTTTTCCAAAATCAGCGAAGAAGAACTGCGGCGCGTCGAAACCATCGTCAACGACATGATCCGCCGGAACGTTTCCGTGCACACGGACGTCTGCGCGCTCGACGAAGCGCTTAAAACCGGCGCGACGGCCGTGTTTGATGAAAAATACGGCGCGACCGTACGCATCGTCAAAATGGGCGAGATGAGCATGGAACTGTGCGGCGGCACGCATGTGGAGAGGACCGGCGACATCGGCTTTTTGAAAATTCTGCATGAATCGGCCATTGCCGCGGGCGTGCGCCGGATCGAGGCCGTGACCGGGAAGGAAGCCGTCGCTCACGTCCAGAAATCCGAAGACGAGCTCAAACGCGCGGCGGGGCTGTTCAAGGCCGGCCTTTTCGAAGTTTACGACCGAACCGACAAACTGCAGAAGCAGGCCCGCGAACTGGAAAAGGAAATCGAAGCCCTCAAAGGCAAGCTCGCCGCCAGGGATTCCGGCGACCTGATGAGCCGGGTGAAGGAAATCGCCGGCGTCAAGGTGCTTGCCGCGGAAGTCAGCATCGCCGACGCGAAAACGCTGCGCGATTTCGGCGACAAACTGCGCGACAAGCTGGGCTCCGGCGTCATTCTCCTGGGCAGCAAGGCCGACGACAAAGCCTTGCTCTTGTGCATGGTCACCAAAGACCTGACCGGGAAATTCTCCGCCGGAAACATCGTCAAGGAACTGGCCCCGCTTGTCGGAGGCAAAGGCGGCGGCCGCCCCGACATGGCCCAGGCCGGCGGAACCGAGCCGGAAAATCTGAGCAAGATATTTTTCGAACTGGAAAAGCTGCTGGCGAAGTAGCCGAGTCCAAAACCTTCTTGGTTACGTCGAAAGAAGAATGAACGATTTAAGTTTTTGAATTGAAGACTATAAACGACCGCGGGTGGCTGGAGAATGAAAAATCTCTTGAAAAACATCCGGGAATTGATTCTCACAGCCCGCAAAGCGGCGGTTCATTCCGTAGATCTGATACAGGTCTTGACCAACTTCGAGATCGGACGGCGCATTGTCGAGCATGAACAGGGAGGCGCAAAACGCGCGCAGTATGGGGAAGCAACGTTAACGCAACTGGCCGCGGCGTTAACTGATGAATTCGGCAAAGGATTTTCGCTCACCAACCTCAAAATGATGCGCAAGTTCTACATGACGTACCGGACGGAGATTGGTCAGGCAGTGTCCGGCTTTTTGCCGCTTCTGGAAAAAGGTCAGACGCTGTCTGACCTTTTATTGAAATCCCAAACACCATCTGGGATCTCCGGTCTTCCG
The DNA here is from genome assembly GCA_012729055.1 of Deltaproteobacteria bacterium. Classification (GTDB taxonomy): domain Bacteria; phylum Desulfobacterota; class Syntrophia; order Syntrophales; family Smithellaceae; genus UBA8904. Next base: position 80,701 of record JAAYDW010000077.1, read on the forward strand.
CCAAAACCTCAACCCGCGTCCGCACCATTTATTTTGAGCTGGTCGCATTATGTTTTCCTACTGGGGATTACGGACGCCGGGGAGCGGAGTTTTTACGAAATCGAAGCCGCCGGTCAGGGCTGGTCACTGCGCGAGCTTAAACGACAGTTCAATTCCGGCTTGTATGAGCGTTTGGCCGCAAGCCGCGATCAGGACGGAGTTCGTGAGCTGGCAGCCCAAGGGCAACTCATCTCAAAACCCGAAGATCTGCTCAAAGAGCCTTATGTACTGGAATTCCTCGGCCTTGATGAAAAGGCGGCCTATTCCGAATCGGACCTGGAATTCGCCATTATCAATAAACTGGAAAACTTTCTTTTAGAGATGGGCAAGGGCTTTCTCTTCGAGGCCAGACAAAAACGATTTACCTTCGACGAGGAACATTTCTTTGTCGATCTGGTCTTTTACAACCGGCTGCTGCGCTGCTATGTGCTCATCGACCTCAAAATCGGTAAACTGACACATCAGCACCTGGGACAGATGCAGATGTACGTCAACTACTTCGACCGTTTCGTGAAGCACAGCGATGAACGCCCGACCATCGGCATCATCCTCTGCAAAAAGAAGCATGACGCACTGGTCGAGATTACCCTGCCCCAAGAGGCGAACATCCATGCACGGGAATACCAGCTCTACCTGCCGGACAAGGAATTGCTGCGGCAGAAACTTGTAGAGTGGAGCGAAGAAGCGGAGAGATAAGAGGAAGAAATAGTAATGTCTGAGAATTTTCATAATAATCTTTTTCCAAAATAAATGTTCCAGAGAAAGAGAAAGTCGTTATGGCGCTTGAGTCTCTAAATTCTTTTGATCATGCTCGTCTGTCATTTAATGCTGCGACTAGCAGAGAAGAACGGTCACAGATCGGTCAGTTTCTTACACCTGTGTCTATCGCTGATTTTATGGCTTCGCTGTTTAAGTCTGCTAAGAAAGACGTTAGAATTTTAGATCCCGGCGCGGGCGCCGGTGTTTTGTTTTATGCATTGATTAGCAAGTTGGTGGCGCAAATAAAACGGCCCTCTTCCATAGAAGTTGTCGCCTACGAAACAGATAGAACTATTTTACCTTTACTTAGAGACGCGATAGTCAGATGTTCGGTGTTATGCGAACAAAACAAAGTGCCATTTACAGGCACTATCAAAGAAGAGGATTTTATTGCTGCGGCAATATCCGCGACGGAAGATTCTCTTTTTGCCACACCGGCCAAGCCTTTCACGCACGCCATTCTTAACCCGCCTTACAAAAAAATCAATGGGGATACCCATACTCGGGCCATGCTTTATTCCGCAGGCTTGGAAGTGGCAAATCTGTATGCCGCTTTTGTCTGGTTGTCCATTCGCATGCTGGAACCGGGCGGACAGATCGTTGCCATCACGCCCCGCAGTTTTTGTAACGGACCCTATTTTAAAAAATTTCGTGAAGATTTTCTAAGAATGTTGAGTCTCAGGCGTATTCACGTATTTGGGGCACGCAATAAAGCTTTCGGCGATGACAATGTGCTTCAGGAAAATATAATTTATCATGCCGTTCGCGAAGACAAGAAACCTCAAAAAGTCTTGATTTCAGTGTCCGATAATGACGACTTCGCTCGGTCCAAACAAATGAGAATAGCTTATGACCAGATTGTTCAACCGGGCGATCGTGATGCCTTTATCTATCTTGGCTTTGAAGAGAAGGCGTCTTCAGCATTGAAACAAATTCAATTTTTCAAAACGTCTCTGGACGAACTCAATTTAAACGTTTCTACGGGACGCACAGTGGATTTCCGCGCAAAAGAATATTTATTTCCGTCAATCCGTGAAGGCTGTGTCCCGCTCATCTATCCTTGTCATTTTCAAGACGGCTTCATCCATTGGCCCTCCAAATCCGGAAAGAAACCCAATGCGATTATGTCTCATCCGGAAACGGCGGACCTTTTGTTGAAGCAAGGGTATTATGTTCTGGTTAAGAGATTTTCTACCAAAGAGCAAAAGCGGCGCGTGATGGCTGCTGTTTATGACCCATCAAAAATAGATACACCGTTTGTCAGTTTTGAAAATCATGTAAATTATTACCATCGGCAGGGGCAAGGATTTCCAGAAAAGTTGGCAAAAGGACTTGCCCTGTATCTGAATTCATCCGTTGTTGACGAGTATTTTAGACTCTTCAGTGGACACACACAGGTTAACGCCACCGATCTGCGTAAACTACCATATCCTACACAAGAGCAGCTATTATCGTTGGGGAATTATTTAACCGATCAAATGCCTCTGCAACAGGCGATTGATAATATTCTTCAGGAGGAGTGCTTGAAAGGTGGCCAATAAAATAAATAAAAAAGACGCACAGCTTAAGATTCAAGACGCCTTAAATATTCTGATTATACTTGGTTTGCCCCGGCAGCAACTCAACGAACGATCCGCATTAACCCTTCTGGCACTTTTGGCCCTTAAACCGGGGCAGCGATGGAAAGAAGCAGACAATCCCTTAATGGGGATTACACCCATGATGGATTTCTTTTTTGAGCATTACGGAAAAAAATATGCCCCAAATACCCGTGAAACGGTTCGCTGGCAAACAGTGCATCAGTTTCTCCAGGCGTCGCTCATTGTAGCGAACCCTGATAAACCGGAGAGACCAACAAACAGTCCGAAAGCCGTCTATCAGATAGAACAGGCGGCCCTGAAACTGCTAAAAAGTTTCGGGAGTCCGGACTGGAACGTCAATCTTCAAAAATATCAGCGGAAAGTTATATCTCTCAAAAAGAAATACGCGCGGGAAAGGGTCATGCAAAGATTGCCCGTTTGCACGATCAATGGTCAGGAAATCAAGTTATCTCCCGGAGGGCAAAATGTTCTTGTGAAGAAAATCGTGGAGGATTTCTGCCCTCTTTACACCCCCGGCGGCCGGATGATTTACGTGGGCGACACGCAATTAAAATGGGCTTACTATGACGCGGAATTGCTGGTGTCGCTCGGCGTGAAAATTGAAGAACACGGCAAAATGCCGGACGTGGTGGTTTATCATACGAAGAAAAACTGGCTGCTTCTGATTGAAGCGGTAACGAGCCATGGGCCGGTCGATCCGAAAAGACGGGCGGAGTTGAAAGATTTGTTTGCGGCATCAAGCGCCGGTCTGGTGTTTGTGACGGCGTTTATGGATCGCCGTGCCATGCTGAAATATCTCAATGACATTTCCTGGGAAACCGAAGTCTGGGTTGCCGCGTCTCCCACCCATCTGATCCATTTCAACGGGCAAAGATTTTTAGGGCCGTATGAGAATTGACGGAATCTGCGGTTGAAAAAGGTTTTTATGAAATCCATCCGAATCGTTCTGGGGCTGTTTGTCGGACTCTTTTGGCTCCTGGGGGGCTTCAGGATTTCATCGTCTGGCTTTCCGGAGGAGATCAATTAAATTGCCATGATCCTCAGTTGCAGCAGGCGCACGGACATTCCCGCGTTTTACAGCGACTGGTTTTTTAACCGGCTTCGCGAGGGCTTTGTCCTGGTGCGCAATCCGATGAACGCGGGGCAGGTGCGCCGCGTTTCTCTTTTGCCGGCGGATGTGGACGGCATTGTTTTCTGGACGAAAGATCCGGCGCCGATGCTGGACAAGCTGCCACGTCTGGGCGATTATACCTATTACTTTCAGCTTACCTTGACGCCTTACGGTTGGGATATCGAGCCGCATCTGCCGCTGAAGGACGGCCTTGCCGATACTTTCCTTCGGCTTGCCGATCGCATCGGAGCGCAAAGAGTCATCTGGCGCTATGATCCCATTTTCCTTTCGGATTTCATGGCGCACGCTTACCATGCCGAGCAGTTCGACCGGCTGGCCCGGCGTCTGGCCGGCTATACTGAAAAATGCGTGATCAGTTTTCTCGATCTGTACCGGCACATCCGCAGCCGGACGGCGGACCTGTCCGTGAGACCGCCCGATGAACCGGAAATGCTGTCGCTGGCGCAAAACCTGGCGGCCACTGCGCGCCGCTGCAACATGACCGTTGAAACCTGCGCGGAGAAAATCGATCTTGCCTGCCGGGGCATCGGCCACGGCCGGTGTGTCGACGACCGGCTGCTTTCCGCGTTGTCCGGCCGACAGATTGCGGTCGGCAAAGATAAGTTCCAGCGCGATCTTTGCGGCTGCGCCGCGAGCGTCGATATCGGCGACTACAACACCTGCGGGCACTTGTGCGCCTACTGCTACGCCAATCGCAGCCGGGACAGAGTCGCCGAAAACCGGCGCCGGCACGACGACCAGTCGCCGCTCTTGATCGGCCGCTCGGACGAAAGCCCGGAACTTCCGAATGAAACGCCATCCTGATTCCGGCGCGTCCCGTCCCCGCCGGCCGTCGGCCGATCCCGGCCGACCAGCAGCGGCCAGCGGCAAAGTGCCGCGCGAAAAATGATCTTGACTGAGCCGGAAAAGGGACGGATAAAATATTCTCCAAGATAACATCCAATGCAAGCTTGGGAGGCCCGGATCATGGCATATCAAATCCGCAAAGGCGGTAAAGATGACGTTGACATGCTCGTCGATATGATCCGCGACGCTTTTCAGGACGTGGCGGACCGCTTCGGACTCACACCGGAAAACAGTCCGACGCATCCCTCCAACTGCCGCCCCGAATGGGTGTTGCGGGAAATGAATCGCGGCGTCGTCTATTTCATTCTGGAAACCGAGGGACGGACGGCAGGCGCGGTCGCTCTGGAAAAAATCAACGATGACGTCTGTTACCTGGAGCGTCTGGCCGTCCTTCCGCAATACCGCCGGCGCGGATTCGGCGAGGCGCTGGTCCGGCACGTTTTAGCGCAGGCCCGGCGGATGAAGGCTTACCGCGTGCAGATCGGCATCATCGCCGACCACCGGGAATTGCACGACTGGTATGAAAAACTGGGCTTTGAAGACGTGGAGAGCAAAACGTTTCCGCAACTGATGTTTCGCGTGGCTTTTCTCGCTTACTATTTCAATTGAAGGTGCGGCGGCCGGAGTCGCCGCACCCGGATTCGACAGCGTTATTTCTTTACAACGGTATTGGCGAGCGCTTCGCGGTCGCCGCCGCTCATGCCGGCGATGTATTTCACCAGCTTTTTGCGGGATTCGATGTCATACTGCGTCGTGATGGCGATCTGTTCCATGATCGGCGATCCGCCGCCGTGGAAGGCCCCGATGTTGCGGACGCCGCCGGTGGCCGAGCAGAGCTTGTCGCCCAGATAACGCCAGAACTGGGCCTGGTCTTCAGCGGAGATCTTGGGATTGCGCTTGGTGTATTTCAGGAGCAGGTCGCCCGTTTCCGGATTCAGGAAATCTTTCTCGTGCGGGAAGGTGGCCGTGACGCCGCCGGAAATGTCGCAGAGGATTTCGGATTCGCGCCAGACCGCCTCGCCGGAGAGACACCGGCCGACGTTGCAGTAGATCGAATGCGGAATGTAAGAGCCGGGGCCGTAGGGAATGAAGCCTTTGCCCGGCATGAAAACCTTCGGCCCGCCCAGGTCGGAGGCGGTGTAGCCCGCGGCATAGCCCAGTTCCGTGACCATGATGATTTCTGCCAGCTTTTCGCGCACGTGTTCGGCCTTGTGGATGTTGTTGCATTCGGCGGCGAGCGCCGCCATGCCGAGAATGATGTCGCCGATGGCCGGCTTACAGCCCGAATAGGAATGGCGGTGGAAGAGGGCAAAGAGCAAAGCGTTGACGCCGCCGTGCTGCCACTCCCCGGCCAGGAAGACGCGCTCCCAGGGGATGAAGCAGTTTTCGAAAATCATGTAGGAGTCGGTCGATCCCTCCATAAAGCCGCGTTTGAAATGCTCCCTCTCGCGCAGCGCATGAATCGTGACGACCTGTTTGAGGCCGTCCCAGTCGCCGGGAACGGCGAACGCCACGGCGTAGTCCTTATCCTGCTCGCGCAGCGCGCGGGTCGGCACGACCAGCACTTCGTCCGCCACGGAGGCTTCGGAAATGTGCAGCTTGCACCCGTCCACGACGATGCCGTCTTTCAGACGTTCCTTGATGTAAACGTAGGAACCGGGAGTGGGCTGGTCGGCGGGTCTCAGCATGCGGTCGCCCTTCACGTCGGTCTGCGCACAGCAGGCGACCAGGTCTTCCTTCTGAAAGCGCAGCAGCCATTTCTTGAAGTTTTCGTGATAGCTGGTTTCTCCCGGTTTGACCTTGTCGGCTTCGTAAGACACGTTATAGATGGCATTGGCGGCGTCGATTCCCATGCAGCGCTGGATGCAGCCGCCGACTTTCTGGCAGAGCATCCGGGTCATGTCCTGCTTGCGGTGCAGGTCTTCGGTGTTCTGGTGGATGTGGGTGAAGCGGTTGATGCGCTCCCCGGTCAAGTGGGAAACGGCCGTCATCAGATCCTGGTTTTCCGGCTTTTCCGCTTCATCGTACGTGGTGCCGATCGTGTTGAGGCACCGCATCTGCAGTTCATCGGTGCGGTCGATCATCTGGCCGTCGAAATAAAGGTTGCGCTTCATTTTGGATAAACCGTTGATGTAGTCTTGCTTTGTTCTCATGCTTTACTCTCCTTATATTTATTTTTGTTTTGTCGAAACGGGGAGGGGGATAGACGACGGCTGGCCGAGCCGGGGGTGATTTTTTAGTTGGGCCTTTTTCATGTTGACACTGTCCCTGTTTACCCTATATAGGATGCCACGCAACGGGTATGCCTTTGCCTCTTTTTAGAGTATAGCATAAATATGGATATAATCCTCTACTTTATAGATTTCTTCATTCATCTCGACAAGTATCTTCCGGGAATTATCCAGAGCTTTGGCGTCTGGATTTATGTTCTTGTATTTATAGTTATATTCTGCGAAACCGGCCTTGTCGTCACGCCCATTCTTCCCGGCGACTCCCTGTTGTTTGCCCTGGGCGCCCTGGCGGCGCTGGGGGCGCTGCACATTGAAGTCCTGCTGGTTTTGCTCTGCATTGCCGGCATCGCCGGAGACAGCGTCAATTACGCCATCGGGCATTCCATCGGTCCGAAGGTATTTTCCTACGAGGACAGCCGCTTTTTCAAAAAGAAATACCTGGAAAAGACCCACGCGTTTTATGAAAAACACGGCGGCAAGACCATCATCATTGCCCGGTTCATGCCCATTATCCGTACGTTTGCTCCCTTCGTGGCCGGCATCGGCGCCATGACGTACGGGAAGTTCCTTTTGTATAATATCGCCGGCGGCACGGCCTGGGTTTTTGCCTTTTTGCTGGGCGGATATTTTTTCGGCAACATTCCTTCGGTCAAAAGTAACTTTACGCTGGTGATTTTCGCGATTATCATGATATCCGTCATGCCGGGGTTTATCGCTTATGTGCGCCATAAATTTTTTAACCGGTCCTGCGCCGCACAAGAAATTAAAGGTTGATGGATGAAACATTTTCCGACCGCCGTCATTGTCTTTCTGCTGCTCCTCCTGCTGTCGGCGCCCGCCGCAGCGAAAAACATTGTCCGGGTCGATCGCGATGCCACGGTTGAAGAAGGACAGCAGGTGGACAACGTGGTCGTCCTGGGCGGGCAGATCACGGTGAACGGTCTGGTGGAGCAAAATGTGCTGGCCGTCGCCGGTTCCGTCGTGCTGACCAACAAGGCCGTAGTCCGGGGCAAGGTGATCGTCATCGGCGGCGTGATCGCCCGGGGCGCCGGTTCACTGGTTTACGGCGACATCACGGAAGTGAATTCCTCCACCCTGTCCGAAGCGTTTCATTCGGCGATGCGCGGCGAGCTGGAAGGCTGGTCGCTGATTTTAAATATTATCTCGCTGTGCTTCTTTGCCATTCTCCTCATCATTGCGCTTTTGATGACGCTCCTGGTCCCCCGGTCGCTCGCCGTTGTGGCCAACGCCATCGCGACGAGCAAGGTCAAGTCTCTCCTGTGGGGAGTTCTCGTCACACTGCTGATCGTGCCTTTCTTCATGCTGCTCGCGGTTTCCGTCATCGGCATTTTTCTCATTCCGCTGGCCTTTACCGCTCTTTTGCTCGCGGCCATCGTGGGTTTCATCGCCGTGGGGTCGCTTCTGGGCAACGCTGTTATCTCGCGGATTTTCCGCGGATATAAAAAGTCGCTTGTGAAAGAAACCCTCGTGGGCTTGTGCCTGCTGTGGCTTTTGGGCTGGCTTCCCTTTTACATCGGAACCGTGATCAAGGCGCTCACCATCACCTTCGGCCTGGGCGGCGTGGTGATGACCCTGACGCGCAGGAAAACCCCCCGGTAGAAAAAAATTGAACGGATGCCCGCCGCCGGAGTCTGCGCTTCGCCGCTTTTCCCGGCGATCACAAGGGCGTTTTTTGCTGCGGCCTTTTTTCAGCGCGGGAGTGTCTTACTGGACCCATTCTTCCGTGAGCACGTCTCCCTTGAGACCGACGACCACTGCCTTCAGCGGCACTCTCCGGGATGCCTTTTGCAGACCCGCCTGGGCGACCTGCATCAGGCCGCGGCAGCAGGGAACCTGCATCATGATGACGGTCAGCGTATTGATTTTCGCTTCATCCGCCAGGCGGCTTATTTTCTCGACGTATTCGTCCAGGCCGGAATCCAGCTTGGGGCAGGCAATGGCCAGGCTCTTTCCCTTTAAGAAACGGGCATGGAAATCGCCCGCGGCAAAGGCGGCGCAGTCCGCCGCGAGAACAACGTCTTTGCCCCGGAAGAAATCGGCCGCCGGATTGACCAGATGCAGCTGCACCGGCCAGTGCGTCAGTTCGGACGGCTGGGGAGAGGACCCGGCCGCGGACGGAACGCTTCTTTCCAGCGTCGTGTGCGCCGAGCCGGGACAGCCGGCGGGGGCCGCCGGCGCGATGCCCTGCAAAGGCGCTGCGCTTTGCGTTTTCAGGGCTTCCTGCCTACGTTTGGCCATGGCTTCGTGAACCTTTTCCTCATCGAAGGCATCCGCTTCCCGCTCTTCGATGGAAAGGGCGCCCTCCGGGCACTCGCCGATGCAGGCGCCCAGGCCGTCGCAGAAAACATCGCCCACCAGTTTGGCCTTGCCGTTGATGATTTTAATGGCTTCTTCGGCGCAGCCCGGCACGCACAAACCGCAGCCGGTGCATTTTTCCTCATCGATTTTGATGATCTTGCGTTTCATACCCTGGACTCCCGTTCGTTGAATATAATTTCCTGCTCAGAAGAACCTAATCATCGGAATCCGAGATGGCAAGGATAAGCGGGAAAAAGTAAAGCCTGTCCGACAGGATGCCCAAACGATCCCGCCCCGCGGATTTTATTTCATTTTCTTCATGGCTTCCACGAGTTCGCGGACGGCGGCGGCGGATTTCTCCAGGGCCTTTTGTTCGTCGGGCGCCAGGCTGAGCGATATAATCTGCTCGATGCCGTTTTTCCCCAATTTGACCGGCACGCCGACGAAGAGGCCGGTAAGGCCGTATTCGCCTTCGAGGTATGCGGCGCAGGGCAGAATTTTCTTTTTGTCCTTGAGAATGGATTCCGCCATTTCCACCGCCGCCGAGGCGGGCGCATAGTAGGCGCTGCCGGTTTTCAACAGTCCGACGATTTCCGCGCCCCCGTTGCGCGTACGCGCGGCCAGGGCTTCGATCCGTTCGGGCGCCATTAACTCTGTAATCGGCACGCCCGCTACGGTGGAAAACCGGGGCAGCGGCACCATCGTATCGCCATGGCCGCCCAGCACCAGCGCCTGAACGTTTTCCACGGAGACGTTAAGCTCCGCGGCGATGAACGCCCGGAAGCGCGCGGAATCCAGAACACCGGCCATGCCGATGACGCGGTTTTTGGGAAAGCCGCTTTCCTCCAGGGCCACATGGCACATGGCGTCGAGCGGATTGCTGACGATAATGAGGATGGCGTCGGGGGAGTAGCGGACGACCTCGCTTACGACATTTTTCATGATCCCCCGGTTGATTGCGAGCAAATCGTCGCGGCTCATGCCCGGCTTGCGGGGAATACCCGCCGTGATGATCACGAGATCGGAACCGGCGGACGCTTCGTAGCGGTTGGCGCCCGCAAGGTGCGCGTCGTGCTTTTCAATCGGCGCGGCTTCGGCCAGGTCCAGGGATTTGCCCTGCGGCACGCCTTCGATGATGTCAACGAGCACCACGTCGGCCAGTTCCTTTTCCGCCAGTCTTTGCGCGGCCGTGGCGCCGACGTTTCCCGCTCCCACAACTGTAACTTTTTGTTTCATCGTATCAATTTCCTTTGTCGGTTTGTTGAATTTGTAACGATTTTTCCCCTACACCCAAAAGGCAAATAAATCAATTGCTCCGGGGGGAGGGATCGATTTTGCAGGTTCCAGGCGCTACTTCACCGTGAACGGCAGTCCCGCGACCATGAAGAGCACCCGCGCGGCGGCAGCGGCGAGGATCTGGTTTGCGCGGCCGAGCGCGTCGCGGTAGAGGCGACCCAGCGGATAGGGCGGAACGAGGCCCAGGCCCACTTCGTTCGACACGACAAGCCACCGCCCGCCCAGGCGGGCCTGCGCGGCAATGAGCTCGTCCATTTCGGCGCGAACCTTTTCCATGATGGTGTCTTCGGGCGCGTTTTCAGGCAGGGAAAGCAGAATGTTGTTGATGAGGAGCGTGATGCAGTCGACGATGACCACGCCGGCCCCGGCCGTTTTGAGGCTGCGGCCGACGTCCAGCGGCGCTTCGAGCGTCTGCCAACCGGCGGGGCGCGAGGCCCGGTGGCGGCGGATGCGCAGGGCCATTTCTTCGTCGCCGGCCGTGGCGGTGGCGACGAAGAGAACGGATGTATCCGAATCGCGCGCGATCTTTTCGGCAAGCGCGCTCTTGCCGCTGCGCGCGCCGCCCAGAATCAGCGTCATGCCGTTTGTCGGGATATCCGGAATCATAGAGGTCTCTCCTTTCGGGGCGAAGGGGAAAAAATTTCGTTTTGCATGTCCGCCGCCCGGGCGATGGCGTCAAGCGAGGTGAGAAAATCGCTCTGGCCAAACACTTCCACGGTCACCACGCCGCGGTAGTCGGAGCGGACGAGCTCGCAAAGCACTGCGCACAGCTCGGCGGGAGGGACGTGCGCGAGCGACTGGTGGTCGCGGGCGTCGATGCCGTGGAGGTGCACCACGCGCGTGCGCGGCAGGGCTTTTTGCAGATAGACGACCGGGTCGCGGCCGTCGAGCCAGAGGTGGCCGACATCGACCGTCCGGCTCGCGGCGCTGCGCGCGAGCACCGGCTCGTAGAAATCAGGCGGATAGCCCTCCAGATTTTCCACGGCCAGAAGCTCCCGGCCGCCCGCCCATTGGCCGACGAGCTCAAGCGCGCGGACGGCCTGGTCGAGCCAGCGTGCCGGCGTTTGGGACTGCGCCGCGCCGCGGACGGACTTCCCGTCCAGGTGCAGGACATACGCCCAGGGATCGAGCGGGCGCGTGCGGTCGATTACGCGGCGCGCCTTGTCCAGCGAAGCGTGACGCGGCAAGCCGTCGTCGGCCAGGCGCAAATCCAGCGGCAGGTGAACGGTGTACGTAAGGTCGTGCTCGCGCGCGATTTCGGCCAGTTCGGCAATTTCCGTTTGAGTCGGCAGGTTGTTGGGGCCGTCGTCAACCTCGAAGAGAACCAGTTCCACGTCCTGCACGTTCGGGGCGAGGAAACGGACATTGGGGAGAATACCGGCCGGTAGGATGTAGGACGTTGTGCCCAGGCGAAAAGGAAAAGTTTTCATCGGCATCCTCCGATCAAAGAAAGCAAAACGACCGTTTCCGTTACTTCGACGAGCAGTCCGAAAACGTCGCCCGTGACGCCCTTGAGGCGGGCGCAGGCAAGCCACGCCAGGGCGCCCGCCGCCGCGAGGGCGGCCAGAAGGGCGATCCAGCCGCGTCCGCCGAGCAGGAAAGCCAGGCCGAGCGGCAAAACCGCCGACAGAATCAAGGCCCTTCGTTTGAGGCCCAGGGCAAAATCGGCGCCCATGCCGCCGGGGCGGGCCCGGGGCAGCAGGCCGGCGGGCAGAATCAGCCAGCGGCTCGCGGCGGCCGCAAGGACAATGCCCATGCCCTGCGCCGGCGCGAGGACGGCCAGAGCCGCGGCTTTGGCGAAAAGCACCAGGACCAGACCGGCGCCGCCAAAGGTTCCCAGATGCGGGTCCTTGAGAATTTCGAGGCGTCTTTCCACGGGAACGGAAGCGGGCAGACCGTCGCAGCAGTCGGCCAGACCGTCGAGGTGCAGGCCGCCGGTAAGTCCCACCCAAACCGCCAGCGCGAGGACGGCGGCGACAAGCGAAGGAAAGATCAGGTTCAGTCCGAGCCAGGCCAGCCAGACCAGGCCGCCCACCACCAGCCCGACCACCGGATACCAGAAGGCGGCGCGGCCGCTGTCGCCGGGCTGCCAGTCTTCGGGCAGTCCCACGGGCAGCGTCGTCAGCAAGCCGAAGGCGATGCGCAAAGAACGCATGACATTTCCTCTCTTCTTCCCGCCGGTAACCGGCGCGGTGTTTTTAAAAAAGTCAGTTTCCGTCCCGACCGCTTACGCCTGCTTCGTCAAACGTGGCCATTTCCCGAAGAATGCGGCAGGCGGCCTCCAAAAGGGAAAAGGCCAGCGCCGCTCCCGTTCCCTCGCCCAGGCGCATTTCCAGATCCAGCAGGGGAGTAAGCCCCAGGTGTTTGTGCATGGCGCGATGCCCGATCTCCACCGACTGATGCGATGCGATGAGGTAGGAGCGGACGTCCGGAAGCAAGCCCACCGCGATGAGAGCGGCGGCCGTCGAAATGAAACCGTCAACGACCACCGGAATCCGGCGCGACGCAGCGGCGATCATGACGCCGGCGAGCCCCGCGATTTCGAGACCGCCGACTTTGGCAAGTACGTCGAGGGCGTCCGCGGGATCGGGCCGGTTGACGGCAAGAGCCTGCTCGATAATCCGGACTTTGTGCACCAGAGCTTCGTCGTCAATGCCGGTGCCGCGTCCGGTGACGGCGGCGACGGGCAGACCGGTCAAGACGGCGGCGATGGCCGAAGAGGGAGTGGTGTTGCCGATGCCCATGTCGCCCGTGCCGATCACATCCACGCCTTGCGCCGCAACATCGGCGAGCACTTCCATGCCGCAGGCAATCGCCGCCTGCGCCTGGGCGCGCGTCATGGCGGGGCCGCAGGCCATGCTGCGCGTTCCGCCGGCCACCTTCCGGCGCAGCAGTCCCGGAAGGGTCGCGTCGAAGTCGGCGGCGACGCCGATATCGACGACGCAGACGTCCGCGCCTGCCTGGCGCGCCAGGACATTGATCGCCGCGCCGCCGGACAGAAAATTCAGCACCATCTGCCTGGTGACTTCCGCGGGATAGGCGCTCACGCCCTCGAGCGCGATGCCGTGGTCGGCGGCCATCACAATCACGGCTTTGCGCGAGATGCGGGGAAACGGATCGGCCTTCATGCCGGCCAGCGCGGCGGCAAGCTCCTCCAGGCGGCCGAGGCTTTGCGCCGGTTTGGTCAGAGCGTTTTGTCGGGCTTCGGCCGCGCGCCTTGCAGCGGCGTCGATCGGGGGAATGGCGGGAAATTCAATCATAAAAAAACCTCCTCAGCGGCGCGCCCCGGTTTGTCTGCCGGCCGGCTCCGGATGGAACAGGCGCGCCAGGATTTCCACGGCGTCAAAAATGCGCGGCGACGCCCGGTTGATTAGATTGGCGTCGATCGGGTAAATCCGGTTGTTCTGCACCGCCGGGACGTTGGGAAAATTGCGCCAGAACGCCCGGACGGCTTTAAAATTTTTATCGTTCACCATCGGCGCGAAAACGATGATGTCCGGCGCCGCGCCGATGATGCCTTCCGCGCTGTAGCGGGGATAGTGAGCCAGATCACCGCCGGCGACATTGATGCCGCCCGCGGCGATGATGACTTCGTGAATCAGCGTTCCCCGGCCCGCCGAAATCATCGGTTCAAGACCGAGCTGGAAAAAAACGCGCGGCTTTTCAAATCCGCCGGTCCGCGCGGCAATCGCGTCCAGGCGCTCCCGCAGGCCGGAAACCAGCTTGCCGGCTTGTGTCGCGCGGCCGGTGATTCGGCCGATGCCGGCAATACTCGTCAAGACGCCCCGGGGGCTTGACGGATTGATGACGTAAACGGGCAGGCCGAGCCTTTCGAGCTGCCGGACTGTTTCCCGGCGGTTGCCGTCGGCGGTCGCCAGGATGAGATCCGGCTTGAGCGAGACGATTTTTTCAATCGAGGGATTCGTAAAGCCGCCGATTTTTGTCTTTTGGCGCGCCGCCGCCGGCCAGTCGCAAAAAGTGGTTACGCCGGTAATCCGATCGTCGAGTTCCAGGGCGTACAGGATTTCCGTGATGCCCGGCGCCAGGGAAATGATCCGCTGCGGCGCCGGAGAAAGGCCGACCGTACGGCCCGTTTCATCGGTAAACGAGGCGGCAAGGGATCCTCCGGCACAAGCGAGCGCTGCCAGCAGAGCCGCCGCGGCGATCGGAAAAAATTTTTTGCCGGCTGTCTTAAAATTCAAA